>MHHG01000057.1 GCA_001805965.1 Omnitrophica WOR_2 bacterium RIFOXYA2_FULL_38_17 | reverse complement strand
ACTGTTACTTCTGGAGGACAGACATTTTATGACCTTGTTATAAATAATACAGGCGGTACTGCTACGGACAATGTTATTTTAGCTGATGACCTGGAAGTTGATAAGAATATTATGGTCATGGATGGTGATCTTCAGGGCGGAAGCTATGACCTTAATGTCGCGGGTACATGGTCGATGGGTTCAGCAGGTACTTTTACGGCTGGGACATCATCTGTATTCTTTGATGATGTAAGTAAGGTAACAACTTTGTCTGGAAATACTGCGTTTCACAATTTAGTAATTGTCACTCCAAACAAGCGTGTTGATTTTACTGCAGGAACGACAACAACTGTATCGAATGCCTTTACGGTTGATGGCCAGGCAGTTGGAACTTATGTTGATTTAAATTCAACTATTCCTGGAACGCAATGGACGATAAATACTCCGATAACTACAGAGGATGTTGCTTTTGCGGATATTAAGGATTCTGTGTCGATGTTTGATTCATTGACCGCGATTAATTCAGTTGACCGCGGAAACAATATTTTCTGGATATTCGGCCTTTATCAGGCAACAGGCTTTAATGATGTGGGGAATAATGACTGGACTGTTTGTAACACGTGGGGGACATGTCCCGGAAGTGTCATGGGAGTTGATTATCCAGGGCCTTCAGATAATGTAACAATTGATTCTCATTCGGTAACTTTGATCTCTGATTCATATGCTGCAAGTATTCTTATCAATGAGGATAATATTATAACAGATGTTGAGCTTACTGATGGAGGTTATGATCTTAATATTTATGGAAATATAGATGTTGCTGATATATCGAATCTTGTTGTTTCAACGGGAAAATGGATACATGTGAGTGATGGAACAGTATCAAATCCGAATGCGACAAATGCTTTTGATACTTATGAGGTTGGAACTGGTATTTCGGCATCAACATCGGGCAACCTCAGAATAGCTGAAGACCTCGTGCTTGGAAATTCTGCATCGCTTGCATTGACCGGCGGGTATGCTGTTATATTCCCAACGACAAATGATTTTGTCACTATGGGAACAGGTGCATCAATTACGACGGGAACATTGTTCCTGAGGCCGACAGGTGATGTTTCCCAAGGCACATTATCGATCCCTAATGTAATAGTCAGGTTGTCAAATGTTAATGATGCATCAATTACAATGACAGGTAATTGGTCAGTTAATGACCTGAGGATATATGGGGATGCGTCAAGTGATACTGAAGCTGAAGCGATGACGCTTAACACAGATACTTACAATTTAACGACAGCAGGGTACTTGAGCTTGGGCGATACTGCCGGAGCTTTTTACGGCAAGATAGATCTTGGCTCAGGAACTCATACAATTGGAGAGTATATTGATGTTGAAGGTAATTCGAACACCTGGGGATTTATTGATCTTGGCAGCTCCGTAGTCACTGTTTCTGGTACGGTTGATTTTACAAGAGCAACTGTTACTCCTGGATCAAGCACTGTAACATTTGTATCAACAACTCTAACAAACCCATTGGTATCAGGAGGTCAGACTTTCAATGACCTTCAAATAAATACTGCAACAGGTTCGTTCCAGCCGGTTGATAACATGGATATAAATGGTGGATTTATTTTGACCGATGGTATTTTTGATTTGGCCACAAATGATCCTGATATGTACATTGCCCATGCGGTGACATTTAATGGCGGAACATTTACAAAGGGTATTGGAACTGTCAACTTTGATGGCAACCTTACTTATAATGATAATGTCGGTGGTGTTGATATCGGTAATTTGGTAATTGGGGGTTCGCCTGAAACGACTGACCTTGCAACGGACCTTACAGCTTCAACATTGACGATCAATTACAGTGATACATTGAATACAAATGGATATGACTTGGATATAAGTGGTCTTATTGATATCAATGGTACTTTGGATGGCACAGATGACGTCGCGGGAGATAGGACGTCTATTGCGGCTGGTGATAGTTGGGATATGACGGGCGGCACGTTTACGATCGCGGATTCGAGCGTGACATTTGACTCGGTTGTAACGGGGAATACGATCACATCCGATGGAAAGTCATTCTATGATCTTCTTTTTAATGATGGAGGCGGGGATAGTGGAGGTTGGAGCTTGGCGGATGCATTGATCACATCAAATAGTATGACCGTAACTGCGACTGATTCTGTAAATGGTGTGAATTTTGCGGGCTATGATGTCACTGTTGGGGCTGATTTTGTCCTTGCAACGGCAGGCGAGGTTACTGGGTCTACTTCAACAATTAATATTGGTGGTGATTGGAACTCTGCAGGGGGGACATTTACTTACAATGCTTCCAGTGTTGCGTTTACAGGTGATGGTTCGATACATCCACTTGCAGAGGCAAGAGAATTCTATCATTTAAGTTTAGCTGCTGATGGAAAGGCTTCAAATTATAATGCAGGTGATGAGCACATTCTACTTTATGGAAAACTATTTTTGGGCGGAGGTACTTTAACATCAACATCTGAAAACAGATGTATTCTTATGCTGGGTGATGATATAACACCGGTTGTTTTGACTGGGGCAAACCCGACCATTGGAGATATTTGTATTGTTTATTCTGGGGATAATCAGGTAATTACTGGAATGGATTATGGCTTAGCTGACTTACAGGTAAATGATACTTACACATTTACTTTTGGAGGAGATGTAATTGCACAGGAGTTTAGTATAGCGGGATTTTCAGCTGGAACACCAACAACAGTAACGACAAATGGGTATAATTTGACAACTGATACATTGACCTTTGGGCATCATACAGCTTCCACTGCACGTTATGGAGTGTTTAATACTGACGGTTCTACGGTTGATATTAATGGAGATGTTAATTTTGATTTTGATGGAGCAGATACCTTGAATATGGGGACCTCCACCTGGTTTGTTTCAGGCGACTGGGATAATACAAAGATATCAACTGTTTTGGTAGGGGCATCGACAGTTACTTTTGACGGAACGGCCGCCCAGACTGTTTCTTCAGGATCTCAGACATATTATGATCTGATAGTCACTAATTCTTCAGCTTTTGTGACATTTGATGATGCCTTTGAGACGACTGATCTGACAGTCACTACGCCTGGAGCATCATTGAAGTTTGCTGATGGATTGATCTATACCGTTTCCGGTTCATTGAATATTGATGGACAGTATCTGGGAGGGGAGATATATCTTGAAAGCACCCCGGGTGCTACTGCTTTTACATTTGATACTACTACAGTAGTTCAAAATGTTTATTATGTAAGTGTTCAGGATGCTCATGCATCATCAAATGATATTTATGCCTGGGGTGCAGTTAACAAAGGTGGTACAGATTCAGGCGATGCAACTCCTCATTGGATATTCGATGCACTATTCCCGGTTTCAAGGGCTATATTTACAGGAGGCGCAGATGATGGTTACGATCTTGGCGAATACGAACTGGAAGGCGGCAAAGGCGTGTGGTTTGGAATAAACTTCTAATTCTGGTATGGTAGGTGGCACCTATTTAAAAAAGGAAGGTGGTACCTATTGACATATTAGTGCCATATTGATATAATGCGTTCATGCCAAGGGCGCCTCGCTTACAAGAAGCTGGTTATGTACATCATGTTATTTCAAGAGGGAATGACAGGCAGGCTCTCTTTAAATCCACAAAAGATTATCAAAGATACTTATTCCTCATCGAAGAATCAAGAAATAAATACCCGTTAAAGATCTATAATTACGTTTTGATGGATAATCATATTCATCTTTTGGTCGAGCCAAAAGCGGATGGCAGTCTTTCTAAAGTAATGGAAGACACATCAAAAGCATATGCAAAATATTTCAATAAAAAATATGGAAGGGTTGGCCATGTGTTTCAAGGGAGGTTTAAGAGCTTTTTAGTCCAGCAGGAAAGGTATTTTTTTGCGTGTTCAAGATATATTGACCTTAATCCTGTAAAAGCAGGGCTGGTCTCTGAGCCTAAGGATTATAGTTGGTCAGGATACTCTGATCTGATCACTGGCAAAAGTGGCAATATAAAGCTTGATGAAAGTGAAGTCTATTTGAGCTTGGGAAAAAGTGGTTTTGAAAGGCAAATAGCGTATAGAACCCTTGTCATGAGCTATCAAGGAGAAGAGCTTGATCTGCTAAATAAAAGAGCGGGAGTTTTGGGGGATAAGGAATTTAAGCAAAGGTTTAAAAATTAGTGACAGACTCTTTTCGTTAAAAAGGAGCCTGTCACTAATTTATTGAATTATGGGAATAAACAAAACGACAATTTGGGAATTGATCAGGCAAAAAGCGCTAAAGCTTGGAAACACATTGTATGGCAACATGGCACCTAAATGGAAATTAGTAGCAGGTACCGCAATCTTAGCGGGGATTGTTATTCCATCTGGGTCGACTTTGAATTTGAATAATGGGGTTATTAATGTCGGGGGGGATGTTGTTATTGAAGGATCTTTGGTTGCTACGACTGGAACGGTTACTTTGTCTGGCAATTGGGAGAATGTTACGGGGTTATATGCATCAGGTACGGGTTCCGTTACATTTACTGCGAGCTCAGGCACTCAGACAATAACATCAGGCGGTGTTACGGTTGCAAGGGATTTTTATAATTTGGGGCATAATGGTTCAGGCACGGTTCAGCTTATCAGCGATGATATTAGGATCTTGGGGGATTTTGAGAATGCTGCAGGAACTTTTGATGCAAACACACAGACAATTGCAATTCTGGGTGACTGGAGCCATGGAAGTTCAGCAACATTTGTTCACGGAAGCCAAACAGTTGTTTTCGAGGGCGGCAATCAGACCATAAGAGGAAGCACTTCAGCATTCTATAATTTTTCTAAACAGTCGCCAGGCAGCACCTTAACCTTTGATATTAATGGTGAGCAGGTTTTCGAAGGCAAGTTGACATTAAGAGGCGCAATGGGGAATATTATGAACCTGGTAAGTAATTCGCCAGCTACAATGGCTCAGATAACTCTGAGGCCGGGTCAAGTTACTGATTCTAATTCAGGCCTTCAGGATATTGAGTGGCTGGTTGTTGAAGATTCTGATGCCAGGGGCGGCGCAAGCGGTATTTCTGGATTGACATTGGTCGGGCGAAACTCATCATCAAATCTTTCAAATACCGAAAATTGGGTTTTCGGTTCAGCAATAGTAACATGGCAGGGTGATATAGACAATGATTGGAACAGGGCGGCGAACTGGGACCTTGGTATCGTTCCTTCAAATATTGATACTGCAAGGATACCTGATGTATCGGCTGTAAATGTCCAGCCAAGGTTTTCCTCCAATGTTACAATTGCGAATTTGACGCTACTAGATAATGCAACAGTGGATATGAATACCAGGGACCTTGTTGTTTCCGGCCAGCTTGAACTTGATGCGGGAGCTGTGCTTGAAGTTAAAGATGGTGATCTGAGCGTTCTTTCTCTAGATAATGAAGGAACTGTTCAGCTTTATGGTCAGACAACGCAAAACATTGCAATTACCGCCATTGACCCGGATTCAGGTATTTTTGAATTTATTGGGGATAGTGATGTTTCAGAGGCATTTATATTAAAAGATTTCGGGCCTGTTGATTATTTCAATCTTGTTATCAACGATAATGATGGCGGCGCGGCAGATACATTTAGAACAAGTTCTGATCTTGTTGTAAGAGGAACCCTTACGGTCACGGCCAGCACACTCGATCTGGCCACAAATAATAATGTTCTGACGGCAGGCCTTGCAGGTGTTGGAGGCGTAACTGTTAATGGCGGTATATTTACAGCTAATACCGGAGGAATTACCGCAGACGGTGACCTTACAGTCAGCAGCGGTTCATTTACATCAGCGAATAATAGCATGTCAGTTGAAGGGGATATTGCTGTAAGCGCGACCGGTTCGGTTAATGTTGCAACGACAACTCTTGATGTGAATGGAGGCCTTTCAATTGCCGGAACATCCTCATTCACTGCTCCTGATGGCGATAATATCTTTACTCTTTATGGAGATTTCACTCATTCAGATACCGCAGTCTTTACACATTCTTCAGGTACCATAACTTTAGATGGCGGTGATCAAAGTATACTGGGTAATGCAAATACGACATTCTTTGATCTTAATAAATCAGTAGCAGTCCCGTCCACGCTGGTGTTTACGGCTAGTTCTATTCAAATGATCGCAGCTGGAGGAAATCTGACGCTGCAAGGAACGGATGCTTCAAACCTGCTTTATATACAAAGCGATATTCTAGGTACTGAGTCATTTATTGAGCTTAGAGTGGGTGCAACTCAAAGGTTAAATTTCTTAGAGGTAAGGGATTCCAACGCATCAGGGACAGCGGCAGGAGGAAGCGGGGCAGTTAATGTTGTTACCTTGGTAGCAAGAAATTCTGATGAGCCAAATGACAATAATACTAACTGGCTGTTTGGAGGGGCAATAATCACGTGGGAAGGCGATATATCCACTGATTGGGACACTTTAGGGAACTGGGACCTTGGGTTGGTCCCGGAAACCAGAGATACGGCCATTATTCCAGATGTGGCTACCGTAGACCCGACTCTGGCTTCAATAGCCGGTGCCGGGGTTGAGGTGGCGAATATTGAGATCCGGAGCGGAGGGCAATTGACGTTAAGCACAAATGCAAGCGAGAAGGATTTAACTGTAACAGATACCCTTACAAATGACGGGACCATTATTCTAAATGGTAGTGAAACTTTAACGGTTAATAGCGTGGAAACCGATCCGGCTCTTGCGGCAGGAACATTTATATATGTCGGTAATAATACCGGAAATACATTCACTGTCGAGGATCTTGCCGGAAGCGGGTATTATAATTTAACGATAAACGATACAAATCCAACGCCTTCGACATTCAACACAGATGCTGTGTTTACAGTTAATAATCAGCTTGCTGTAAGCGGAGGTACTTTTAACCCGGGAGCGAATCTAAATATAAGTGATGATGTGGCAGTTTCAGGTGGTATGTTCGCTGTTTCGGGAGATTTTACAGTTGCCGCTGTCGGAACAGTTTCGTTGAGCGGCGGTGCGTTGACAGCAACTGCCGGTAACTTGGATATTAATGGTAATCTGGAGATATCGGGAGGTGCTTTTACAGCACCTGGCTCCGGACAAACTTTTACTTTAGGGCGCAATTTTACACAGACAGCCGGTAGTTTTACACATTCAAGCGGCGAGATCACTTTTGATTCTTCTGAGGCCATAACAATTAATACGAATAACAGCACTTTCTATGATTTTACTTCTGTGGTGTTTGGTAAAGTCATTACTATTGTTGCAGGGGATACTATTGAAATTGATAATGAAGTTGATCTACAAGGCACAACAGGCCTTCTAACGACAATTCAGTCAGATACTCCAAATACAAGGGCAAATATAATTGTTAACCAGCCACTTCAATCTGTTCAATTTCTTAATGTTATTGATTCTGATATTGGCGGCCCCGGCAATATTGGGAATAATCTGGTCTGTTTTAACTGTAATGATGGTAATAATAATGATGATTTAGAGGCAGCTCCACACTGGCTATTTAGGGTGCTCTCTATAACGATACCGGTGGATTCAAAGACAACAGATCGAACTCCAACGGTTATTGGTGTGTCTGATGCCGGAGAAACTGTAACGTTCAGGTCGCTTGTCGGGGCAGTTGATGCTGTTGTCGGAAGCGTTGTTGTGGATGCAAACGGGAATTTTAGGTTTGAAATACCGGATGCCAGTTTGATCGATACCGGTGTCAATTATGTCACCCCATATATAGGGGTTCTTGAAGGAGGAAGAATAAACCTTAATGTTGCAGCAACGCCGAATCCGGCACAACAGCCGACCATAACATCTCATTCTGACGGAGAGAAGATAAGCGGAGGCCTGCCAATAATATCCGGGCAGGGCGTTGCGGGTGCTGCTGTTGATATTTTGGCTCATGATCAGAATGGTAACATGCTGCTTCAGACTGTTGGAAGCACAACAGTAGGCGCAGACCTTGGAAGCGGTTTTGGCAATTATTCAGTCCAGCTTTCGACAGCTTTGCTTAAAGGTATAAATTATCTGTCGGTTACTGTCGATGGTGTCGCAAGTGACATTACCTGGCTTGTATTGAGCGATGTTTATGGCGTGGTATTTGATTCGGTTGAGGATACACCGGTCAACAATGCAATTATAACATTATATCGTGCAGCTGATAATCAGCCGGCTACCGTAGCTGACGGTGATCTGTATGGAACTGATGCAAATCCATATACGACCACAGAAGATGGTACTTATAGTTTCTTGACAGCCAATGCGGATTATTACATTAATATTCAGTCTGCGGCATATAACTATCCTTCATTGCAATCCACATTCCCGCCAGGCAGGTCGATCATTACAGGGTCATTGGGTGAACAGTTCACAACCGGATTAAATAGCGGGGCAGTTCTCGGAATGGATCAGCCGATGGACTTCAATTTTATCACTATCAGGATAGAGAAGAATGCTAATAAAAAAGAGGCACGCATAGGTGATGTTATTACCTATGAGATCAAGATCGAGAACATGGGTGAGAACTTGGTTGAAGACTTGTATATCCAGGACAGGATCCCGCCCGGATTCAAGTATATTGATGACCGCGTTATTTTAGACGGAGTTCCGATCGAGAACCCTACGGGAAAGAGGGACCTTTTATTTTCGGTCGGGGATTTTATTGCTGGCCAGACCAAATATCTTAAATATCAATTGGTTGTTGGTTCGGGCGTTACTTTAGGAAATTATGAGAACAGCGCTTATGCACGATATATAGATGTGGACCGATACGTGTCGAACATTTCTACAGAAAGCGTCAAGATCATACTTGACCCTATTTTTGACCTTGGGACCATTATAGGTAAAGTTTTCTTTGATCAGAATGAGAATGGTGTTCAGGATGCGCCCGAATATGTTCATATGGACCGTGATGTTATAACTGAAAATCCTATTCCGAACGTTAAGATCGTTATGGAGGATGGTACGGTCATTACAACCGATAAGAATGGCAGGTTCTCAGTTCCCGCGGTCCTGCCTGGAAGGCATTTGCTAAGGTTGGATGAACGAACCCTTCCTCAAGGCAGTTATTTAACAACTGATAAAGCGGTCATTGTAGATATTACCCAGGGTATGATACAGAAAGTTAATTTCGGAGTTAACCTTGATCACGATCGGTTTAAAACAGAAGATGCGAAATTCTTTACGAACAGGGTTAAGGTATCTCAGGAGAAAGGAAAACCGGACCCTCTGCTTAATGTAAGCTTGTTCGGTAATGAAATTGTGACTTATGACGGGGCATTTGTTGAAAAGGCTGAATTCAAGATATTCACTGATTATACTCCGTTCATTGAATTGTGGAGGATTGAGGTCTTTGATGCTGATACCAAGAGAAAATTGCAGGTGTTTACTGGCAACAGATACAACATTCATGACCCGATATTCTGGGATGGACGGGATATGAAAGGCGACCATGTATTATTCAAGGACAGGAATCTTGAGTACATGCTTTATGTGGAAAATGCAAAGGGCAATTATGATGAAACTGAACCTCAAAAACTTGCCTTCAGGGAATTAGCAGATAAAGAGGCATATGATAAGTATGTTGCGGAAAAGGTTTCCAGTGTTAGTGACTATAGAAATTGGATCAACAAGGAAAGAGAGGAAAACAGGTTAAAGGTTAGAGGGATATATGTTGATGGCGAAACTGTATTTATTGACAGGATCTCTGCAAAGTTGAAGAGCATCAGGATCATGAAAGATGGTGAGGTTCTTGTCGATGTACCTGTTGTTGAAATATATGGGCTTACGGCAAGAGATATTCTTGAAGGTGCTGATACTTCTCAAAAAGATGATAAATTGAAAATAATCTTGCCAAAAGGTGATTACGAAGTTCTGGTGCAGGAAGATCTTGGAGAAAAGAAAAAAGGAGTTAATGATACAGGCATTGTAAAGGGAATGCTGTCTGCTTCAAGCGGGGCTTATGATGGGCTTGCATCCAGGGCAGGCACATCTGCAGACGACGGGTCTCTAGTTGGAGAGATCGTCGGATCGCCAGTAAAAACATATTCACAGCCAATACGTGTTGGTGAAGATTACATGTTCTTTGTTGGGTTAGGTGATGCGAAAGCGGGATATAATTTTACAGGCGGGAATATTGAGCCGATCGCCCAAGATGACAAGTTTAATGGCGGATTCTGGAAAGAAGGTAAAATGGCATATTACCTAAAAGGAAAGGTCTTAGGGAAGTATTTGATAACATCAAGCTATGATTCAGAGAGGGAAAAGAAGGCATTGTTCGCAGGTTTAGATAAAGATGAATATTATCCGGTTTATGGCGACGATTCAATGATTGACCGTACTGCAACAGATACCCAGGGGAACTTGTATATGCTAATTGAATGGGATAAATCCTCAGCAAAATGGGGAAATTATGCTGTTAATTTTGATGATACTGAATTTGCCAAGTTCTCAAGATCGCTTTATGGCGGGAATGTTTCTTTTGAAAGTATGGCCACCAATAAATATGGCGAGGCGAAGAGCAATGCAGTTGTTTTCCATTCAAAAATAAAGGAGAAAACAGCACACGTCGAGTATTTAGCGACAGGTGGGTCATTGTATTATTTAAAGCATAGGGACATTGTTGCGGAATCAGATAAGGTTTTGATCGAGGTCAGGGATAAGGTTACCGGGCTGGTTATTAAGTCGGAAGAAATGAAAGAAGGCGCTGATTATGAGATGGATTATGAACGAGGAAGAATGTTGTTCTGGAAGCCTATACCAATGCTGGTAAAATCCTATTCTATTATTTCTGATGATCTTTTTAACGGCAACTTGGTTTATGTTGTTGCTGATTATACATATGAGATCGTAGAAGAATTGAACGAGGCCACTTTTGGTACAAGAGTTCAACAGGCTTTGGGAGAGAATGTTTTAGTCGGTAGCACCTATGTCAAGGAAAGCCAAAATCTCACTGATTATACTTTGAAAGGGGCGGATGTTAAGGTTCATTTGGGAGCAGATGCAAATGCTTCTGCTGAATATGCTGAAACAACTGCTTCTCCGGGGGACAATTATGTTTCAACTGATGGCGGTATAACATTTACACAAATAGCACTTGGTGATGCGGCGAAAGGAAGGGCTTATGGGATTAAGGGGGATGCAAAGCTATTTAATAGGTTGGGAGTGACAACAAAATATCAATTTGTTGAAAATGATTTTTCAACAAATGCCACTACAGCGCAGCAGGGTAAAGAGATAATCGGAATAGAGTCGATATATGATTTTAATGAGGAGTCACGTGCTTTATTCAGGCATGATATTCAATCATTAATTGAAGATGGAAATGTGCAGACACAGCTGCAACTGGGGGCTACTAAAACAGCAACAACATTAGTGCAGTATATACATCAATTAAGGAAACTGAAAATTACTGGCGAGTACCGCAGAAAGGTCGTTACAAGCAGAATAAGTCAGTTTGAGTCTGAATCAAATACTGAAGAAAATGTTTTGGCTGCAAGGGCAGATTATGAATTCAGTGACAGGCTGAAGCTCTCATTGCAGCAGGATATATCGATTGATGGCGAAGATAATGACCAAACAACCGTAGGTGTTGTTGTAAAGCCAACAGATAAGATAACTCTTGGAGCTGAAAAAACATTTGGCGAAAAAGGAATAGGAACCAATCTGGACATGCAGATCGATACTGACGGAAGAGTCAAGTTCGTTGGTAATTATTCTGTTTCAAGAGATAGGAATGGGAACATAACAAATGATATTGACACTACTTCAACTGTTGGAGAGGAAGACGGTAAGAACTTGTTAAAGATAGCCGCGGATGATAGTTCTTCTAACGCAGTTGGTTCTCTCGGAGCGATTATTGATATAAATGACAAGCTTCAGGTTGAAACGACTTTGGGGGCAACTGATATTCTTGGGGAAAATATGGCTACGACCCTGGCTTTCGGTGGTAAATCAAAGATCAATGAAACAACATCTCTTGATAGCAGTGTTTCTGTTGCAAACTCAAAGAAAGAAACAGCAACGACAGTTAGTGTCGGCGGAACTTCGCAGCTGGATCCGGATACTTCGGTCGAAAGTAAATTATCGCTGACAGGTTCAGATGAGGGTGCTTCGTCTGCTTTGATATTCGGAGGAAAATCAAGGGTTGATGAAAAAACAACAACAGAGACACAGGTATCAGTAGATGAGGCGACCGATGGAGGAAGGACAGCCACGTATACTTTTGGAACAAAGAAAAAGCTAAGTGACGAATTTGAGCTGGCATCAACAAAGACCTTTGGAGAGACCGCTGAAGAATCTTTCACGCAAAGTGGTTATTCTTTAATAAGGGAAAAAGATGGTAAGGCCCTGACAGGATCATTGAGCAGAAAGTATTCTGAAACAGATGTAGGAGATGTCAGCAGGACAAATATTTTTGGATTAACCGGTGATATTGATGATCGTTGGGCGGTCGAGGGGTCATATCAGAAAGGGGATGTCCTTAATCATGACGGAACTAGTACAAAACGGGATGTTTTTACCCTGGGTGTCGGGTATGCCAAAAAAGATGAAGAAACTGGCGATACTTTAACCAGTTCAACAAAGCTCGAGCTAAGGCGTGATCAGGGCGAAAATGGAGGTGAGGATAAGAGACAGTATTTGGCATACAATGCAACAGAAGGTTATGTAACGCCAGCCTTAAAGCTTATGACAAAGATAGAGGTTTCAGCAACTGAGAATCTTTCTACTGACACTAAAGAAGCTCAACATAGAGAAGTTATGATAGGTTTTGGGTATAGGCCGGTACTTAATGATAGGTTGAACCTGTTGGGCCGTTATACATATCTGGAATCTCAAGGTCCGGCAGAGCAAGAAGACACTGCTCTGGTTGAGCAAGAGAGAGCGCATGTACTTTCCGGTGAGGCGGTTTATGATATAAGTGAACATTGGCAATTTGCGGAAAAACTTGCGATCAGGGTCGCAGAAGAAAAAGTTGCAGGCTTTGATTTTACAAAAACACGCACATGGCTGATGATACACAGGTTGAATTACAAGATAGATAGGGATTGGTCAATAGGCGGAGAGTTTAGGACGCTTAGCGTTGTTGAAGCCAAGGACATCAAGAGAGGCGTTTTGATCGAGGCTTCACGTAATTTGGGAGACTTCTCACAGCTGGGGCTTGGTTATAACTTTACGACATTTAGCGATGATCTGACAGACCTGGATTATTCATCCCAGGGGCCATTTGTGAGAATGACAGGAAAGCTTTATGACAGGACGCCAGAAGAGAGAGAGCGGGCGCGCCAAAGATGGCTTGATGAGAAAATCAGGGGATGGGCATGGGTAATGGTTAACGAAGAGCTGTCGAAAGAAAACAGCCCTGTTCTGCAAGAGCTTAATGAGCATTTCATAATGGCACAAGAGGTTTATGACAGGGGTGAGGTGGAAGAGGCAAGAAAGATATATAAAGATATTGTTATTGCTGGTCAAATGATGTTTGAAGAGGCAAGCGAATATATAAGAGGCGCAATTAGCAAAGAAGAAAAATTAAAAGAAATGAAGGTCCTTGCCGACCAATATTTTAAGAACGGGCAGTATGAAAAAGCTAAGAAAATATTAGAGAAAATCCTGGAAGAGACCAATAAACCTATGTTAGAATAAATCCAATATTAAAACTAACTACTATATTTATTATTATCCATAAAACGATATATTTTAGCGCAGTATTTCCGACGAGGAAGCTTTGGGTTAGGGATTTTTGTCACTCAGTAAGGTGTGTCGCTCCAACAAGTCTTCGGTTTTCTGGAAAAAGATTTTAAGGTGGCGAAACCTTTTCGATCATCTACTTAATGGTTGTACGAACTTTATGAACTTTTCATTAAAAAAATATAATAATTTAATATCCCTGTTATTGATCATTCCTTTTGCTATTGCATTATTCTCAGCTGTTTTAGTGCGAGCAGAATCTGAAGAAGTAACACCTGCCATTGAGGAACAGAAAGTAAAAGAAGGATATATTATAAATATCAGGGACCTCATCAAAAAATCAAAACAAAAAATTGAAGAAGCAAATGAGAAGATAAAGGACCAGGCTGTACGAAGAAGAAATCTTCAGCGTGAAGAAAAAGCAAGGGATTACTATGATAAGGCGATGCGTTATTATGAGCAGGGAAATCTGAAGAAAGCGCAGGATTATTGGGAAAAGGCGATTGAGATAACAGAGCACCCAGAAATGAGAGGGTATTTAAAAGAGAGTGTGAAAAAGACGAAGCTGCAGAAAGAGTTTTTGAACAAAGAAGAGGAGCGAAGGCTTAAGAGGCTTGAGGTCGAGCGAGGGTATACGGTTAAAGAGGTTGAGGAAGCGTATGATACGGCAGTTTCTTTGTTCAAGCAGAATAAATTTTTAGTTGCTAAAGAAGAATTTGAAAATGTTGAAGAAATGTTTCCTGATCATAGGGCAACAAGAAGTTATTTGATGATAATCGATCAAAAGATACAGGAAGAGCAGCAGGTATTGATCGATGAAAAATTAAAGAAAGAGGCTTATGTCCGCAGGCAGGAGAAAGAGGCTTGGAGAAAGGATCTTGAAACAAGAGAAGAAAATCGCAGGGCAAAAATGGAAAAACAGGCAGAAGCTATTTATGCAGATGCCTTAAAGTATTATAGGGCAAGGGAATTTCTAAAGGCAAAAGAAAGATTTAAAGAAGTTGAATTTATATTGCCTGACTATAAGTCTACAGTCCGTTATTTAACTAGCATAGATCAAGAAATCGAAAAAGATACGATATTGGATCTTGAAAAAAGAAAAGAAAAAGTTGATAAAGAAAATGATGATGAAAAAGCAATAAGAAGGATGCAGGAAGAAAAACGGATATTGGCTATTGAACTAGAAGAAAGAGATGTTGTTGACAGGCTAAAAGAAGAAGCAGGGTTTGTTTATGATGCTGCGATAGTTTTGTATGAAAAGGGAGAGCTATACAGGTCAAGAGAAAAATTTTCAGAAGTCAGGGAAATGTATCCTGACTATAAATATACACAAAAGTATATAGAACGTATTGATGAGCAATTAGAAAAAGATGCAGATAAAAGACTTGAGCGAGAGAAGAGAGAGTTTGATTATGAGATGTCCGAAAAAGAAAAAGAAAGAGAGCGCTTAGAAAACATAGCATTATTAGAGAGGGAGAAGCTTGAAAGACAGAGAATAGAAAAATTAGAGAATGAAGCAGAGAGCCTTTATAAAAAGGCAGTTACTTTATATGATAGTGGTTTGTATGAGGATGCTTATACAGAATTTGAAGATCTTCAGATGCGTTATCCCAAGTACAAGTCTGCAGAAAGTTATTTGAACAGGATAGATCAAAAGATCAAAGAAAAAGAACAGGAAGAGGTTCAGGCAAGGTTTTTGATAGAACAAAGAAGGAAGCGGGAAGAAAAATTAGCTGAAGAAAGAGAAGAAGCGAGAAGATTAAAGCTTTTGGAAGAAGAAGAGAAGGAATGGGTCAAAAGGCTTGAAGATGAGGCAAGCGTGTTGTATGAAGCTGCAATCTCCCATTATAGAAAGAAATTATATGATAAAGCTAAGGATAAATTTGAAGAAGTTCAGCTGCTTTATCCTGAATATAAATCAACTGCGAAATATTTAGAGAATATTGATTATGTTATTGAGCAGGAAAAGAATATAAGGCTGGAAAGAGAGCAAAGAGAGTTTGAAGAGCAGTTAAAAGAAGAAAGATTGCAGAAAGAGCGTGAAGAAAAAGAAAGGCGACAAAGAGAAGAAAAAGCTGAAAATGAAAGGATAAAAGAATTAAACGCCTCCGCGGAGAATGCCTATAGGATTGCTGTTTTGCTTTACAGCAAACAGCTATATGTTCAGGCAGAAGAAAAATTTCAGGAAGTTCAGGATATAATTGCAGGGTATAAAAAAACAGAAGAGTTTCTTAATAAAATAAGTAAAGAAGTTCTAGCTACAGAAAAGAAGAAAAAGGAAGAAGAACATGTAGAATTGGCAATAAAATTGAGAGATGAGCAATTAGCGAAGAAAAGATTAGAGGAAAATCTAAGAAAACAGCTTCTTACAGAAGAACAACAAAAAGAGAAGCTGAAAGAAAAAGCGGTAGAGCGTGTTTATAAGTCTGCATTGAAATATTATAATAAAAAGCTTTATAAGATAGCTAAAGAAAAGTTTGTAAAAGTTAGTGAGGACTATCCTCATTATAAGTTAGTTGATAGATATTTGAGCGAAGTTGATAATAAGATAGAGAGCAGTAGATTATATGACTTGCAGGAAAAGCGTAAGCTTCAGGAACAAAAGCTAAAGGAAGATGAGCTTGAGAGAAAGAAAAAAGAATTTAAGCAAGCCACGATTGAAGTCATAAGCGATAAACAAGCAAAAGATGCATTGAGGAAAGAAGCGGATATCCTCTATAAATCAGCATTGACCCTTTGCAAGAAAAAACTTTATTCCGAATGCAGAAAAAAGTTTCTGGAAGTTGAAGATATATATCCTGATTACAAATCTACTGCGAAATATCTTGCAAGGTTGCGCTGGTTAGATAAGGGAGGTTCTGACTCTTTAGAGATTGTTAAAGAAGATATTGTCGAGGAAAAACAGGTTGCAGAGGTTGAAGATATCCCTGAAGAAACTGAAGAGCGATATATCGAAGAAAGAATTGAAGAGAAGGAGAATCTTGCGAAAGTCGATGAGTATTCTGAAATAAAAAATCTAACAGCTGAAGAAGACTATATTCGAAGGGAAGAAGAAAAGAGAAATAGCAGGTTCCTGCTGGAAGCTGAAGCAAAATATAAAGAGGCAATGAAACTTTATAGGTCCGATCATTATATTGATGCAAAGATCAAATTTATACAGGTTGAAGCAATAGTTCCTGGATATAAGGATACTACGGATTATTTGTATAATATAGATGCTGATATTGAGCGTAATCAAGAGAAGTTAAGAAGTAAGGAACTGCCTAATAAGGTAAAGCCATTGGCAGTATCAAAAGAAAGCAATGAGCCAGCTGTAAAAATAAACGAAGATGAACCTGCTTCTGAACTTATATTTAATAAAGAAGCAGAAGAATTGTATCAAAGGGCAATAAAGCTTTATAAAGATAAACAATATGAATTAGCAAGAGTTAAATTTATGGAAGTAGGGCTGTTGAATCCTGGATATAAGAAAAACAAGATATATATTGATAAAATCCAAAGCATTATTGAAAAGCAAAATATTCAGGAAGAAAAAGAGAGACAGGCTAAGAATGTAAGAGAATCAATAAAACAAAAAGAAGATGAAGAGATAGAAGTAAAGCAAGATGAAGAAGATCCTAGAATAAGTGTTGAGAAAGAAGCAAATGAAATATACCGAAGAGCTGTAAAACAGTATAAAGAGAAGCAATATGAATTGGCTAGGGTTCAATTTATTACAGTAGGTAAGCTTATCCCGGGATATAAAAACACCGATAATTATATCCTTAAGATAGACAAAATCATAAAAAAACAAGTTTCTCAGCTTGCAGTAAGTGATAAAGAAGTTAAGCATCCTATAGCAGCAGGTGAGTATGATTGGAAAAAAGCCGGAGAGATCAATGCTGCAAAGATAAAGGCTGAGGTAAAAAGAAAAGCTTTTGTTGATGAAAGAAATAATAAAGAGTTTAGATCGCAGCAAAGAGAAGCAAAGAGAGTTGAGGCGGAGCAAGAAAGGCAAAGAAAAAAATTAGAAAAAAAGGAAGAAAGAAGGGTTTTTCTTGAGCAAAAGGAAAAAGACAAGCTGCAGAAAAAGAAGATGATAACCGATAGATATAAGACAGAAGCTGAAGTCAAAGAAGCTGAAGCGCTACAGAAACAGCTCCTGAAAGATATTGAAGACCAAAAAAGAAAAGAAGAGCAGGAAGTTCTTGAAGCAAAACGTAATGAAGAAAAGCGTTTGGAACAAGAGGCACTTGAAAAACAAAAAGCAGAACAAATAGCTCTTGAAGAACAAAAAGAAGTTGAGAAGCAGGCACTAGAACAAGTAGTACTTGAGAAACAGTTAGCAGCCGAAGAGGAATTAGCTGAAAAGATAAGCGAGGAGCAAAAAACAAAAGAATTTAAAATTATCGAAAAAGATGTTCTTATAAAAGAGAAACAATCCAAAGTTGAGATGAAGTTGATGAAAAAAGCTTTGGCCAGGTCTGAAAAGAATAAGAAAAAAATCTTAAAGAACCAAGCAAGGGAAGTCGCAAGATTAGTAAATATAAAAAATCAACAAGATGCAAAAAGAATGAGCGGTTCAAGCAGTCTCTTTGTTGATAATGATCTTAGCCGTGTGAAAAGAATTGAAAGGAACAAGCAAAGGATTATTAAACAACAACAAAAGATGATTGAATATCTTAAGGCTAAAGACCGACGAGAAGATAGTTCAAGATGGGGTAGCAGCATTAACGATATTTATATTGATGGATTAAGAAGTTTTGAAAATGAAAATTATGAAGCTGCAAAAGTATTGTTCTCCTTAGTGGAGGAACTTGATTCAGAGCACGATAAAGCAAAAAAATACAATAAAATTGCGGAAATAAGGGCTGAAAAGCTAAAAAAACAAAAATCTGAGCAAGTAAAAAATGAAAATAAGGTTTTGGCTGAAAATAAGGTAAAGATTGATAGGAAGGAAAAAGAAAAATTAGATAGTATTTTAAAAGATGAAATGAAGGAAATGGAAGCAAGTGAATTAAAAATTAAGTTAGAGCAAGCAGATCTAGAAAAAGAAGAAAAGGCGCGGATAGAAGGATTAAAAGCTGTATTAGACCTGGAATATAAGGAAGCTGTTGAGTTAGCTAAAAATGAAGATTTAGAAAATTTTGGAGAAAAATTTCAAAAAGTTGAGCAAATGCTTAATGATAATAAATTTGACGAAAAATATGCTGCCAGAATAAGAAAAAATATGGCAAAAGCGCGGGACAATATGAAGAAGGCACTGGACAAGAAGAAAAGGGAAAATGAGCTGATAATGAAACGTAATGAGGAGAAATTGCGTAAGGAAAAGGAGATATTGGATATTCAGAATGAGAGAGAAGCTGAGAGGTTGCGCAAGGAAAAAGAAAGAATAGAACTTGTTAAGAAAAAAGAAATTGAGACATTAAAGAATAAATTGGTAATTGAGGAAAAGAAAATTGAAGCTGAGAAGTTAAAGGAGCAAATACAGATTGAAAAATTAAAGCAAAGGGAAGAAATGCTTGCTTCTGAAGAAAAACTAAGGGAAGAAAAAATAAAAAATAAGGAGTTAGAGAGAAAAAGACGTGAAGAAATCAGGATGCAGAAATTAGAGGAAATAGAGAAAGAAAAAGAAAGCAAGAGGTTGGAAAGAATATCTGAAAAAAAAGCTAAAGCTGCGGCAGCTAAAGTTGATAAAAGAAAAGAAGATATTGTTGTTGATGATACAAAAACAAAAGTTGTTGATCAGTCGGAAAAAGACAAGAAGAATCAGTTGGCTATGATGGTGAAGAAAAGACAGCAGGAATTGCAAGAAGAGCGTGAAAAGGTAAGAGCTGAGTTTGAGGAAAATCTAGAGATTCTTTATCAAAAGGCAACTAAATTGTTTAAAGAAAGAAACTATACAGGCTCTAAGGATTTATTCGAGGAGATAGAATCCTTAAAGCCGGACTATAAGGATTCAAATGATTATTTGAAGAGAATTATTAAAATAAGTATTGAAACTCTGGAGAACCAAAAATCGCAGCAAGAAAACTTAAAGCAGGAAAGCCGTTTTATGGAAGAGAAAGCTGCTTATATTGACAAAGATAAGGTTGTTGCAGCAGAGCTAAAGAAGACCAGAGAAGAGCTTATAAGAAATGCTCTGGATTCAGTAGAAGTTAAAAAGTAGTTCAGGTGAATAAAAAAAATTCAGCATAAAATTTAAGGGAGTATGTACCTATAAAACAATAAAAATTCTGATAATTGTTTGATAGGGCAGCTTCCTTTTTTACTTTAGGATACTAAAATGATAAAAAATATTTTAAAAACGATAGTTTTCATCCTTGTTATTATAATTATAATTTTAATTTATTTATTTAAGACCTTTGATATTAACAAATATAAGCCAACAATAGAATATGAAATGTCTAAAGCTTCGAATCAATCGGTTAAGATAGGTGATATGTTTTTAGATTTTTCATTCTCTGATGGAGTTTTGTTAAAATTGCAAAATATGAAAATGTCCGGAAGTATAGCTGATCAAATGCGCAATGAGTTAATGATTAAAGAAATTGTGCTAACAATAAGTGTTAAAGAGTATTTGGCAAACAAAAGAATTGTAATTAATGAGATCAGTTTAAATGATCCAACAGTTGAGATAATTAAAACTGCTATTAAAGAAGCTGCAGTTAAGCAAGAGGTACAGAATAGTAATAACAAACCTACAGAGTCTGTTAAAAGCGACAAAGAAGTTAAAAATAAAAGTTCTAATGAGGATTATTCTTCAGCAGTTATGGTTGAAGCTATGAATATTAAAAACGGGAACATCTATTATCGGGATGAAAGCGTCAAACCATACTTTGAGCTAAATATAGAAAATATTGGTTTCAAAATCAGAGATTTTGCTTTTAATAAAGAATTTGATTATGAATTAGCATTATCTTTAATTAGCGATGAGGATAATATCAGTCTTAAGGGAAAAGCGTCTGTGGATAATTTAAGCAGTAAGGTTAGCATAAGCAACACTAATCTTAAAACAAATATAACGACCATTTCTGTAAAAGAATTGAAAAAAGTTCTGCCCGTAATTGAGGACATTGGGCTCGATAGAATCCTGCAAGGGCTCTTTACTATGAATTTGAAAACTGCGGAGATAGGAGCCAATGGCTTGGAAAAGCTTGATTTATCAGGTGAAATCATCGATGGAAAAATTAGTTTAAGTAATATTGAATATCCGATTGATAATATTGATATGCGCTTTAGTTTGACTGAGAAGGATTTAAAAATTGATCAAGTTTTTATGTATTTTGCTTCTGGGTCTATAAATATAAAGGCGGATATTGCTGATTATTTAAATAAACAAGAGTATTCAGCAGATCTTGGTGTTGAGGATGTTAATGTAAGTGAAGTTATAGGAAAATACATTGCAGATATTAAAACGGAAGGGAGAATGTTCGGAAACTTTAAGGGCAGTGGCCAGGGTTTTGATATTGAAGCTATAAAAAGCAATTTTCAGGGACAAGGTCATTTCAACATAGATAAGGGAAAGATACTTGATGTTAATTTGCTTAAAATCATTTTGGAAAAAATATCAATTATCCCTAATTTGGCTGAGAAAATTGAAGAAAGTCTCTCTGAAGCAGATAAGGAAAAACTTAAAGCTAAAGATACTGAGTTTGATGAATTTATGTTTGATGCGCAGGTTCAGGAGGGTGTTGCAACAGCTAGGAACGCTCATGTTGGCACAAGTGATATTGTTATTTTAGCTGGGGCTAAATGTGATTTTGATGGTAATCTAAGTGTTAGAAGCGACCTGTATATTAAAGAGGATTTATCCAGGATTATGATGCAAACTGTTAGTGAGCTGTCACTTTTGCGCGACAACGACAGAATTCGTATCCCGATGAAAACATATGAGGGAAAAATTGATAGATTTATTATCTATCCGGATATTGAAGAGATTGGAAAGGTCCTGTTTAAGGAAAAAGGAAAGACTGAATTAAGAAAAGTGATTTTTGGCGCGTTAGGTATTGAAGAGGAAAATACTGATCAGAAGGACCAGTCAGGACAAAATGCGGATAGTAACAACCTTGAGATTCAATCAGATCCTCAGCAGCAAGAGAATAAGCAAGAAAAGTCACCTGAATCTATCATTATTGATAATGTATTAGATATGATTTTCAAGTAGTATATATCTTATAAACTATATAAGAAAATTTGCTGAAATAAGCTTGTTTTCAGCAAAAATAAATTATATACTGAATAAAAAGTAATAGAGCTCAGTAACTTAGGTCTTTATTGAAATAATTCTCCTGCAAAAATGTCTATGTTCGTTTTTTAAGAAATTTTTATAAAATCAATATGGTTTTATCGGGAGGTGGATTATTCTATCAGTTAATTCAAGCATGTTGTTTAATGATTCCAGATTTGACTATAGAGTCAATGAGAGGAAAAAGGTTTCATGGTTAATTGATGGAAATGGCATGAGTGGTAAAGGTTTTGTTCGGAATATTAGCTCAACAGGCATGTTGCTTGAAATAGATTCAGAAAAGGCGCCAGCAGACAAATGCTTTTTTACAGTAGACAACCCTAAAGAAGAGAATTCTTTTATACCTAAAATTGGTAAATTAATATGGTCAAAGAAAAAAGGATATTCGCGACGAAAATATTTGTGTGGCATTGAATTTTTTGAACCTACCCAAACTGTCCTGTTAAATCTTAAGAATATGATAAAAGAAAAAATTATTAAAATTGAGAAGGCTAATACTGTAATTAATTTTGTAGGGTTAATTCTGGCCTTAGTTATAATTGGCTTAACCGTGTATACTATTTCTGTTGGAGTAGAGACATACAATAATATGAGCATGGCTAATATAAAAATGTTTGCAGTATCAAGCAAGCAGGCAACTCTTACCCAGAATTATGCAAGGCTTTATCATGAAAGTGAATTAAGATTATTGGAAGCAAACCAGGAGCTGAATGCTTCAAGCATTATGTTAAAGGATATTTCAAGAGAGTTACAGATGACGAAAGCCATTCTTGTTAAGACAGAGTCGATGCTGGTTGATGCCAAAAATGAAATGGCTATCAAAATGCAATCTGAAATCAGTAATTTAACTGCTTTAAAAGAAACAGAATTAGCGGCAGTCAGAGCTGAGCTTGAAGCGCAAATTAAAGCTTTAGAAAATAAGAGTACTGGCCTAAGAACGGAAATTGCTTCATTAGATTCTAAGCTTAAGTATTATGAGGGGAATATAAACAATATTGGAGAAGGCAAAGTATTATTGCAGTTGTATCATGATAAGATGAACCTTGTGAAATCGAAAATAAAAGATTTTAGGATTGAAGCAAAAAAAGTCAGGACTCAGGCATTAAGGGAAATGGATAGGGTAAGAGTTTTGTTGGGAAATAATGGCTATTTTGTTAAGAACGGCGAGGCTGTTAAAGTTGATATTGAAAGCTATAATTCGGCTGTTATGAATGCTGGTTCGCAGGTTGAGATCAAAGTTGAGAATTTTAAGTAAGCAGATAATAGTCGTATGGGGTCAGGTTTCGATTTAATACATCTTGATAACAGGTGTTAGATGGATTAAAGACGAGACTTGGCCTTTTTTATTTTAGGTTCCTTTTATTATGAAAAGAATAGAGAAACAAAGATGCTCCCTGCAAACAAAACTAGGGGTGCTTGCTTTTTTTTTAACAAGGTCTAGTGAGCGGCGTTCAATTGCAATTTCTGTTGATGCAAAAGGAGTTGTTAGCGTTTATTGCCCCTTTTTTGTAAAACAACCTGTTGTTTTAGACTTTGTTAAGCAAAAATTAGACTGGATCTTAAAAAGGACAAAAGAGGCTAGGATTAACAAGGACTATCTGGATTCAAAAAAATTTGCAGAGGGGCAAGAATTTTTATTTTTAGGAAAAAAGTATAAAATTAGAATTGATAGAAAAGACATCAAAAGGGTAAAATTAGATTTTAATGGTTTGATGTGGCATGTTACAGTGCCTGCTAGCGTTGAAAAGAGCTGTGAGGAAGAAGTACTTAAAAAAGCTTTTGTGGCATGGTATAAAGCTCAAGCTAAAGAAATATTAGGCGGTAGGATATTCAATTATTCCAGGATATTAGGAGTTTATCCTGAAAAAATAAAAATTAGAACTTTAAAAAGAATTTGGGGTAATTGCGCTTATAATGCAAAAACTATTACATTAAATTGGCAGATAATTTTATCGCCTATTGCGGTTGTTGATTATGTTGTTGTTCATGAGTTATGTCATTTGATAGTTCCCAGCCACTCAAAACGTTTTTGGCAAAAAGTTGAAAAAATACTTCCGAGATATAAAAGAGAAATAAAGTGGCTAAAGGACAATCATTTGGATATGGTGTTACCATAGTTAATTATTCTTAAGAGAATACATAACTAAGTGAGTAGAATAAAAAAAGGCACGAGGTTAAGCTGAGTTTTTTTATGATAATAGATATTAAGGTTATACCACAGGCTAAAAAAAATCTAATAAAGCAGGAAAATGATGTTTTTAAAGTGTATCTGACCGCTCCTGCAGTTGATGGTAAGGCCAACAAGGCTCTTATAGAGGTTCTGTCAGAACACTTTGGGGTTAAAAAAAGTGCTATTTTAATAAAAAAAGGCTTAAAAACCCGCAGTAAGACCCTCTTTATCAGTGGCTTATAACTATATATATAAAAGTAGTAGAAATATTATGTTAATTTTAGTACAATAGCTTTTTAATTTTATTTTTTACTAACATTGATAATAAATTGAATAGATGGAGATCTGATATGCTAGAAAAACAAATTAGTTTAGATTATGTTCAGGCGATGAAAGCTAAGGATTCTTTGAAGTCTACAACATTAAATTTCTTAAGAGCTCAGATAAAGAATATTTGTATCGAAAAGAAGTTGAAAGAGCTTGAAGATGTTGATGTTATAGCTGTGATAAAAAAGCAGATAAAACAGAGACTTGATTCTATCGAGCAGTTTCGTAATGGCGGCAGATTAGATTTAGCTGATAAGGAAGAAGCGGAAGTTGCTATTTTAAAGTTTTATTTGCCGGAAGAATTGTCGGAAGATGAAATAAGAAAAATGATTGATAAGGCAATTGTTGAAACAGAAGCAACCTCAATGAAGGATATGGGTAAAGTTATGAAGGTCGTTGCTGAAAAAGCTCAAGGAAGGGCAGACAATAAAGTAGTTAGCTCTTTAGTTAATCAACTGTTACGAGCAAAAGTTTAGTTTTTAAGGTTTAATAATTATGTTCAAAAAAATAAAGAAATTACTTTTAATTGTATTTATCGTTTTTTTGCTTGTGTTCAGCAGTCTTTTGTTATGGGTATCAACAAACTACTCTGTCCCTATAATCATGTATCATAATGTGGGTGTTGGTGATAAATATGAGAATATTTGGGTGACTGTTGATAATTTTGAGAAGCAGTTGAATTTTTTGAAAGGACATAAGTATAATGTTATAAGCTTGGATAAACTTATAGATATGATGAATAAAGATAAATCAATTCCTAGAAATACTGTTGTTCTGACATTTGATGATGGTGAAGTTAATAATTTTGAGAATGCTTTTCCGATTTTAAAAAGACATGGTTTAACGGCTACTTTTTTTGTGCCGCCAGCAAAAATTGGTAAAACAGGACGTTTAAGCGTGGATCAATTAAGGACGATGCATGAAGGTGGAATGGAGATCGGTAGTCATGGAAATAATGAGGCTTATTTGCCTGATTTGTCAGAATCAGAACAAAGAAATGAGATATTCAAAAGTAAAGAGATCCTGGAGAAAATGTTAGGGGCAAAAGTTAATCATATTTCCTATCCTGTTGGTGGTTTTAGTGAAGAGATCAAAACAATAGTTAAAGAAGCTGGTTATACAAGCGCATCAACAACTAATAGAGGAACTGATTATAGCAATAAAGATGTTTATGAGCTGAAACGCATTCGTTTGAGCAACAAGGATAATAGTGATTTTCTTTTACGGGTTAAATTTTCAGGTTATTACAATGTTTTTCGCAAAGGTAAGAATTCTAAATAAAACAAAAATATAAAGCTGTTAAATTGATAGTTTTCGGTAAGTAGAAAGGTTTTTCAATGAATAGACAGACCAAAGAATCAGCGGAGCCAAAATTTTATCTTAACGGTGAAGGGCATTTCATTATTGAGAACTATAATCAAAGCAACCCATTTAGCAATTTTTTCCCAGGTATAGCCGGTATTTGGGGAGTTCCTATGTGGGTTTTTTATGTTAATAGAGGCCAATGTATTGCCAGTTTTGGTATTGAGTCTAAAGATAAAGCGCTTATGGAATTTCAGCCTGCGAATAAAGCGTACAGGCAAACCGCGCTAAATGGTTTTAGAACATTCATTAAAGTTAAGACTAATAAGAAAGAGTTTTATTGGGAGCCATTTCAAAACGATATTTTAGGCTCAGAATACAAGAAAAGCCAAAAGATGTCTATAACTGCTCATGATCTTACGATTGAGGAAGTAAACAAGGACTTAGGATTAGTAGCGAGTGTTAATTACTATACTATGCCTAATGAGATTTATTCAGCATTGTTCAGAAAAGTCACTATAAAGAATATTTCAAAGAATAATGTAAGTATTGAGGTTATCGATGGTCTCCCGATGATAGTTTCTTATGGAATGAAAGATTGGTTAAATAAGAATTTAGCAAGGACTATTGAAGCATGGGTTAAAGTAAGAAACCTTAATAAGAAAGCACCATTTTATCAATTGAATGTTGAGGTTTCAGATAAGCCGGAAGTTATTTATACTAAAGAAGGGAACTTTTTCTTTAGTTTTGATCCAAAAGCAAAG
Organism: Omnitrophica WOR_2 bacterium RIFOXYA2_FULL_38_17; assembly: GCA_001805965.1. Taxonomy (GTDB): domain Bacteria; phylum Omnitrophota; class Gorgyraeia; order Zapsychrales; family Zapsychraceae; genus Zapsychrus_A; species Zapsychrus_A unditaenarius. The sequence continues at coordinate 158,694 of MHHG01000057.1, read as the reverse complement.
GGGGATAAGCTGTTCGATGTTATTGCAGAGTCGGCTAAGGTTTTTGGTAAGAATACAAGCTTGACAGCACCTACTGAATTTTTAAAAGCTGGTTTTAAATTCCCGAAAGTTCAGCAAACAAGCAATAGAACACCAGCGGCAATGAGCTATTTTAAGGCTAGTTTAAAAAATGGCTGTGAGGCCAATATCGTTTCTGTTTTTGGGAATACTCATAAAGTTGACCAGGTCGATGGCATTGTTGACCAAGTTACCTCTAAGGGATTTGCGGAAGAAAAAGCGCTTCAGAACAAAGAAGTAGTTGATGGGGTAAAGAATTATGCATTAACCAGCAGCTCTTCGGATGAGTTTGATCTTTATTCACAGCATACCTTTCTTGACAATATTTTAAGAGGTGGCTTGCCAGTATCATTAAAGACCAGTGATGGTAATGTCGCTTTTAATGTCTATAGCCGTAAGCATGGTGACCTAGAGAGAGATTATAATTTCTTTTATCTGGAGCCAACATTTTATTCTCAGGGCAATGGTAATTACCGTGATGTTAACCAGAATAGACGTAATGATATTTGGTTTAACAGTGATGTCGGCGATAACAATATAATCGTATTTTATAATTTGACCCAAGCGGATGGATATAATCCTCTTGTTGTAAAAGGTGCTACTTTTGCAATTGAGGATGCAAAAAAGGTTGAGAAGTTAATTAGTTCATTGATTAAAAATGGAAAAGACAGAGATAAACTAAGAGAATATTTACAAAAAGCATTTATGCCCGGGTCGCTACTGGAATTTGTTATACAAAATGAAATTGATATAAAGTGTGGAGCAAAAGAGTTCTTAAGTAAAGTCCTGGAGATATGTTGTAAATCTGAATCTGCAGAACACGGAGAGGGCTTTTGGAGCGATCATTGGACGTATAATCTGGACCTTCTTGAAAGCTACTTGGGCTTTTATCCGGAGAATTTAAAAGATATTCTGTTGGATAAAAAGGTGTTCAGCTATTATCACGACTCCCACTATGTTCTACCAAGAAGTCAAAGGTATGTTCTTACTGAAAAAGGAGTAAGGCAGTATGAGTCCGTTTTTAATGGTGCTAGAGAAATCCATGCGAAAGATGGTGGCAATAAATTAAGGGTCAAAAGCGGTAATGGCGAGATTTATCTGACTAACCTGATCGAGAAGATTGTTTGTCTAATTGCTAATAAAGTTGCGACTCTTGATCCTAGCGGCGTGGGTATTGAGATGGAAGCAGATAAGCCAAGCTGGTATGATGCGCTTAATGGATTGCCTGGATTATTAGGTTCTTCGATTTCAGAGACATTTGAGCTGAAAAGAATTGCAAGGTTCTTATTGGATGCCCTGGACAGATTGGATTTGGCAGATATTGATAAAATAGGTCTATTCGAAGAACTGCATGCATTTGTTCTGGAATTAACAAGTATTCTTTCAGAAGAAAAGAATTCCCTATCTTATTGGGATAAGTCAAATGAGTCAAAGGAAAAATACAGGGCTTTGATTAGAAAAGGCATAGATGGTAAAGTTTGTGAAATATCCGTAGCTGAAATCAGAAACTTTTTGAAATTAGTTGTTTCCAGGACGGATAAAGGTATTGGTTCAGCAAAGGATAGTAAGGGATCTTTAGCGACATATTTCTATCATGAAGTAAAGGGTTACGAGGTTTTAGGAATTAAGCATAATAAAATGTCATTTGTTAAGCCAAAAAGCTTTAAAAAACATGCCTTGCCTTTGTTTTTAGAAGGGTATGTTCATGCTCTGAAGGTCGAGAATGATAAAGCGAAAGCTTCTAATATCTATCAAGAGGTCAGGAATAATGCCCTTTATGATAAAAAGCTTGGTATGTATAAAGTTAATGCAGATATTTCCTCAGAGACAGAAGAGATCGGAAGAGCTAGTATTTTTCCGGCGAGCTGGCTTGAAAATGAATCAGTTTGGCTTCATATGGAATATAAACTAATGCTGGAAATACTTCGCTGCGGTTTATATGATGAATTTTATGAGAATTTTAAAAAAGTCTTTGTGCCGTTCTTGGACCCTGAAAAATATGGCCGAAGCATTTTAGAAAATTCATCTTTCATTGTCAGCAGCGCACATGAAGATAAATCATTGCACGGACAAGGATTTGTTGCGCGCCTTTCAGGCAGTACTGCAGAATTCCTGCATATATGGCTGATCATGAATATTGGCGAGAAAGCTTTTGGCTTGGATGTTAATGGTTGTCTGAATTTAGCGTTTGATCCTGTTTTAAAGGGGTGGTTATTTACTAAAACTGTAAAGAATATATCTTATTTTGACGGGTGTAAATCCGTAGAAGTAAGTTTGCCTAAAAATACATATTCTTTTAATTTCCTGGGTTCTGTTTTGGTTGTTTATCATAATCCCAAAAGGCTTGATACTTTTGGAATGAATGCAGCTAAAATAAATGAAATTCATTTAGAATATGCAGATAAAAGAGACCCTGCAATAATCAAAGCCGCATCAATAGGTATGCCATATGCTAAGGATGTTCGCGACAAGAAAGTTAAGCGAATTGATGTTTTCTTTTAGTAATAAGCCGCTTTAATTTTCTTCACGAATTTGATAAAAAGTTTATTTAAAGGGAGGATCCTGTTATGCAAAACAATGATATCACTTTATTAAATGAAAAAGTCAAGAAGGCAAGTGGTTTTGTTGACGCAATTGTTATGGAAACCCAAAAGGTTATTGTTGGTCAAAAGAATCTGATCGAAAGATTAATAATAGGCTTGCTTGCCAATGGCCATGTCCTTTTAGAAGGGGTTCCGGGTTTAGCGAAGACACTTGCAGTTAAAACACTTTCTGCAACAATTAATACAAAATTCCAAAGACTTCAGTTTACTCCTGATATGTTGCCTGCAGACCTTATGGGCACTCTGATATTCGATCAGAGAACAAGCGAGTTTAAGGTAAGGAAAGGGCCCATCTTTGCAAATCTTATTTTAGCCGATGAGATCAATCGTTCACCTGCAAAAGTGCAGAGTGCATTGCTTGAAGCGATGCAGGAAAGACAAGTTACTATTGGAGGGAGCACTCTAAAGCTAGATGAGCCTTTTTTAGTTTTGGCTACCCAGAATCCTATTGAGCAGGAAGGGACATATCCTTTGCCTGAAGCGCAGGTTGATAGGTTCATGCTTAAGCTGAAAATAGATTATCCGTCAAAAGATGAAGAGCTTAAGATATTGAAAAGAATGGCAAATACCAGTACGAATATTGATGTAAATCAGGTGATCAATCCACAAGATATAATTGAGGCAAGAAAAGTTGTTGATGAGATTTATATAGATGAAAAGATCGAGGAATATATCGTTGATATCGTTGATGCTACAAGAAATCCTCAGGCATACAAGCTAGATATCCTTAAAGGCTTAATACAGTACGGAGCATCACCAAGGGCTACAATAAGTTTGGCGATTGTAGCTAAAGCTTATGCCTTTTTACAGGGAAGAGGTTATGTGACCCCTCAGGATGTTAAGTCGGTCGCTTTTGACGTTCTAAGGCATAGAGTTATTATCAGCTATGAAGCAGAGGCTGAGGAAAAGACGTCCGAAGATATTATTAAAGTTATTTTGGATGAAATTGAAGTGCCATAAATATTGATTCCTGCCTGCCAATATGCCGATAGGCAGGATAGATAAGAAGCATAAGCTGATTATTTTATTGGGATAATATGTTACCAAAAGAACTTTTAAAAAAAATTAAGCAAATTGAGATTACGACATCCCGTTTAGTTTCTGATGTTTTTGCAGGACAATATCATAGTGTTTTTAAGGGTCAGGGAATTGAGTTTGATGAGGTAAGAGAATATCAGATAGGTGATGATATTCGTACCATTGACTGGAACGTTACTGCAAGGACAGGGATTCCGCATATCAAGAAGTTCGTTGAGGAACGAGAGCTTGTTGTTATGATCATGGTCGATGTCTCAAGATCGTCAAAGTTCGCGACTGAAGGAATCCTTAAAAATCAGCTGGCTGCCGAAATATCATCGCTGCTAGCTTTATCAGCTATCAGAAATAATGATAAGGTCGGTTTGATTGTATTTACGGACAAAATAGAAAAGTTTATCCCTCCAAGGAAAGGCACCAAGCATGTTTTGCGGGTTATACGCGAGGTGCTTTATTTCAAGCCTGATAATAATAAAACGAACATTAATAATGCTTTAGACTATTTAAATAAGGTCACAACTAGAAGAACGATATCATTCTTGATATCTGATTATTTGACAGATGAGGGGCATGATGGCCTGAAGAAATCCTTGTCGGCTGCCAATAAAAGGCACGACCTGATCGCTATTACGTTGAATGATCCCCGAGAGCAAAATTTGCCTGATTGTGGATTAATTACATTGGAAGATGCAGAAACCGGACAGATAGTTGTAATAGATTCAACGGATAAGAAAGTCAGGGAAAAATATCTTAAATTGAATCAAGCGCGTATTATTAAGCGAAAAGAACTGTTTTGTATGAGTGGTGTTGACTTTATTGATATTTCAACAGATATGTCATATTCAGATGAGATTGTAAAGTTTTTCCTGAAACGCAGAAAGAGGATAAGAAGGTAAAATGTTTAATGAGATTAGGGATGTCAAGCCACCAGTTAATTTTCCGCACAGTATAGGGGCAGCCTGGATCCTAGCTGCTGTCATTTTAGGGATATTGATCCTTATCTATATTCATTATTTTAGACGCAGGCAAGGGCAAGTTGTGGCGACTGAACCAGCGGTAATAAAATCCCCTTGGGAGATCGCATACCAGCAGCTTGATATTTTATATAAAGCAGGATATCTGGAAAAGGGACTATATAATATATATTTTAGCGAGCTGTCTGATATTGTCAGACAATATTTTGAAGGCGAATTTAATATAAAAGCACCTGAAATGACCACTGAAGAATTTCTGAATTATCTCAGGAATTCAGATGAGCTTGATGGAGCAAAGAAGAATATGCTTAAGGATTTTTTGTTTTCATGTGATATGGTTAAATTTGCAAAGTATACTCCTGATATAGGCGAAGCGCAAAAGTGTTTTACCTCAGCAAAAGACCTGATAGGAGATCGATGATATTTAAGAATTTCATATTTCTGCTTTCTATTCCCTTTGTTCTGGCCCTGATATATGTTTTTAAGAAGGATCAAAGACCGTCGCGGATTATCTTTCCGTCAAGTAGTATAATTACCCAGCTTGGTGCAACGCAAAGAACAAGATTCAGGGATATTCCTCATTATTTAAGGGCGGCTGCCATTGTTTTGTTTATTGTTGCACTGAGCGGCCCGAGATTGGTTTCAAAAGAAACAATCCATAAACAAAAAGGGATCGATATTGTCTTGGTGGTAGATGCTTCAGGCAGTATGGCTGCAGAGGATTTCAATATCGGGAATAAAAGAGTCAATAGGTTAGATGCTGTAAAGAATGTTGTCGAAAGTTTTGTTAAGGAAAGGACCAGTGACCGGATAGGGTTAGTTGCATTTGCCGGATTAGCTTATACAGTATGTCCTTTAACTACTGATAATTTATGGCTGCAGAAGAACTTAGAAAGAATTGAGTTTGGCTTAATGGAGGATGGTACGGCAATAGGCTCTGCTATTGTTTCAGCACTTTCGAGGCTTAAAGCTAGTGATGCTAAAAGTAAAGTTATGATCTTGCTGACAGACGGAATGAATAATGCAGGAAAAATCGATCCTATTGATGCTGCAAGGGCTGCTGAGGCTTTCGGGATAAAAATATATACAATTGGAGCTGGGACTAAAGGTTATGCGCCTTTTCCCCAATATGTGTTTGGCCGTAAGGTTTATACTCAGATATTGAGTGATCTTGATGAAGAATCACTAAAAAAGATCGCTGATATAACAGGCGGCTTGTATTTCAGGGCGACTGATATAGAATCGCTGCATGATGTTTATGATCAAATAGATAAACTTGAAAAGGTTGAGATTGAGGAGTTTGGATATTTTGAATATGAGGAGTTATTTGTCTGGTTTTTGATCGCTGGAATGGTTTTGCTTGCAGCGGAAGTAATATTGTTAAACACATTGTTTTTTAAATTACCTTAAAAGAATAATATGTTATTTGCTCAAAAAAATATGTTCCATTTGTTTTGGCTTTTGTTAGCTTTTAGCTTTCTTCTTAAGATGTTTGTATCTAATCGAAGAACTAAAATGAAAAAGTTTGCTAATGAGCATTTAATAAATAACATTGTTGAAGGCTTTGATGAACGTCGGCTTGTTTTTAAAAATGTTCTGTTTATATTTATTTATATATTTTCTATAATTACATTGGCGCGGCCACAGTGGGGGTTTGAATGGAGGGAGGTCAAGCGAAAGGGTACGGACATACTTCTTGTTATAGATGTTTCTAAAAGTATGTTAACGCAGGATGTTAAACCGAACAGGTTAGAGCGTACTAAGCTGGCAGTTAAGGATCTGATAAAAAAGCTAAAAGGTGATCGGATTGGAACTATAGCTTTTGCAGGCGATGCATTTCTGGTCTGTCCTTTGACGTCGGACTATGGCGGTTTTATGTTAAGCTTAAATGATCTTGATATTAACAGCGTTCCCAGAGGAGGGACGAATTTATCAGTTGCTATTGATGAAGCGCTTAAGAACCATACTGATGAGAAAGAAAAGGATAAGGCTATTATTGTTATTACTGATGGTGATAATCTTGAAGGTGACCCAATGGAAGCGGCAAAAAGAGCTAACGCAGTAGGTGTAAAAATATATACTGTTGGCATAGGAACTGAAGAAGGTGAATTGATACAGGTTAAAAATGAAAGAGGGGCCCTGGAATTCCTTAAAGATAAAAAGGGTAATTTTGTAAAATCAAGATTGAATGATAAGCTTCTGAGCCAAATATCTTTGGAAACAGGCGGTGTTTACGTTAAGTCAAGTGGTTCAGAGTTTGGAATAGATTTTATATATGATCGGTATCTTGAGAGTAGAGAGAAAAAGGAATTAGAGAATAAACAAGAAAAATTATATTATCAAAGGTTTCAGTATCCCTTGTTAATAGCTTTGATCTTATTGATTTATCAAACTGTTTTATCATATAAAAAGGAATTTGCATGAAGTCTAAGCAGAAAACAATTTGGATAATTTTAGCCATATTTTTAATAAGTTTTTGTATGGTCTCAACAGCTAGAGCGGAATCAAAAAGAAAAAAAATCCGTGAAGGGAGCAAGCATTTTTCTAAAGGAGATTATGACGCGAGCATTGATAAGTTTTCTGAAGCTTTATATTCTGAACCTGAATCTGATGTGATAAATTATGATATGGGAACTGCATACTATAAAAAAGGTGAATATTTAAAGTCTGTTGAACACCTTCAGAAAGCTCTTTTAACAGAAGATGACGGCTTAAGGCAAAAAGTTTTTTATAATATGGGTAATGCCATGTATAAAGCAGGTATTGAACATCAAGACAGTGATATAAATGGCGCAGTTAAGGCTTTAGAGCAGGCTTTAAGTAGCTATGAAAGTTCCCTAGCTTTAGACCAGGACGATGAAGATGCTAAATATAATCACGATTTTGTTAAAAAGGAATTAGAGCGTTTACGCGAGATGCAGAAGAAGGAAAGTCAAACCTGTGATAATCCGAAAGATTCTAAGGGCGCTGATAATTCTGACGATTCAAAAGAATCCAAAGATAATTCAGAGGATGAGAATAATCAATCTCAGAAAGGTTCGGAAGATAGCCAGAAGGATCAATCAAACCAACAGGATAAAGAAGGTTCAGGCGGGGAGCCAGAAGGCAATAAAGAGAAAGAACAAGATGGCTCGCAGCAAAAAGATTCCTCTAAAGAAGATGTAAAGCAAGGTGATCAGGGCTATAATAGCAGTCAAGATTCTAAGAATGAGGCAGGGTCCGAGCAGCAAGGAACAGGTCAAAAACAGGATCAAGGAGAATTGTCTAGAAAGGAAGCTCAAATGTTGATTGAGAATTATCGTCAAACAGAAGAGCCTCAGGGCCTGCTAAAGGTTTTAAAAGGTCAGGCAACAGAAAGAGATGTTTTAAAAGATTGGTAAAATGGTCAGTAAATCCCATATAAAAAAATCAATATTTTTAACAGCGGTAATTCTAGCAGTTGTTTGGAGCCTTAATGTCTATGCCCAGAGTGTTAGTTTTACTGCTGAAGTAGATGCAAAGAAGATTGAGCTTGGAGGTGCTTTTGAGTTATCCTTATCCGTATCTGGCGTGGAGAATGTACCAGGATTTAATCTTCCTGAAATTGAAGGATTTAGCATAAGGTCATCTGGCAGCAGTACGAATATAACAATGATTAATGGGCAGTATGAAAGATCAAGGACCTTTACTTTTTCATTGTTCCCTATGAAAGTGGGTGTTTATGAAATCCCTTCATTTACAGCAGAAATTGATGGTCAGGCATACGCTACTAAAGCGATCAGTGTTGAAGTGGTTGACAGCCTGGTTTCTGGAAATAATCAGATAACCTCATCAGGCCAAGTGCCTGATTCAGCAAATACAAGCATAAAAGACAAGTTGTTTTTAGTCGTGAAAACTGATAAAAATAAGATTTATTTGGGTGAGCCTCTACATGTTAAGATATATCTTTATGTCAACGGGGTATCTGTTCGTGATCCTCAAATGCCAAGGATCGAGGGAGCCGGGTTCACGGTCGGTGAATTTGATAAACGTACTCAATCTCAGCAAATTATTGAAGGGGTTAGGTATGATGTTGTTGAGCACTCTGTTTTTTTGTACCCAACAAGAACAGGAACATTGGAATTAGGCCCGGTAAAATTAGATTGTAATTTGCTCGTTAAAAGCAATCAACAAACAAAAAGGCGTTCTTTCGGCAGTTTTTTTGATGATGAATTCTTTGATGGGATTTTTGATTCTTATAGAAGGGTTCCAATGACTGTTGAATCAGGCAAAGGTGTAATAAATGTCCTGGAATTGCCGCAGGAAGGAAAGCCGGCTGATTTTTCCGGGGGAGTTGGCTCTTATGATTTCAATGTTCAGGTAAGTCCGACGGATGTTAAAGAGGGGGATCCTATAACATTGAAGATGAATGTTTCTGGCCAGGGGAATATTAATTCTGTTAATTTTCCAAAAATTAAAGAGACCAATGAGCTAAAATTATATGAGCCCCAGATCAGCCAGAATAACGGAGATAAGATTCTTGAACAGGTGCTAATTCCCAGGTCAAAGACATTAAAGGAAATTCCTCCTATAAGTTTTTCTTATTTTGATTCAGGATCAGGTGAGTATAAGACCATTGTAAGAGGTCCTTTTCCGATAAAAGTACAGGAGAGCGAAGGAGATGTTGGATTAAGAATTGTTGGAGGAGATTCAAAAAGGGATTTGAATTTTGAAGAAGAGCTGGGCTCTGACATTGTGTTTATAAAAACCGAGATTGGCGATATTAAGCCTGTTGGAACAAAGGACTATAAAAAACCTTCTTTTTATATTATCATTGCATGTCTCCTGATTTTGTGGATCTTTGGATATGTTTATTTTTTGAAAAATGAGAGGCTGCAGACTGACGTTGTTTATGCAAAAAGAAAGCATGCCCCTAAATATGCAAAAAAACAAATTTTAAAAGCAAAGACTTTGCTGGATTTAGAAGATAAGCAGGGGTTCTATGATTGCTTATACAAGACATTGCAGAAGTATTTTTCAAGTAAGTTTCATATGCCTGTAGGAACAGTTAGCTTTGAATCTGTTATTAACAGATGTAAAATATATAAGCCAGATATTGATATATCAGATAATATAAAAACTAAACTAAAAAGAATCTTTGATGAATGCGATATTGTTAGATATGCTTCAGGTCAGATAAGCCATGATATTATGCATATTAGTTTCGAGGATCTTGAAGAGATAATTGATTACTATGAAAGGAAATTTTAAATGCTTTCACCCCGCGTTTTACAACATAAAAATTTAACGCTTTATTTGAGAGGGCTAATTATCTTGATTTTGCTTCTTCTAACAGTCCCTGTAAGTGCAGATGATGAAGCTTTGGCTCGATTTGTTTCAGCTGAGCGATTTTATAAGGATAAAGAATATAAAAAAGCAATTGAACAATATGAGCTTATTATTAAGAATGGGAAAGAGAGTGGACAGATCTATTATAATTTAGCGAATAGCTATTTTAAGAATGGTAATTATGGCAAAGCGGTGCTTAATTATGAAAGAGCAAAGAGGTTAATGCCAAGAGACAGCGATGTTGATTATAATTATAAATATGTTCTGAAGCTTGTTAAGGATTTTGGGTCAGAGAAAAAAGGCTTTGTTATTAAGATCATTGATAAATTCACTAGCTTTCATTCAGATCAAGAGCTGGTGACTATAGGCGTTACAATTGGGTTCATAGCGATTGGGCTTTATTTATTGTTCTTGTTCCTGAAGATCACTTTGATGATAGGTAAAATTATTTTGGTAGTGCTTAGTATTCTGGCAGTTATTTATATGGGAGGGTTCAAGTATAAAGTGCAGAATCAGGTCGGAACAGCAGTTATTCTAGATGATTCTGATGCCAGATTTGAGCCTAGAGAGGATGCAACGGTTTACTTTAAATTAAATGAAGGAAATCGTGTGAAAATGATGAAATTTGAAGGGGGTTGGGTTAAAATAAGACGTTCAGACGATAAGCAAGGATGGGTTCAACAAATTAATCTGGAAGGAATTTAAATGGAAATTAATAAAAAGAATTTTATTTGTTGGTTTTTAGTGTTTTTTGTTTATTTGTCTTTATCTGGTATCGTATATGCTCAAGAGAGTACTGCACAGTTTTGTGAGGGTGTTTATAGTAAAACCAATGAATGTCCTCAGACAGTTTGCAGATTGGAATGTGTCGGGGGTCTTTCTTTAGATGATTGTGAGAAAGTTTGTTATCCAAAAGAATGTGCCGAAATTGATGCTGAGAATTGTCCGCTGGATAGCTGTCAGATACTCAAAGGCTGTAGCGGCGAGGATGTTTGTTATCATAAATTGATAAATGAGCCATTTGGATGCGGGAACATTTCATACGCTGGTCAAAAAGTTGAATGTTGTTATGGTCTGGTCAAAAGATGCGGAGAGCGTTTTATTGATGGTACTTGTGATATGATCGGAGCTCATACGCTTTACAGCGTGCCTATTTGTATCCCTTGCGGAAACGGTATTTGCAATCAGTTTGAAGACAGCTGTAATTGCCCAGAAGATTGTTCATAATATGCTTATATTGACGGGTTGTTTATTTAGATTTAGAATAAAATAAAAAAGATCGAGGAAATCCTGATGAAAAAATATTTAATTATTTGTCTAATAGCTCTTTTATGTGTGCCGCTTTCATTTGCTGAGGCATCAAAATCATTGCCGGACCTTGTTGATAAGTTCTTTGAGGCAGTGAAATCAAAAGATAGGGCTGTTATTGAAAAAACCTATAAGGCGCTATCTGAAAATGAAGAAATTTTGGAGCTTACGAAAATAGAACATCCTGATTATTATAAATTGTTTGAGGCATGGACTGCAGTATTTAAGGCTGAAGATATTAATGCAAACGCTAGTGTTGCATTTGGTTCAGCTCCCGAATTACCTGAACCTGTTGTTGTGAAGGAGCGCGCAGAAACCGGCGTGTCAAAGGGCCGCACTATTCAAGAAATAGCGGTTTCATATCCAAATCAAAATACTCCAAGTAATCAGGTTGTGATACAAAGAAGACTAAGGAGCATGAGATAATCTTTTTTAAGATTTGCCTTCTGCAGGAAAAATCATGTTGATCACTTCTTTAGCGGCATTTCTACTAGCCCCAGTTGTTCCCAAGGCAGTTGCTACTTTTTTTAATTCATTTTTAATGTTTGCTAATCGGATCTCATTTGTAAACAGTTCACTTATTTCAGAGGCAATCCTATTAGGATTCGCTGAAAGCTGAATGCATTCGGGAACGATTCTTTTTTGAGCCACAACATTAACCAAACCGATGTTAGGTATTTTTAAAAACAATTTTGCTAAAATCCAAGTAAGCCAGGATGTCTTGTAAACCACGACCATTGGTCTGCAAAGAATAGCTGTTTCAAGCGTGGCTGTGCCGGATGCCACCATGCATGATTCGCATGAATTAATGGCATCATAAGTGTTTGATCCAATGATCTTTATATGGGGCTGATTGTCAGGTAAGAATTCTTTTATCAAGGACTCGCTTATTGTAGGTGCTTTTATAACGATAAATTGCATCATTGGATAATCGTCTTTAAGTATTTTTGCGGCTCCAAGCATTAAGGGTAAATGTCGCTGAACTTCTTTTTCCCTTGAACCGGGGAGAATTCCTATTGTCATTTTGTAGGAAGAAAGTCCGAGGCTTTCGAGAAAATCCTCTTTTGAAATAGTTGATTTGACTTCATCAACAAGCGGATGGCCAACAAATTTAGCTGTTACTCCTGAGTTTAGATATATCTTTTCCTCAAAATCGAAAAGAACAAGCATTTTGTCTATGTTCTTCTTGATTGCCTTGATCCTGTTCTTTTTCCACGCCCATATCTGAGGGCTTATATAGTAAATAACTTTTGTGTCGATTTTTAGCTTCTTAATTTCTTCAGCTAATCTTAAGTTGAAGCCAGGATAGTCAATTAGGATTACAGCAGCGGGTTTTGATTCCTTAATTACTTTTAGAATTAAATTAAAAGCTTTCTTGATCTCTTTGTAATGTTTTAGTACTTCGTAAAAGCCTATAACTGCCAGTTTTGTCAGGTCATAATAGATCTCAGCACCGCTTGCCTGAATTTGTGAGCCTCCGAGGCCGCTAAAACGTATACTAGGATCGATTTTCTTTATCTCGTTAATAAGATATGAGCCATGCATATCTCCTGAAGCTTCACCTGCGACAATGATAATTTGTTTGCTTTTGTTTTCTGACATGATCAGTATTGAATGAAAATATTAAAAAGAAAGCTTTGTTTAGTCAGGCTGACTATTAATTAAGGCAGTTCTTTCTTTAATGGTTTTAATTATTTTAAGAGCTACGGAAAGAGCGGCTCTGCCTTCTTTTCCCGAAATTAGAGGAGTCTTGCCTTTATTGATACATTCTATAAAATGTTCTATTTCTTTTCTTAAAGGCTGTTCGCGTTCAATGGGTAAACTGTGTTTAAGTATACTGTTTTCACTTTTTTTGTAAATGTATGCTTCTTGTTTTATGTAATCAAGCGAAATATATGAATCTTTCTGAAAGATCCTTATTTTTCTCATGACATCTTCCGAAACACGACTAGCTGTAAGGTTGCAAACGCAGCCATTTTCGAAGGATACTCTTACGCTTGCAATATCTTCCATCAGGGTCAAGACATTGACCCCAACTGCATGAATGTTCTTTATCGGTGAGTCAATGAGTCCAAGCATAATATCAATATCATGTATCATAAGGTCCATAACAACGCCAATATCAAGTGATCTGTTAGGGAAGTGATTAAGCCTATGGCATTCAATGAATAATGGTTTGCTTAAAAAGTGGCGTGCTGATTGAAATGCTGAATTAAACCTTTCAATGTGACCAACTTGCAGTTTAAGGTTGTTTTTTTCTGAAAGTTCGATGAGTTTGTCTGCTTGTTCAACTGTTGTTGTAATTGGTTTTTCCACAAAAACATGTGTATTGTTTTCTAAGAAAAACCTCGCGATCTCAAAATGATCTTTTGTTGGTACACATACATTTACAGCATCTATTTTACCAACAAGATCTTTGTAATTTTCAAAGAAAGGGACGTTGTAATGATTTGCAAGCCTGGTAGTGCGTTCTTCCTTAATATCGCAGACTCCAACGATTTCAACAAGAGAGGAAAGATTGTTGTAATCCTTAAGATGAAGAGATCCTAGATGGCCGATGCCGATTATCGCGACTTTTAATTTATTCATGGTAAACACAATAACAAAGACCTCGACAAAAGTCAATCAGTATGCTATTATCGCGCAATTATGAAAAATTATCTTAAATTATTAAGCTTTTTAAAGGACCATAGAAGACTATTTTCAACAGCAGTTTTCACTATGTTTGTTGCGAGTATTTTTGAAGGGTTCCAGTTATCCTTATTGGTTCCTATGACCGATCGCATTTTCAATAATAAGAAAATTGCCGTACCTGGTAATTTACCCCGATTTATTAGTGATTTTGTTGATAAGCTGAACAATATTGAACCTCAGACAATGTTCTGGATTTTTCCTATTGTTGTGATTGTTGCTTTGCTGATTAAACATATTTTTGTATTTGCTCATCAATATCTTATGGGTGATGTATCTCAGAGAGTTATAAGGGATGTTCGGTCAAACCTTTATGAAAAAATCCAACATCTTTCACTGGATTATTTTAGCCAAAAACGTACTGGGGAGCTAGTTTCCAGAATAACCAATGATGTTAACATGATAGAAAATGCTGTATCTTACGGATTGACAGACCTTTGTAAATCTGTATTCTTAATAGTAATTTATGTGGTAATTGCATTTATGATCTATCCACAAGCGGCGCTAGTGCTTTTTGTGGTATTTCCTTTTATAGGCATTCCTATTAACCAGATAGGGAAAAAGCTTCGAAAACTTTCTAAAAGTCACCAGGAGAAAATGGCGGATATAAATTCATTATTACTTGAGACTATTTCAGGGGTAAGGGTTGTTAAGGCTTTTGGCAACGAGGATTATGAGACAAAAAGGTTTAAAAGTGAAAATCATGGATTCTATAAAATTAAAATGAAATCGCTTAAAAGAACGATAGTAATCGCACCTTTAACCGAATTATTTGGGGCAGTCTGCGGAGTTGCAATTATATTTCTTATTGGACGCAGTGTTATGGATGGGGCGCTTTCATTTGGCGTGTTTATTTTATTCTTTGGCTCTATAATGTCGATTATTTCGCCAATGAAAAAACTGGGAAATGTTAATGCTTTGATCCAGCAGGCTTTAGCTGCTAATGAGAGGATATATGCCGTGCTTGATGAAGAGCCCTCTGTAAAAGAGGTGGAAGATTTTATAGAGTTAGAAGAGTTAAGTGATGCTATAGTTATGGAAAATATTGATTTTTATTATGGGAATGAGTCAGAGATTGTTTTAAAAGGTGTTAATCTGGAAATCAAGAAGGGTGAAATAGTTGCTATAGTTGGCCCAACAGGTACAGGAAAAACGACTTTAGTTAATTTAATGCCAAGATTTTATGACCCAGTAAATGGAGTAGTTAAGATGGATGGTATTGATATTAAAAAGGCTAGCTTTCATTCACTAAGGAAACAATTTGGAATTGTCACGCAGGAGAGTATTCTTTTTAACGATACAGTTAGGGCAAATATTGCATATGGTTATCATGAGGCATCACAGGAAGAGATCGAAGCTGCTGCGCATAAAGCATTTGCACATATGTTTATCGAGAAGATGCCGGAAGGTTATGATACTATAGTCGGAGACCGGGGCTTCAGGCTTTCAGGCGGGGAAAAGCAAAGAATATGCATTGCCCGTGCCATTTTAGCAAATCCTCCTATTTTGATATTAGATGAGGCAACTTCTCAGCTTGACTCTGAATCTGAAAGGTTCGTTCAGGAGGCTTTAGATAAACTTATGCAGGGAAGAACCGTCGTTGCAATAGCTCACAGGTTGGCTACTGTTATTAAAGCAGATAAAATAGTAGTTCTTAATGAAGGGCGTATTGAAGGTATTGGAAAACATGATACTCTATTAAAAAGTTGTCCTCTTTATAAAAAACTTCATGAAATTCAATTCAAAGTATAGTATTTATTAATCCTATTATTTATTAACTTTTTTTTACTATTTTTAAAATAAAAGGTTGCAAAAAAAATAATTATTGGGTATACTAGCTGCATTCAAAATTTATTAACAAACAATTTTATGCGGATTTGTTCTGCTAATAAGAGCAAAAGAAACATAAAATTGAACTTATTCACGGAGGAAACATGGTAGAAGAATTGATTAAAAAATTATTAGAAGCGGGTGTCCATTTTGGGCATCAAAAGAAGCGATGGAATCCAAAAATGAAACCGTATATTTTTGGGCAAAGAAGTGGTATATATATCATTGACCTTGAAAAAACGTCTCAATGTATAGATGCGGCTTGTGTTTTTGCGAGAGATATTGCAGCAAAGGGAGGCAAAGTTCTTTTTGTCGGGACAAAAAAACAAGCACAGATTATTGTTGAAGAAGAAGCAAAAAAGTCTGGTATGTACTATGTTAAGAATAGATGGCTTGGTGGTCTTTTAACTAATTATAAAACAGTAAAAGGGTCTATTCGTCGACTTGAAGAAATTGAAAATATGAAGGAAAACGGCATTTGGGAAAATCTTAAGAAGAAAGAGACCTGCCGTTTGGACAAAGAAAAAGAAAGGCTTCTTCGGGACCTTGGCGGAATACGTGATATGCAAGAACAGCCTGATCTGATTTTTATAGTTGATCCAAAGAAAGAAGATATTGCTGTCAAAGAAGCTATAAAACTCAAAATCCCGATAATTGCTATAGTAGATACAAACTGTGATCCAGAGGTTATTGATTTTCCAATACCTGGAAATGACGACGCTTTGAAATCTATTAGGGTAATTACTTCATTGGTTTCTCAGAGTATAATTGATGGAAGAAAAGAGTTCTTGTCTAGTGATCTTGTTAAGAAAGAAGCAAAACCGGCACCTGTAGTAGAATCTAAGGAAAAGGTTGCAGTTGTTCCTGAGGCACAAAAGGCGGAATAGTTTGTTAAGAGTAAATATTGAAAAAAATTGAGTAAGAATAGAGGAGTTGAAGATGGCAATTACAGTAGATAATATTAAAGAGCTGAGAGAAATGACTTCATGCGGAGTTATTGAATGTAAGAATGCTCTTGAAGAAGCGGGTGGCGATTTTGACAAAGCCAAAAAGATCCTTCAAAAAAGAGGACTTGAAATAGCTGCTAAAAAAGGAAGCCGCGAGGCAAAAGAAGGAAGGATTGAAACATATATACACCAAGGAAACAAGGTTGGTGTAATTTTAGAAGTTAACTGCGAAACAGATTTTGTCGCTAAAAATGAAGATTTTGTTGCTTTAACAAAAGACATTGCAATGCAAATAGTCGCGGCAAATCCAAAATATATTAAAAAAGAGGACATTCCTGAGGAAGTTTTAGCAGAGCAGAAGGATCCTAATGCTTTTATCAAGGAATCATGTCTTTTAGAGCAGCCTTTTATTAAAGATCCAAAAAAATCTGTTAAGACCTTGATTACAGATCTTATTGCAAGTATTGGCGAAAATATTTATGTTAGCCGTTTCACTAAATACAAGGTAAATGAAATTGCCTAAAAAGAAGCCTGTCTATAAAAGAATACTTTTGAAGCTTAGCGGTGAAGCCCTTTTGGGTGACAAAGCTCATGGTATTGATGCTGAGATGTGTGCATCTATTGCAAAACAGGTTAAGGAAGTTTGTTCTTTGGGAGTACAAGTAGCTATTGTTGTCGGTGCAGGTAACATATTCAGGGGTCAGGTTGAATCAGAGAAATTTGGGCTTGAAAGATCTGTAGCTGATTATATGGGTATGCTGGCAACAGTCTTGAATGGTTTGGCTTTGCAAAATGCTATTGAGCAGGCGGGAGTTAGCTGCAGGGTTATGACATCTATTCCAATGGCAGCTGTTGCTGAACCATATATTAGAAGAAGAGCTGTACATCATTTGGATAAAGGAAGAGTAGTTATTTTTGTTGCAGGTACAGGGAACCCTTATTTTACTACTGACACAGCAGCTTCATTAAAGGCAAATGAAATTGGAGCTGATATTATTTTAAAAGCAACTAAGGTTGATGGGATTTACACAGCTGATCCTGTTAAAGTCAAGACGGCAAAAAAATATAAGAAGTTAAAGTTTATTGATGTTTTAAAGCAGAATCTTAAAGTCATGGATTCTACAGCAATTAGCATGTGTATGGACAATGATTTGCCTATTTTAGTTTTTAATTTGCTTAAAAAAGGTAATATTAAAAAAGTTGTTTTAGGTGAAAACATCGGAACAATAGTCCAATAATAGGAGTAATAACATGATCGTAAAAGAAGTTATTCAACAGACAGAATCAAAGATGAAGAAATCTATTGAGTCGGCGAGGCGCGAATTTTCAGAAGTTAGAACAGGAAGGGCACATCCGGGTCTGATAGAAGGTATACATGTTGATTACTATGGCACTCCTACAATGTTTAAGGAGCTTTCTTCTATTTCGATTCCTGACCCGCGCACAGTACTTATTCAGCCATGGGATCCAAGCGTGATCCCTGAAATTGAAAAGGCGATTACAAATTCAAAGTTAGGAGTTTTGCCATCTAATGATGGGAAGGTGGTTCGTTTAAATATTCCTCCTCTTTCTGAAGAAAGAAGACATGAGCTGCAGAAAGTTGTTAAAGAAATGGCTGAGCAATCAAGGATTTCATTGAGGACAATTAGAAAAGATGCTAACGATAAAATAAAGAAACTTGAGCATGATAAGGCTATTGCAGAAGATGATGGATTTAAGGCGCACGAGAGTATTCAAAAATTGATTGATAAATATATTAAAGAAATCGATGTTCTTTTGGAAGAAAAAAGCAAAGCTTTGATGAGTTAATGAAAAACTTTGTTTAATAAAAATATTTATGACCCACTAGCTCATCTGGTAGAGCACAGCCCTTTTAAGGCTGGTGTACCGCGTTCGAGTCGCGGGTGGGTCACCAATTTAAGCGGCAAATAGTTTAGGGCGGATGGTGAAATGGTAGACACGCTAGTCTTAGGAACTAGTGCCGCAAGGCATGGAGGTTCAAGTCCTCTTCCGCCCACTAACATTTTGATTTCTGATTTATCAAGTTGAATAATATTTGAAAACTAATGCGGCGGTAATTCAGTTGGCTAGAATGCCACCTTGCCAAGGTGGATGTCGTGGGTTCGAATCCCATCCGCCGCTTTAATCATTTAACCTCGGATCACCTTTGATAAAGAAGGTTAATTATTAATAATATTAAGATAAACATGTGAATATATATAGCCATATAGCCCAGTCTCTATAAGAGAATGGGCTTTATTTTATTGCGCAGTATTTTATTTAAGAAGAGTCATAAATTGTTTTAAAAAAAGATAGTTGCAGTTATTATAGATTTATATTAGACTGAAACGACATTTTAGGAGGATTATTAAATGAAGATAAGAGAGTTTATTAGTGCAAAAGCTGTTTCAGCAGATTTGAAAGCCAAAGACAAAGAAGGGGTTATAACTGAATTAGTTGATTTGCTTATTGATACTGATGCAATAGATAGAAAGAGCAAGAAAAAGGTTTTAGAAGTGTTAATGGCCAGAGAAGCGCTAGGTTCGACAGCGATTGGTCAAGGCATTGCAATCCCTCATGCAAAGCATAAGAGCACAAAACAGCTTGTGGGATGTTTAGGCGTTAGCAAAGAAGGAATTGATTTTGATTCATTAGATGGCGAACTTGCACACATATTCTTTTTATTAATGGCACCAATTGATTCTGCGGGACCACATTTGAAGGCGCTAGCAAAAATATCGCGATTATTAAAGGATAAATTTGTAAGAGAAAGACTTAAAGGTGCTAAGGATGAGGAAGAAATTAAAAAGATCATTGATCAAGAAGATGACCGGCTAATGAGTTTGTAATTATGCCTAAGAATCCTTTTAAATGGCTTTATCCTGGAATGAAGGTAAAAAGGTGGTTTTTTACATCACTTTTGGGAGTTGTGATAGTTGGTGTTGGTGCTGTTCTTTCCTCAAATGAATATGAGTTCGTAAGCGTTCTGGGCGTTGTTTGGATCTTGTGCGGGATGATTCTTATAGTTATGGGTATGAGTAAAATGATCGTTTCTCTTTTGACATTATTCTTACCTAAAGGTGAACGAGAACTTGTAAATATATTATATCAAAAAAGATATTTAGAGCGCGGCCCAAAGATAGTTACTATCGGGGGCGGTCATGGTCTTTCTCATCTTATTTTTGGTCTAAAAGAATATACTTCAAATATTACTGCAATTGTGACTGTTGCTGATAGCGGGGGATCTTCTGGAAGATTGCGAGAGGAATTTAATATTGTTGCTCCTGGGGATATTAGAAATTGTCTTGTAGCGTTAGCTGATGCGCCTGCTCTTATGGGAGAGCTTTTTCAATTTAGATTTTCAAAAGATTCTGAATTGAAGGGACATAATTTTGGGAACTTGTTTTTAACTGCGATGGTGCAATTGACTGATGGTGACTTTGAAAGAGCTGTTAAAGAAACAAGCAAGGTTTTAGCTATTCGCGGCAAGGTTGTTCCTGCAACAGTTAGTAATATACATTTGATCGCTGAATATAGTGACGGGACCAAAATGGAAGGTGAGGCTAGAATACCAAGTAAAGGTGTTGCGATCGACAGGCTTTCTTTAACGGATGAAGATGCGTATCCAACTTCAGATGCGCTTGCTGCTATAGAAGATGCGGATATAATTATTCTTGGTCCAGGCAGCCTGTATACAAGTATAATTCCTAATTTGATAATTAAGGGGATGAGTGACGCAATTGCAAAAGCATCGGCTTTTAAAATATATGTTTGCAATGTCATGACTCAAAAAGGAGAAACTACGGGGTATTCAGCAAGCGACCATGTGAAGGCAATTGTTAAGCATTCCAACAGCAAAGTGATCGATGCGTGTCTTATTAATAATGCTACCGCGCCTGAAAATACTTTAGACCGTTATCAATTTGAAGAATCATTTCCGGTAAAGGCTGATATTGAAAAAATTAGAGAGATGGGATGCAGGGTTGTAGCAACTGATTTGCTCGGGGTAACAGATTATGTTCAACATGATTCATCAAAATTAAATCGAGCTTTGATCAGGCTGATCGAAGCTAACAGGGTTATAAAAAGATAAGTGCCACTAATTAGAAGAGAGATCAACGTTAAGAATCCACAGGGATTACATGCGCGTCCAGCAGCATTGTTCGTTCAGATAGTCTCGAAGTATGATTCTGTTGTTACCATTCAAGGTAATGGAGAGAAAGTGAATGGTAAATCTATAATGGGCATATTGACTTTAGGGGCACAAAAGGGTGCTGATGTTGTTATTGAAGTTGATGGTGAAGATGCGCAAATAGTTGCTGATGAGCTAGAGGCATTGTTGACCGATGAGGAAAAATAATGAGTGAAATAATATTAAAAGGTATTCCTGCCGCACCTGGCATTGCATTTGGTTCAGCATTTATCCTTGATAAACAGGAGTTTGTCATAGCTCCAAGAGCTGTGATGGAAAAGGAAATACCTATAGAAATAGCTAGATTTGAAGAGGCTCTTATTAAAACACGCGATGAAATCTGTTCTATACAAAAAAAGATAAGTGCTCAAATGGGTGGAAAGCATGCCCAAGTCTTTGATGCTCATTTATTAGTATTAGAAGATAGGACTTTGGTAGAAGAAGTTGTAAAAAGAATCAGAGCTGAAAAACTTTCTAGTGAATACATCTTTTCAGAAGTAATCAAAAAGTATGTGAAAATATTCATGAATATAGAGGATGAATATTTAAGAGAAAGAATGAGCGATATCAGTGATGTTGGCAGGAGGGTTCTGAAAAATTTGATGGATGAAGATAAGCTTCATGAACTTGATAATATTACTGAACAATTGATAATTATCAGTCATGACCTGGCGCCGTCAGATACTGCAAGTATGTTCAACAAGAGCATTATAGCCTTTGCTACTGACATTGGTGGGCGCACATCGCATACAGCTATTATGGCTAAATCTCTTGGAGTGCCGGCTGTTGTTGGTTTAAAAGATGCTACTCTGAAAATAAAGAATCAAGATTTTATTATAGTTGATGGCAGAAAAGGCCTTGTTGTTGTAAGCCCAACTGAGGAAACAATAAAATCATATGAAGATCAGTTGAGCAGGATACATGAATATAGAAATCAATTCATGGAGATCAAGGATCTTGAAGCTCAAACAAACGATGGAAAAGTAATATCACTGCTAGGTAATTTGGAGCTGCCTGAAGAAGTTCATAATGTGATGAAACATAATGCTGGCGGAGTTGGCTTGTATAGGACAGAGTATTTTTATATGAATAGGGTTGATCTTCCTTCTGAAGATGAGCAATTTGAAGCTTATAAAATGGTGACAGAAGCCATGGGGGAAATGCCGGTTACTATTCGAACGCTTGATCTTGGGGGAGACAAGTTTATTTCAAGCTTACAGATACCTAGAGATATGTATGCATCATTAGGCTGGCGCGCTATTAGATTCTGTTTTGAAAGACCGGATATTTTTAAAGTGCAGTTAAGAGCTATTCTTAGGGCGTCAGCTTATGGAAATATAAGAATGATGTATCCTATGATAGCGGGTCCAGGAGAATTGACCAGGGCTAATTTAATACTTAATGAAGTTAAGGAAGATTTAAGAAAAGCAGGTATTCCTTTTAACGAAGATATGAAGGTTGGGGTTATGATAGAGGTTCCTTCTGCAGCTGTGACTTCAGATTTGCTGGCAAAAGAAGCGGATTTTTTTAGTCTTGGAACAAATGACCTTATTCAGTATACACTGGCTGTTGATAGGGTTAATGAGCAAACAGCATCAATGTATGAACCTTGTCATCCTGCTGTTTTACGTCTGATAAAAATGACTGTTGAGTCTGCGCATAAAGCAGGTATTAAAGTAAGTTTGTGCGGAGAAATGGCAAACGAGCCTATATTGGCATTGATGCTGCTTGGATTGGAGATAGACGAGCTAAGTATGTCACCTAATAGTATTTTACAGATCAAGAAACTTATTAGAAGTGTTAGCTTCAGCGATGCAAAAGCAATGGTGGAAAAAGCTCTTGAGCTATCTACAGGTAAAGAAGTTGAGCAATTAAGTTCAGAAACACTAGCGAGATTAGCTCCAGAGTTTGTGAGTCATGATTAAGGAAAAATCACTATGAAAGCATTGATTTTAGCAGCAGGTTATGGGACCAGGCTGCAAGAAGTTGCAAAAGATACCCCCAAAGCTCTTTTACCAATTGCTGGAAAACCTATTTCAAACCATATTCTTGACAGAATAAAGGGTCTTAACGAACTTAATGAAGTTATAATTATCACTAATGATAAGTTCTATAATAATTTTGTGTCATGGGCAGAGGAGCAAAAAGATTTTCCTTTTAAGATAAATATTGTTAATGATGGAACGCGTACAAATGAAGACCGATTAGGGTCTATTGGAGACATTGAATTCGCAATAAAGCAAGAATCTATCGATGATGATGTTTTAGTTGTCGGGGGCGATAATCTTTTTGATTTCAATTTAGATGAATATATCCATTTTGCACAGTCTCAGAGAACGGCTGTTACAATTGGTTTGTATGACATTGAAAGTTTGGCAGAAGCAACAAAATTTGGAGTAGTAGGCATTGATGACAGCAATAAAATAATCTCATTTTTTGAGAAGCCTGCAGAGCCTAAATCAACTCTCATAGCTATGTGCTTTTATTATCTGCCAAAGAATTCTCTTAATTTAGTGGAGGATTATTTGGCTCAGTGTAAAAAGTCAGATACTGCGGGCGATTATATCAGGTGGCTGCACGAAGGGTTCGAGGTCTATGGATTTAGATTTAGTGGAAAATGGTATGATATCGGAAGCATTGAATCATATAATGAAGCACAGGAAAAGTTTAAAAGTAATTAGGTTTGTTGTCTAGAGCGAAACCAAATCTAATAAAAATTATTCGCTTAATTCAGAAAGGAAGGGCCTGTTGTGAAAGGAAAGTATTTTATTACATCAGAATCAGTTGGGGCTGGACATCCAGATAAAGTTTGTGATCAAATCTCTGATGCAGTCCTTGACGCATGTTTGAAGGATGACCCGTTAAGCCGGGTGGCTTGCGAAACTTTTATTTCTTCCGGTCTTGTTGTTGTCGGAGGAGAAATTACAACAAAAACTTATATTGATGTTCATAAGCTGGTACGTAAAGTTGTTAAAGATATCGGATATGATCATCCAAAATACGGCTTTGATGCTAATACTTGTGCAATTTTAAACGGGATCAATTCACAGTCACCTGATATTTCTCAAGGCGTTGATGCAGGTGGTGCGGGAGACCAGGGTATTATGTATGGTTATGCAACTGATGAAACTCCGGAATTAATGCCGCTGCCTATTATGTTGGCTCACAAATTGGTTTTACGTATAGCTGAGCTCAGGGTGAACAAGGTTCTGAAATATTTAGGCCCTGATTGTAAAAGTCAGGTAACTGTTGAGTATCTTGATGATAAGCCAATTAGAGTTGATACTGTTGTTTTAGCCTGTCAGCACACAGAAGACATTTTAGATAAGACAGGAAAAAGAATAACAAAAAAAGCACGTGAAGAGATGATCAACATGATCGCAAAGCCTATTGTCGGAAAACTTATGGACAGTAAAACAAAATTCTTTGTTAATGAAACTGGTAAGTTCGTAGTCGGCGGGCCTCAGTCAGATGCTGGAGTGACTGGACGCAAGATCATTGTTGATAATTATGGCGGAATAGTTCCTCATGGCGGAGGAGCATTTTCCGGTAAGGATTCAACAAAGGTTGACCGTTCGGCAACTTATATGGCTAGATATATCACAAAAAATATTGTTGCTGCTAAGCTGGCTAAAAAATGTTTAGTTCAATTAAGTTATGCTATAGGATATCCAGAACCGCTCAGTATTTATGTTGATACTTTTGGAACAGGTATTGTTGATGAAGCAAAATTAGAGAAGATAATACGTAAACACTTTGATCTGACGCCAAAAGGTATTATTAAGACTTTAGACCTTCGCAAACCAAAGTTCTTAAAAACAGCTTCTTATGGCCATTTTGGCAGAAATGAAAAAGAGTTTACTTGGGAAAAAACTGATAAAGCAGCTGGTTTGAAAAAAGATGCTTTGAGAAAGTAAGAATGTGTTAACTGATCAATTAAGCCTGGAAGTTGTTATTCTCCGGGCTTAATTTCAGAAGCGATACCCTGATGCTTAGATAGGGTAGTTTTGTTTTTATTAAATTATTTTAGTGAACAGGGAGTTGAAATGAACATTGTAGTAGAAACTAATGATTATAAAGTAAAAGATATGTCTTTAGCGACATTTGGGCATAAAGAGATTGAACTGGCTGAAACTGAGATGCCTGGCTTGATGGCTTTAAGAAAAAAATATAAAGGACAAAAACCGCTGGCAGGTTCAAGGATAATGGGCTCTCTTCATATGACTATTCAGACAGCAGTATTGATCAAGACATTGGTTGAGCTTGGGGCTGATGTTAGATGGGCCAGCTGTAATATATTTTCAACTCAAGACCATGCGGCTGCTGCGATCGTTGATCTAGGCGTTCCGGTTTTTGCATGGAAAGGTGAGACTTTAAAGGAATATTGGTGGTGCACTCTTAAGGCTTTATCATTTCCTAAGGGTGAAGGTCCTAATCTTATTGTCGATGATGGTGGCGACGCTACCATGATGGTGCATATTGGTTGTGAAGCAGAGAAAGATCCTTCGATTCTTGATAAAAAAGTGGAAGCTGAAGATGAGAAAGAGCTGTTCGCTTGTTTAAAAGGGGTTTTGGCTGATGAGCCAATGAAATGGCAAAATATGGCTAAAGAGATCAGAGGCGTCTCCGAGGAAACGACAACAGGTGTTCATCGACTTTATCAAATGATGAAGGACGGCAAGCTCCTTTTTCCCGCGTTTAATGTTAATGATTCTGTGACAAAATCAAAGTTCGATAATCTTTATGGATGCCGGGAATCCTTGGCTGATGGAATTAAGAGGGCAACGGATATAATGATAGCTGGAAAAGTCGTTGTTGTTTGTGGCTATGGTGATGTTGGAAAAGGATGCGCTCATTCTATGAAAAGTTACGGAGCGAGAGTAATAGTTACAGAGATAGATCCTATTTGTGCGCTTCAAGCCGCAATGGAAGGCTTTGAGGTTAAAACCTTGGAAGACTCATTGAGTGAAGGCAATATTTATGTGACAACAACTGGCAATGTAGATATTATAACTACTGAACATATGTCTAAAATGTTGGATAAAGCTATTGTTTGTAATATCGGGCACTTTGATAATGAAATACAGGTTGCTAAACTTGAAAAATTTCCAGGAATAAAGAAAGAAAATATTAAGCCACAAGTTGACCAATATTATTTTCCAGACGGACATTCTATTATTTTGCTTGCTGAAGGAAGGTTGGTTAACTTAGGTTGCGCGACAGGCCATCCTTCTTTTGTAATGAGCAATTCATTTACTAATCAGACATTAGCTCAACTTGAACTTTGGCAAAAAGATTATAAGACAGATGTTTATAGATTGCCTAAAAATCTTGATGAAGAAGTTGCTCGTCTTCATTTGAAGCATATAGGTGTCAAGCTTACAAAGCTTTCTAAGGCGCAGGCAGATTACATCGGCGTCCCTGTAGACGGCCCTTATAAGCCTGATCATTATAGATATTAAGATTGTTGGGGGTTCTTTAGGGGTCGGCCTTGCGTCGGTCTGAATATGTTAACAATTCTTATTTAAGAAGAAAAAAAGAAAAGGAGTTTGGTATGGCAAAGATCTATCATGAACAAGATGCTGATTTAGGAGTATTAAAAGATAAAGTAATTGCAATTATTGGATATGGCATTCAAGGTCGCGGTCAGGCTTTGAATTTGAGAGATAGCGGGCTGAATGTTATTATTAGCGAACTTGAAGATAATCCAAACTATAAAATTGCAATTGAAGACGGGTTTAAGCCTATAGATGCAAAGAAAGCTGCAAAGAAAGCTGATATTATCCAAATATTAACCCAGGATCATGTTCAAGCGATGCTTTATAAAAAAGCTATCAGGAAAAATTTGACATCAGGGAAATCTTTGGTTTTCTCACATGGTTTTAATATCCATTTTGGGCAAATTGTCCCTCCAGCAGATGTTGACGTTTGGATGATCGCGCCTAAGGGGCCAGGGGCATTAGTCAGAAGGCAATATGAAGAAGGTAAAGGTGTTCCATGCTTGGTCGCTATTTATCAGGATGCATCAGGTAAGGCATTAAAGAATGCCCTTGCTTATGCTAAAGGCATTGGCGGAACAAGAGGCGGAGTTATTGAAACAACTTTTAAAGAAGAGACTGAAACCGATCTGTTTGGTGAGCAGGTAGTACTTTGCGGCGGCGTCAGCGAGCTTGTTAAAGCTGGTTATGAAACTTTGGTTGATGCAGGTTATCAGCCGGAAATTGCTTATTTTGAATGCCTCCACGAGCTAAAACTCATTACTGATCTCATTTATGAAGATGGTATTGTTGGAATGAGAAAAAGGGTTTCTGATACGGCGGAATATGGTGATTATTCAAGAGGGCCAAGGATAATTACAGAAAGAACCCGTAAGGAAATGAAGAAGATTTTAGCGGAAGTTCAATCAGGCAAATTTGCCAAAGAGTGGATTCGTGAAAATAAAAAAGGTAGGCAGAATTTTGAGCAATTTAGAAAAGAGTCTGCAAATCATCCAATAGAAAAAGTTGGAGCTGCTTTACGCAAAATGATGCCTTGGATGCATAAATAAGAATACACTCTCTTTTTTGAGAGGTTTATAAAATGATAAAGAAAAAATCAGATAAAGTATTGATATTCGACACGACCTTGCGCGACGGTGAGCAAGCTCCGGGCGCTAGCATGAACAAAAAAGAAAAGCTGGAAGTTGCTTATGCTTTAGAGAGGCTAGGTGTCGATATAATTGAAGCGGGGTTCCCAGTAATTTCTAAAGGGGATTTTGAATCTGTAAGCATAGTTGCTAAACACATAAAAAAGTCTATTGTGTGCGGCTTAGCAAGGTCTATAAAGAAAGATATTGATGCGGCTTCTGATGCACTAAAGAAGGCAAAGAATAAAAGAATTCATGTTTTTTTGGCCACTTCAAATATACACATGCAGCATAAGTTGAGGAAAAATAAGGAGGAGATCCTTAAAATGGCTGTTGATGCTGTAAAATATGCAAAAAAGAAAGCTGAAGATATTGAGTTCTCTCCTGAGGATGCGTCAAGAACAGAAAAGGGATTTCTGTATAGTATCCTTGAAGCGGTCATTAAGGCTGGGGCAAGAACAGTAAATATACCGGATACAGTTGGCTATAGCGTTCCGTCAGAATATGGGCAGTTGATTGATGATATTATGAATAATGTTCCTAATATCAATAAAGCTATCGTTTCTGTTCATTGTCATGATGACCTGGGTGTCTCGGTTGCTAATTCACTAGAAGCAGTAAAAAAAGGTGCTCGGCAGGTTGAATGTACCATCAATGGTATTGGTGAAAGAGCCGGTAATGCATCTATGGAAGAGATAGTTATGGCTTTAAAAACCCGATCAGACCTTTATGGATGTATAACCGGGATCAAAACCCCGGAAATTTGTAGAGTGTCAAGGTTGGTCAGCAAATATACTGGCTTTGCAGTTGCTCCAAACAAAGCTATTGTCGGGCATAATGCATTCCGCCATGAAGCAGGCATTCATCAGGATGGTATTCTAAAAGAAAGAACAACATATGAGATCATGAAGCCGGAAGATGTTGGCTTTTTAGGTACAGGATTAGTGCTGGGCAAGCATTCTGGACGACATGCATTTAAAGAGAGGTTGAAGGCTTTAGGAATAGAGCTGGGTGAAAAAGAATTAGATAAGGCCTTTGATCGTTTCAAAGATGTTGCAGACAAGAAAAAACAAGTCTTTGATGAGGACTTATTAGCAATTGTTGAAGATGAAGTTAAGGTTTTTAAAAAAATATGGACGCTGGAAAGCTTAGCGGCAACAACTGGAACAGGAAAGAAGCCTATGATCGATATAAAATTGAGATCGAAGGGGAAAATTTATTGTAAAAGCGGTACGGGTGATGGTCCGGTTGATGCTTGTTATAAAGCGATTGAGTCGATTACTAAGATCAATTGCGAATTGCTTGACTATTCTATTCAGTCAGTAACAAGAGGGAAAGATGCCCTGGGTGAAGTTACTGTAAAGGTAAAAGCTGGGGATAAAAAAGTTATTGCTCATGGTGCAAGCACTGATATTTTTGAAGCTTCAGTGAAAGCTTATATTAATGCGATCAACAAGGTTCTCTCTTAGATTTAAAAAATTTTAGCGTTTTATATTATGGGGGCATGGAGGCACAACTTCCATGCCCTTAATAATGATATGGCAAAATATGGAAGAATATAATAAATCACTTTATGGTTTGGTCGGTTATCCCCTAGGCCACAGCCTTTCTCCTTTAATGCATAATGCGGCATTTGATGCTTTAGGTGTCGATGCCGTTTATAAACTGTTTCCACTTCAGGAAGGAGAACTGGAGCCATTTTTTAAAGACTTAAAGGACGAGGAAAGTCCAATATTTGGCCTTAATGTGACAGTCCCATATAAAGAAAAAGTTGTCCGATTCCTGGATAATGTTGATCCTTTAGTAGATAAAATAAAGGCAGTTAATACAATTTTTATCAATGATAAAAGAAAATTAGTTGGTTATAATACAGATGCTCCTGGATTCTTAGCGCACTTATCTGAACTTGGTTTTGCTACTGATGAAAAAAGTGTGGCTATTATTGGGGCTGGAGGTGCAGCAAGGGCTATAATAAGTGTCCTTTGTTTAATAGTTGAGCGACCAAAATCCATTAAAATATATGATATTGATAAAGGAAAAGCAGAGTTCCTTGTTAAGGATATTAGTGAAAACATAAATATTGATATTGTTGAAACAGTAAATAGTATTGATGATCTAAATATTGAATCATCTGAACTTTTAATAAACGCTACTCCAATAGGCATGAAAGAGAAGGACCCTTGTCTGGTCGAAGAAGGCCTTCTTCACAGCGGAATGCTGGTTTATGATCTGATCTATAATCCTGCAGAGACGGAGCTTTTAAGATTGGCAAGAGAAAAAGGTGCGCAAGTATCTAATGGTTTGGGCATGCTTTATTATCAGGGAGTTCTAGCTTTTCAGCGTTGGGCTGAGCAGGAAATTGACCAGAAAATTAAGAATATTATGCGCAAAGCGCTGGAAAAAGGATTGGGCTTATGATAATTATTGACATATATGTATTCATATTCGGCGCAATTATTGGAAGTTTTTTGAATGTTTGCATAGTTCGAATGCCGGATGAGAAGTCTGTTATTCTGCCACGATCACATTGCGTTAAATGTAAAAAAACAATTCCCTGGTATGACAATATCCCGCTTTTCAGTTATCTGTTCTTAAGAGGAAAATGCCGGTTCTGCAAAACGAAGTTTTCTTTTATGTATTTTTTTGTTGAGCTTCTAACAGGAATCACTTTTGTGCTTTTATACCGTTATTTTGGCTTTTCGAAAATCCTATTCCCTTATCTTGTTATGGTGTCCGGTTTTATTGTTGCCACCATTGTAGATTTTAAGCATAGGATTATTCCGGATGAGATAAGTGTTGGAGGAATGTTTGTGGGCCTGGTCTTTAGTTTGTTCATTCCTGAGATGCATGGCTTGGATTATGCAAACAAACATTTTTTATTTGTACATTTGCATTCACTTGGATTATCACTTTTAGGAGTATTAGTAGGAGGGGGTTCTGTTTATTTAATGGGGATTATAGGGGATTTTATGTTTAAAAAAGAATCTATTGGCGGAGGCGATGTTAAGCTGCTTGCAATGGTGGGAGCATTCTTAGGCTGGAAGCTAGCGCTGCTTTCATTTTTTGTCGCGCCTTTCTTCGGGGCTATATTTGGTCTATTTGAAATGATACGCACAAAAGATACCGCGATAGCTTATGGCCCTTTTTTGGTTTTAGGGGCGTTGATAAGCTTGTTTTATGGAGATTTGATTATATCGTGGATAGTCAACGGTTATAGGTTTTGATCTAACAAACAAAATATTATATTGAATATGAATGTCGATAATAAAAATATAGCCTTTGTTGGTTTTATGGCATCTGGAAAATCTTCGGTCTCTAAAGAGCTTTCCTTGGCCCTTGAAAAAGAAATGGTATCCAGCGATGATGTGATCGTAGAAAGGGAAGGAAGGTCCATAAAAGAAATATTTGAGAATTCAGGTGAAGATTA
Organism: Omnitrophica WOR_2 bacterium RIFOXYA2_FULL_38_17; assembly: GCA_001805965.1. GTDB lineage: Bacteria > Omnitrophota > Gorgyraeia > Zapsychrales > Zapsychraceae > Zapsychrus_A > Zapsychrus_A unditaenarius. The sequence goes on along the minus strand of MHHG01000057.1, from coordinate 127,698 downwards.
TTTCAGGAAACTAGAATGTGATGTTATTAAAGAGTTATCAGCGAAAGAGAATGTTATTATAGATTGTGGCGGCGGAGTAGTCTTGAACACTGTTAATGTAGAGAATTTAAAAAAACATGGGGTTATAATTTATTTATCTATTTCCCCGGAATTGGTCTACGCAAGGACAAAGGGAAGAGAAGACAGGCCACTTTTGAATGTTGAAGAACCTGTTGCAAAGATCAAAGAACTTTTGGAATATCGAAAGCCGTATTATGAAAAAGCTGATTTTACTGTTAGAGTGGATAATAAAGTTATCGGCGAGGTATGTCAGGAAATATTAGAATTGTTGAATTATGAATGAAAACGATGCACTCTTAGTTCTTAACGCTGTTGCTGGTATTGGGAATGCTTATATAAAGAAATTGATCGCTTTTTATGGCTCTGCTTTGAAAGTGTTTTCTTTAAAGGAAGCTGCTTTATTAGAAGACCACATTATCCCTGCTAAAGCTGCAGCAAATATTTTGAATTTTCCTAAAGACAAATTCCTTAAAAATGAATATAATCTAATAAACAAAAAACAGGTAAGGATAATTACAGCGCTTGATAGCGATTATCCATCGAGCTTAAGGGATATTTCGGATGCGCCTTTTGTTCTATATGTAAAAGGTAATATCCCAAAGGACCACTTGGCATTGGGTTTTGTTGGTTCGAGGAAAGCCTCGATATATGGAATGAATATTGCGGAGAATTTTGCTTTAAGGCTCGCAGAGCTGGGAATAACAATTGTTTCTGGTATGGCAAGAGGGATCGATACTGCTTCACATCGAGGTTCTTTGAAGGCAAAAGGTAGAACAATTGCAGCGCTTGGCAATGGTTTGGCGAACGTTTATCCTCCTGAGAACAAAAAACTTTTTGAAGAGATATCTCAGAACGGGGCAGTCGTTAGTGAGTTTCCCATGGAGACACAACCTCTTCCACAGAATTTTCCTAGAAGGAACAGGATAATAAGCGGTTTGTCTTTAGGGGTTGTAGTAATTGAGGCGGCTCAAAGGAGCGGGGCGCTGATAACAGCAGACTTTGCTCTCGAGCAGGGGAAAGAGGTTTATGCAATTCCCGGAAAAGTAGATTCACCCACCTCTGCGGGTGTGAATAATTTAATTAAGCAGGGTGCTAAATTGGTCACTTGCATTGAGGATATTCTTGAGGATTTGAGCCCGCAACTGGCAGAGTGTTTAAACGATGCTGAAGATTTGCAGGTTGGGAATTTGAGACCGACGGTAGCCAGTGAAGATCTTGGCCCGGAAGAAAAAAAGATCATGGATTTTATTGGAACAAGAATTGTTCAGATTGATGATATAGTTGACAAATTAGAAATAGATGTTAAAAGATTAGCAGTGGTTTTATTGCAGATGGAGCTTAAAAGGCTTATCAGGCAGTTGCCAGGGAAAAATTATAAAGCAGTTTGATCAATTCTAGAAAATTAAATTATGGCAAAATCAATAGTAATTGTTGAGTCTCCCACAAAAGTTAAGACTATAAATAAAATACTTGGGAAAAATTTTAAAGTTGTTTCTTCAATGGGGCATTTAGTTGACCTGCCAAAATCCACGCTTGGTGTTGATATTGAAAATGATTTTGAGCCTAAACTTATCGTGGTCAGAAAAAAGCAGAAGATACTTACCAAATTAAAGAAGGATTGTGCAAAAGCAAAAGAGATCTATTTTGCATCTGACCCTGACCGAGAGGGAGAAGCGATCGGATGGAATCTGGTCAGTCATATAGGGGAAGGTAAAAAGATCTTCCGTGTTACTTTTCAAGAAATCACAAAAGAAGCTGTTCTTAAGGCATTTAAGCATCCTCGCGAATTTGATCAAAAAAAGATCAATGCCCAGATGGCGCGTCGGGTATTAGATAGAATAGTCGGCTACAAAATAAGCCCTCTTCTATGGAAAAAGGTCGGCTCAAGGCTTAGCGCTGGGCGTGTCCAATCTGTGGCCTTACGTATAATTGTTGATCGTGAACGTGAAATCAAAAAATTTGTCCCTAATGAATATTGGCAGATCTCAGTGGACCTTAAAAAAGAGGGTTATGATAATATTCTTGAAGCATCATTTGAGAAGATAAATGGAGAAAAGCCGGAAATTGGATCACAAGATAGGGCTAATGAACTGGTCGAGAGTATCAGGAAAGAAAAATTTGTAGTAACAGATATAACAAAGAGGCAGATCAGCAGAAAGTCCCAGGCACCTTTAAGAACGAGCACTATGCAGCAAGAGGCTTTTAACAAGTTGAGGTTTAATGCATCTAAGACCATGATGGTCGCTCAGCAACTTTACGAAGGTATTGATCTGGGGGATGGCGAGACGATCGGTCTTATTACGTATATGAGGACTGATTCTGTTAATGTTTCCAATGAAGCAATAGAAAAAGTCAGAAGTTTTATTGGCGATAATTATGGTGAAAAATATTTGCCCGAGATTCCTAATAAATTTAAAGCAAAGAAATCAGCCCAGGAGGCTCATGAGGCAATTCGGCCGTCTGATGTTTTGCGTAGACCAAATGATCTTAGGCAATATTTGGATGATGATCAGTTCAAATTATACGAATTGATCTGGAATAAATTTGTAAGCTCGCAAATGGTGCCATCTTTATATGAGAACAAGAAGATTGAGATCGCAGCAGGTAACTTTCAGTTTGGGGCTTCAGGGTCTACCCTTCTCTTCGATGGATATCTTGCAATTGAGAATGAAGCAAGAGAAGAGGAATCAAAGATCGATTTTTCCCACTATGATAAAGGAGACAACCTTAATCTTGTTGAAGTTAAGCCGACACAGCATTTTACTAAGCCACCGCCAAGGTTTTCAGATGCAAGTTTGGTAAAGGCTTTAGAAGAAGATGGTATAGGGCGCCCAAGTACTTATGCATCAATTATTCTCACATTGGTTATGAGGAATTATGTTGAGAGGGAAAAAGGATATTTAGGGCCGACTGAATTAGGGGTGTTGATCAGCGATCTTTTAGTTGAATATTTTTCGAAAATAATGGATATAACTTTTACTGCTAAGATGGAAGAGAATCTTGATCTGATCGAAGAAGGTGACCTGGTTTATAAGGATTTATTGAAGGAGTTTTACCAGCCTTTTAATGAAGAGCTGGATTATGCTGAGGATAATATTGTCAAGACTGAGAACTTTGTAGATAAAGATTGTCCCGAGTGTGGAAAAAAATTGCTTATTAAGTGGGGACGAAGAGGCAAGTTTTTGAGCTGCAGTGGATTTCCGGATTGTAAGCACGCTGAGCCGCTTACATTAGGAATTAAGTGCCCAGAAGAAGGCTGTGAAGGAGAGGTCGTTAAGAGGAAATCTTCAAGAGGCGCTTTTTATGGATGTACTAAATACCCCCAATGTACATATGTTTCAAAAGAACTTCCCGAAGAAGAATAATATTATATAATTTTTGTATGTAGGGCAATTTCTAAGTGTTAGAATAATTCTAGATATATTTAATATTAATGTTAATATTAATATTAAACCCTTCATAGATCGTTTTTAATAACTTTTGTTTTTTAGAAATGAACAGATACTTAGATAAATTCCTTTCCTATTTAGAAATAGAAAAAAACTATTCTGATCATACTATCTTGAATTATAGATTGGATCTAGAGGATTTTATTGAGTTTCAGGGCAAGTCGCCTCTTGAGAAAATTGATTATATCGCATTGAGAAGGTTTTTAGCGCAGCTTAGAACAAAAAATTTCAGGCCAAGAACTATTTCAAGAAAATTATCAGCTATCAGGAGTTTCTTTAAATTCCTGCATAGGGAAGGCTTGATAAAGAATAATCCCGCCACTCTTTTAATGTCACCTAAATTGGATAAAGTTTTGCCGAAGTTCTTATCTGAGGAGGAAGCGGTAAAATTTGTTGAGACCCCTTCTTCGGACAATATATTTGGCAAGAGAGATAAAGCTATATTAGAAACTTTGTACTCAACCGGGATAAGGGTTAGTGAATTGGTCGGATTGGATGTTGATAGCGTTGACATGATAGGCAATATTGCTAAGGTGTTGGGCAAAGGTAAGAAGGAAAGATTAGTCCCGATCGGTAATACTGCGTTGCTTGTCATTAAAGATTATATAGATAGCCGAAAACATCAATCTAGAGCCTTGTTCTTAAATAAGAACGGTGGACGTTTAACAGATAGAAGTGTTAGGAATATTGTGAACAAGCATATTTTAAATGTAAGCGCGACAAAGAATATATCTCCTCATACGCTCAGGCATTCTTTTGCAACTCATTTGCTGGACAGGGGAGCAGACCTTCGTTCTGTTCAGGAGTTGCTAGGCCATGTGAACCTTTCGACAACCCAGATATATACACATGTGACAACTGATAGATTAAAAAAAATTTATGATAAATCACATCCAAGAGCATGATCTTTAATGATAATTATTTATGACATAATTTTTCTTATATTCGCCCTTATTTATTTTCCGTATCTTCTTTTAAAACGCAAATGGCATTGTGGGTTTTGGATGAGGTTTGGGGTTTTTCCCAAAGAGCTTAAAGGTTCGCTGAGGAATGATAAGCGTAAATGTATATGGATTCATGCAGTCAGTGTAGGGGAAGTATTAACGGTTTTAGAACTTGTCGCAAGAATAAAGATAAATTTTAAAGATTATAAGATAATATTCTCAACGGTTACCAAAACTGGCAATGACCTGGCAAAAGAGAAGCTGGGAAAAGATATTGAAGTTATTTATGCTCCATTAGATTTCAGTTTAATCGTCAAGAAATACATCTCTCAAATTAGGCCAAAATTATATATTGCAGCTGAAACCGAACTTTGGCCTAATCTTTATACGGGCCTTTCTGATTCAGGTGTTCCTATCGTTCAGGTTAATGGCAGGATATCTGACAAGGCTTTAAGGGGATATAAGAGAATGAATTTTTTGACAAGGAATGTGCTTTCTTGTGTTAAAGTTTTCTGTATGCAGAGTGAAATGGACTGTTCTAGAATTATCTCTTTAGGTGCTGGAAAGGATAAAGTGCATATGGTTGGTAATTTAAAATTTGATGGCTTTGATGGTAATATTGAAGATGTTTCTTGCTTGTGTGGGTATAAAAAAGAAGATAAATTGCTTGTTGCTGGAAGCACTCATCCAACAGAAGAAGAATTGATTGTGGACGTTTATAAGAAACTTTTACGCGAGTTTAAGGATTTACGGCTGGTAATAGTGCCAAGACATATTGAACGTTCAGAAGAGGTTGTTAGAGTCATTGAAAATAATGGATTGAAAGCTGTATTGTTCTCGAATAATTTTGACATGGCAAAAGAAAAAGATAAAGTCCTTGTCGTTGACAAGATCGGATACTTGCGCAAGTTTTATGTGTTATCAAAGATAGTCTTTGTTGGCAAATCTTTTGCTGTTGGCGGAGGCCAGAATATGATAGAGCCGGCAGGTTATGGTAAGCCTACAATTATTGGGCCCAGGACTGAAAATTTTAAGGATGCGGTCAGGTTTTTATTGAGTGAAAAAGCACTGCTGCAGGTGAATGATAAAAATGAAATGTTTGAAGTGATGAAAGAGCTGCTAAAGGATGACCAGAAATCATATGAAATTGGTTTAAGGGCGCAAAAAGCTGTAAAAAAATCACAAGGTGCAACAGATAGGACTTTTAAATTCATAAGAGATATTTTGATAGGATCAAATATGGTGGAGCTAAAGTGAGCATTAAAGAATATTTTTTATTAGTTATTACGGACAAGGTTGATGGCTTCTTCGTCCGGATATTGAAATGTTTCTTATGGGTGGTCTCGATCGTATATGGATTTTTGGCAAGCACGGTCTGTGCTTTTTATGAAAAAGGCATTTTAAAAGTTAATCGCTTAAATAGGAAAGTCATTAGTGTCGGCAATATTACTTTAGGTGGCGTCGGTAAAACCCCTTTGGTTGAGGTTATTGCAAGAGAACTGAGAGCAAATAAAAAAAAGCCTGTTATTTTAAACCGAGGATATAAAGACAGTATTTCAAATGACGAATCACAAGCTAAAGATGAAGCTAGAATGCTTGAAAGAGCACTGGAAGATGTCCCTGTCCTTGTCGGGGCAAACAGGTTTGAGAATGCCAAAAGATATTTGAAAACTGATGATGCAGATGTTTTTATCCTTGATGACGGATTTCAAAGATGGCGGTTGCACAGAGATTTAAATATTGTATGCATTGATGCTATGAACCCATGGGGAAATGGATTTTTGATTCCCAGAGGATTTCTCCGGGAGAAGTTAGGCTCTTTAAAAAGAGCGGATATGTTCGTTATCACAAAGGCAGACTTGGGCGCAAAGAATGTAAATGGCATTATTGATAAACTTGCAGGAATTAATCCTAAGGCTGATATAGTAAAAGCTATACATTCTCCGGTAGGATTTACTGACCTTAGAACAGGCCAAAAAAAAGAAACTGTCTCTATTAATGAAAAGAGAATTATTACTTTCTGTGGAATAGGAGATCCGAGATCCTTTGTTGAGATCCTTGAGATTTTAGGGGCCAATATTATTAAAAGCGATAATTTTATTGATCATCATGTGTATGACAAAAGGGATATTGCCAGAATTCAGGATCAGGACAGCTGCTCAAGAACCAATATAATAGTTACAACACAAAAAGATGCGGTGAAAATTGAAGGGATGTTGGATCTGTTTGATGAAAGCCTAACAGTGTTATCTTTAGATGTTGGCCTTCAATTCATCGAAGGAAAGGAAAAGATTTTTGAAAGAATCGATAATTTATTACAGTCTTAAGATATTCGGGTTTATTGTGAGGATCTTGCCGTTGTGGCTAAGTTTATTAATAGGCAAGTTTATCGGGATAGTTGCATATTACTTTGATGCAAAGCACAAGGGACAGGCATATGCGAACCTAAAGATGGCCTTTGCAGATAGCAAATCTCCTTATGAGATAAGGAATATAACGAAAGAGCTATTTTTGAACTATGGTCAGAATTTTATTGAATTGTTTAGGATGCCTTTGATGAATAGCAAGAGGTTTGAAAAATATGTCTCGGTTGAGGGAAAAGAGAATATTGAAAATTCTCTTAAAGAAGGAAAAGGGCTGATATTGCTGGCAATGCATTTTGGCAGCTGGGAGATGGCGAGCCTTTCATGTGCAATGCTTCAATTCCCTTATAAGGTCATGGTGAAGCCTCAGCCCAAGTATTCAAAACTCGACGATCTTCTTAACACGTATAGATCATGTGGCGGCTCAGTTGTTTTATCCCGGGGAGCTGGGACAAGAGATTTTGTTAAGAGCATAAAGAAAAATGAAGTTGTCGGGATGGTCGTAGATCAAGGCGGCCGTGATGGTATGCTGGTTCCATTTTTTGGTAGGCCTGCTTCAATGTCCGTTGGTGCAATTCGTTTAGGTCTGAAGCTGGGTGTCCCAATATGCTTTGCAGTTGTTATCAGGCAAAAAGGTGCGTATCACAAAATGATCATTGATAAACCCCTTGATCTTGTTGATACGGGTGATACTGAAAAGGATGTCTTTGAGAGTTTGAGTAAAGTCACAAAGAAGATGGAAGGATTTATATGCAAGTATCCCAGTGAATATATGTGGTTCTACAAGATCTGGAAGTATTCTAATAAGACAAATATCGCAATTTTATTCGACGGAAAAACAGGCCATTTAAGGCAGTCGGAAACCGTAGCCAAGATGGTGCAGAAAGCTCTTGCTGAAAGGGATGTTGAAGCCACCTCTCAGATAATCAGTGTAAATTTTAAGGGCAAATACCCGGCCAGGCTGTTTTCCCTGCTGACGGTTTTCTTGCATTCGTTTATTTACCAGGGCAGATTGGACTTTTTAAATTGGTTCCTTACGCAAGAATCTTTTGATGAGATCATGTCAGTGAAAGCAGACTTTTTTATTTCTTGTGGATCTTCTATCGCAGGGTTAAATAGTTTAGTATCTAAGGACCATAATGCAAAGAGCATTGTAGTCCTAAAACCAGGCCTTTTAAGATTTAACCGTTTTGATCTGGTTGTTTTGCCACAGCATGATGAGCCCGAGAAGAAAGATCTAAAAGCAAGAATGGCTATTACAAAAGCGGCTCCCAACTTAATTACAAAAGAATATCTTGCTGAGCAATCTGCGCTCCTAGAAAAAAGATACTCTCATCTGAAAGAAAATGTGCGTGTAAAGATCGGTTTGTTCGTGGGTGGTGATTCAAACAATGTTTTTATTAGCGAGAACCAGATAAGAGTACTTATAAACCAGATTAAAAATGTCGCAAAGGACCTAAAAGCCTCACTTTTGGTTACTACGTCAAGAAGAACTCCTTCCAGAATAGAACAAATGCTGTACAGGGAACTTAAGAAAAATATTGTCTGTCCTTTATTAATAATAGCGAACCAGGATAATGTTCCTGAGGCTGTGGGTGGCATTCTGGGATTATCTGATATTGTTGTTGTTTCCGGGGACAGCATTTCAATGATTAGCGAGGCAGCCTCATCAGGAAAGAAGACTATTGTATTCTTGCCTGAAACAAGGGCAAAATTCCTAAAGATATACAATAAACACAAATTGATCGTCGAAATCCTTAATGAGCAGGGCTATATATTGTCAACGGATGTTAAAAATATTGGTAACTCGATTCTTGGAGTTGCAAAGAACAAGCTTCAAACAAGAGCAATTAACGATAATAAGATCATTCTTGAAGCTGTAAGAGAAATTGTTTAGGTGGCAAAATGATCTTATGTCCAAGATTGCTTAACTAAAAAAATTATTCGTTTTAATAATGTTGAGTTCTATAAATGAAAATATTGCAAATACTTCCAGAGTTGAATGTTGGGGGAGTTGAAACTGGTACTGTAGACCTTGCAAAATATTTAGTTGAGAAGGGTCACTATTCAGTAGTTGTTTCTAACGGAGGCGAACTGGTAAAACAGCTCGAATCAGCAGGTGCCAAGCACTATGTATTGCCTGTTCATAAAAAATCCCTGTTAACAATTTATAATTCCATCAAGTCTCTTCGGAAAATAATCCGCAAAGAAAAGATTGATATTGTTCATGCGCGTTCGAGAGTTCCGGCGTGGATAGCCTATTTTGCTACGCGCAAAACAAACGCCTCTTTTATCACTACTTGCCATGGTTATTATAAGAACCGATTTTTCAGCCAGGTTATGGGTTGGGCAAAATTGATTATTGTGCCAAGTGAGGTAATTGGGCGGCATATGATAGATGATTATAAGGTACAGTCGAGAAGTATAAGGTGCATTCCCAGAAGTGTTGACCTTGATAAATTCAAAGTGCAAAAAGAATTTGCGAAGGGGAGTCCGGATAAAGTTGTTGCTATAGTCGGAAGGATAACCCCTCTGAAAGGTCACATTTATTTCTTAAAGGCGATGGCTACGGTTGTGCGTTCAAACCCTTATTTAAAGATACAGATTATCGGGGATGTCCCGGCTAAAAAAGAATCATACAAAAGAGAATTAGAGGTTCTGGTCAAAAGGCTTGGCATAAAGGATAATGTTGAGTTTTTGGGGAATAGAAGTGATGTGCCTGAGCTTCTATCAAAGGTTGATGTTCTTGTCCTTGCAACGATCACTCAAGAGTCTTTTGGAAGGGTAATAATCGAAGCGCAAGCGGTAGGTGTCCCGGTTGTTGCCACAAAAGTCGGTGGAGTTGTTGATATCATTGATGATGACAAAACAGGATTGCTTGTCATGCCTAAGGATACAGAGTCCATGGCAAAAGCTGTTTTGAGATTGCTTAATGATAAAACTCTTGCTGCAAGATTTTCTGTCGAAGCAAAAAAAAAGCTGCAGGAAAAGTATACTCTTGACCAGATGGCAACTAAGACCATTGAAGTTTATGAAGAGCTGTTAAGGTCGATGAATATTCTGGTTATCAAAATGAGCTCAGTTGGTGATGTTGTTATGGTTACGCCGTCGTTAAAAGCTCTAAGGAAGAAATTTCCCAAAGCAAGGATACATTGTTTGGTTGGCAATGAGGCACGCAAGATTCTTCATAATTGCCCGTATTTGGATGGATTAATAGTTTATGACAAAAAGCATAAAGACAGAGGGCCGCTTAAATTCTTAAAATTGGCTAGCAAGTTACGGAAGTATAGATTCGATAAGATTATTGATTTTCAAAATAATGGAACTAGTCACTTATTGAGCTTCTTAAGTTTTCCTAATGAAAGTTATGGATTTAATAATGGGAAATACGGGTTTCTTTTATCTCATCCTGTAAAGAACTATATAAAAGAAGTCCCGGCAATAAAGCAGCAGTTTCAGATCTTAAGCAAGCTTGATATTAATTATAACGAGAATTCATATCTTGAACTGTGGTTATCTGCAAAGGATAAACAGCATGCGAGGCAACTTTTTGATTCAGAATGGATGGGCAACGCAACGAATATCGTAGGTATTAATATTGCTGCATCCGCAAAATGGCAGACAAAAAATTGGCCTATCGATTATATCGCAAAATTGTGCGATCTTCTTACGGCCAGTAATATACGGGTGATCATTACAGGCATGGATCATGATAGGGAATTGGCTCAGAAATTGTTGTCATTGACAAAATCAAAGCCCGCAATTTTTGTGGGAAAGACGGATATCATGCAACTGGCAGCATTGATAAAACAATGTAAGGTTTTTGTTACGCCTGATTCAGCTCCGATGCATGTTGCAGCAGCAGTTGGTACACCTTTTATCGCGTTTTTTGGGCCGACCGATGCTGAAAGGCATCTTCCGCCGGCAAAGAAGTATGTTGTCCTGGATAAAAAGCTGAATTGTGCCCCGTGTTATTCAGGTTATTGTAAGATTTTGTCGCATGCATGTATTGATGATATCTCTCCGGAAGAAGTCATGAAAGAGATTAAATATCTAATGAGCTAGGCAAAAAAATCAATGAAAATATTATTTATAACAACACATCTTAACACCGGAGGCATTACAGCATATTTGCATACTTTGACAAAGGGCTTTGTTGAAAGAGGCCATCAAGTTCATATTGTTTCATGCGGAGGTGATGCGGAAGATTCTTTCAGAGATGTTGGTGCACTATTATTTAATGTTGATATACGCACAAAATCAGAGCTTAGCCCCAGGATTTATTTTAATTTAAGAAAGATAGCAGATTATATTAAGGAAAATGGAATAGAAATCATTCATGCGCAGACAAGAGTGACGCAGGTCATGGGTTATTTGCTTGAGAAGATAACAAAAAAGCCTTATGTTTCAACTTGCCACGGGTATTTTAAGCCAAGGATTTCAAGAAAGCTCTTCCCGTGCTGGGGAGATTCTGTAGTGGCAATTAGCGACGCAGTAGTTGCTCATTTAGTTGATGATCTTAAAGTAATAAAAGATAAAGTTATTTTAGTGACGAGTGGTATTGATCTTGATAAGTTTAAAGTTGTCGATCAAGCTACTAAGATGGAAAGAAAAAAAGGGTTTGGGCTGAAAGAAGGGATTTTGGTTGGAATGGTTGCACGTTTATCTGATGTTAAGGGGCAGGATATACTTGTTGAGGCTATGCCATATGTTCTAAAAAAAAATCCGAATGTAAGATTAGTTCTTTTTGGACAGGGTAAGCTTGAGGGTTTGCTAAAAGAAAAAGTTAAGAAGCTGTTGATACAAGATAGTGTCGTCTTTAATCCTACTCTAAGCAGGCCATCTGAGTGTATGAGCGCTCTTGATGTTTTTGTCGCGCCATCGCGTATGGAAGGGTTGGGATTGTCTGTTATGGAGGCCCAGGCCTGCGGATTGGCTGTTATTGGATCCAGGATAGGAGGAATACCATCTTTGATAGAGGATAACAAAACCGGCTTATTGGTCGAACCTGAAAACGTTGAGGCTTTAGCTGATGCGATTATAAGGCTGGTTGAAGATGCACAGCTTGCCCAAAATCTAGGTAAAGCTGCTAGGGAATATGCATTGTTAAATTATTCATCAGTAAGAATGATCGAACGTACATTAAAAGTATATGAAAAAAATATTAGTGGTTAATGTTAATTGGGTGGGGGATGTAATCTTCTCATCGCCAATATTCAAAGCGCTTAAACAAGCTTATCCTGAAGCTACAATAAGCTGTATGGCACCTCTTCGGGTTAAAGAGGTTCTTGAGTGTATTGAATGCTTGGATGAGATCATAATTTGTGACGAAGGAAATGTTCATAATGGTATCTTTGCCAAAATTAAATTGATCCTTGAATTAAGGAAAAAGAAATTTGATGCTGCGTTTCTTCTGCACAGATCATTAACCAGGGCATTGTTTGTTTATTTTGCAGGGATCCCAAACAGAATTGGCTATGACACAAAGAAAAGAGGAGCTTTTTTAACGCATAAAGTTGATTGGATAGAAGTGAATGATGTTCATAGGCGCGATTATTATCTTAATGTGATTGAATCGTTTGGGGTGAAGGTGAATGAAAGGAGAACTGTTCTAGTTCCGAAAAATGAGGTTACACAAAGCGTAATGACAATTCTTAGGAATAATTGCGTTGAAGATAATGATAGATTGATCATTGTTAATTGCGGCGGGAACTGGGACCTTAAACGATGGCCAAAGGAAAATTTTGTTGAGCTGATAGAAAAGCTCATTGGAGAATATAAACAAAAAGGCATTAAAGTTATAATCTCAGGAGCACCAACAGACATTGTGTTGGTTGAAAGCATTGTAGAACAGTTAAAAGAAAAACCGATCGTGCTTGTTGGTAAGACTACATTGATACAGGTGATTTCTTTAATGAGTTTGGCTGAGCTCTTGATATCTGCTGATTCTGGGCCTCTGCATATTGCTAACAGTGTAAATACCGATACTATTGCGATATTTGGGCCTACTCGTTCCGAAATAACAGGTCCAAAGGGTAAAGGTAAAGCAGTTATCCTTCAAAAAGATATTGAGTGTAACCGGCAGCCTTGTTATAAGCTGGATTGTGATGATAATGTTTGCATGAAAGCAATAACAGCTGATGATGTTTTTAAAATTGCAGTAAAGATAATCAGCGATAAAGGCAAATAATCAGATATTTTATATAGTTAATAAATAATGAAAAAAGAAATAATTAAAAAAATATTAGTCGTCTCTTTGACGAACATTGGAGATGTTGTGTTAACTTTTCCAACTATAGATATTCTAATAAGAGATTTTCCCGAAGCAGAGATATCTGTTGTTGTTGGCCCAAGAGCCGAATCTGTAATATGTGCTAATCCAAGATTTAAAAAAATATATGTTTATAATAAAAAGGATTCAATTCTTAAACAAGGTGCTTGGGTATTGGAATTGATCAAGCAGCGTTTTGACCTTTTAATCGACCTAAGAAATACAGCTTTGCCGGTTTTAATATCGCCTAAATACCATACTTCGATATTTAAAACAAGATCAGATGGTATGCATATGAAAGACAAGCATTTGAAGTGTTTATCAAGTGTGTATGAATTTGAACCTGTTGAGGCTCCGAAGAAGTCTTTGTTTATTTCTGATGAGGATAAAAGTTGTGTTGTGGATCTTAGGTATGATGAAATAGGAGATGACGATTATGTTGTAGTTGCCCCGTCTTCGGCAAGTGATTCAAAAAGGTGGAGCAATGAAGGATTTGCCAAGGTAGCAGATCATGTAGTGAATAACTGCAATATGAAGGTCGTTTTTGTGGGAGACCATAAGGATAGAGAGGCCGCTCGAGAGATTGCAAAAATTATGGAACATGATTTGGTCAATTTATGCGGGAGGACAAATCTTGTTCAGCTTGCCGAATTGCTATTACATTGTCGATTTGCTGTTGTCAATGACAGTGCTCCTATGCATTTAGCGAGCTATATGGATATTCCAGTGTTAGCTTTATTTGGCCCGACACAAGTCGAAAAGTATGGCCCTTGGGGTAAAAATGGTTATTCGCTTAGGAATAACAGAAGTTGTGAGAAATGTAATAATTCTAAATTAAAAACTGAACATAATTGTATGATGGGTATTTCAAGTGAGGATGTTATTAAGTGCCTTCAGGAAAATTTAATAAAATATTGATCGTTCGAACAGATAGAATAGGTGATGTCATTTTGACAACACCTGCTATAAAGCTTTTAAAGGATTTCTGGCCTGATTCAAGTATTTCAATGCTTGTTGCTCCGCAAACCAAAGAACTGATAATTAACAATGAAAATATTGATGAAGTGATCATTGATGATAGAAAAGGTTTAAATAAAGGGCTTTTTGGTTATCTTAAGCTTGTAAGAGAGCTTTGTAAAAGAAAATTTGATTTGGCAATTGTATACCATACTAAAAGAAGGGCCAATCTGACATGTTTTTTAGCGGGAATCCCTGTCAGGCTAGGGTACAAGAACAAAAAATTCGGATTCTTGCTTACAGACCCACTGGAAGATGAGAGGTTTTTAGGCAATAAACATGAAAGCCAGTATTGTGTTGATGTTTTAAAAGCCTTAGATATGGATTTTTCAGGTATTGATAGTGAAAAATTTGAAATGCAAGTTTCACTAAGTGAATCTTCTGAAAAATGGGCAGGATCTTTTTTAAAAAGTAAAGGATTGCTCAAAAAAGATATAATAATAGCGATTCATCCCGGTGCAAGTGATTCATCAAAACAGTGGCCGTATAAGTATTTTGCTGGCCTTATTGAGGAGCTTATCAAAAGATATAAGTGTAAAATTGTTATTGTTGGAGATGCGCGCATTAAGGATATCTCTGAAAAAATTGTGTCTTTAGTAAGAGGGAGTATTATTGATGCAACAGGTTTTACTACTGTGGGGCAATTAGTTAGCTTGCTAAATAGATGCGGTTTGCTTGTTTCTAACGATTCGGGCCCTGTTCATATTGCTGCAGCTCTTGGTGTGCCAGTTGTTTCAATTTTTACAAGAAATGAGCCAGGGATCAATCCAGAGTGTTGGAGGCCATTATCCGCAAATTCTGTTGTTGTTAGCGTCCCTTATAATGCTGCAGGGCAGATGGGTATTAACTTTCAAAAAGCCGATGAATGTGACCAACAATACCTGGAAATTATTAAAATACCGCAAGTTTTAGAAGCAGTTGACTCTATATTTAAACTGTGATAGAATCAGCCTTCGTTTTGAGCTACAGGAGCATGTTTATCCAATAATATAAATATAAACTATTAGTATAACTATTGTTTTGTTTCTGCAGAAATGTCCATATATAAAAAAATAATATCGAGATTTAATAAAAAAAACATACTTGTTGTTGGGGATATTATCCTTGACAGATATATTCAAGGAACTGTAACTAGGATTTCACCGGAAGCTCCTGTTCCAATAGTACTTGAAGAGAAATCTTTTTATACAACAGGTGGAGCTGCTAATGTTTCGCAAAATCTTAGTTCTTTGGGTGCCAATGTAACTCAGGTAGGAAGAATTGGTAATGATTTTGATGGAAAGCTATTAAAGCGAGAATTAAAAAGAAAGAATATTGATATTAACGGGGTATTTCTTGATAAGAATATCCCAACTATTACAAAAACCAGGATAATTGCACAACATCAGCAAATTGTTAGAATTGATAGAGAGAATATAAAAGAGTCAAAAGATAGATCAATTTTCAATAAAATTTTAAATTTTATTGAAAAAAGAATAGATAATTATGATGCAATAATTATTTCTGATTACGGTAAAGGGTTGATTACTCCTAAAGTAATTGACAGCCTTTGTTCCTTAGCGTTAGCGAAGAACAAAATAATTACTGTTGACCCTAAGGTCGAGAATTTTGGTTATTATAAAAAAGTAACTGCTATTACCCCGAATAAAAGCGAGGCTGAGAATGCGATCAGAAATATAAAGATAACGCATGAACGGGGAAGTTCCCTCGGTATAAATATTGATAAGCTTGAAAAGGATAGCGATATTGATAAGGCCGGTGAAAAACTTCTTGAATTTTTGGATTTAGAGTCTTTGTTGATAACCCTTGGTGAAAGAGGAATGCGCTTGTTTGAGAAGGGAAAGAAGAAGCCTTATTCTATCAGCACAAAGGCCCAAGAAGTCTTTGATGTTACTGGAGCAGGTGATGCTGTCATTTCTGTATTCACACTTTGCCTGGCGTCTAATGCTACAAAAAGGCAGGCTGCAGAGCTTTCAAATATTGCAGCAGGAATTGTTGTTGGAAAGATGGGAGCAGTTGCTGTAACTAAAGAAGAGCTTATGGAAGCAATAAAGTAAAGGGCAATAATAAATATGAAGGCAATAGGTGTTATTCCGGCCAGATTGAACTCTACAAGATTTGAAGGGAAAGTATTAGCCGAAATATTAGGCAAGCCAATGATACAGCTTGTTTGGGAACAGGTTAAGAAAAGCGCTAAATTGGATGATGTTATTATTGCCTGCGATAATGAAAAAGTTTTAAAGGTGGCAAGGGGCTTTGGTGCCCGGGCGGTTATGACATCTGTTGATCATCAATCTGGAACTGACAGGATATCAGAAGCGATAAGTAAAGAAGAATGTGATATTGTTGTTAACATTCAGGGCGATGAACCAATGATACAGCCTGAGGTTATTGATAGTTTGATCGAGGCACTTGATAAAGATAGCTCTTCATCAATGGCTACTGTTATTAAGGTTATTGATAAAGAGCAGGATCTTTCTGATCCAAATATTGTTAAGGTTGTTATTGATAGCTCAAATAATGCGCTGTATTTTTCTAGGTCCACGATCCCGTATGATAGAGACGGCCTTGGAGCAAAATGCTATAAGCATTTAGGCATTTATGCTTATAGAAAACATTTTTTACTTGAGTTTAAGGACCTGCCAAAGTCTAATCTTGAAGCTTCAGAATGTTTGGAGCAGCTAAGGGCATTGGAAGCAGGGTATAAGATCAAAACAATACTTACTGATGTTGAAACGGTTGGTGTTGATACAAAAAAAGATTTAGAAAAGGTTAAAAAATTATTGCTTAGTTAAGCAAGGGGTTTATTCATGATAAAGACAAAAGTCATAAAAATCGGTAACGTAATGGTCGGGGGAGGGAAGCCGTTTGTACTGATTGCCGGTCCGTGCGTCATTGAGGACAGGAAGAAGACGATAGCTCTGGCAGGTTCAATTAAAAAAATATGTGTTAAGCAGCACATACCTTTTATTTTTAAAGCTAGTTATGACAAGGCAAATAGGACGTCTATAAAATCATTTCGGGGATTAGGGATCGATAAGGGCCTTGATATTCTTAAAGAGATCAAAGAAAAAATAGGTGTTCCTGTTTTGAGCGATGTCCATTCAGTAGAAGAAATTGACCGAGCATATGATGTCTTAGATGTTTTGCAGATACCTGCATTTCTATGCAGGCAAACAGACCTTATTGTTGCTGCCGGCAGATCAGAAAAAGTAGTTAATGTTAAAAAAGGACAGTTCCTTGCGCCAGGGGACATGAAAAATATAATAATCAAGATCGAGTCCACGGGTAATAAGAAGATTCTTCTTACTGAACGTGGAGTTAGTTTTGGATATAATAACCTGGTTAGTGATTTTCGCTCATTAGATATTATGTCCAGGTTTGGATATCCGATAGTTTTTGATGCGACTCATAGCGTTCAGCAACCGGGTGGTATGGGTGATTGTTCAGGGGGCAACAGTGAATATGTCCCGCTTTTATCTAGATGTGCTCTGGCGGCAGGATGTGATTCGATCTTTATGGAAGTTCATCATGACCCTGAAAAAGCATTGTCTGATGGTCCCAATTCACTGAAGCTCAGTAAGCTTGAGAAAATGTTGGTTGAGATGAGATCAATTGACAAAATAATCAAAGATAAAATTAGCTGAGGGAAAAGAATGTCTTTAAAAGAAGCAAAAGAGGTAATAAGAATTGAAGCAGAGGCGATAAAGAGCCTGGCATCGAGGATCAATAGTAAATTTGAAAAAGCAGTAGAGCTTATATCTAAATGCAAGGGCAGGGTTATCGTAGCGGGAATGGGGAAAACAGGTATTATTGGAAGGAAAATTGCCGCAACATTGTCCTCAACAGGAACCCCAAGTATTTGGATGCACTGTGCTGAGGCGTTCCATGGAGATCTAGGACAGGTGACCAGAAATGATATTTTGATCATTATATCTTATAGCGGCGAAACTGATGAAACAAAGAAATTACTGCCGTTGATGAGGAAAATAGGCTCCAAAATAATTGCAATTACCGGCAATCCAAAATCAACTTTAGCGAAGTTCAGCGACATTGATCTGGATGTTTCTGTTAAGAAAGAAGGGTGCCCTCTTGAACTGGCCCCTATGGCCTCAACGACAGCAACTCTTGCTATGGGAGATGCTTTAGCCGCTTGCTTGATAGTTAAAAAAGGTTTTAGACGGGAAGATTTTGCTTTTTATCATCCAGGAGGATCTTTGGGCAGAATGCTGTTGCTAAAAGTTGAAGATATCATGAGAAAAGGTGTTAGGTTTGCAACAATTGAAGAAGATGCCCCGGTAAAAAAAGTTCTTCTGGCCATTACAAAGGCTAGATGCGGGTCAGCCTGTGTTTTAAATAAAAGAGGAAAATTTGTCGGGATCTTTACTGACGGGGATCTTAGAAGGCAACTTGAAACTGACAACCATCTGCTTGATAGGAAAGTGAAGGATGTTATGACAAAAAATCCAACGACTATATCAAAAGACAGGTTAGCACAGGAAGCTTTAAGGCTCCTGCAAGAGAAAAAGATTGATGAGCTTCCGGTTGTAGACAATAAAGGTAAATTGGTTGGATTGCTGGATGTTCAAGACCTTTTAAAGGCTGGTTTGGTATGACAGATAAATTGAAAGGCAAGATAAAGAAAATTAAAGTTTTGGCAATGGATGTAGATGGTGTTTTGACTAACGGGAAGATCGTTTTGGACCATAGCGGCAATGAATTGAAGTTCTTTGATGTCCAGGATGGGTATGGTGTTGCATTGATCAGAAGGGCAGGGATCAAAACGGCTATTATTTCAGCAAGGTCAGCTGGCGCTGTAACTTCAAGAGCAGCGGATTTAAAGATAGATAAAGTGTTTCAGGATGCTTATCCTAAGACGGAAGCTTATAATATAATGCTTAAAGAGCTTAATGTGTCTTCAGAAGAAGTTTGTTTTGTAGGGGATGATATACCTGACATCGCTTTGTTGGAAAAAGTTGGGTTCGCGGTTGCTGTTAAAAATGCCGCTTCTGAAGTAAAAAAAGTCGCAGATTATGTTACAAGAAAACAAGGTGGCAAGGGCGCAATTAGGGAAGTTGTTGAGTTGATACTTAAAACTCAAGGGAAGTGGAAACAGCTCTTAAACAGGGAATCTTAACCCGTATTGGATAATAATTTATGAAAAAAATCATATTACTAGCTTCTGTTTTGTTTCTATTAGGGGCAGCTAATTCTTTTTCCCAAGATTCTGAACAAAAATTTCAGGGATTTAACCTTGAAGGATATAAAGATAATGGCCAAAAATCATGGGAAGTGAGCGGTGATACTGCCAATATAATGGGAAGTAAAATAGAGCTGACTAATGTTAATGCTGATATATATGATAACGAAAAAATTAATGTTGTGGCTGATAAAGGCGTTATTGACCAAGAAAATGGCAACATGAATTTGAGTAAAGATGTTGCCATTACGCACCCAAATGGCGGGCAAATGTTAACTGATTCCCTCAATTGGAATAGAAATGAAGATTTGATCACAACTGATGATGACGTCATGATATCTGATGAAGGTGTTATGATAACCGGAACTGGATTGAAAGCTCACCCTACTTCAAAAGACGCAGAGATATTGCAGGATGTTACTGTAATGGTGGATACTGAAAAAGATGAGAAGAAAGGAAGTGAAAAAGTAATTATTACATCTGATGGGCCCATGGTTATCAATCAAGCTGAATCTTACGCTGTTTTTAATGATAATGTTAGAGCTGTTCAAGGTGACCAGACACTCAAGGCGGATAAAATGGAAATATATTTTGATGCAAAAAGCAGCACTATTAAGAAAATATTTTGCATCGGGAATGTAGAGGTCGTTCAAGGTGAAAATATGACTTATGCTGATAGAGCTGAGTATAATGCGGCAGAGCAGAAGTTGATTCTTACTGGCAGGCCCAAATTGATCTTATTGACGGAAGGGGATGGCGGAATTGCAACTTTTGGAAACTAAAAATATCGTTAAGACGTACGGAAGCCGTAGGGTTGTAGACGGCCTTAGTATTTCTGTCGGACGTTCTGAGATTGTTGGGCTTTTAGGGCCTAACGGGGCTGGCAAAACAACAACGTTTTATATGGCTGTTGGCATTATTAAACCTAATGATGGGCAGATCATTTTTGATAATGAGGATATTACAAAAAAGACAATTCATGAACGTTGTCGGCTAGGAATTGGTTATCTGGCGCAGGAAGCATCTATTTTTAGAAAGCTTACTGTTGAAGAGAACATTTTAGCGATACTTGAGACTTTAAATATCAGTCCGACTGAAAGAAGAAAGAGATTGAAATCTTTGCTTGAAGAATTGAATATTGCTCATTTAGCAAAGAGCAAGGCTTATACTTTATCAGGAGGAGAAAGGCGCCGGTTAGAGATAACAAGAGCTTTGGTCACAAATCCATCGTTTTTGCTTTTAGACGAGCCTTTTTCCGGGATTGACCCGATTGTTGTTGCAGAAGCGCAAGAAATAATCAAAGACCTCAAAGCCAGAGGTTTAGGAATATTATTGACCGATCATAATGTTAGAGAAACTTTATCCATTACTGACAGGGCATATTTGATTGCTGATGGAAGGATATTGGTCTCGGGATCGGCTGATGATCTTATTAATGATCCAGAAGCAAGAAAAATCTATTTAGGTGAAAAGTTTACCATGTAGACCATAATTCCGGATTAGGATAAAGGAATTAGGGTTTAAATAGCATATTATTGTCTTATTGGATAGGGATGCTCATTATGAGTGTTTTGTAAAAGCGAAATAGAGGGAGAAAAAAAGAATTATGAAAGTAGAAGTTAAGAAAATTGATTCAATTAAAAGGGAATTGAGATTTGAAGTTTCAAAAGAAAGAGTTTCTAAGGCATTAGAGGGAGTATATTTAGAAATTGGTAAAATCGCAAAAGTAAAGGGATTTAGAAAAGGAAAAATCCCCAGGCATCTTTTGGAGTCACAATATGGCCCGACAGCAAAGGAGGAGGTTGTTAAGAAGTTAATACCAGAGGTATATCAGGAAGGCGTTGATAAAGAACAGCTTCATCCGATCGATATGCCGGACATTGAAGATGTTTCTTTTAAGGACGGCAAGGTTGCTTTTAAAGCGACCATTGAGCTTAAGCCGGAAGTAAGCATAAAAGATAACGATTATGTCGGCATAAAAGTAAAAAGAAAAAGCAATAAAGTTTCTGATGAAGAGCTGAATAAGACATTGGATTATTTCAAGCAAGGCCAGGGAAAAGATAAAGAGCTTACTATTGACGATGCCTTTGCTAAAGGTTTGGGATATCCAAGCCTAGAAGAGTTCAAGAAATCTTTATCACGTCAAATGGAGGCAGATAAGGACAGATCGAACAAGCTAGATGTTGAGAATCAAATTGTTGATGCTTTATTGAAAAAAGCGAAATTAGCAACTCCTAAAGGACTTGTAAAAAAACACCTGGAGCAGCGCGTTAATGAAATGATGGAGAGGCTGAAAAAGCAAGGCATGAGTGCTGAGGACCTGAAGAAAAAAGAGGAAAGTGTTCGCAAGGATTTAAGTGAAGCTGTTGAGAAGGATATAAAGGTTTATTTTATATTGGATGAAATTGCAAATAGAGAGAAAATTGAGATAAGTGAGGGCGGGAATCTGCCTTTGAAGGTTATGGAATATTTATTAAAAGAGGCAAAGTGGGAGGAGGTCAAGTAAAATGGAACCAAATTATCAGATGTTAGTACCTATGGTTGTAGAAAAAACTGGTCAGGGAGAGAGGGCTTACGATATCTATTCCCGTTTGTTAAAGGACAGGATAATCTTTATTGGAACAGCAATTGATGACAATGTTGCTAATTTGATTATAGCTCAACTTCTTTTTCTTCAAAGCGATGATGCTAATAAGGATATCAATGTATACGTGAATTCTCCAGGTGGTTCAGTTACGGCCGGGCTAGCAATTTATGATACTATGCAATTTGTTAAGCCAGATGTTTGCACGTATTGCATGGGTCAAGCTGCAAGCATGGGATCGCTTCTTCTTTCTGCCGGAGCAAAAGGTAAAAGGTTTGCACTTCCAAACGCTCGTATTATGATCCATCAGCCGTGGGGTGGCACACAGGGGACAGCTAGTGATATATCAATTCAAGCCCAGGAGATCCTGCGGATGAAAGAAGAGCTGAATAAACTATTGTCAAAACATTGTGGGCAGCCAATAGAAAAGGTCCAAAAAGATACTGACAGAGATTATTTTATGTCGGCCAGCGAGGCCAAAGAGTACGGGCTTGTTGATGCGGTTATTGAGCATCAGGAAGTTAATTAAAAGCATTTTTAAACTTAATAATTTGCTGCAAGATATATTCAATTTAAAAAATATTTTAGAAAGGTAAGCAATGAAAAGAAATTTAATTTTAGCTCCGGGACCAACACAAATACCACCAGACCTTTGCGCGGCTTTGGGAAAGCCGATTATTCATCACAGAACGCCGCAATTTGCGCAAAACCTTAAAGATGTTATAGATGGTTTGCAGTATGTAATGCAAACAAAGAATGATGTTTACATCCTAACGTCTTCAGGAACTGGCGCGATGGAAGCGGCCGTCTGTAATTTGGTTGGAAAAGGCGATAAAGCTATTACTGTTGAAGGTGGGAAATTTGGTGAAAGATGGACAGAGCTTTGCAAAGTCTATGGCGCAGAACCACAAGTAATTGAAGTTAAATGGGGCACTGCCGTAAAACCTGCTGACATTAAAGCCCTGCTTGATAAAGATAAATCTATCAAGGCGGTCTTTGTCACTTTAAATGAAACTTCTACTGGAGTGGTATCTGATATTAAATCAATTGCTGCGGTTGTAAAAGAAACCAACGCCGTTTTGGTAGTCGATGCTATCAGTGGTTTAGGTGTTATTGATATTAAAATGGATGACTGGGCAGTTGATGTTATTGTATCCGCATCTCACAAAGGGTTTATGCTCCCTCCTGGAATCTCTTTTGTAGCTATGAACGAAAAAGCTTATAAGCTCGTTGAAAAATGTGAAACGCCTAGATATTATTTTGACCTTAGAAAATCCAAAAAAGTTTACAATGATCCTGACACTCCTTTCACGCCTGCAATTAGTATTGTTGTTGCTTTAGTCGACAGCTTGAGAAAATTTAAAGAGGAAGGGCTGGATAAGTTATTTGCCAGATATGCAAAATTAGCAGAAGCAACTAGGGCTGCAGCTAAAGCTTTAGGTATGACAATTTTGGCGGGTGATGATTGTGTCTCCAACGCGGTTACCCCAATAGTTCTTCCGGAAGGAGTTGCCGGAGGAAAAGTCGTAAAAATCATGAGAGATACTTATGGCGTTACTGTTGCAGGAGGACAAGGGTATCTTAAAGGTAAAATTGTCAGAATAGCTCATATGGGTTGTGTTGATGAGTATGACATTCTTACTGGGATAGCATGTTTTGAAAAAGCTTTAAAAGATGTTGGCTATTCTTTTGAAATGGGAGCTGGAGTTAAGGCTGCACAAGAAGTTTTCAATTCATAGTAAATCGATAAGTAATCCTTGGAGAAATTGGTGCAATCTTCAAGTTTTATCGATCAAAAAAGAAGAAAATGCACTTGGCACTATCTCTTTCAGGGGATAGGTCAAAAAAGGGAGAAGTACAATGAAAAAGATTCTGATCAGTGACAAGTTGGCAGACGAATGTATTGAGATTCTTAGGAAAGAAAAAGAATTTCAAGTAGATGTCAACACAGGGTTGAAGCCGGATGAGCTAAAAGCGATCATTAAGGATTATGATGCTATTATTATCCGTAGCGCGACGAAATTAAAGGAAGATATCCTTGAGGTGGCAGATAATCTTAAGTTCATTGGTAGGGCTGGTGTTGGATTGGACAATGTCGATCTAAAAGCTGCTACGAAAAAGGGTATAGTTGCAATGAATACCCCGGCAGGAAACACTACATCTACTGCAGAACAAACAATGGCATTGATTTTGGCATTATCAAGGAACACGGCTCAGGCATGTGCTTCTCTTAAAGCAGGAAAATGGGAAAGAACAAAATTTGATGGAGTTGAACTATATGGTAAAACTCTTGGGATTATCGGTCTAGGGAGGATTGGCTCAACAGTCGCAAGTTTTGCAAAGGCTTTTGTTATGAATGTCATTGCATATGATCCATTTCTATCAATTGAAGCTGCGACAAAAAAAGGAGTTGAGATCGTCGACCTTGAAAAGTTGCTTAAAACAAGTGACTTTGTTTCGGTTCATATTCCTAAGAGCAGTGAAACAAAGGACCTTATCGGTGATAAAGAGTTTGATATGATGAAAAGAACATGCCGTGTAATTAATTGTGCCAGAGGAGGCATTGTTAATGAAGAAGCCTTGATAAAAGCTTTGGAACAAGGAAAGATTGCTGGCTGTGCAGTAGATGTTTACGAGCAAGAGCCGCCGGATTTTAATTCTCCTTTATTTAAATTTGAAAATTGTGTGACAACCCCTCATCTCGGTGCCTCTACATCAGAAGCCCAGATCAATGTTGCTATTGAAATTGCAGAGACTGTAAAGAATGCTCTTTTGGGCAGGGGTATAGTTAATGCGGCAAATTTCCCAACAGTAAGTGCTGAAGGCTACAAGGTGCTTGAGCCTTATATAAGCTTAGGTCTTAAGATGGGAAAATTTGCAGGCCAATTGATCAATGGCAGGATCAATGAAGTTAAAATAACTTATAGCGGTGTTGTTACAGATCATAAAGCGGCTCCAGTAACATTATCATTGGTTCATGGATTATTGAGCCATATTTTGGGGGATACAATTAATTCAATTAATGCTCTTGAGGTTGCAAAGGAGAGATCTATTGCTGTTGAAGAGGTTAATTCGACAAAAGATGAAGAGTTTGTTAATTGTATCATTGCTGAAATAAAAACAGATAAAGAGCCTTTTGTCATTTGGGGGACATTGTCTGGGAATAATCAGCCTCGTATTGTTAAAGTAAATAATGTTTATGTTGAAGCCGTGCCCGAAGGCAATTTGCTTTTTATAAACAATAATGATAAGCCAGGGATTGTTGGAGCTGTTGGGACAGTCTTGGCACAAGAGAATGTTAATATTGCCGGCATAACTTTTGGCCGTGAGTCAAAAGGGGGACTGGCAGTTAGCGTTGTCAATGTTGACAGTGAAGTGTCTGAAGAAACGATTACAAAGATTAAAAACACTAAAGATGTTCTATTCGTAAAGCTTTTGAAGATCTAAGTTGTTTTAATCTGTTCTTAATTTATGCTAGTGACAGTTCAGGCAGTATTATTTAGCTTGAACTGTCACTTCATGTATAATACTTTTAAAAGATTTCTATAATAATTATGCAGAAAAAAAGCTTTGTATCAGGGTTAACAACTTGCAATGGTTTTGTTTTTTTACCTGTATTGTATTCGGGGATTAGCAGTAGTTTGTCTCTTTGTATGCTTATAGCTTTGTTGTTCTTTGTTATGTATCTTAGTTGTGTCGGAACAACAAAGGAAAAAATCTTTCTTGTCGGATTAGTTTACCTTATATCTTTTGCTAGGATGAATTATTTATTAGCTTTGGGTCTAATGGATATTTTTTACAGTTTTATGGATGTCGATAGAATTTTAAGAATAATGTATTTGGTTTTGGCTTTTGGTATGATTGCGTTAGGATTGAAAATGTTTTTTGAGTGGATTGCATTTAAGCGTCAGGCATCGGAAGTTAAGGTTGCTTTACGATTACCAGCTTTTTTGCTGGAGCAAACACCTTTAGCGGCTAGTAAGAAGACTACATTTATTGATGTTTTTCTGAACCTGATTTTTCTTGTTTTTGTTCCTGTTGTCATAGGGCATTTTATAGGTTTTCTGAATTTGGGTTCTGGGGAGAACGCAGAACTTGCTTTAAATTTTCTTACAGTGGCACAAATGGAAGATATTAAAACAGCGTATTTTAAGCTTTTTCTGTATTTTATTTCTAATATGCTACCGTTAATTTTAATTTGGGTCTTTGTAATGTTCTCAATGGAGAGTAAAGGGGCGGCTAATGCGTTGAGAAAACACTTTTCTTTGCTGCATATGGTATTTACTGCTGTTTTGTTGGCCGTTGGAGTTAGTTCAGTTTTAGTTATCTTGAACAAGCTTTTATAAGTTTTTAATTTTTCAAAAGGGATTTAAATCTTAACTGTAATTGATAAAAAAAGGATTAAGAATGAATTTAGTTGTTGTCGGCTCACAGTGGGGTGATGAAGGAAAAGGAAAGTTGATCGACATTATTTCTAAAGATACTGATATTACTGTTCGATATCAGGGAGGGAATAATGCTGGTCATACTGTAGTTGTAGGAAATAAGGAATATATTTTTCATTTGCTTCCTTCTGCAATATTACATAAAGGAAAAGTTTGTGTTATTGGCAATGGAGTTGTTGTTGATCCCAAAGCACTGCTTCAAGAAATAAGTGATCTTGAAAAAAAAGGTTTAAAGGTGACAGAAAAGCGTTTTAAGGTGTCTGATAGATGTCATGTAGTCATGCCTTATCACAGAGTTCTTGATGGGTTAAGAGAAACAAAAAGAAAAAACAAGATTGGAACAACCGGAAGAGGTATAGGCCCTTGTTATTCTGATAAAGTTACGAGATGCGGGATCAGATTAGTTGACTTGTTAAACCCTAAAGTGCTTGAAGAAAAGCTTAAAGATAATCTGTTAGAGAAAAACGAGATTTTTAAGAAGGTGTATGGAGCGAAGGGTTACTCTTTTGATAGCATATATAATGAATATTTGGGCTATGGTAAACAGCTGAAAAAGTATATTTGTGATACTGTTATTTATTTGAACGAAGCAATTGATAAGAAAAAATCAATTCTTTTTGAAGGAGCTCAAGGCACTTTCTTGGACATTGATTTTGGCACATATCCTTTTGTGACTTCATCGAACTCTATTGTAGGAGGAGTTTGCTCGGGGACCGGTGTTGGGCCGACTAAGATCGATAAAGCCATTGCTTGTGTAAAGGCTTATACTACTAGAGTTGGTGAAGGACCGTTTCCTACAGAATTTACGAATCGCTTGAAAGATGATATTCGAAAAAAAGGTAAAGAGTATGGTGCTACAACAGGAAGACCAAGAAGATGCGGATGGTTTGACAGTGTTTTGGTTAGGTATTCCGTCATTTTAAATGGTATTGACGAGCTTGCTATTATGAAGCTAGATGTTCTTGATGATCTTGAAAAGATAAAGATATGTACGGCTTACAAATATAAAGGCAAAATCTATAAGAATTTTCCTACAGATTTTGAAGTTATTGCAAATGCAAAGCCAATTTATGAGGAAATGCAGGGTTGGAAGACTTCAACAACGGGTATAAGAGAGTTTAACAAATTGCCTGTTAATGCAAGGAAATACGTTAGAAGACTGGAAAAACTTCTTAAGGTAGCAGTGAAGTACGTTTCTATAGGGTCAAAAAGAGACCAAATAATTGTTTGTTAGCGTTGTATCCTATTGACATACGTTATGTTTGGAGAATTATCTTGACTTTAAAATAGCGCTATGTTAATGTTGAAATCTGCATAGGATTGTCTATCTGACCTATTATTTAATAGTACTTATTGTTAGAAAATTATTTTCCTAAATATGAAAAGGGAGGAAATTATGTATAGCAAGAAATCGAGGTTTTTAAATCTATTAATTATAACTATTGTATTTATATCATTTAACGGCTGTACGATAATATTTCAAAAAGGCAGAAGAGTTGATGTTGAAAAGATATCAAAGCTCAAAGGAGAATTATCGGACCTTGAAAAAGCCAAGAATGAATTGGAGGATAAGCTGAAGAATGAAATTGGGCAAAAAGATGTAAATGTCCAAATGCTTGACAAAGGACTTGTTATTACTTTTGTCGCCGAAGTTCTTTTTGACTCAGGAAAAAACGAGTTAAAGCAAGAAGCTTATTTATCATTGGATAAAATCTCTGATGTCTTAAAGACGACAGTTAAAGATCTTTCTATCGGCATTGAAGGGCATACGGATAATGTGCCGATCAAGTACTCTGGCTGGAAATCAAACTGGGAATTATCTTCTGCTAGAGCCTTAAGTGTTCTATATTATCTTGAAGATGAACAGAAAATAAATTCTAACCGTTTGTCGGCAACCGGATATGGAGAGCATAGGCCTATAGCGACAAATGATACGGCTGAAGGAAGGCAAAAGAATCGCAGAGTTGAGATCGTAATTATTCCTAAAATAGAAAAAAAGGGACGATGATCTATATCTAAAAGGAGGGGATTTTGAGAGTTCTTGTATTAATTCTTATTATTGTCTTGCTTTTTTCATGTGGATTGATGGCATTTAATTCTAAAACTGATCTGTTAAAAGCCCAGCAAAAATTAAATACTGAAAGATATAGTAGGATGGTTGCTGAAGAAGACCTAGAAAAAACCAGGAAAATGGTTGTTTCATTAGAATCACAATTAGCAAAAGTTCATAAAAAAAATGAAAACATTGAAACGTTGTTAACTAAAGAGAAAATGGTTAATGAGGATTTAATGAACCGATTGAATAAAGTTTCTGAAATAAAAAAGAACTTGGAAACTAAAATCCAGGAGTTGATAAAAGTTTCTTCAGGGGATTTTTAGGATTGTTGCGATGACTAATTAAAACTTTTTCTATTGCTAGATGAGAGACTTTGAGATGGGGGATAATAATCCCCCATTTTATTTAAATGAAATGAAAAATCAAAAATTTGAAAATATTCCCAAACATGTAGCAATAATAATGGACGGTAATGGAAGGTGGGCACAGAAGAGAAAAATGGCTAGGATCCAGGGCCATTTTGAAGGGATGAAAAGAGTTGAAGAGATTATTAAGAGTTCGAGCGATTTAGGTATTAAAGTACTGACATTGTTTACTTTCTCTACTGAAAATTGGAATCGTCCACAAACAGAAGTCAGTATGTTGATGAACGCTCTTGCGGGGCTAATGCTAAAGAAAAAAAAGATGTTGATGAACCGTCATATTAGATTTCAGACG
The DNA here is from genome assembly GCA_001805965.1 of Omnitrophica WOR_2 bacterium RIFOXYA2_FULL_38_17. GTDB lineage: Bacteria > Omnitrophota > Gorgyraeia > Zapsychrales > Zapsychraceae > Zapsychrus_A > Zapsychrus_A unditaenarius. The sequence goes on along the minus strand of MHHG01000057.1, from coordinate 98,592 downwards.
ATTGGAAGGACAAACAGGTTACCTGAAAATGTCTTGGCCTCCATTAGCGAAGTGTCTAAAGATACAAAGCATTGTAATGGTATGATCTTGAATTTGGCTATTGATTATGGCTCAAGAATGGAAATATTAGATGCATTTTTATCAATAGCAGGCAAAGTAAAAGCAGGTAAAATGGAATTGGCCGATATTAACGAAGATCAAATATCGAAAGCAATGTACACAAAAAATTTACCTGACCCGGATCTTCTTATACGAACTTCCGGAGAAAAAAGAGTAAGTAATTTTTTATTATGGCAATTATCTTATGCTGAATTGTATTTTACTGAGAAATATTGGCCTGAGTTCACATCGGAGGAACTAGAAAAAGCAATTATTGATTTTAATAAGCGGGATAGGCGCTTTGGGGCTATTAATAAAAAGGAAACAAAAGATGAACAGGGATAGGCTTTTCAGTTCAACAGTAATGATTCTTTTGTCGTTTTTTGCGGTTATAAATGATTGGGTTTTTATTAGTGTTTTATTATTGCTGACGGTTGGAGGTCTTTATGAATTCTTTTATTTGGTAAAGAAAAAAGGCATACCCATTTACAGTTATACCGGTATCGCTATTGGAGCAATAATACCTCTCTCAATATTTTTTAAATTCCAGCCGACAAAAGGGTGGGAGCTTTTTTTTATTGGGTTAGCTTTGATCATGATATTTATCATGCAGCTTGCACGCAAAGATAATAGTAATGCTATTGTTGGCATTTCAACAACACTTTTTGGGATCTTGTATGTTTCATGGTTCTTTAGTTTTTTAATTAAGATTAGGTTTCTTATGCCAGAAGTTTCAGGAGCTGGCATGAAATTGGTAGGGTTTTTGCTTTTGATAACAAAATCTGGCGATATGGGTGCCTTATTAATAGGTTCTTATTTCGGAAAGCATCCGTTGCTTTATAGGGTAAGTCCTAAAAAAACGGTTGAAGGAGCCATTGGCAGTTTTGCTGCAAGTGCTATTGTTGCTATATTGGCAAAGGGTTTGTTCCCTGCTGTATTAGGATTTTCTTTTTGGCAAATTGGACTGGTGGGAATGTTTTTTGGGGGAATGGGTCAAATTGGTGACATGTCTGAATCGCTTATAAAAAGAGATTTCAATGTAAAGGATTCCGGAAAAATGTTGCCTGCTTTAGGTGGTGCTTTAGATGCAATTGATAGCTTGCTGTTTTCAGCACCTGCATTTTATTTTTATATGAGTCATATTTTAAATTCTTTATAAATTGGCATTATGGGCTGCAAAAACATAGTTATTCTCGGATCAACTGGCTCAATAGGTATTAATACTTTAAAAGTTGTTGAGCGTTATCCTGAAAGATTTAAAGTTGTTGGATTAACTGCTTATAATAATTTTAAGCTACTTGAGAAACAAGCTAAGAAATTTCAGCCTACTCATTTAGGTGTCAGCGATAAAGGCGTTGCTTATTTAAAAAAGAAAATAAGTTCTGGCAAAACCAAAATATTAAGTGTTAACAGGGATCTTGAGAGCATAGTTTCATTAAAGAATGTTGATGTGGTTGTTATCGCGATGAGGGGGGCGGGCGCTTTAGGTCCGTTCTTGGCGGCTGTCAGGTCAGGCAAGATCGTAGCTCCGGCGAATAAAGAAGCTTTGGTCATGGCGGGCGACATTATTATGCAAGAGGCAAGAGAGCATGGCGCTACAATTGTTCCGATCGATAGCGAGCAAAGTGCTATTTTTCAGTGTTTGAATGGGCAGAAGAGAAGCGAATTAAAAAAGGTTTTTTTAACGGCTTCTGGAGGGGCGTTGTTAAATGTTCCAAAGTCTAAGTTCAATGGATTAACAGTTGGACAGATATTAAGTCATCCTAGATGGAAGATGGGAAAAAAGATAACAGTAGATTCTGCTACTATGATGAACAAGGGTTTTGAAGTTATTGAAGCCCAAAAATTGTTTAATTTGAAAACCGATGAAATTGATGTATTGATTCACCCAGAGGCAATTATACATTCAATGGTTGAATATGTTGACGGGTCAATTATTGCCCAGCTTGGTATTACAGATATGAGGCTGCCTATTCAGTATGCGCTGACATATCCTGACAGGCTTGATTCTGGATTGAAGAGCATGAATTTCGTTGAGTTAAAAAAACTGACGTTTAAAAAGCCAGATTATAAGAAGTTCCCCGCACTTGAATTGGCTTATTATGCATTAAAAAAAGGCGGATCATTGCCATGTGTTTTAAATGCGGCAGATGAAGAGGCGGTTGAGTCCTTTTTAGAAGGCATTTTAAATTTTAACTCAATATATGATGTCGTGGCTAAGGTTGTAAGGAACCACAAGATTGTTAGCAGCCCTAGTATAAAACAAATTATGGATGCCGATATTTGGGCAAGGGAAGAAACTAGAAAGGTTATGAGCCAGCTATGATTATCGAACAGCTAATTGCTAATATAAAGAGCGTCGGAATTTTTGCCGTAGTTTTGAGCATTTTAATAGTAGTTCACGAATGGGGACATTATATTACTGCAAAAAGGGCAGGAATAGGAGTTGAGAGATTTTCACTGGGCTTTGGCCCTAAGTTGTTTTCAAAGGTTTTTAATGGTACGGAATTCTTGCTTTGTCTTATTCCATTAGGCGGCTATGTGAAGATGATGGGAGATGAACGATCGGAATGTACAGGAGACGCTAAAGAATTTTATTCTCAGCCTCCTGGCAAAAGAGCGCTTGTTATCCTAAATGGTCCTGTTGTTAATTTTATATTTGCCTATTTGTGTCTTGTTTGTGTTTTTTTATTAGGCTATCCTGGAGGCTCGACAAAAATTACAAAAATTGAAATTAATGGACCTGCTCATAAAGCGGGATTAATGGTAGGAGATAAAATAATTGAAGTTGATTCAACAAAAGTATACGGATTAAACAATTTAAGGACTCGCCTTGAAGGAAGTACGGACAAACGCATTCTCATCAGTGTCGTTAGAAATGAACAAAAGATTGATGCTTATGTTGAGCCGACGGTCACTAGTGAGCAAAATATTTTGGGTGAAAATCGCAGTGTTCGTGATATTGGGATAAGCTTGATGCCAAATAAGATTGGTGATGTAAGAGAGGATTATCCTGCTTACAAGGCTGGCCTGCGCGAGGGTGATAAAATTATCCAAATTGATTCTAATATGATATTTGATTGGGAAGATATTTACAATAGTATATTAAAATCAACTGGAGAGATTATTCAAGTCAGGTTTATAAGAGATGAAAAAGAAATGACGGTTGAAATAGGACCTAAAATAGAAGCTATGAAAAATGAATCTGGTGAAACTGTTGAGAGGCGAATTGTCGGAATTTCTCCTTTAGGGGAATTTGATTCTTTTAGATTTGGACTCGTTAATTCAGTTAGATTTGCATTTGAAGAATTGGTCTTTATTACAGTTACAACATATAAATCTATTTATTATATGATCACCGGGGCAATATCAGCAAAAGAATCAGTTACTGGCCCAGTAGGTATTTTTTATGTCATAAAAGAAGCAGCAAGAATGGGATTATCACATTTACTATTTATTCTTGGGGTTATTAGCGCAAGCCTTGCAATATTTAATCTTTTGCCTGTTGTGCCCCTTGACGGTGGGCATTTATTGTTTCTTGGAATAGAGAAGGTTAGAGGAAAACCTCTGTCTGAGAAAACAGATGAAATTATTGCTAAAGTGGGTTTTACATTAATTATATTTTTGGCCTTGTTTGTCTTTTATAGTGATTTTTCACGCCAGGGATGGATAGAAGGCATACAGAAGATTTTTGGTAAAATGCTGAGCTTATTTAAGTTTTAAAATGTTTATATAAAGAATATTTGAAAGAAAACTGGAGAAAAAAATGTCAACTGAAGATTTGAAACAAATAGTACACTCTTACATTATTAAAGAGACAGATTTTCTTAGGCAAAAAGATAAGATGGCGGATGATGAGCTTAGGAATTTTGTTGATAAAGCTATTGTCCAAATATGTAGAGAGCAAAAAATCGAGGCGACTCTTGAGCAGAGACAAAAGATCATTCGAGATCTTGTCAGCGCGGTTGTTAGCATGGGGGTATTACAGCCTTTGATGGATGATCCAACAGTAACAGAGATAATGGTAAATGGAGCAGAAAAGGTATATGTGCAAAGAGCTGGCAAGATGATATTAACAGACATAAAGTTTGAGTCTAACCAGAGCCTTTCACATACTATCCAGAAAATATTGGCGGGTTCAGGAACTTCAAAAAGAGTTGATGAGTCTTGTCCATATGCTGATCTTTCTCTACCTGATGGTTCGCGTGCAAATATTATTTTGCCTCCTTGTTCTATGATAGGGCCAGTAGTAACTATAAGAAAATTCAGTGATCAGATCAGTGTTGTTGAGGATTTGATCAGGCTTGGAGAATTGGATGATAATATTGCTACATTTTTAATTGGAGCAATGAAAGCAAAACTGAACGTGGTTTTTTGCGGGTCAACAGGAGCAGGTAAAACAACATTGATGAATGTTTTTTCTACTCATATTCCTGAAGGTGAAAGAATTATTACTATAGAAGATACTGCTGAGTTGAGATTGCACCAAAAACATGTTGTTTCTTTATGCTCAAAGTCTGCTAACGTTGAAGGTAAAGGTGAGATCACAATGAGGGACCTTTTTGTTAACTCTCTTCGTATGCGGCCTGACAGGATCATTGTCGGAGAGCTTAGAGGAGGGGAAGCCCTTGATATGATCCAGGCTATCATTAGCGGCCACAGCGGTTCGCTAGCTATAGTACACGCGGAAACGCCAGAGGATTGTTTTAACAGGCTTGTGACAATGATGATTATGACGGGAATACCTATCACAACTCAAGAATTTCAAGCTCAAATTGCAAATGCTATTGATGTCATAATACACGTAGAGCTTTTCATGGATGGGAAAAGAAGAGTAACTTGTCTTACTGATGTTTCATTGGATGAAAACACAAAAGAGATTAAAATGAGAGATATGTTTAAATTTGTTGAAAAATCGATAACTGAAGATGGTCAGATCATTGGTGAGTGGGAGTTTGACAGAAGGAAGCCTTCATTTTATTTTAAATTTGAGAAAAGAAGAATATCTCTACCACAAGGATTTTTTAAAGAATAATTTTTAATTAGAAAGAGATTTGCAATGTATTGGTCAAAATATTTTATTCCTACTTTAAAGGAAGTTCCTGTCGGAACAGAAGCAATAAGCCATCAATTGTCCTTGAGAGCCGGTTTAGTTCACATGTTAACATCGGGAGTTTATTCTTATTTGCCTTTTGGTCTTAAGGTTCTTAGAAATATCGAGAATATTATCCGGGAAGAAATGGAGGAAGCAGGTGCAAGAGAGCTATTCCTGCCATGTTTGCAGCCAATTGAACTATGGAAGCAAACCAAAAGAGATGAGGTTCTGTCTGAAGTAATGATAAGATTTAAAGATAATAAAGGCAAGGAAATGTGTTTGGGGCCGACACATGAAGAAGCCATTACTGACCTGGTTAAGAATTTTGTTCAGTCATACAGGCAGCTTCCAAAGGTTTTGTATCAAATACAGACAAAATTCAGGGATGAGATCAGGACACGTTTCGGGATTGTCAGGGCATGTGAATTTATAATGAAGGATGCTTATAGTTTTGATCGTGATGAAGCGGGAATGAAGGTCAATTATGAAAAGATGTATCAGGCTTACAAAAAGATATTCAAGCGACTTGACCTGGATGTCGTTATTGTTGCTGCTGATTCAGGTGCGATGGGCGGGGATATCTCTCATGAGTTTATGGTGCCGGCACTCATTGGAGAAGATGCTGTAGTAACTTGCGAAGCTTGTGGTTATCAAGGTGGTGTAAGTCAGGATGGCTCTGATAACATTAGCTGTCCTGAATGTAATGAGATAAAATTAAAAAAGCAAGTAGCAATTGAATTAGGCCATATTTTTCAGCTTGGAACAAAATATAGCGCAGCCCAACAAGCTTTATTTTTAGATGAGGATGGAAAACAGAAACCTATTATTATGGGCTGTTATGGTATAGGCGTAAGCAGGACGATCGCAGCTATTATTGAAAAGCATAACGATGAAAATGGCATTATCTGGCCCAAAGAGGTTGCTCCGTTTCAAATAGAAATCCTTCCAATAGGTAGCGGGGATAATGCAGCAGAAATAGTGGAGCTGGCTAACAAATACTATGCAGAATTGAAAAGCCAAGGATTTGATGTCTTGGTTGACGATAGAGAAGAAACTGCAGGAAGAAAGTTCAATGATGCTGACCTTATAGGGCTGCCGTTGCGTGTTACTATTGGCAAGCGTAATTTAGCTAATGGAAATGTTGAGATAAAGGTTCGAAAAACCGGAGAAGTAATATTAGTCCCAAAGGAAGATCTGACAAGTAAAGTGCAGGAGTTATTGAAATAATGTTTGAAGATCTAAAGCGATGTATCGAGGATATCGCTAGGCCTATATTAGGTGAGATTAATGCTGATATTGTTGAGCTTAAGGTTTATAAACAGAATAATATAACTGTTATTGAGATCATTGCAGATAAAGTTAATGGCGGAATTAATAGCGATGAGTGTGCTTACATAAACAGGGAAGTATCAAGGAATCTTGAAGAGCTTGAGATTGTCGGGTCAGGTTATGCAGTTAATGTTTTTTCACCTGGTGTGGACAGGCCGCTTAAAGACAAAAGGGATTTCATGAGGGTTATGGGAAGGGATGTCAGGTTCTTTCTTAATGAAAAACTTCAAGGAAAGCTTGAACATTCTGGGATAGTATCTGAAGTTTTTGATAATGAAGTAAAAATCAAGGTTAAGTCAGAGGAGTTAGTTATTCTGTACGAAACAATTAATAAAGCAGTTCAAATTATATAGAAAAGTATAGGAAGGGTAAAAAATAATGGAAAGTGGTGATTTGATAGGAATCTTGGAGCAATTAGAAAGAGATAAGGGCATTGATAAGAAAATACTTATTGAAGCTGTTGAGGCAGCAGTTGCATCCGCTGCAAAAAAATTATGGACGGTGGATAAAGAAGAAGAAATTAGAGCGGTTCTGGACGCTAAAACAGGCACTATAACTGCTTATGTCGGGAATGAGGAAATACGTTCAAGTGAATTTGGGCGTATAGCTGCTCAGACGGCAAAACAAGTTATTATTCAGAAAATCAGGGAAGCAGAGAAAGATGTGGTTTTTACTGAATATTGTGCAAGGGTCGGGGAGATCATTAGCGGAGGTGTATATAGGTTTGAAAAGGGCAATATAATAATAGACTTGGGGAAAACAGAAGCTTATATTCCGAAAAAAGAGCAGTCTCCTAAAGAAGAGTTCAGGCAAGGAGACAGGATACGGGCTTATGTCCTAGATGTTAAAAAGGAGAACCGTGGTCCGCAAGTTGTTCTTTCCAGGGCCCATCCGAATTTTGTTAAAAGATTATTTGAACTGGAGGTGCCTGAAATTTATGAAGGCATTGTTGAAATTAAATCAATATCGAGGAATGTTGGTGAGCGCACAAAGATATCTGTTTATTCGAAAGACGAAAAAGTTGACTGTGTCGGGGCTTGTGTTGGCATGAGAGGATCCAGAGTAAAGAATATTGTTACTGAGCTTCATGGCGAAAAGATCGATATAGTGCGTTATTCTTCTGATATTAAGGAGTATGTTCAGGCAGCTCTTTCCCCTGCTGAGATCTCTCAGATACAGCTTGATTTTGAAGATAAGAAGGCGAATATAATAGTAGCTGATGACCAATTGTCTTTAGCAATTGGAAAGCGAGGGCAAAACGTGAGATTGGCAAGTAAGCTCGTAGGCTGGGAATTAAACCTGTTCTCAATGGATCAATGGAATCAAATGCAAGAGGAAGGTGAAGATGCTGCTGAAGTTATGGCACCAATTGAAAAAAATGGCGTTAAGGAAGAAATTGAAGAAATTACTATTGCTGATCTTCCAGGTGTTGGCAAGAAAATGATAGATCAGTTACAGGAAGCAGCATTTGATACTCTTGATAAGATCGCCGATGCTACACCTGAAGAACTTATGAAAGTTAAAGGCTTAGGAAAAACCAAAGCAGAAAAATTGATTAGTGAAGCAAAAACTTTATTAGAACAATGTGAGTAGTCGAGAGGAATTTTAGTATATGAAAGTATCTGAATTAGCAGAAAAAGTTGGGGTTTCCGTTGAAGAAATTCTTGATAAATTGAGAGCGCTTAGATTAAAGGCGAAAGATGGTGATCAGGAATTAAACTCTGCGGTTGCTTCTGTTATAAAAAGTGAATTTGTGGTTGAAAAGAAGCAAGCTACTAAGAAAGAAAAAGTAGAGAAAGTTGCTAAAACTCCTAAGAAGAAAGTTGTAAAGAAGACTGAAAAAGAAATTAAGAAAAAGGTAGTTAAGAAGGAAGAGCAGGAAGTCAATAGGGAAGAGCAGGAAGTTAAGAAAGAAGTGCAAGAAGTTAAGAAGGAAGTGCAGGAAGGTAAAGAAGTAAAGGAAGTAGAAAAAAAGAAAGAATCGAAAGTTAAGGAAGATGTCAAAGAAGAAATTATTAAAAAGAAAACTGAAATAAAAGTTCAGGCTAGGGATAAAGAAGTTCAAAAAGTCAAAGTAAAGAAAGTTAGCGTAAAAATAAAAAAGGATAAGAGCTTTGAGGCTGATGAAGATGAGGTTAGCACGGGTATTACTAAAAGTTTAACAAAGCAAAGGTCCAAGATAAGCAAAGAACCTTTAATTACTTTAAAACCGCTTTTAAAGAAGAAGAAACGCTCAGCTATAAGAAAAGATGGTGATAGATCAGAAGAAGAGCATTATCAAGATATTGGTTTAGTTGCTGATCAAGAAACCGATCATAATCAAAATACCTCTTCGGAGCTTTTAGAAACTCCGGTAAGAAATATTGAAGATATGCCTGAAATTGAAGTCAGGGTTCCTATTACAGTTAAGGATATTAGTGTTAAGGTACAGCAAAAGCCAAGTATGGTCTTAAAATATTTAATGAAGCTTGGAGTTTTTGCTCATATAAATTTGAGCTTAGAAGGAGAAATAGTCGAAAAGATTGCTCTGGAATTTGGATATAGGCTTGCCGCTATTAAAACACAGGAAGAACAGTTGATAGAAATTCATCAGGAAGAGGAAGAAGATCCTAAATTATTGACCAGGAGGGCACCCGTTATTACTTTCATGGGGCATGTTGACCATGGAAAGACAACATTAGTTGATAAAATAAGGAAGAGCAAGCTTGTTGACCAGGAGCATGGCGGCATCACTCAGCATATGGATGCTTATTCTGTTGAGATGCCAAAAGGCAGGATTACATTGCTTGATACGCCTGGCCATGAAGCTTTTACAGCAATGCGTGCAAGAGGGGCGCATATTACTGATATTATTATTCTTGTTGTAGCAGCTGATGAAGGCATTATGCTTCAAACAAAAGAAGCCATTGATCATGCTAGAGCAGCGGGAGTTCCAATTGTTGTCGCATTGACCAAAATGGACAAAAAGAATGCAGATCCTGATCGGGTTAAAAAACAATTGTCGGAATTAGATCTTTTGGCAGAAGATTGGGGAGGAAAGACTATTGTCGCTGGTGTTTCAGGTCTTACAGGTGATGGTGTTGATAATTTGCTTGAAATGGTTCTTCTTGAAGCAGAGATGCTTGAGTTGAAGGCAAATGCTAAAAAGAAGGCATCTGGAATTGTAGTTGAAGCACATATGAGCCAAGGAAAAGGAGCAGTCACTTCTCTTATTGTTCAAAGTGGTACGCTTAATGATGGTGATTTTTTGGTTGTCGGACCTTTTTATGGAAAGGTTAAGGCAATGTTTAATGATAGGCACAAGCCAATTAAAGAAGCCGGTCCATCAATGCCTGTTGAGATCCTCGGACTTTCAGATGTCCCTGAAGCTGGTGAAAGGTTCTATGTTGTTGAGGATGAAAAGCAGGCTAAAGATATTTCTTCAAGAAAGCAAGAGCTGGTCAAGCAAAAGAGATTAAATGCCAAACAAAGAATTACATTGGAGGATCTTTACTCGCAGATACAGGAAGGTGCAGTAAAAGAGCTTAGTGTTATTTTGAAATCTGATGTGCAGGGCTCTCTAGAAGCTTTGCGTGATTCTTTGGCAAAGATACCAAGCGAAAAAGTAAAAGTAAAGTTCATTCATACCGGAGTGGGCGAAGTGAACACTTCTGATGTTGTTCTTGCAGTTGCATCTGATGCGATCATCATAGCTTTTCATGTAGGTATTGATGTGAGGGCAAAGCAAGAGCTTGAAAAAGAACATGTTGATGTCCGCCAATACAGGATAATATATGACGCTGTTAATGAAGTGCGCAGTGCATTGGAAGGTCTGCTAGAAGCTAAAAAGATAAAAAAATTCTTATGCAGGATAGAGATAAGGGAAGTTTTTAAGCTTTCAAAACAGGGCATTGTTGCTGGATGCTATGTTATAAAGGGCAAGGTACTGAGAAAAGCTAATGTTGATGTGATTCGGGACAGTGAGATCGTTTTCTCCGGGAAGATAGGCTCTCTGAAAAGATTCAAAGATGATGTCAGAGAAGTTACTGAAGGAATGGAGTGCGGAATCACTGTGGATGGCTTTAATCAGATAAAGGCGGGCGATATTATTGAAGCATATGATATTGAAACAATTGCCCAAAAATTATAAATGATAGCAGCTTTGACCAAATAGGGGTTTTATGAAAAAAACAGTTTTTAGCGGCATGCGCCCGACAGGTAAGCTACATTTGGGTCATTTAGTAGGGGCTTTAAAAAATTGGATTGTTTTACAGGAAGATCATGCGTGTACGTTCGGAATAGTTGATTGGCATGCATTGATGGGTGAGTATGAGGATAGCTATTCAATAAAAGAAAATATTATTGATATGGCGATCGATTGGATAGCGTGTGGTATTGATCCTGAAAGATCTATAGTGTATGTTCAATCACATGTTCATGAGCACTTAGAGTTACAGATGATATTATCATGTATTACGCCCTTAGGCTGGCTCGAAAGGAATCCAACCTATAAGGAGCAGCTGCGCGAAATAAAAACAAGAGATCTACAAACCTATGGATTTTTGGGCTATCCAGTTCTACAGGCAGCAGATATATTGCTTTACAAGGCAAATGCCGTTCCCATTGGCGAGGATCAATTGCCTCATCTTGAATTAACGAGAGAAATATCCAGAAGATTCAATAATATTTTTAAAACGGATCTTTTTGGCGATTGTGAAGCTATTTTGACAGAAACGCCGCGCTTACTGGGAACTGATGGCCGTAAGATGAGTAAGAGCTACAATAATGCTATTAATCTTTCAGACGCCGATGATGTGATATTAAAGAAAGTAAAAAGCATGATCACGGACCCCAAAAGGATAAAGCTCTTAGATGTCGGCCACCCCGAAGAATGCAATGTATATAGTTACTATCAAGTTTTTGCATCAGGTCAATCACAAGATGTATGTAAATGGTGTACAACAGCTCAAAAAGGCTGCACTGATTGCAAGAAACAGTTAGCTGAGGTCTTGATCGAAAAGCTAAAGCCAATAAAAGATAAAAGAGCTGAGTTGGAAGCTAATAAGCAAAAAGTTATTGATATTCTAAATGAAGGAAAAAAGAAAGCTCAAGCTATAGCGCAAAAGACTATCCGAGAAGTTAAGGAGGCGGTATTTAAATGAGCTATAAATTGAAACTTGAGATATTCGAAGGCCCTTTAGATCTTCTGCTTTATTTAATAAAAAAGAACGATATTGATATAACGAATATTCCTATTTCCCAGATAACAGAGCAGTATATGCAATATATAAATATGATGAAGCTGCTGGACCTTGATATAGTAGGCGATTTTCTGGTAATGGCAGCAACTCTCATGCAAATAAAATCTAAAATGCTTCTACCGCCTGATCCTTATGAGACTGAAGAGGAAGAGGAAGATCCAAGAGACGAGCTGGTCAGGCGTCTTAATGAGTACAAGAGATTTAAGGAAATCGCGGAAGCTTTAAAAGATAAAGAGATGATGCGTAAGAATTTGTTTGCAAGGAATATTGATCCGCAAGAAATTAACAAGTTTAAAGATGATGCAAAGGAAATATATTTTGAAGCCAGCTTGTTTGACCTTATAAATGCATTATCGGAAGCTTTAAAGAAGGTTCCTGAAGAAGTAATTCACGAGATCATCAAAGAGAACTTTACTGTCGAGCAAAAGATCCATGATATTCTGCACTTACTGCTTGATGAGAAGTCAGTTTCTATTACCAGTTTATTCGCAAAGTGTGCCAGCAAAATAGAGATGGTAGTAGCATTCTTGGCTATTTTAGAATTAATAAGGCTTAAAGAGATAAAGGCGATCCAAAAAAGGGTTTTTGAAGATATCGAGATCATGAGAAACACTGATAATATGGTACCAGAGGATCAAGGAAAACAAGAATAGGCCATGGAAGAAAAGAAGCGAATCGTTTTTAATCAGGAAACTGAAGAAGATAGAGTATATAGCTTATCTTTGCGTCCAGCGATGATCGGCGAGTTCGTTGGACAGAAAGACCTGATTGGGAACCTTAAAGTATCGATCGAAGCTGCAAAACAGAGAAAAGAGCCGGTTGAACATATTCTTTTTTCTGGGCCTCCAGGTCTTGGAAAGACATCACTAGCAAATATAGTTGCACATGAAATGAATGCCCGCATTACTATTACTTCCGGCCCGGCTATTGATAGAGCCGGCGATCTGATTGGAATCCTTACAAATTTGGAACATGGTGATGTATTGTTTATTGATGAGATACATCGTTTGTCAAAAGTTGTAGAGGAGTTTCTCTATCCGGCAATGGAGAATTTTAAAATTGACTTTATCGTGGATAAAGGCCCATATGCCAAGACGGTCAATTTTAATTTGAAACCTTTTACCCTGATTGGAGCAACGACTAGAAGTGGGCTGCTTGCTTCTCCATTACGCGATAGGTTTGGAATGTTTTACCATTTAGAGTTTTACGAGCCTGAACAGTTGTGCCAAATCGTAAAAAAGTCAGCAGAAAAACTCAAGATAGATATTGATGATGATGCGGCGTTAGGTATTGCACGACGGGCACGAGGTACTCCCAGAGTGGCGAACAGATTGCTTAGAAGGGTAAGGGATTATGCGCAAGTAAAGACTGATTCAGGCAAGATCGAACAGGGTATTGTATTGAGCTCAATGAAAACCCTAGGTATTGATGATATTGGCTTAGATGAAATTGACAGAAGGTTAATTAGGGTCTTAGATGAACAATATAGCGGCGGGCCCGTAGGGATTGAAGCTTTGGCAGCTACGTTAAATGAGGAAGTTGATACGATAGTTGATGTTGTTGAGCCGTATTTGTTAAAGATAGGATTTTTAAGAAGAACATCACGTGGAAGAGAACTCACCAAAACAGCAGTAAAGCATATCAAGGGTTTCTCATTGAAAAATAAAGAGATTCAGAGTGAGCTTTATTAATAATGTGAGACAATATATTCAATAATATGGCTGGCTTGTCAAAAATATTTATATTTGTCGGGATATTTTTTATTGTTATCGGCATTCTCCTTAGCTTTGTATGGAAGATACCCTGGTTAGGTAGATTGCCAGGCGATATTCTGATCAAAAAGGAGAATACTGTTTTTTATTTTCCGATCACTACTTCAATTATCGTAAGCATGATTTTAAGCTTAATAATGTATTATTTTAATAAACGATGAAAAGAACTGTTTTATTTATAGTTTTATTGAGTGTGTTTGTTGCTAGGGTATTCTTTGCCTATGCAGATCCTGTCGATAAGAGAACTGTCAGGATAGCTGTTCTCAAGAATGCGGAGGATTGCGTTATATCCATAAGAGGAAGCTACAAAATATACGACATTGTTACAGGAGACCTGCTGGCATCATCAATAAAGCTTAAAAGGTCAAGAGTCGTTGTTCAGGATTATGGCATACATGTTGGCCAGAGATTTTATTCCACAAAAAAATTAAGGATAAAGCTGCAGAAAGATGTGACAATTTATTCCGCTGACAAGAAAAAGAGTTATCGTGGAGAGATTCTTATCTTGGCGAATGATGAAGGCAAGTTTGCCGTAATAAATGATTTAGACCTGGAGCTGTATGTTAAAGGTGTTTTGTATCATGAGGTCTCGCATAAATGGCCGATAGAAGCAATAAAGGCGCAGGCTGTTGCAACTAGGACATATGCTTTATATCAGACAATTGTGAACAAGGACCAGCAGTTTGATGTCACTAGTGACATTTATTCCCAGGTATATGGGGGAAGAAACGCAGAGAGATTTAGAACTAATATTGCTGCGGAAAGAACAAAAAAACAGATACTGAAATATGAAGGGAAGGTTTTGCCTGCATATTTCCATGCAAACTGTGGAGGCCATACAGAAGATGTTAGTGAATTATGGAAACATGATTTAGCCCCATTAAAAGGAGTGGTTTGTGCGTTTTGTGCAAAAGGTCCGCATAATGAATGGAAAATTAATTTTCAGTTGAAAGTCATACAAGAAAAGTTGAATGAAAAAGGTTATAAAGTCGGTTTGATAAAAGGGATCGAGATCCTGGAAAAGAATCGAAGCGGAAGAGTTAAGATGTTAAAGATCGAGACAAGGGATGATAAGAGTATTACTGTTTCGGGCAAGGATTTCAGAAATGCTATCGGGCCAAATGATCTGAAAAGCAACAAGTATGACCTTGTTATGAAGGGATATTATGTTGATGTTGTCGGTCAAGGATGGGGTCATGGCGTTGGAATGTGCCAATGGGGCGCATATCAAATGGCTAATGAAAACTATAATTATAAGGATATACTGGAACATTATTATCCAGGTGCCAAGATAGTTAAATACTGATAGTTATTTAAATGGAATTAAAAGATTTTAATTATTACCTGCCGCAAGAACTTATTGCCCAAAAGCCGTTACATTGTAGAGGTAATGCTAGGTTGATGATCATTGACAGAAGAACTGGCAACATCGGCCATGATATTTTTAGGAATTTGGACAAGTATTTGCCTGATAATTCATGCCTTGTATTTAATGAGAGCAAAGTTATCCCTGCGAGGCTGCTTGGAAAGAGAGAACACAGCGGCGGGAATGTAGAGGTGTTTTTGCTTAAAGAGCTTGAGGATGGATATACGTTCAAAGTTTTGATGCGCCCTTTAAAAAGGCTTAAGCTCGGAGAGAAGATATATTTTGATGATGGCAGGATTGTAGTTGAGATAATTGATAAAGAAGACCCAAAAGTCCGTTTTAACAAGAAAAATGTTTTAAAATATCTTGAAAAAATAGGTCATATCCCGTTGCCACCGTATATTAAAAGGAATTCTACTGCTGAAGACCGAAAGTATTACCAGACTGTGTATGCAAAAAACCTTGGATCGGTCGCATCACCCACAGCAGGGTTACATTTTACCAATAGGCTTTTAAATAAGATCTCTAATAAAGGGCATAAGATCGAAAAAATAACTCTTCATGTCAATTACGGCACTTTTAAGCCCGTAGAAGAAAAAAATATTATTGATCATAAAATGCACTTTGAGGAGTATTTTGTTGATAAAAAAACTGATACGTCGATAAAAAAGGCAAAAAGAGAAGGGGCAAAGATAATCTCTATTGGAACAACAAGTGCGAGAGTTCTTGAGACAGTTGCAAGCACCAATAAGTTGAGCGGAGATACAGATATATTTATTTACCCGGGCTATAATTTTAAAATGATAGATTGCTTGATCACGAATTTTCATCTACCTTATAGTACTTTATTAATGCTCGTCTATGCATTTGGTGGAACTGGATTGATGAAAAGGGCATATAGCCTGGCGATAGCTGAGAAGTATCGGTTTTACAGTTATGGCGATGGGATGATCATTATTTAAATTATTTTAAGAAAAAGAAAGGAACTTGCTTATATGGAATATCACTTAACAAATACTTTGTTCGAGCATCTTTGCGTAGGGGTCTTTAAATATCAATTTGATTCAAAAGAAGGATTTGTTTATTGCAACAGAGCTTTGTCAAAGATATTAGGATGCTCTGCTAAGAGTGAGATCTTAGGATTGAATCTTGAAAAATTCATAATAAATAAGAGTGATAGAGAAGAATTTTTCAAAAGATTGAAAAGAGACGGAAAAGTCGAATTGTATGAGACGACCTGTCAAACAAAGAGGAATAAAGTCGTGTGGGTGCTTATAAGTGCTCAGCTGGTATATGAAAAAAAGCAGGGTAGCTATATTGAAGGCATTATTCAGAATGTTACAAGCTATAAGGGAGCCAATGAAAAGCTGGAGAACGAACAGGATTCTTTGCAGACAATATTGGATAGTATTCCTGACGCGATTTATTTCAAAGATAAGGAAAACAGGATCACGCGGGTAAATAAATTTTATGCCAAGGGGTTTGGCGGGAATTTAGAAAAGATACTTGGTAAAACAGATTTTGATTTTTTTCCGGAAGAGCAGGCAAGAGAAATGTTTTGCGACGATTCGCAGGTATTAAAAACAGGAAAACCGATCATAGGAAAGATAGAGCGTACATTGTTGCCTGACGGAACTTGGAATCAGGTTATAACGACGAAGGTGCCTATTTATAATAACAAAGGCAAGATCTCTGGGACTATGGGTATAACAAGGGATATGACAGCTCATGCTAATGCTGAGAGAGACCGTTATACTATGGTGTTAAATGCTCTAATGGTATTAAGCAAGGCTTTGGAGATGAGAGACCCTTATACACAAAGTCATGCAAGGGATGTTGGTGTCATTGCTCAAAGAATTGGGAAGGAATTGAAAATGAGCAGTGAACAATTAATGCATTTGAAGATCGCTTCAGAGCTTCACGACCTTGGTAAAATAGGTATTCCTCTTGATATACTTATTAAGCCCGGGAAATTAAGTGATCTTGAATATAAATTGATAAAAGAGCATACTAATAATTGCTACAAGTTGATAAAGAATATTGATTTTCCATTTCCCCTTGCAGACATTATTTACCAGCATCATGAAAGGATCGACGGGTCAGGATATCCTCAAGGCTTATGCGGAAAAGATATTTTGCTTGAAGCAAAGATCCTGGCAGTTAGTGATGTTTTGGAGTCAATGACAACTAATAGGCCTTATAGAGTTGCTTTGGGGATAAAAAATGCAATAAAAGAATTAAAGACCGGCTCTGGCACGAAGTACGATCCGGTTATTGTAAATGCTGTTTTAAAGATAGTTAAGAAAAGCGATAATATGATTTTTTGGAAAGATAAAGTAATTTAAATATAAAGATAACCGGACATGTATACTTTATTAAAAAAAGATAATAAGACAAGGGCAAGGCGCGGGGTGATTCGAACCTCCAATGGCGAAATCCAGGCGCCGTTTTTCATGCCGGTCGGGACAAATGGATCAGTAAAGACCTTAACAGCTGAAGATCTGAATGAGGTTGGCGCCCAGATAATGCTGTCGAACACATATCATCTGTTCTTAAGACCTGGTATGGATATAATAAAAAATGCTGGAGGCCTTCATAAATTTATTTCCTGGGATAAGCCTATGCTGACTGACAGCGGAGGCTATCAGGTCTTTAGCTTGGCTAAACTGCGCAAGATGACAGATGAGGGCGTTAAGTTCCAGTCTCATATCGACGGATCTTTTCAATTCTTTTCTCCAGAGAATGTTGTTGAGGTTGAACAAATATTAGGCTCTGACATGATAATGCCTTTGGATGTTTGCGCCCCTTATCCTTGTGGGAGGCATGAAGCCGAGCAATCTGTTGAGCGTACAACTTTATGGGCAAAAAGATCAAAAGAATATTTTGATGCTAACCAGGCCGATGATAAAAGGCAGTTTCTTTTTGGCATAATCCAAGGCTCAATATATAAAGACCTTAGGGAGCGATCCGCTATAGAAATTATGGATATTGGTTTTGACGGGTATGCTATTGGCGGCGTGAGCGTTGGCGAGCCGGTAAAGGACATGTTTGATACTTTAGATTGGGTCTTGCCGTTATTGCCGGAAGATAAACCAAGATATTTTATGGGGATCGGGCTTCCAGACCAAATTGTTAAAGCTGTCGGTATGGGTATTGATATGTTCGATACTTGTATCCCTACGCGTTTTGGAAGGCATGCTTCTGCGTTTACTAGAAAAGGTAAAGTTATTCTGAAGAATAAGGAATATGCTTCTGATCTGGGACCTATTGATGAAGTGTGCGAATGCATGGTCTGTAAGAAATATTCAAAAAGTTACCTTAGGCATCTAGCTGTACAGAAAGAAATTTCAGGCTTAAAACTGATCACATATCATAATTTATATTTTTATATCAACATGATGAAGGATATAAGGAATGCGATAGAAGAAGACAGATATGAGGATTTCCAAAATAAATTTTTAGAGGAATATGGATCAGAATTGAGGAATAGATAATGAGATTTGATATAATCACTATTTTCCCAGAAAGTTTAAAACCTTATGTAAATGAATCTGTACTTAAGCGTGGTCAGATGAAGAAGAAGATTGATATCAGGCTGCATGACCTGAGGGATTACACGAATGATAAGCACAAGAAAGTTGATGACAGGCCTTTTGGTGGCGGGCCTGGAATGATCATGAAGCCTCAGCCTATTTATGATGCTGTAAAAAAGATCAAGGGAAGAAGAAAAGCTAAGGTTATCCTGACCTGTCCGACAGGGCAACCTTTAACACAAAGGCTTGCAAAAAAGCTGGCAAAAAATAAAAATTTGATTATAATATGCGGGCGATATGAAGGGGTAGATGAGCGTATTCGAAAAATGGTCGTAGATGAAAGTATTTCAATCGGCGATTATGTTTTAACTGGAGGCGAATTACCAGCGTTGGTTTTAGTTGACTGTATCTCAAGGTTAATTCCTGGGGTTTTAGGAGAAGAGGATTCATTGGTTGATGAGTCTTTTGAGGGGGGTCTGCTTGAATATCCGCAGTATACGAGGCCTGCAGAATTTCATGGCGTTAAAGTTCCAAATGTGTTATTATCTGGGCACCATGAAGAGGTAAATGGGTGGCGAAAGGAACAATCTTTAGCCATAACAAAAAAGAAACGTCCTGATTTATTGAAGGATTAAGTACTGATTAATCGGTAAGGAGGTTGTAAATGGTTCAAAACATCGGTGAAACAATAAAAAGAATTAATACAAAACACATAAAGAATGAATTACCAGACTTTGAAGTTGGTGATACGGTCAAAATGAAGGTGAAGGTTGAGGAAGCTGAAAAGATACGTATGCACCCATTCGAAGGAATAGTGATTCGCAAAACTGGACGGGGGCTAGCTGCCTCATTTACAGTCAGAAAAATCTCTTTTGGCGAAGGAGTTGAAAGAACGTTTCCTTTACATTCACCTGCTATTGATAGCTTGAAAGTGGTTAGTAAGGGTGTTGTCAAAAGAGCTAAGCTTTATTATTTAAGAGATCGAATTGGTAAACTAGCTAAAGTTAAAAAGAAACAAACACAGTAATTTATGATTGATTACGAGAATGAGGTTAAAGCGGACGGCTTCAGCTTAATAATTGGAATAGATGAAGCCGGACGCGGTCCTCTTGCAGGGCCAGTTGTTGCTGCAGCAGTAGCATTAAAATCAAATAATTTCTTGTCAGTAATTAGAGATTCCAAAAAGATTTCTCCACTACAAAGAGATAAGGCCTTTGATGAAATATATCAGAATGCCTATGTTGGCGTGGGCATTGTTCCAGAAACTATAATTGATCAGATCAATATATTAGAAGCCACGTTCCTTGCTATGAACAATGCTGTTAAGGAGCTGGAAACTAAGTTGCCATTATCAACAAAAGAACAAGAAGGATTTTCTGAAAAGGTTTGTTTGCTCATAGATGGCAATAGTTTTAAGAGTAGCGTGCCTTATGTATTTAAAACAGTGGTTAAAGGTGATTCAAAAGTCCTGTCAATTGCCTGTGCGTCGATCATTGCAAAGGTGACTAGGGATAGGATAATGTGTGAGTACGATAAGGATTTTCCTGTATATGGATTTAAAAAACATAAAGGATATCCTACAGTCGAGCATAAGCAGGCTTTAAGAGAGCATGGTCCTTCAAGAATACACCGCAGATCATTTCGTTATTAACTAGTTTTTAAAAGAAATACTCTTGTTTGAATCTTTAATGAGGGTTCAATGACTTTTCAAAGAAAAAAATTAGGCAAAGAAGGTGAAGAAGCTGCTGTCAAGTTCCTTGTTTCAAATGGCTATAAAATAATCAAAAAGAATTTCAGGAATTATCTTGGAGAGATAGACATAATTGCAGAGGATAAAGATACGATCTGCTTTGTTGAAGTCAAGACAAGAAGCTCTGACCAGTATGATTCGCCTTTTGAGGCAGTATCACCAAAAAAACAAGTTAAAATAACAAGAGTTGCTGTGAGTTACTTGCAGAGCATTGATAAAATGGAAGCTAAAGCAAGATTTGACGTTATAGGAATTGATTATGAAAAAGAAGGGAAAGAGCGCATTAGCATAGTTAAAGACGCTTTTGAGGCACAATATTAGACTATACATATATATATAATATTTACATAATATATTGAAAACGCTTAACATTTAGTCTATTATTATGAAGAATTATTGGAGTATTCTTTTCACGCAATTCTTCTGCAGGTATTAATTTGATCTCATTTATATTTTTAATAATTTCAAAAAAATGAAGAAGTATAAAAATTTTACAATCAAAGAATATTTGGATGTACTTTCTAAGAAAGAGCCTGTCCCTGGAGGAGGTTCTGCTGCTGCTTTAACTGGTGCTTTGGGCGCTGGGCTTATCACAATGGTTGCAAATTACTCGAGGGCAAAAAGCTCATCTAAAGTTATTGAAAAAAAAATACAAAAAATAATTCTAGAAAGTGAAAGAATGAAGAATCGGCTTTTGGAGCTTGTTGATCTTGATGCTCGGGCTTATATTGGCATAGTTGAGGCAAAAAAAGGTTCCTCTAAAGAGAAAAATGCTGCGGTTAGGAATGCCAAGAAGGTTTCTAAGGAGGTTTGTACGCTTTCTTATAAGGCTATTCAGCTAACCCCTTTTCTTGTGGAAAAAGGCAATAAATATTTGATCAGTGATATTGAAGTTGCAATCGAGATGCTTTTTGCAGCTTTTAACTCAAGTTTAGCGCTAATAAAAAGTTAAAGGAAAAGATGTCTGCTCGTGTTTTAAATGGAAAAATATTGGCGTCAAAAGTAAAGGATTCTCTGAAAAGTGAAGTGGAGAAACTAAAAAAGGAATTTAATAAAGTCCCCAAAATGGTTAATATCGTCATAGGGCAAGATCATGGAACTTGTGCCTATGCTAAGTCTCAGGAAAAAGTTGCCGAATATATAGGCATAAACTATGAATTAAAAACCATTCCAGCAGATGTCCGTCAAGAAAAGTTAGAAGATCTTGTTTGTGCCCTTAATAATGATGCGGGCGTGAATGGGATTATGATCCATAAGCCTGTTCCTGATCAAATCAATTACAATTTAGTTGCAAATCACATAGATATTATAAAGGACCTCGAAGGTATCAACATCGCGAATATCGGAAAGATGGTTCTTGGAGAAACAAAAATAGTGCCATGTACGCCTGCATCGATCATGGAACATATAAAGTCAACAGGCGTTAATTTACGCGGAAAAGAAGCTGTGATAGTGGGCTCGAGCTCTATCGTGGGAAAACCGCTTTGCTTGTTATTATTGAGAGAATTTGCGACCGTGACAGTTTGTCATATTGGGACCAGTGAGGCAGGGAAGCTAGAGGGGCATGTTAAGAACGCTGATATATTGATAGTTGCTGTTGGCATTGCATCATTGATAAAGGGGGATATGATCAAAAAAGGTGCAATAGTCATAGATGTCGGTATTAACAGAAGTGAAAATGGAATTGTTGGTGATGTTGAATACGACTCTGCAAAAGAAAAAGCCTCGTATATAACGCCAGTTCCCGGAGGAGTCGGTCCGGTCACAGTTGTTATGTTAATGAAAAATGCTATTGAGGCGTTTAAAGCCCAATTATAAGTGAGTGGTAAATAATGAAAAAGATATTAATTATAGGCAGTTCACCAGCTGGGGTTAAAGCGGCTGAGGAAATAAGAAAGAAAGATAAAGAAAACGAAATATCGATCTTATCAGTGGATGGTTTTTATCCATATGATAGAAATCTGTTTGCGGATTATTTGTCAAAAGATGTCCAGCTTAGCGAGCTGTATTGTCGTCCCGAAAAGTATTATCAGGATAATAAGATAGACGTGATTTGCGACAGGCAGATCACTAGGATTAATTTTAACAGATGTAAAGTTTTCACTGATGCAAAAGATCAAATCGACTATGATGTCCTGATTATTTGTGACCTCCCATTAAATGCTTTTCCTGATATTAAAGGCAAAGCAAGGGTTGGCGTATTTGGGATGAAAAAGTTAAAAGATATAGAAGGGATAGCTAAGGCCATTGATACAACAGATACTGTTTCTGTTCAGACAGATTCATTTTCAGGGCTAAATTTGGCTATTGCTTTGGCAAAAAGAGGAAAAGAAGTATATTTGATCTTAGAAAAGAACAATTTTTTATCGAATATTTTTGATGATATCGTTATCGGAAATATTGTAAAGCAGCTTGATGAAAAAGGAATTCATATTGTCTTAAATGAGAGGATCGTTGAGGTTCTTGGGGAAAAGGATGTAAAAGCAATAAAGCTGAAATCCCAAAAGGTCATTGTGTCTCAAATGGTGATTTTTGATGTCAACGCTGACTTAAGATTGCTAAGAGAATCCGGTGTTAATTTTAATACAAGGATCATGGTCAATTCTGATTTTAAAACTAGCTTAGATAATGTTTATGCTGTTGATGGTATAGCTACTATAAAAGATCAGGCAGCAGATATTGTTTTTTATAATAAAGAAGCTCTTGATGAACACGGTAAAGTAGTAGCTTCTGTTGTAAATGATGAAAGCATAACAAGATCTTATTCTTTACCAGTTGAATCAGCGAAATATGATGAATTTTCAATTTTTTTAATTGGCAATATTATAAGAACTGAGGGTGTCTCGCAAAAACGGAGATTTGTTGAAGAAAAAGGAGCTCTTAGAGAAGTGTTTTTGAGCGGGGATTGCTTGGTTGGGGCGGTATTGCTGAATGAAGAAAAAGAAGTAGATAATTACTTGCGATTAATAAAGGAAAAGGCTAATCTAATAGGTAGTGATGCCGATTACTTTGATAAAGTGCCTGAAGTTGTAAGTCAATAGTTTATAAACACTAAGGATATTAATTAATTATTTTGTGTCATGTTTTTAAGGCAAGAGTAGATCAATAATATTTCTTGCCAAAGTCTGAATTATATATTATGCTTAATCACAAGAAAAAACATTTTAAGTATTTTTTTAGATTATTTACTCTTCTATTTTTCATATCATTAATCATAACTCAGAATATTTCACAAGCTGAAGATGAAAAACTCAAGGCTGCGGAAGAATATCGTGAACAGGGTTATGAGCAACAACAGAAGGGCAATCTCAGTGACGCATTCACATTTTATAGTAAAGCAATAGCATTAGGATTAGAGAATCCGGCTATTTTCAATGATTTAGGGATTATTTCTGAACAAATCGGGTTTGATGGAAATGCTGAGAAGTTTTATTTGAAGGCCATAGAAGTAGACCAAAAATATCTGCCGTCATATATGAATCTGGCTTATTTTTACCAAAAAATAAATAAATTAGAAGATGCCTTTCGCAATTTTAAAATGCGATATGAGCTTGGAAGCTCTCAGGATCACTGGACTGAGAGGGCAAAGCAGGAAATGATCAAGATACATCCTGAGTATAAGCAGTGGACTATCAGAATAGATGCTGAAAAGTTCAACCAGGAATTAGTTAAAGCAGAAGAAGAAAAATTAAAAGAGAGAATAAATAGGTCGAAGGCCCATTATCAACAAGGAAGGAGTTATTGCTATAATGGTAGATATGATGAAGCTATTGACGAGTATGACAACGCGTTAGCTTTATCGCCTGATGATTCTGTGATCAAGGATGAACGCACAAAATGTGCAACTAAGTTCATTAAAGAGATCGCCGCGTCGAAGACAAATCAGGCCATGCAATTGTTGGAGTCGGGGAATTATGTTGCGGCGAAGAATAAATTTAGAGAAGTGCTCTCCATTATCCCAAATGAGTCTTTTTAGTTTCCAAATAATATAGATTTTCCAATAACAAAATTTAAATTATCCAATAGTAGATCAATAAAAAATATACAATAACTATCGAATTTTGATGAACAAGACAGATAAGTCAAGATTGTTTTTAATTGATGGTCATGGACTATGTTACAGGGCATTTTTCGCTATTAGAGAATTAGCCACTAGCAAGGGCCAGGCTACTAATGCAGTATATGGTTTTTGCAATATATTGAGAAAAATACTTAGAGAGCATAAGCCTGATTATTTGGCAGTTTGCTTTGATTCTAAGAAGAAAACATATCGGGAAGAAAAATATGCAGAGTACAAGGTCCAAAGACCTTCGATGCCTGATAATATGGTAAGCCAAATACCGATAATAAAGGATGTTATTAAAGCGCATAATTTGATGATTTTTGAACTTGGCGGATATGAGGCGGATGATATAATCGCAACATTTTCAAATAAGGCATCTGACGAAGGGTTAGAAGTAATTATTGTCAGCGATGATAAAGATATGTATCAGTTGCTTGGCGAGAACGTAAAGATATTCAATTCACGGAAAGATGTCGTGCTGAGTTATGAGGATGTTAAAAAGGATCTTGGATTTGAGCCTTCAAGGATTGTTGATTATATAGGGTTGGCAGGGGATAAATCTGATAATTTACCGGGAGTAATGGGAGTCGGCGAGGTAACCGCTAAGAAGCTCTTAAGCGAATTTGATGATCTTGAAAATATATATGAGCATATTGAGGAAGTAACTCCTATAAAGCTCAGGGAAAAACTACAAGAAAATAAAGAATCAGCCTTTTTTTCAAAAGAGCTAGCTATCCTTGAGACAACAGTGCCTTTTCATTTTGATCTTGATCAATTAAAGGTTGAAAAGGCTGATAATAAACTGCTCTACGAGATATATAAAGACCTTGAATTTAGAAAATGGGCGGATGAGTTGTCGTCGGAAGTTAAGATGGTTGAAGATATTAATATACGTTCTTTGAGAAACAAGTCAGACATAAATGAAATTGTTGAAGATATAAAGGAACAAGGTAAGGTTTCCTTCTTAAGTAGCACGGTTGATGAACTTTTTGAAAGCAATAGCATTTATTTCTCAGTAGGAAGAGCTAAAGTCTTTAGATTGAAGCTAGATATGATAGATGGGATGAAGGATATATTTAGTGATGCAAATATAACAAAGATAACATTTGATATTAAAGGTGCTAGTAAAGCGCTAGCTTCGCAAGGTTGCGAATTAAATGGCTGTTTTGATGTTATGTTAGCAGGTTATTTGCTTAATCCCTCAAGGACTTCATATAGTATAAGTGATCTATCATGGGAGTATTTAAAAGTTTCAGTTTCGGAGCAGGATAAAATATCCCATGAAACAGAAAATATTTATCATTTGTTCCCAATGCTTTCAAGAGAGCTTGAACAGAAGTCCTTATTGTCATTGTTCAATGATATTGAGATCCCGCTTGCTTTAGTCCTGTCAAAGATGGAAAGGTGCGGAGTGAAGATTGATGTTGAGTTGCTCAAAGGGCTTTCAATAAGCTGTGATAAGAAAATAGAAGACTTGAAGAAGATCCTATTCGATATTGCCGGTGAAGAGTTCAATATTAATTCACCTAAGCAGCTTAGCGTTATTTTGTTTGAAAAAATGAAATACCCTGCTGTTAAGAAAACAAAAACAGGTTATTCAACAGATGAAAGTGTTTTAACTAAACTTGCAAAAGATCATGAATTCCCGAAGCTGATCCTGGAGCACAGGCAATTAGCAAAGCTAAAATCAACATATATAGATGCGCTGCCAGTTTTGGTGGACAGCAATTCCGGCAGGATACATGCAAGCTTTGTGCAGAATGGCACAGAAACAGGAAGATTGAGCTCAAGGAACCCTAATCTTCAGAATATACCGATACGTACAGAGTTGGGTGCTCAGATCAGAAAGGCAATAATCCCTTCGTCTGACGACAGGATATTGCTTGCCGCAGATTATTCTCAAATTGAATTAAGAATCTTAGCGCACCTTTCAGGAGACGAAACATTAAAGAAGGCATTTGATGACGGTCAAGATGTGCATCAGTACACAGCATCTCTGATCTTTGATGTCGAAGAATCAAAAGTGACTAAAGACATGAGGAATTCAGCAAAGCGTGTTAATTTCGGGATTGTATATGGCATGAGTTCCTTTGGTTTGTCAAAAGACCTTGAGGTATCACAAAAAGAAGCTCAAATGTTTATAGATAAGTATTTTGCCCGGTATCCAAAAGTAAAAGTATTCATGGATGATACTATCAAAGAATGTGAGGAGCAAGGATTTGTCCGCACTCTTCTGAATAGAAGAAGATATATCCCTGAGATAAGAAGTAAGAATATGTCAGTACGGCAATTCGCTCAAAGACAGGCAATCAATACACCGGTTCAGGGCTCTGCGGCTGACCTTATGAAGCTTGCAATGATCAATATTCAAAATGATCTTGAGAAAAGAAAACTTGAATCGGAGATGATCATAACAGTTCATGATGAATTGGTCTTTGATGTTGTCAAAAAAGAACAAGATGAAGTGGCTGGATTGGTAAGGAGTTTGATGGAAACGCCTTTAAGATTATCTGTCCCTGTTACTGTAACAGTGAAAATTGGTAGTAATTGGCTTGAAATGAGAGAGATCGCTTAATGAAAATAGCCATGTGTTCTTCGGAGATCGTTCCTTTTGCTAAAACAGGAGGCCTCGGCGATGTGTGTGGGGCCTTGCCTTTAGCGCTTGAAAGGATCGGCGTGGAAGCTGTTTTATTCTTACCTAAGTATAGGTCAATTGAAGATAAGGGAAATGCAGTTGAAAAAGTAAGTAGCGATGTTTCAAAAACTACAATCGGAAAAAACATAGATGTTTATTTTATAGATAATGAAAAATACTTTTATAGAGATGGCTTGTATGGTGATAATAATGGCGACTTTCATGATAATCTTGAAAGGTTTAGCTTCTTCTGTTTGAAGATACTCGAGACCATCAAGAATTTGAATATTGATATTGATGTTATTCATTGCCATGATTGGCAAACAGCATTGATCCCTGTTTACTTAAAGGAAAGGTTTGGTCAATGCGAAATATTCAAGGATATAAAAACGATCCAAACGATTCATAATCTGGCTTTTCAGGGGATATTTGATCGAAGGGATTTTCCAAAATTAGGATTAAGAAATGAATTGTTCGACCATGGGTTGTTTGAATTTTATGGAAGTGTTAATTTGCTTAAAGGTGCGATTTATTATGCGGATCAGGTAACTACGGTAAGCAAACAGTATGCTAAAGAGATAAAGACAAGGGAATTTGGCTTTGGATTGGAACATTTATTATTGTCAAAGGGCGAAAAGTTGATCGGTATACTTAACGGTTTGGATTATGAGATCTGGGATCCGCAAAAGGATGACCTTATAAATGTCAAGTATTCAAACGAGAACATTGATTCAGACAAGATAGATAATAAAGAATGGCTTCAAAAGGAAGTTGGTTTTAAATGCAGCAACGAGGTGCCGGTCTTTGGCTTGGTCGGAAGATTATCTCATCAGAAGGGGATAGACCTGCTAACACAAGCTCTGGATGAATTGATGACGCTTGATATTCAAGTTGTAATACAAGGCGTGGGAGAAGAGCGCTACTACGAAAAGCTTTCAAGGTTTGTGGAAAGATATCCTCAAAAGATAGCCGCTTGCTTTGAGTTTAATGAGCATCTTGCTCATCAGATATATGCCGGAAGTGATATGTTCTTGATGCCTTCTATATATGAGCCTTGCGGATTAAGTCAGCTAATTGCTTTCAGATATGCAACAGTGCCTATTGTTTACAAAACAGGAGGTTTTATAGATACGGTCATACCTCATGATAATAAAGAAGGCAAAGGCAATGGTTTTATTTTTGATAAATATGACAGGAATAGTTTTGTGGAGATTATTAAAGTTGCAAGTGAGGTTTATAAAGATAAGCAAAGATTTCATAAGTTAGTAGAGCAGGCAATATCAGTTTGTTTTTCCTGGAATAAGTCTGCAGAAGAATACAAAACGTTGTATGAATCATTGAAAGTGGACTAAAGCTTATGGTGATCTTAGGCGTTACAGGAAGTTTAAGCACGGGTAAAACATCGGTATCAAAGTCATTCCAGGAATTGGGGGCCAAGGTCCTTGATGCTGACAAGATCGCTCATGATCAAATGAAAAAGGGCGGTATTTGTTACGATCGGATCATAAAGGTTTTTGGCAAAGCTATTGTTGACGGAGATGAGATAAACAGGAAAAAATTAGCTGATATCGTTTTCAGCGATAAAGAAAAGCTTGATAAGTTAGTGGCTATTATTCATCCGGCGGTTAAGAATGCTATTGGTGAAGAGATCAGGCGCTATAATAAACGTAAAAAGGAGTATTTGGTTGTTGTTGATGTGCCGCTTTTGTTTGAATCGAATCTTCACCGTTATGTTGATTGGATAATTGTCGTGAAGGCAAAAAGGCAGCAGCAGATCGAAAGGGCAGTCGAAAAATTCAAGATCTCAAAGCAGCAGGCGATAAGAAGGATAAAGATGCAGATGCCCTTGAGAGAGAAGATCCGTCTTGCGGATATAATTATAGATAATTCCAGAAGTTTAATTGAAACTAAAGAACAGGTGAAAGAAATATGGCAAAAGATTCTTCTAAAGAAAAAAAAGTGATAGAGGGGGAAAATGAAATGGAAAAAGATGCAATCGTTAAAGAAAAGGTTGCTCCAAAGAAAGTAATAAAACCATCAGGTGAACAGATGGATATTACTAAATTAAAGAATATGAAGATGGGAGAACTTACTAAGTTTGCTAAAGACGTGGGGGTTGCCGGAGTTAGCGGAGTTAGAAAGCAGGACCTTATTTTTAAGATTCTTCAGGCA
The DNA here is from genome assembly GCA_001805965.1 of Omnitrophica WOR_2 bacterium RIFOXYA2_FULL_38_17. Lineage (GTDB taxonomy): Bacteria > Omnitrophota > Gorgyraeia > Zapsychrales > Zapsychraceae > Zapsychrus_A > Zapsychrus_A unditaenarius. The sequence continues at coordinate 69,538 of MHHG01000057.1, read as the reverse complement.
AAAGCTGAGCAGGCAGGGTTAATGTTTGGTGAAGGGACTTTAGAGATCTTGGGAGAAGGTTTTGGCTTCTTAAGAAGTGTGAATTATAACTATCTGCCTTGTCCGGACGATATATATATCTCTCCTTCACAAATAAGGAGATTTGACCTTAAGACAGGCGATACTGTTAGCGGGCATATTCGTCCTCCAAAAGAAGGGGAGAAGTATTTTGCTCTTTTGAAAGTGGAGGCAGTTAATTTTGAGAATCCTGAAAAGTGCAAGGACAGGATATTTTTTGATAATTTAACGCCTTTGTATCCACAGGACAGGATCCTTCTTGAAACGACACCGAAGGAAATCTCAATGAGGATCATGGACCTTCTTACTCCGCTGGGAAAAGGACAGAGGGCTTTAATAGTAGCCCCTCCTTACAGCGGAAAAACTGTCCTTTTGCAGAAGATCGCAAACTCGATCACTGAGAACAATCCTGACGGAGTTTTAATGGTACTTCTTATTGATGAGCGCCCGGAAGAGGTTACGGATATGCAAAGAAGCGTAAAGGGCGAGGTTATATCTTCAACATTCGATGAACCTGCAGAGCGCCATGTTCAGATTGCTGAAATGGTTCTTGAAAAAGCGAAACGCCTGGTTGAGCATGGTCGGGATGTTGTTATTTTATTGGACAGTATCACAAGGTTAGCACGGGCTTATAATACGGTTGTCCCACACAGCGGCAAGATCCTTTCTGGTGGTGTTGATTCAAATGCGCTTCATAAACCGAAAAGATTCTTTGGCGCAGCACGTGCAGTTGAAGAAGGCGGCAGTCTCACTGTTATTGCCACATCATTGGTTGATACTGGTAGCAGAATGGACGAAGTTATTTTCGAGGAGTTTAAAGGAACAGGTAATATGGAATTGCAATTGGATAGGACTCTTTTCCAAAGAAGGATTTATCCTGCGATAGATATTAAGCGTTCAAATACTCGCCACGAAGAAAAACTGCTTCCCGAAGATGACCTTCAGCGTATATGGTTACTAAGGAAGGCAGTTAATGACCTTAATTCCGCTGAAGCAATGGAGTTATTGATCGATAGGATAAGTAAACACAAAACAAACGAAGAGTTTTTAAACAACTTGAATAATTAGTAAGTTTAAGGAGAAAGAAGAAATGAAAAAAGATATTCATCCAGAATACATACAAACAACGATAACTTGCGCGTGCGGTGAAGTTATGCATACTCGCGCCACAAAAAAGAACATTCGTGTTGAGATCTGTTCAAAGTGTCATCCGTTTTTCACTGGCGATAAGAAGTTCGTTGATACTGCCGGACGCATCGAAAGGTTTGAAAAACGTTATACAAATAAGAAGAAGTAGTAGGCAAAGGCTGTTCTGATTAACGCAAAGCCCTGATTGAGCTGATCGGCATAAATGTACTTAAGATTACATTTGTGTAAATATTAAAAATCGGTGAGATCAGGTTCTTCCAAAAATGTTTTAAGAAAGAACCATAAATGAATCTCGAAAAATACGAAAAAATTAAGGACAGATTTGCTGAACTAGAGCAGCTTTTATCAGACCCAGAAGTTATTTCTGATAAAAGTAAGTATCAAAAAATAGCTAAGGAATATTCTGATATTACTCCAGTTGTTAATACGTTTAATGAGTATAAAGAGACTGTAGGTCAGCTAAATGAGCTTGATATTTTGTTAAAGGAAAGCCAGGATAAGGCTTTTGAGGAGTTGGCAGAGGCTGAAAAAGAGGACCTCAAAGCTAAACAAGCTGAGCTTATTGTAATGCTCGAGAATCTTACCAATCCAAAGAAAAAGGTCAAAGACAGAAATCTTATTTTTGAGATCCGTGCCGGGACTGGCGGGCAGGAAGCAAGTCTTTTCGCTGCAGACCTGTATAGGATGTATACTAAGTTTGCCGATAGGAAAGGGTGGAAAGTTGAGCAGATAAGTTGCAATGAATCTGAAGCAGGAGGTTATAAGGAAGTTATTTTTAGCATGAGTGGTGTAGGTGCTGAGAAGTATTTGAAGTGGGAAAGTGGTGCCCATAGAGTTCAAAGGGTCCCTACTACTGAGACATCTGGCAGAATTCATACCTCTGCTGCAACAGTAGCGGTTCTGTTTGAGCCCGAGGAAATTGAGATCATCATTGATCCAAAGGATCTTAAGATAGATGTTTTCCGCTCTTCAGGGCCTGGCGGGCAAAGCGTTAATACAACAGATTCTGCTATAAGGATAACCCATCTTTCTACAGGGATCGTTGTTGTTTGTCAGGATGAGAGATCACAATTGAAGAACAAACACAAAGCAATGAGGGTCCTGCGTGCTAGATTGCATGAGAAGATGGAGCGCGAGAATAATGAGAAAGAAACAAAGGATAGAAAGCTTAAGGTTGGTTCCGGAGACAGAAGCGAGAAGATACGCACATATAACTTTCCAGACAGGCGGATAACTGATCATAGGATAGGGTTTACAACATATAGGTTTCAGAATGTTCTTGATGGCGAGCTTGACGAATTATGTGATGCATTAATCAAGGCTGATATTGAGGAGCGTACTCAATGACGGAAAATGAATTGATGATGACATCTGTTTTGAATTGTTCCAGGCATGAGCTATATTCCGAGCCATACGTTTTGACCGAAAGTCAGAAAATACGTTTACATAAAATGCAATTAAAAAGGCTTAACGGTGAGCCTGTTCAATATGTTGTAGGGAATACTGAATTCTATGGTTCGGAGTTCAATGTTGACAGACGGGCCCTCATACCTCGGCCAGAAACTGAACTGCTGGTCGACCTTGTAGTCCGAAAAATGAAAGAGCTTTCAAAAAAAGATCTTAGGGTTCTGGATATAGGAACAGGCAGCGGGGTCATTGCGGTCTCTATTGCGAAAAATATTAAAAGCTGCAGAGTGGATGCTGTCGATATTTCCCGGGGTGCTATTGAGTTAGCTGAAAGTAATGCAGATAAGAATTTTGTTAGGAATAATATATCCTTCTATAATAGGGATGCTTTTGTATTTCTTAAAGAAGCATATTGCTATGGTGAAAAATACGATATAATTGTCTCAAATCCGCCGTATATAAAAACCTCAGATCTCAGTAATTTGCCTGCCGAAGTTAAATGTGAGCCGATGATAGCTTTAGACGGGGGAGAAGATGGGTTAAGGTTTTACAGGGATATAATCAGAAGTTCAAAAGATCTGCTTGCGTGTGAGGGAATGTTATTTCTTGAGATCGGCGATGGTCAAAGATCAGGAGTTGAAAAAATATTTTATCAGTATCAAGATTATAAAGAGGTCACGTTTGAAAAAGATTATGTAGGAACAGACAGAATAATTTATGCAGTTAAACAATCACATTAGAGCTTAAATAATATGGAAAAATTAATAATAGAAGGCGGAAAACCCCTTAAGGGTGAAGTTAAAATAAGCGGATCAAAGAATGCAACTTTACCGATAATGGCTGCAACTTTATTGACCGATGAACCTTGCATTATAAGAAATGTCCCGCATTTACGCGATACTACCACGATGGTTGAGCTTCTTAGGTCGCTAGGAAAGCAAGTAGAATTCAATGATAATAAGTTAAAGATCACTTCCGGGGAAAAATTAAAATCAGTCGCTGATTATAAGCTGGTTTCCACTATGAGGGGTTCATTTTGTGTCTTGGGCCCTCTTTTAGCAAAATTAAAAATAGCTAAAGTCTCGCTTCCTGGAGGATGCGTTATCGGTATAAGGCCTGTAGATCTGCATTTAAAAGGATTAAAAGCTTTAGGAACAAAAATACAGATCGAGAACGGTTATATAATTGCCAGATGCAGGCAACTAAAAGGTGCACAAATGTATTTGGGCGGCGGATTTGGATCTTCCGTACTTGCAACGGCAAATGTTATGATGGCTGCTGTTTTAGCTAAAGGCGAGACTGTAATTGAGGCAGCTGCATGTGAACCCGAGATAGAAGATCTTACGAATATGCTTATTGCAATGGGCGCTAAGATCGAAGGGAAGGGCAGTCCGAGATTGGTAATTACAGGTGTTAAAAAGCTTAGCGGTGTTAATTATAAAGTGATCCCGGATAGAATAGAGGCTGGAACATATATCATAATGGCTGCTGCGACAAGGAGTAATATCTCTATACTAGGAGCTGATACATCGCATTTAATGGCCTTAGTTGATAAGCTTGGTGATGCCGGAGTCAAGGTTTATAATGAAAATGGTGTTATTAAGGTAAAGAGTAAAAAAATAATAAATCCTACGAGTATTACAACATATCCATATCCCGGATTCCCTACTGACCTCCAGGCTCAATTTCTGGCGCTTATGACAATGGCCCAGGGTGTTAGTGTTATCACAGATAAGGTTTATCCTGATAGATTTATTCATATTGCCGAGCTCAACAGAATGGGAGCGAATATAAGAAGAGAAGGAGTCAATGCGATATCTCAAGGCGTAAAAGAGCTTTATGGGGCACCGGTAATGGCCTCAGACCTTAGGGCATCAGCCGCATTGGTTATTGCAGGGCTAGCGGCTAAAGGTGTGACTGAGATCCACAGGATATATCATTTGGAAAGAGGATATGAGGACCTTGAGAAAAAATTACAAGGCCTTGGTGCTGTTACTCGCAGGGAAAAAGAATGATCATGTATTGATAAGATAAAGGAGCATTATCATGTTATTAATGATAGATAATTACGATTCGTTTACATACAACCTTGTTCAGTATTTTGGTGAACTAGGGGCAGATTTAAAAGTTTTCAGGAATGATGAGATTTCAATTGAAGATATTAATATGATGAAACCTGAAAAGATAGTGATCTCTCCCGGGCCGGGAAGGCCTGAGGCGGCAGGTATATCGGTTGATATAATAAAAGAATTTGCGGACAAAATACCTGTTTTAGGCGTATGTTTAGGACATCAGGCTATTTGTTATGCATATGGCGGAAAGATTGTTAGGGCAAAAAAACTGATGCATGGTAAAACTTCAATGATTGAGCATGACAATCAAGGTATATTTAAGGATGTCGCAAATCCCTTCGAAGCAACAAGATACCATTCTCTTGTTGCAGATAAAAAAACAATGCCTGAGTGTCTTAACGTTATTGCTAGATCAGATGACGGCGAGATAATGGGAATACATCATAAAAGTTATAATTTGTGGGGTGTCCAGTTCCATCCTGAATCTATTTTGACAACTGAAGGCAAGAAGATATTGAACAATTTCTTAAAACTATAACTTTATTTCTAATTGTTTTTTTTGGAGACCATTATGAAAGAGCATATTGAAAAGATCAAAGATAAGTTCAGCTTGACCAGAGAAGAGATTGAAATGGTTATGCAGCAGATAATGTCTGGGGAAGCATCAAAGAACGAGGTTGCTGAGTTCCTGCTTGCATTAAGGGCAAAAGGTCCGACAATAGATGAGATAACTGGAGCTGCAAAGATTATGCGCAAATTTGTTGTTGGTATTGAAACGCATCATAGAACAGTCCTGGATACTTGCGGGACAGGTGGCGACAAAAAGAATACTTTTAATATTTCTACAACAGCAGCTTTTGTTGTTGCCGGAGCAGGCGTGCCTGTTGCAAAACATGGTAACCGTTCAGTTTCAAGTAAGTGTGGAAGCGCGGATGTTCTTGAGGCTGCAGGGATTAATTTAAAGATCGGGGAGCAGTATGCCGGTGAATGTTTAGATGATGTCGGCATTGTTTTTTTGTTTGCTCAAATGCATCATCCTTCAATGAAATATGTTGCGCCTGTTAGAAAGGAGCTTGGAGTAGAAACGATATTTAATATTCTAGGCCCGCTAACTAATCCGGCGAAGGCAACGCATCAGATCATGGGAGTTTATAAAAGGGATTATGTTGAGCCACTCGCAAATGTTTTAAAGAATTTAGGTTTAAAGAAGGCAGTGGTTGTTCATGGAAATGATGGTTTAGATGAGATCACAACGACAGATAAAACATTTATTGCAGAGTATAATGGCAAGGAAGTTATTTCATATGATATTGATCCCGAAGAGATAGGCATATCACGTTCCAAGCTTAGAGACCTTGAGGGTGGCGACCTGAAAGAGAATCTGAAGATATTTGAAACTATCCTAGACGGAGAGCGGGGTCCGAAACGGGATATAGTCCTTATAAATGCAGCATATGCGCTTTATATAGCAGATAAAGCAAAATCAATTAATGAAGGCCTAAGTCTTGCAAGAGAATCAATTGATAGCGGCAAGGCACGAAAAAAGTTAGAGGATCTGAAGAACTTTACAGAACGCATCCCTTTAGTTAATAAAGGAAATTTGAATTGAGTGAAAAATTTCTAGAAGAGATTCTTGCTTACAAGAAAGAGCTTGTTAAAAGTCGCCAAGCAGCATATGAGATAATTAAGGAGAAGCTTAAAGGCTCTGAGTATACACACTATGAGATATTTAAAAAGAAAATTTCTGAACCCGGGAAGCTGAATCTTATTGCAGAAATAAAAAAAGCATCACCTTCCAAAGGTGTTATAAGAAAAGACTTCAATTGTTTAGAGATCGCAAAGGCTTATCAGGAAAATGGTGCTGCAGCTATCTCTGTTCTGACTGAGGATAAATATTTTCTTGGTGATATGCGCTATCTGGAAGATGTTTCAAACAATACAAACGTGCCTGTTCTCCAGAAGGATTTTTTTGTTGATGAAGGGCAAATTTATGAAGCGCGAGTTCATGGTGCAAGTGCCATATTGTTGATAGTTGCAGCTTTAGATGATGACACTTTAAGAAGATTTATTGAGCTTGCATCAAGGTTGGATATTGATTGTTTAGTTGAAATACATAATGAAAAAGAGCTGGCAAGGGCTTTATTTGCTGATGCAGAAATAATAGGGATAAACAACAGGGACCTTAAGACCTTTGATGTGGATCTTGGTATTTCAGAAAGATTAATAGGCAAGATACCGAGGGAAAAAGTCATAGTGGTTGAAAGTGGAATTAAAACGCATGAGGATATAAATAAAATTTATAAGTTAGGTGCGAATGCTGTTCTAATAGGTGAGACTTTTATGAGAGAACAGGATATCGGTAAAAAAATACAGGAAGTGATATATGGTAAAAGTTAAGGTTTGTGGAATTACAAATACGGAAGATGCTTTAAAAGCAGTTTATTATGGGGCATATGCATTAGGTTTTATTTTTTACAAGAAAAGCCCCAGGTATGTTTCGCCAAGCAAGGCCAGAAAAATAATTGAGGCATTGCCGCCTTTCATTACCCCTGTTGGTGTTTTTGTGGATCAAAAAGAGCGTGCGGTCATTGATGTGTGCAGATTCACGAGGATCAATACCGTTCAGTTTCACGGAGATGAAACAACGGTTTATTGTAAGCGGTTTAAGGATTTAAAGATAATTAAAGCTTTTAGGGTGGGAGCCGTGTTCCTTCCAGAAGAGGTAAAGAAGTATAAAGTTGATGCGTATTTGTTTGATGCGTATCAAAAGGATGCTTATGGGGGGACTGGAGAAAAGTTTAATTGGGACCTCATTAGCAAAGAAAAATTTGATAAGCCGATCATATTGTCGGGAGGATTGAATCCTGATAATGTAAAAGAAGCGGTTGGCCAGGTTAATCCGTTTGCAGTTGATGTTTCTAGCGGACTTGAAACTGCACCAGGGATAAAGAATCCACGTTTAATAAGGTCTTTCTTTGAGAATATTAGCAGTTTTTAATTCGTAAATTTTGATTTTTCAGTTATAATATAAATGTTGTTTTTAAAATTATAAAATGGGAGTAAAGAATATGGCTGAATACGATCATAAAAGGGTAGGAAAAAGGATCACTAAGCCGCACCTTATACGGTTTAAGCAGATTGACCCAGTGCCTGAGGTTGATGGATGGGAAGTTGCTACTTCCACTAACATCAGTGTTACAGGCATATGTTTTAATTCTCAAAAACAGTATACGGTGGGTGCAACCCTGACGATGAAAGTCAGTAATCCTTTAATGCATATGGAAAGTGGTTATGTTGGGGTAGTTGTTAGGTCTGAGAGTTCCAGGAAATTGGCAAATTTCTTTGAAACTGCAGTGAAGATAGAGATAGAGGGAGAAGAGGAAAGAGCGGCTTTCTATAAAGAGATTGAAATGTGGTTGGCTAAAGAAGGGGAAAGCTAATATATTGTTTTATCGGGGACAGAGCCAAAGCTCTGTCCCCTTTTTTATTGCGCTAAATTATTGAGTATAGTTACTAAGATATCGGGTTCAGAAACTATTATTGAATTCCTGCAGGTGTTTTTAACCTTTTCTTTTAAAGCATCATCCTTAGTTACAAAAATCGAATAGACATCATCGGATTTATCAATTGCAGATGATATCATTGGTATGTCCGAGCTTGTGTCTCCGCATATAAGATTGGGGCCGGCTTCCATACCTAATTTTAAATCGTTATTAAGGAAAAGGACCCCATCGCCTTTATCAAAGTCCTTGAGATCTTTAGAATCATTGCTGCTTTGAATGGTCAATATAAGTTCAAGGTCTTTTCCGGTATCTTCAATTCTAAAATATTTACTTTCAGGGTCGATCTCTTTAATAATGTTTTCGATAGTTTCTTTAAAGGCTAAGGATTCATCTTCAGGAATTGTCTTGGTAATATCCTGCCTTGTTATGGTTGTCTGTCCAAATTTATATTGTAGTCCTGAGCCTATTAAGAAAAATTGCAGGTATTTTGGTTCTTTTACAAGCTTGCCCAATCTTTCATTGAGTATATTGAGGATATTTTGCTTTTCTTGGGCAATAGGGAATTGGCACCTTCTGCCTTCTTTATTGAAGTATTCACGGCCTTTTGATCCTGCAAAGACAAAAGCATTCTTTGGGGATACGCTTAGATCCACAAGCCCGATGTTATCAAGAGGAGCAGATGTAAGGATTATTGAATTATCAGCACAGCATTGTGCAAAGCGCGATAGGAAAACTGCATTATATGCGGACTGGATAGAAGAGGCATACCGTCCGCAATAATTGTTAACAGTCCCATCGCGATCTGTAATAAATACCTTGAAATGGATATCTTTTAATTTGTTAACGCCTTCTGATACTTCTTTGTTAAAGTTTTCATGAAGGTTAGAAAGCATTTTAAAGAAATCAGGCTCGTTATTTTCAAGAAAAAAAATATCCTTCTTTAGCTCCCCGATCTCATATGCAAGGTCAAGATGGATGGTTTTTTTATCATTAATTTTAAGGCATTTTTGACCATTTGCTTCCGGAATCCTATTTAAATACATTAATGCTTCCTTAAGAGGTGCAATATGGGCATCTGAATAAGGTTCATTCCTAAAATGAAGGCAGGATAATACTCTTCTGGTTGATTTTGTCTCGTGCATTAGTTCATAAAATTGCTCTAAGGTCTCAATGCTTCTCATATTAATATTCTCCTATAAAGTATTATTCTTTATTATCATTCTAAATCAATTTTTAATAATTTTATAGGAGAATTTCAATTATCGACGTGGTTTAGGCTCAAATTTTGCATGAAAAAAGGTCAGATTAATAAAAAATTTGTGTTGTTCATTTGTAAGACGAGGTTTTATATGTTATATTTGAACTAAGCCGATAAAGGTAAACTCCGGGAAACCCGAGGGCACAAAACTACAGACCTGAAGTCGTTTAAGACCGGGAAGGCCCACTGAAGTTATGGGGCAAATAAAGATAATGAGCGCGGTTGACGGGCGATATGGTGGCTGAGTTGCCGAAGTGCGGTGGGACACAGATCCCATCTTTATCGGCTTAATTTAAAAAAAATAACCTCTAGGGACCTAGGGGTATTTTTTTTGCCATTTGATCTTGACCAAAGTACATAAATAGCGATTGCTAATATACTTGTGAATATATAGAATATACTGATTGAAGTTTCAATTTCAATTGTTAATGACCAGTGAAGGGGTTATAGCTTTTGAAATTATTATGTATAAAAGGAGAATGCTTTGGGAACAATAATTAAAAACAAAAGACAAAAAAATAAAAAGTTTGGATGTTTAGTCATTATAATCTCTATTGTTACAGTTATTATATCATTTAATATCTTTCCTAAGTTTCAGCGTCCTTCATTTGGAAACATTAGCCCTCAAATTTCTAAAATTTCAGAAATATATGAAAAATTATATGAAGTTCTTGAGAGAGTTGATATTGAGAAGGCGGACCTATATGCAGCGATAAAAAAAGAGGATTTTGATCTGAATTGGAAGACACAGCAAGCAGATATTCTTTACGATTCAATTCCTGAAGGGGAGATCATTAAAAAAGGATTAGGTTCTGGTTCATTGGCACCCGTAGGAAAATATAAGAAAGTGGTTAAATTAAGGGAGCAAATAGCCAAAGATCGTATTAAATGGCAAAGTGAAAAGAATCGCATTGTTAAAGAAAGAGGGCCGCTTGTTGACAATGAAGAAGTTAAAGCTCTTTGGGCTCAAAGACTACCTTTTGTGAAGGATATTGATGAATATGAGGGACGAATAGAGGAATATAATAAATCCCCAAAGGGAAGATTAAATAATTTTATTAGTGGCTTTTTTATTATCTTAGGAGTGTTAGGTATTTTAGGTGCTATGACCGGTTTTGCTGGTATAACGGACTGATCATTATTGAAAAATAAACCAAAGATATTAAATTGAAGAAACAAATCTTGAAAGTATTTTATTTGTGTCAAAGTTTAGCTGAAAGGGGATTGTTATGAGCTCTATCGGCATAGAGTACCTAAGAGAGAAATATCCTGGAAAAACGGATCCTGAGATCGCTAATGAGATGGCTAAGAGGGATGGCTATGTAGTTATTGTGAGATATAAGAGTTCATCAACGGCTAGGGATTATAGTAATTTTGGCACTTGCCATATGGAAGAGGAAGTTAATGGTTATTTGAACAGCCCATATTGCCATGATGTAGAGATAATATATGATGCTAGAAAATCTGTTCTAAGAGTTACTCCTGAGATGATAATGGCTGCAAGTTGTGAATCATGCAATAAATCTACAACTAGTGAATCTTTGGTGCTTATGGGCGGCAATGACTTTTATTTTTGTCCTAAATGCGCAAAGATGTTTTGTGACAGATGTTATGTCAGGTTACCGTTAACTGACCCATCCGGCGGTTATGGTATGTGCCCGGATTGTATGGTAGAAGTTCAAAGGGCGTATCCCGGAGCATACGGTAAAAAATCATTTGGCAGTCAAAAAAAAGAGATCGAAGAAATGAAGGCTTGTGGTTCATGCGGATTGAACTATGAACAATATCGAACACGCTGCCCTTTTTGTAATTTATAATATTATGTAAGAACTAGTTCTTTAATTAGCCAAAACTGGCTATATACCTGGATTTAATTATGAATAAAAAACAAAATAAAAAAAGAATTAAGATCGGTTGTTTGTTTCAAATTATAATAATGCTGATGTGCCCAATATCATTCTTTTTGTCAGAAAAAGTCTTAGCGCCACCCATATTTAGCAATATAGGTGTTTTACAAGGTAAAATTGAGAAAATCGACAGGAAGTTATACGATATTTTATTGGGAAAGGATAAAGATGGCCGAGCTTGGTATCTTTCAATTGAAAAGAAAGAGGAAGACCTTAAGATAAGGAGTGAGGATAATGATCGCCTTTATGAATCAATAGGTCCTAATGAGGTGATAAGAAAAGGGTTTTGGGGGAATGCGCGTCCAGTTGGCAAGTATGCAGATTATTTGGCTGAGAGCAGGGCCATAGAAAAAGAAAGGCTTTCTCTAGAGGAGGAAAAAGTGAAGGTTGCAGCAGAACGGGGTGGATTTGTGGATGATGTTGAAGGAAAAGAACTATGGAAGCAAAGAATGCCGCTGATGAAAGAGCTAGAACAGTATGAAAAGGAAAAAGCTGATTTTTATAAGACAGAAAAAGGATTATTGATTGAACGTTATAGTGGTTTCTTTTATATTCTTGGAATTGTTTGTTTTTTGCTTACGTTGGTTTTTGGAGCGAAGAGGATGATAGATACTGAAGAAACTTAGAATTTAAGACAGGCTTGCTATTAAATTTTGTTGAAATGATATAAATTTCACATAATGAAAAAATTATTTATTTGGCTTTTATTAATATTGCTATTGTTTGCAGGTGCAGTTTATTGGGGCCTGAATAAGCCTCAAGCAACTGTTGCAATGATATCTTTTATCGCGAATCAACCAGATTCTGGGTTCAGTTTAAAGAGTTTCAAAGTATCACAACAGAAATTCAGCTTTTTGGGCATGATGACAATCAAGAAAATAGAAATGGATCTTGTTTCCGATAATGTTTTGTATGGTATTGATATAGACGAATTTAGGGTTGTGAATTTGTATAAATTGTTCTCTGAAAAGACCTTTGGTTCAATAATCGATTTAAATGGCATGGATTTAAAATCGGAAGGGTCAAACATTGAAGATGCAGATATTACATTAGAACAAGAACAAGGTTATAATTTTAAAGGAAGTTTAAAGGTATCGAGAATAGATGTACAAGGGGTAATAGCAAAGGACACAACGTCTAAGATTAATATAAGCCAAGAAAAAATAGAGCTTTCTGATATAAATCTTGAAACTTGTGATGGTTTTGTCAAAGGCAATGCAGATGTTTATTTGAATAAGCCGGATTTTAAAATAAATTTACAGCTTGAAGGTTTAAATTCTGCAATGCTTGAACATATTTATCCTCCTGTTCTTTCAAATGTAAAAGGAAAAGTATCTGGAAATATATTTTTAAATGGTCTGGCGGGTGGCATCGAGAATATTGAGTGTGATTTTAACATGAATCAGGGTTCTGAGCTGAATGCAGTTTTATTGGCAGCATTAATGGCTTACATACCGGATCAAGCGAAGACTGACAAGCTGATTAATGCGATAAAAAGAGGGGAGCTGTTTGCGGTGGATAAAGGCCAAGTGCGTGTTTATAATGAAAATGATCAAAGCCTTAGTTCTAATATCTTATTGCAGAGTAAAGAAATGAATTTGGATGTTAATGTAACCGTTGATTTTAATATAGAAGGAGGGATAAGAAATTTATTAAAATATTCTTTTAAAAAGTCTTAAGAAAGGATGAAGCGTATGTATTATATTTATAAACAAAGAATCTTGTGGGTATTGCTGGCTATTTGTTTTGCCGGTTGTACAGTTAAGGCCGTAGGTGATCCAAACAGGCCAATTACGATCAATGCGCATATAACTGTTGATGTTAAGGGTTTGCAAAATACGGCTAATGACATTGAAGATTATGTTAGTGGAAAGAAGCCTAAAGAAGCTTTACCTGTTAAAAAATAAGGAGGATATATAGATGAAGAAAATTATTATTTTAGTGTTAGCATGTTTGATCACCTTGTCTGTCGGGCAGGCACTAGCTCAAAGCAAATACAGCATAAAAGAAATGACGCCAGAAGTTCAATCTGCCTTAGAAGGCAGGCGCGACCGTTATGATGCTCTTAGCTCACTTAAGAGCGAGGGGAAAATAGGAGAGAATAATAAGGGATATGTTGAAGCTTTATCGGCAACAGAAGAAGTTAAAAGTATAGTAACTGCCGAGAATATTGATAGGAAGGTTATTTATAGGACCATTGCTGTGCAAAACGGACTAACTGAGGCTATGGGAACTATAGAAAAGGTTTTTGCTCAAACACAGAGAGAAAATGCTGAGGCTGGAGAAAAAATACAATTAGAAGATGGCAGCTGGGTTTCTAAGTAGGAATTTTGTATAACAATCATGATCCAAGATAAGGCCCCTTATTTATATAAGGGGCTTTATCTTAAAGTTCAATGAACGTTATGTGTTTTAAGAATATTTTTGAAAGAAATTTGCATTTTTGTTTTTTACGTTCTATACTTGAGAAAAAGAGGGGCGGATTCTTAAAAAAGAATTAGCCTCTTTTTTTTGTTTGTGCAAGTGGGGGCATAAACGATAAAGGCAAACTCGGGGTAACCCGGGGACGCAAAGCTAAAGGGTCCTGAGACATGGATAGCCAGTTGCCGAAAAGAAATAATGGTGTAGTTCATATAATAAAAAAGAAAGGCCTATCCTTTTTTGTAAAGGGTAGGCCTTTTTTTATGGGATTAATTGTAGAGAGGAGAAAAAAATGAAAAGGTATCATGTGAATCAGATCAAAACCTCAAAAATCGGTATTTTAACTATTCTAATAGTGACATTTGTTCTTGTAAGCTCTAAAGGGAATTGTGAGGAAAAGGTTAGCTTTATAAGAGAGTTAAAATCTGGAATAGAGAAGCCGGTTGATATTGCAGTTTCATCTTCAGGGGATGTTTATATATTAGATGAAAGTACTGCGAAGATCTCTGTTTTTACCAGTGAAGGAGTTCTTAAAGTGGCTTTCGGAGAAAAAGGGTCTCAGTTGGGCCAAATGTATAAGCCTAAAACAATAGCATTAACAAGGGAGGGTGATGTTGTAGTAGCTGATACAGGTAATAACAGAGTGCAGGTTTTCAGGCCCAGCGGAGAAGTTCTGTATGAGCTTGGAAATGAAGGTTCTGTTCCCGGGCAATTTAAGTCTCCGTCAAATGTTGCAATTGATATGCTTGGATATATATATGTCGTTGATGATAAAACTAATAAAATATTGAAGTTTAGCCCTCATGGAGCGTTTTTAAGTGAAAAGCAAATTGAAGAAACGCCTAAGGACATAGTTTTTGATAAAGAACAAAGCATGTACTTGCTTTTTAATGAAAGTGGAAGGATCGTGAAATATCCGCAAGGTTCAGATGATGCCATAGATATAACGAATGTCGAGAATGGATATAATCCTCTATATTATGCTGTTGCATTGGATGTTGATGAGCGAGGGGATATTTACATTATAGAGAGCAATAAAAATAAGATCGTTAAGCTAGATCAGGATGGAAAGGCTTTGTTCTCATTCGGGTCCCGCGGAGAGGGCCGTGGCCAATTTGATCTGCCTGAAAATATCACCGCCGCATCTAAGGATAAGATCTTGATAGCGGATGCTAGAAATAAGAGAGTGCAGATGATGCAGGTTAGCGGTAGCAACAAAACATCACTGCATCCTGTTCAATATATTACACCTGTTTTGGATTATGACTCATCCATATATGCTGGAGAAAATATAGTTGATATAAGATTTGTGAAAAAGAAAGGCTTGTATTCGCTTTCTGACACTAACGGGAAAATATTGCTAAAAGGAGAAAATAAATCACTGATAGCAAAAGCAGACGAGAATGTTTTGGGCATGAACGGCCCGAAGACTATATATGTTTATAATGACGGGAAAATGATCATTGCCGACACAGGAAATAACCGTATACAGTTTTTAAATGAAGATGGGACATCTCAATATAGTTTTGGCAAAAAAGGGAATAATACGAGTGAGTTTAATAGCCCTCAAGGTGTTGCAGTTAGCAAGGACGGCTATATTTATGTATCGGACACAAAGAATCATCGAATACAGGTTTTTAGTGAGGAAGGAATATATCTTAACTCGTTTGGCAGATTAACAGAAACTATCGGAGAATCAGGCGCAGAGCCAGGTACTTTCTTTTTGCCAAAAGATATTGAATTTGATGATAAGGACCAATTGTATGTGCTTGATTACAAGAATAGGCGTATACAGGTATTCGATAAAGATGGAAAGGTCCTTAGGGTAATAGGCAGCGTTCTCGATGAGGTGGAGTTTAAAGAGCCGGTTGACTTTACTCTAGATGAGAATGGATATCTTTACATTGCAGATAAAGGAACAAATAAGATTTACATCCTCGACGATAAAGGAAAATATGTCATGGAGTTTGGTTCTGCCGGAAAGGGCCCAAGCTATTTTCCTAATCTAACATCAATAGAAAGTAATGATGGTAAAATTTATGTTTCGGATTATATGGCAGATAGCATTAAAGTGTTCTCTTTTGACCCAAATGTGAAAGAAAAGGAAGAAAGAGTTTTTATGACCAGGGTGTTCCCGGTCGTAAATTTGAAGAGTTCAACTGAAGAGATAAAAAGAAAAATGACGCAGAATATGGCCTTAAAACGCATTCAGCAGGAAGTTTCAGAGCTGTATAATGTTGATATAGACGGAGTTGAAAGTATTATTAAAGTGGAGTCTGAAGAAGTCTTAAGTGATGGCAATATCTCGATAACTATCAGCGTACCAAAGATGATTGCTGATAAAAATATAGATCAATTGAGCAAAAAGTAAGAGAGGTGCTATATGTATAAAATAAAATATTTTGCAGTTGTTGGAATGGTCATATTCTCTGCAGCGATTGTAGGCTGCTCGAAAAAGGTTGTGACAAATAAAACCATAGAAGAATATGAACAAAAGAAACAGCTGGAGGTTTCTAATGTTATGGTGCCGGAAAAGACATATGAAAATTTGTTTAAAGAAGAAGTGCCAGTTAAGCCTGAACAAGTAGAAGCAAAGATTACTAAGAAAGCAGTTAATGAACCTGTTGCAGAAGTTGTGCAGGTGCAAATCATCCAAACTTGCGGGGATATAGGGCTTGTTACAAAGGATATGTGTGAATTCTGCACATCTATTCCTGGTGCTCAATGTTTGGCAATTGAAAAAATGACTGGTGGTCAGGACTGCTATTCTTGTGTAGAAATACCGGCAGTAACAGAGACATCTGATGAAAAAGATGTTGAATCTATTCCCGAAGAACTAACATTTGAAACAAATGTTAATGAGGACAAGGCAAAAGACAAAACAATTGTGCTGATTTCAAAAATTGAGCCTGAGAATTATTCTGAAGATCAGCTGGATTATGAAGGTGATGATGTTATCGAAATATCAGATAATTATAAAATGATTAATGAAGACATTGAAGAGCTGGTTAGTGCAGGACAAGAGGATTGCACTGTTTTTGATCTGTTAAACTTTTCAGATTGTACAGAATGTGATGGCAATTGTGTGGTTGAAGAGCTGCCGGATGTTGATGGTATATGCTATAGATGTGAATCAAGCACCGGAGGCGCAAGGTGCGCTGATATTGGGCTTAAGACTGATTGTTCAGCATGTTCAGACAGTAAAACATGCGAATTCATGGAATTAACAGTGTATCTGGCAAACGGGGAGAAATTTGAGCAGAGTTGTTACAATTGTGGTTAGTTTATAAAGGAATAAACGCTCCTTATTTGCTAGTTTACTATATGTGTTATATACTTAACTAGTAGGGGGCATAACGACGAAAATGGCAAACCTGGGGCAACCCAGGGACGCAAAGCTAAAGGGTCCAAAGAAATGGATAGCCAGTTGCCGAATCGAAAAAAAGGCGTAGATATTTTTACTGAAAAAGACTTGTCTCTTTTTATAAGGGACAGGTCTTTTTTATTATGATCAATAGCACCGTTGCCAACCGCCCCCGAGCGACGGACTGTTATTGCCCCAGGGACTAGCGCAAAATTATTTATTAAGTTTGTGTTAGTCCCTGGAATTCCACCGCAAGACCCCAACGGAATAAATAGGCCGGTCATTTAAATGAGCGGCCTTTTTATTTATTATTTTGTTTCCTTGCGGCACAAAAAAGCTAATTATCCTTGATTTATGTGATAGCTACGATGTATTGTAAATCAAAGAAAAGAAAACTGAAATATTTAGCATTGTTTGTTATGTTGAAATAAAATTTGGTAATATGTAATCAAGGGGGGGGATAATGTTAGCAAAAAAAATATCAGCATTAACAGCTGGCGATATAATGGCAAAAAGGGTGGGGAAGATATCGCAAGAGGTCACTATTATGGAGGCTATAAAAGAACTGTTTGTCAGGAATATTGGCGCGATGGCTGTTTGTAATGATAAGGATGAAATCGTCGGTATTTTTACTGAAAGGGATGTTCTAAGGCGAGTTGTCCCTGAAAGTTTGAATCTTGAAAAGGTTCATGTGAAAGAGGTTATGACAATACATCCTTCAACGGTTACTTCTGGCACATCAATTTTTGATGTATATCATATGATGAGCGGGCTTAATTTCCGGCATGTTCCTGTAGTTGATGATAATAAATTGATAGGAATGATATCCATCAAGGATATAGCAAAGGCATGTATGAAGTTCGTTGAAGAGCACAAAAATGACTAAAAAATACAATGTTATAAAAGATAATGAACTTTAAATGAATAATCCACATCTGTACTTATCTCTTGTTTTTATTCTGATATTTGGATTTGTTCTTCGTAGAAGAAAAGTAAGCTTATTTAACACTTTAATACTTTTATTTTTAACAGTAGCCTCTCTTTTATTAAACTTATTCTATTTTATCTCCGATGAAATTACTTCCTATGGTATTGATGAGTCTGTTATATTTCATTTGAAATATGGTTTTAATGGCTCAGGATTCGCACATTTGTCAAATCTCATAGGGTTTTCAATTATTGCAATAATAGCTATTGGAATATTTGTGCTGATTGTTTTTATAAAGAAAAAAGATACCGCAATTAACAGCAATAAGGCTTTATTGATCTTCCTATATTTTGTCCAGTTTATTTCAATTTTATTGAACCCTGCAGTGCATGATCTAAAAAATCTATATTTTGTAAAAACAAGCTCTGAGAGTTTTAGTGAGCATTATTTGAAGCCTAACCTTGAGCATAATGACAAGCTGAAAAAGAATTTAATCGTTATATATGCAGAAAGCATGGAAAGAACCTATTTTGATCCGGCAATTTTTCCTGGTTTAAATAGATATATAAAACAAATTAAGACAAAAAGAATTGATTTTTCAAATATTGTCCAGGTAGAGTATGCTCACAATACAATGGGTGGCATAGTCGCAAGTCAATGCGGGGTGCCATTAATATCGACATCTCACGGTAATGCAATGTCAGGAATGGATACTTTTTTACAAAAGGCTGTCTGCTTGGGAGATTTGCTCCATGATCAGGGATACCGTCTTTCTTTCTTCGGGGGAGCGGATATCAGGTTTGCAGGCAAGGATAAATATTTTAAAACGCATAATTTTGATGATGTATATGGTAATGCTGAATTGCTTGACAGGTTACCCGACAAGGCATATTTGAATAATTGGGGTTTGTTTGATGATTCTTTATTAGATATTGCATATGATAGTTTCATTGATCAGTCAAAAAAAGACAAGCCTTTCGGGATATTTATATTAACATTGGGTACACATGCACCTGTAGGACATGTTTCGCAAAGATGTGAGAATAAAATATCTGAAAGCGGGTCAAACAAAATGTTAGATGCGGTTTCATGTTCTGAATATTTGATTGCCGAATTCATTGACAAAATTGCTATATCTCCTTATGCAGAAAAAACAGTAATTGTTTTGCAATCAGATCATCTTGCTATGAGGAATACTGCTTATGAGCTATTGAATCTAGGGAAAAGAAGGAATCTTTTTATGATCTTTGATCCTCAGTTAAAGAACTCAAAGGAGATAAATAGATTGGGGTCAACTTTGGATATTAGCCCGACAGTACTTCCTTTTATAGGATTTAAAGGAGATGTGGGATTGGGAAGGGATTTGCTGGACACAAAGGTAAAAAATGACGAAGTAAAACTGATCCATAAAAATTTAAAAGGATGGAGAAAGGATGCTTTAGCCTTTTGGGAATTTCCAAGGATCGATGAATTTATAAAAATAGATTTGCATGAGCGAGTTGTGCAGATAGATGAAAGGAAGTTCAACATCCCTGCTTTGCTTAGGTTTGATGATGCCTTTAAAACAACCTTAATATTTAACTTTAACAGATTTCCAAGGAATAAAACTTTGTTTGATATTTTAGAAGACGACAAGATAACAAGTCACTTTTTATTAATAGATGATTGTGCAAAAATGAATAAGATTGACCATAATTTAGGTGATAGAGGCTGTTGTGCCGTATTAGGCACAAGAGGAAATTATTTAAAAAAATGGAAATTAAGGGAAAATATTAAATTAAGTGCGCATGAGATACGCGATGCATTACAGTTAGGCTCTAATTTTAAAGTGCAACGTGTGGCCCATGCTGGAGGGGCAATAGATGATAGAACATATACGAATAGTTTAAAAGCTATTGATAGAAATTTTAAAGATGGATTTTTGTACTTTGAAATCGATTTTTCATTTACAAGTGATAATCATTTGGTATGCGTACATGATTTTGAGGGATATTATCAAAAAGCAAAAATAGTTGGGAATAAAATGCCGCCTTCACTAAAAGAATTTAATGAGGTGCTTGATGATAGTTCTGATCTTAAGAGTGTTTCATTTGATGATCTGGTACAATGGCTTGAAAATAATTTATCTGCAACTTTAATTACTGATGTTAAAGGCGATAATATTCAAGCTTTAAAACTAATATCAGAGAGAATGCAGGATTATGAAAACAGGGTTATTCCTCAGATCTATGAGCCTGAAAATTATTCTGTTGTCAAGAAGCTTGGATATAACAGAGTGATCTGGACGCTTTACAGATATAAAGGTACAAAAAATGATATATTGAAATGGGTAAATGAATTTAAAGGACCCTTTGCAGTAACGATGCCCCCGAACTTAGCTAAAACGGACTTACCTAAGCTATTAGCCGAAATGAATATTCCAACATATGTTCATACGGTAAATACTGAAATTGAAGCAGAGCAATTTATGGGTTCTTATGGAATAAGCGAGATATATACAGATAATTTGCTCCCAAAACAATAGACTTTTCTTCAAGTTGATTGATCCTATTACATTTGAACTACGAATATATTAAAGCCTTTCATTTACTTGAAAAGTTGTTTCTGGCTTTTTTTGAGCAAGGCAATATTCTTTCTTTGCGGACATTGCCAGATGCAATCCAGTAGTTAAGGAACTCTTTTGGTATAATATTGCGCTTTAAGTTATACTTATTAGCAAGAGCTATATTAATAGGAATATTAAATGATAATAAAGAGAAAGTCAGAAATTATGAGTTTTGCAAATGTCTTTATGGCAATAGTATTCCTGCTTCAGATTATTTTGCCTGCAGGCACAGCAGCCTATGCGCAGCCAATAGCATTACCTGCCCCACAAACGATCTTACAGCCTACTCAGGTATATTCTCCAGCCATTATAAAGGGGCTGACGGTCTATGCTGAAAATCCGTTAGAAATTGATTTCTTTGTTGTTCCCGGTGATGATCAATTAGAGAACGAGGAATTTGAAGATGAATCAAGCAAGATGATCAAATACTTTTTGGCGGCATTGACTGTTCCTGAAGAACAGATGTGGGTTAACCTTTCTCCTTACGAGAAAGGCAGAATTATTCCGGAGCAATTTGGATTAACTGAAATGGGCAGGGACCTTTTAGCCCAGGATTATTTGCTAAAACAGCTATCGGCTTCATTAATGTATCCTGAAGAACAGTTGGGTCAGGAATTTTGGGACAGGGTATATGAAAAGGCTTTGGATAGATATGGGACGGCAGATATACCCATGAACACTTTTAATAAAATCTGGATAATTCCTGAGAAAGCAGTTGTATATGAGAATGGAATGAGTGCATTTGTTGTAGAAAGCCATTTGAAGATCATGCTCGAAGAAGATTATGTGGCGTTGCAGCAGCATTTTCGTAAAGATTTGTCGGGAATGGAAGAGCTTATGTCAGGGGATAAAGAGGTTATTAGCGGTATGTCTTCGGAAATAGTCAAAGACCTTATAATTCCTGAGATCGAAAAGGAAGTTAATTCTGGAAAAACATTTTCAAACCTAAGGCAGATATTTCAGTCCATGATATTGGCATCCTGGTACAAGCAAAGGCTTAAAGAATCGCTTTTGGGAAAGATATATGTTGATAAAGCCAAAGTAAAAGGTGTTGATATTGAGGATAAAAGTGCTAATGAAAAAATCTACAAGCGTTATTTGATGGCATTTAAAGAAGGCGTATACGATTATGTGAAGGACAGTTATGATCCTGTATCACAGCAGATAATTCCCAGAAAGTATTTTTCGGGTGGGGGCGATCTGGCAATGTTAACTCAGGAGGTCCTGGACATTAGAGATGATGTTAATAACCTGTCCCAATTTCAGCAAGCAAGCTTAAAGGCTCAAATAAGGGATCTAAGGAAAGTTAAGATCAATTTACACCAATATAGAAGCGCAGCTGTTCCTGGTATTGACAATTCAATGCTTGGAACTATGCTTGATCGTCTTAATGCTGAGGGAGAAGAACAATCGAATACTGATAGATATTTAAGCTGGATTAGAGATATAAATGGATCTGGCATTGAAAGAATGCGTAATAAATTAGAGGGGCTTAGCGAATTTGAAGGATTTTTAAGTGATGAGGAACTTGATGTCAGCAAAAAAACACGAATATGGGGAGTAGGTAAAGCGAAGGTTTATCAAGACCGTGATGATAAAAATGTTTTTTATAAGATTTCCGGTTCTAACAGAAGAGGTGGTTTTACAAATGCTGATCTTATAATAGAAGCTTTGCTGTATAAGGATTGGTCTGATCTTGGCCCTTTGTTTGGCGAGGTTCGATTGCTTGGGATCGGTCATACTAAGGCTGGCGAGATTTGGGTGAAATTATCAGACGGATCCCAAGACAGTGTTGCCAGGGAAAAAATGATGGCTGAGCGTGTGTCTCAAGTAAAACCGAATTTTCAATATAAGCAGGATGTTTTTGATTTTGTAGACCTATCTGAGGAGAAGGCGCCTAGCCTCTATGGTGAAATTGTCTCAGACCATCAAAAGATCTTAGATTCAATTAGAGAATTTGAAGATTTACGTCAGATAGATGGTGATAATACTTACGGCGTTGAAGAGTTTGCAAAGATTAGCAAGCTTGATTGGGCAATGGCATATAGTAAAACAATTGATCCGACGTTTAATGCTAAAGATCCAAGGTTGTATGTTGTTCGTGATCAAAATAGGAATTTAAAAGGAATGATATTGTATTGCAAGAAAAAGGCATCATTTGATAGTGAATTACTTGCCGATCTAAGTAAAAGTGTGTTTGACAATGATATATATGCATACTATATAGATGCTGTTGAGGTTTTGCCGAGTGCGCAGGGTCAGCGATTGGCTACCAAGTTAGTTGCGCATGTTACAAGAGAAGCTATTTCAGATGATACTGTGATAGAGGACCTTCAAGGCCTTATCTACTCTGAGCCTGCAGATGATGGTGCAAGAGGCTTTCATAATAGTTTAGGATTCAAAAATGTTGTTGATGTGTTAGGTAGGGAAACAGAAGGGGCCTTTGATGATTCTGAATTTGATCATACAGGTATGTTCATGTACCTGCCCCCTCAGATGTCAGGGTATTTAAGCAAAGAAGAACTAAATGATAATGCTATGATCGCATCGTCCGCGGCTGAAAGTGAAGAGATGGTTGTCCAAGATGATGTTGCACGTGCGTCAACAGAAGAGGCAAAGTATGGTGGTATCGACCTTAATCCAGCTCAGATGAACTTTGAGATAAGGCGTGACAGTGAAGGTGTTCCCTTGCCATTGTTATATCAGCCTCTTGACAGTATCAGTGTTGATGGTTTTATTCCAGTGATAATCAATATTTCCCCTGCCAGTGACCTGCCGCTTATTTTAAAATGATTTATTTTAGTGCTAAGGATATTTCAATTTAACATTTCTAAAAGTGCTTTGCCGAATCTTATTTAAAACATATTTCAAGAAAATTGCAAAATATGGCGGGTTTGATAGAATGTCTCTATGAAAAAAATAATACATTTGAGCGATCTTCATGTTGGGTATAGGGATCTTGGGAAGAGATTTTTGGTTATTGTTGAGAGGCTTAGAGACTTTGTTAAAGTTAATGCCAGGGAATTTGTGATTGTCATTACAGGAGACCTTGTTGACAACGCTAATTATCAGGATAGTTATGAATATCTTAAGTTAGGCTTTGAATGTTTAAAGCAAGCAGGCTTTGAAGATATCCTTGTGGTTCCAGGAAATCATGATTATGGAACAGGGAACAAAGGTGATAAAAAATTTGTTAAGATATTCCAGGATCATTTTTTTAAGGATGAAGCAGATTATCCAATAAAAAATATTATTCAGGATGTGGCCTTTATTGGCTTGGATTCTATGATGTCTGAGTTACACTGGTATGACAAAATATGGGCCGAAGGTGAATTAGGCAAAGATCAGCTTTTAAAACTTCGCAATATCTTGGAAGGCGAAGATGTTCGTGCCTGTAAAAAGCGCGTTATCTATCTTCATCATCATCCTTTTGATGCAAGGCCTGTTCATCAGCTTAAAGATTCTAGAAAATTAAAAAAGGTCTTAATGGATGCAATGGGCAAAGGCATATCGGTAGACGCTATTCTTTACGGGCATAATCATGAAGGAAAATCAAATAATGGAAAATGGGGAATTAAGCGCTGTTATGATGGCGGCTCTTCAACTATGAAGCCACGTCCAAGGGCTGTTAGCAAGGTTCCCTGGTATCAAGTTCATTCTTCTATTAGAGTAATTGATATTGGCAACGACGATGTCAGCTCCGACCAAGCGATCGAATATACTTATGAAAAATAACAATTTCAGAATAAAATTAATAAGCTTCTTGATTTGTGCTTTATTGTTCTTGTCTTCAAGAAGGGGATTTGCGCATGAACCGGATAAAGTTTATCAGGCAACAAAAATAAATGTAGCAAATCAGGCTGTTATGATCAAATATGATTCGGTTTTTGGAAGTATATTAGCAAAAGTTAATTTAATTAAAGCAGATAAAGATAAAAATGGATCTATTGATTCAGCAGAAAAAAATTTATTTTTATTTTCTTTTGCTAAAGATATAATTTCTAAGCTTGAATTTAAGATCGATAATAAAAAAAAGGAAATTGTTTACGAAATAGGTGAATTGAAGGAACTGCCTGGTGACCATATGCAGATAAGGTTGAACTTTGTGATATTGATCAATGATCTTGCAAAGGGTAAACACTCAATTGTTTTAAATGATAATAATTTTCCTGATGTGGCTTTGGGTGAAATGAATATTTTTATTCGAGATAGCGGTATATCTAAGATTTTAAGTTCTGAACAGAATAATCGGATTCTCAAATGTGAATTTTCATATCAGAATGATATTCCAGCAGAGACAGTTGTTCAACAAGAAACAAAAATAGAGCATATTGTCGATCAAAATAAATCAATAACTAAAGATAATGGATTGACCGGTATATTAAAAAAGGAAAAGCTCAGCCCATGGTTTATTATAGTTTCGCTTTTTATTGCATTAGGGATAGGCGTATTTCATGCTTTGAGCCCAGGCCATGGCAAGACAATCGCAGCAGCTTATCTTGTTGGTGAAAGAGCCACAATTCGTGAAGCTATTTTATTAGGTGGCGTTGTGACAGTTACTCATGTTGGAAGTATTGTTCTTATGGGAATATTGGTATTGTATCTTTCAGAATTTATTCTACCGCAACAGATGTATCCGTGGTTTAATTTTATTTCAGGTTTTATGATTTTAATTGTTGGTATTTTTATGATGAAGAGATCGATATCTGGAGGAAGGAATGCTTTGGGACATCACCATCATGATCATAAACATGAGCACGGTAAAGAGCATTATCATATTCCTGAAGAAAAGTTAAGATTAACGAACCTTTTTATGTTAGGTATATCCGGAGGAATGGTCCCGTGTCCTGCAGCTTTAGTTGTGCTTATGGCAGCTATTTCAATGAATAGGATAGTATTTGGCCTGTCTTTGATATTGGCTTTTAGTCTTGGTTTGGCAATCGTCTTGATCTTAATAGGGATATTAGTAATAAGGTCACATAAATTCTTGTTGGGTTCAAATGCCCAAAATAAATTTGTAGAAATTTTGCCTCTTTTTAGTGCTGGTTTTATTATCTTGATTGGTATTATCATTACTATCAAAGCTCTGGTTTCTGCTGGAATAATAAATATAAAATTTTGATAAGTCGTAAAAATACCTCAAAAGAGAATAGGTAATTAATATTTGAAAAAGCGTCCTATGTATCGCTATTTGATCGTTCTTACTGTTGCAGCGGCTGTTGGGTTGCAGGGCTGGCGTACATTATTTAATAATTTTGCTGTTGATATTGCCGGAATCAGTGGTTTTCATGTTGGAATGATACAGTCTGTTCGAGAAATACCAGGATTCTTGGCGTTGTTAGTTATATTTTTCTTGCATTTTATAAAGGAGCATAGCTTATCATCAGTTTCTATAATGATACTTGGGGCAGGGGTGATGCTTACCGGAATTTTTCCTACATATTCCGGATTGATGCTGACAACATTAGTTATGAGCTTGGGATTTCATTATTATGAGACGACTAATCAATCTTTGACGCTTCAGTATTTTGATGAGCATGAATCGCCAATATTTTTAGGATTACAACGAAGCCTGTCTTCAGCCGCGAGTATAGGTATAGGAGTTTTTATTTATTTATTGTTTCCCTACCTGAGCTTTAAGGTATTATTTTTTGTTATTGGATTTTTAGTGGTTATTGCAGGGGCATGGGCTTTTACACAAGACCCTGTTGATAAGGGCAAACCGAAACAGCACAAAAAAATGATATTTAAGCGAAAGTATTTTCTTTTCTATCTGCTGACATTGTTGTCCGGTGCGCGAAGGCAGATCTTTGTTGTGTTTTCAGTTTTCTTGCTAGTCAAGAAATTCCATTTCTCGGTACAGCAAATAACTCTTCTGTTTGTAGTGAATAATATTATCAATTACTTTTTTGCGCCTCTTATAGGCAAGGCAATTGTACGCTTTGGGGAAAAGCGGATTTTGATGCTTGAATACAGCAGCTTGATAGTTATATTTATTAGTTATGCTTTTGTTGAATCGCGCATTCTCATTGCAGGATTATACGTCATTGATCATATATTTTTTAATTTTGCCATTGCTATAAGGACGTATTTTCAGAAAATAGCTGACCCAAAAGATTTTGCGCCAAGCACGGCTGTTAGTTTTACAATAAATCATCTTGCTGCAGTCATTCTTCCGGCTGTTGGGGGATTGTTGTGGTTGATCAATTATCGTATACCTTTCATTGCAGGTGCTGTGCTTAGCATGATGTCCCTGTCCTCTGTGTTTTTTATGAAGCAGGTTGTTGGAAAAGTTAGGATTGTAAGGTGAAAAAGATATTCCCTGTTATTGTTGTATCTATTACTATGATTATAGCTTTGCTTTTCTTAGAAGGGTTATTTCGTATTATTAACATGTATAAAGAAATTCAATTTCTTCAAGTTGATCAGGATGGAAGAGAAGTAGGGTCAAATGAATATGATGTGGATTTGGTCTGGAAAAATTTAGCGATCTAGATTATTGGAAAAAGAAGGGCAACACAGAAAACCCTCTTACTGCGGGACATTGGTCGCCTATTGGCAATAAGTTTGTAGCTGAAGCAATAATACATTACTTAGAAGTTAATATAATAAAAACAGATAATTAAACTCTATTTATTCAAATCCTTTAACAACAAGTTTTTATTAAGAATTGTGATTGATCCTAATATAAGCTAAAAAATTTTCACAATTCTATGAAAGGAAAAAATGAAAAGTATAAGAATGGGGTTACTTTTGAGCTGTTTATTCTTTTGTATTAGTAGTGTGAGTGTATGTCATGCTTTGCCTAAAAAGGTTGAAACTGTCCGGCACGCGCAGGGAGAATGGGAGCTAAAAGTTGATGGGGTGCCTTTTTTTATAAAAGGGGTTGTTTATAACTTTGCTGTCGTCGGGGATAGTCCTGATGAGCAGACATTGAGGGATTGGAGCATTCTTGACCTGGATCAAAATGGTAAGAATGATCTTGCTTATGATTCCTGGGTTGATGTAAATGCGAATGATATTCAAGATCCGGATGAGATGGCTGTTGGTGACTGGCAGCTTTTGAAGGACATGGGAGCTAACACTATCCGTATTTATCAAATGCCGAGCAATGATCTGAGGATAAATGATCTTTATGTTTATCCGGGATCAAAGCTTACCTTTGTGCATCCGCCAAATAAAGAAATATTCCGCGATCTTGAGAAGCGTTTTGGTATTATGACCATTATCGGTCATTTTTTTGGTGAATGGGGAATTGGATCTGATATTAAATGGGAAAATGGGACAGATTATTCTAACCCTCAGCAAAGAAAAGATCTTTTGATGAACGTGAGAGTTATGGTAGAAGAACATAAGGATGAGCCTTACACGCTGATGTGGCTTTTAGGAAACGAGAACTTTAATCCTTATGATCATGATAATGCCGAAAATCAGGTTGAAGCATTTTTAACTTTGGTCAATGAAGCTGCTGAGCTTATACATGAGATTGATCCAAATCATCCAGTTGCTATTTGTAATTTGGACCTTGTGAATTTGGCGGAGATTTCAAAGCTGTGCCCGGCTGTTGATATTTTTGGTTTGAATAGTTATCGTTGGGGTTTTAAAGAGATATGGAAAACAGTTAAGGAAACTTTTGATCGGCCTGTATTTTTGACTGAATATGGATTTCAGGCTAAAGTGAAACATTTTTATGATGATGGGGCTCAGGCAAGATATCATATGGATTCCTGGAAAGATATTGAGGACAATCGTTTTGGCAAGAATGGCGTAGGGAACAGCATAGGTGGTGTTATTTTTTCATGGTGTGATCAATGGTATCTTGGAGGAACGCCATCGATACATGATACGGGAGCTTTCATGACCGTTTCAGGTGCGGAGTGGTATGGGATCACAAGTCAGGGTGAGGGCTCTAAAAGCCCTTATATGCGCCAATTGAGAAAATCGTATCTTGTTTACAAGGATTTATGGGCCAATAGCAAAAACAAAGGTATTGACCTGAAGTGAAGGTATTGGTTCTGGAAATATAAGCCTAATTTATCAAGGAGGGATTTATGACAAAAAAAAATAGTTCTCATTTCTTTTATGCGATGGGGCTTCATATGCATCAGCCTCCGCATAATTTAAAGCTTCTTATCGAACACAATGACTGGGAAGCTCAGCAGATAATGAAATGTTATGAGCGGGCAGTGCGATATGCACTTAAATATCCCCAAGGTGAGTTTCATGTCGATTTTTCCGGGGTCCTGATCGAGCAGTTTTTGGATCCGTATATAATTGACAAGTACCGCTGTTACGTGGATATTCCTAAGATGCTTGAAGATTATCGACGTGCAAAAAATATAGAGATCATCGGGATGGGGTATTATCACCCTATATTTCCACTTATACCGAAAGAAGATTGGCCCGAGCAGCTGGATAAAGGGCAGGAAATATTTAAGAAGGCTTTCGGCATTGCTCCAAAAGGATTTTGGCCGTCTGAAATGGCATTTTGTATGGAGATGATACCTGAGCTGATCAAAGCCGGTTATGAATATGTTGTTGTTGATCATGTTCATGTTAAGCCAAAAGACGGCAAGCCGCTTGATCCCTTCCAGCTGTACACATCTGAATATGACGGGGTTCAAATAACGATAATTCCAAGGCATCGGGATATGTCAAACGCTCAGGAAAGTGGCTTGAACCCTGAATGGTTCTTAAAGGAGAGCCAAAATCAGTTAGAAAAATATTCAGTTGCGAAAGACCCTCTTTTAACAACCTGGTCAGATGGTGAGAATGGGGGGTGGTTTAGACAGATCGATGATAATGCGGGTTTCTTTGGGTATTTTTGGGCGCCGCTTTTGGAACAGATAAAATCTAAAGAAGCAAAAGTTAAAACGATTAAGTTCTCTGATTATATAAAATCGCATCCACCAAAGATGATAGCGAATGTTAACACAGGTGCATGGAATGTGGCAACTACTAGCGGTTATGATTTTGCGCAATGGAATGGATCTGGGTCTCAAAAGAAAGCTATTGAAGAATTGTGTCAGGTTAGTGGAAGATATTGGCAGCTTGTTAAGGGTAAATTGACAAAAGAAAAAATGGAAAAATTAGCTAAAGCTCGACAGGCTATTCTTGATGCAGAAACCAGCTGTTATCTGTTCTGGGGTGAGGCCTGGCTGCCGAAGCTCTACGATAAATTAAACGAAGCTAGAGCTTATTTGGAATGATATTGTTGAATTCATTGGATTGATTTTCAAACTTAATTGATGCCAGAGCTTATTATTGAAAGTAAAGATGAATATAAAAAAAATAAGGCTGTTTTGTTTTTTTCTCAAGATAGTTGTTCTTAGCTTCTGTTCTTTTGTCTTTTTATCATGCAATGTGCAAGCTAAATCGGGCAATCTTAAGGCTAACGGAGGCATTTCAGTTTTAGGGACTCGGGAATTTGAGAATCAGATCAACGAGGCTCTCTTGCTGCTTGAAGAAAAAGCGCCGGAGGCATACGAAATTGTCTTAGAATATATTGGAGTGATCAAACAATCGGAAAAAAGCGGCATGAATGCGTATACTTCTCCGCCGACCTATGAAATTGCTGATCGAACGGCTTTCTATTCTGTTACGTGGTGCGCGGGTTCTATTGCACATGATTCCATTCACTCTAAGCTGTACAATGATTATAAAGATCAGCACTCTACTCCTGTTCCTGATGATATTTGGACAGGGCAAAAGGTGGAGCTGGAATGTATAAAACATCAGATCGAAGTAATGCAAAAAATAGATGCCCCTAAACATGAGATCAAGCACCTAAAAGACCAGAACGGGATGCATTTTGATCTCAACGATAATGGAAAATACGATGCTGAGGATTACGAGTTAAGAGATTGGTAGAAGTTTGAGGATTTCAAGAATTGCCAACAGTTCATAAAGGATTTCCCCTGGTTAATATTTTTAGATAATACTAAATATCTTTCAGAATCCAATTTTCTTTAGAGCTTTTATTTTGTTCATCAAAAGTATTTAAAGAATGCTTCAAGACTTCAAGTTCTTTTGATTCAGCTACAGGAATATTATTTATGCCTCTTTCATCCAGCATATTCAAGACATTTTTTATTGTTAATTGATCCAGATAGATAGCTGGGTGATATGCAGAAGACTTGTTTTCACTTGTTTTTACTTCAATTAGAACCCCTGACTCAGATAAATCATAGAGGAGGTCTCTGACTAATCGTATAGGTATCTCAAGAATATTAGAAAAGTCTTTTGCATTTAATGGTTCTTTCCCTTCAACAAAATATTTTATACAAAGCTGGGTGATTCTAAGGGTCAATAAACGCTTATAAGAATGGCTTGCTTTAAGGCAATCCGGTTCAAATTCATATGTTTCAACATTTTGCTCGGCAAAAGAGATTTCTGCCCCGAACAAAACAATGAGCCAGCTTATCTGTAGCCAGACAAGAAATAAAGGGAGAGCTGCAAAGCTCCCATATATCGCTCCATATTTTGTTACTCCAACCTGAAAAGTGATATATGCCCACTGGACGACCTGATAAATCGTTCCTGCAATAATGCCACCAAATAATCCCGATTTAAGATTTACTTTTGTATTTGGCATAAAAATATAAATGAACGTGAATAAAACCCATATTACGCAATAAGGCATTATTTGAAGAAGTATCAATATTATCGGGCTTAATGTCCCCAGCAATGAGATCTTTGATAAGACAAGCTTGACCTGGCTGGTGATCAATACAGTCATGCTGCTGGACATAATAAGAAGTATCGGACAGATAAGCATTATAGATAAATAATCGCTGAATTTTCTTCCAAGGCTGCGAGACTTTTTTATGCCCCAGATATCATTAAATGAGTTTTCGATATTGCCTAAAACCTTAATAACAGTCCAGAATAGAATGGCTATACCGATTCCTGCTATAACCCCGCCTTTCGTATTCTCTAGCATCGAATTAGCAAAACCGATTATTTGGGCAACAACGCTTTCCTGTCCTGGAAACCTGGTCATAAGTTGTTTTTCCAGTATCTGTTCAAAGCCAAAACCTTTTGCAATGCCAAAAGCCATTGCAACTACTGGAACTATCGATAGCAAAGAGTAAAATGTTAACGCGGAGGCCCGCAGCTGACATTTGTCTTCAGCAAAACCTCTGATCGAAAGAAGTATTATCCTTAACTGTGTTATCCAAAAAGACCTTAATTTTGATATGTTTTTTGTGCGGATACGCCAGACATCAATTTTTAAGAAGTTGATTAATTTGTTTAATAGCGACATTTTTTATCTTTTCTTTAAAATGTTAATAATAATGATCTTTTCAAGGCCTGCAACGTAATACATTAACACAGCTACCTTACAATCGACAATAAATACTTTTGTGGAAAGCTTCTGTATGTTAGCACAATATTAACCATATAAAACTTTTCATTATATGCGATTATCTGTTTACCTATTGTTTGACAAATTATTTATTTGTGCAATAATTGATTACTTTTTGGGATTGAAAAAGCTGATCTGTCATTTGCAGTTCAGTTCAAACGCTTTTATTTTTTGATATAAGCATATTTTTAATTCCACATTATTTTCCAAATTGGCATTCGAAGGTTCAGTAAATGCGATTTGATAGCAGTAACATATACAATTATGCTTTTTAGGTAGGATAAATAAACTTAATCAGGAGCCAAAATGAAAAAAATAATTTTTATCGCTGCATTAATGATGACATTTTGTTTTTTGCAGACAAAAGGGGAAGCGCAAATGATATCAGCCGGTAAAGAAGTGACGATAGATTATACTTTAAAAGTTGATAATGAAGTAGTAGACAGTTCTGTTGGAAAAGAGCCGTTAGTATATACACAAGGAAGCAAGATGATAATTCCTGGACTTGAAAACGCGCTTGAGGGATTAGAGCCAGGCGCAGAAAAAACAGTAGTTGTGCCTGCAAGCGAAGCTTATGGAGTGATCAATCCGGAAGCTGTTGTTGAGATACAAAAAGATAAATTAGCTTCTGAAGAAACCCCTGAAGTTGGAATGGTCCTGCAAATGGAAACAAGCACAGGACAGCCAATGGTGGGAATGATTAAAGAGATAAAAGAGAATGCGCTGGTTATTGATTTCAATCATCCTTTAGCAGGAAAAGAATTAACTTTTGAGGTTAAAGTTATAGGAGTAAAATGATTTTGCTAAAATAGAAAAAAAGGTGTCTTTTCTGAAATATAAGAAACGACACCTTTTTTTTAAGTAGTGGTAAAATTGATTTAGCTAAAGAACTCAAAAGATCAGAGGGGTGGTTGCCAGTGAATAAGAAAATTCTTATAATTGATGATGACAGGGGAACACGGGCTCTGCTTACAAAATTATTGTCTGATGCTGGTTATGAAGTCTTTTCTGAAGAGGAGGGTCTTGTTGGATTGGAAACTGCAAAATCTATTGATCCGGATCTGATAATCCTTGATGTTTTTATGCCTGGATTCAATGGATATCATATTTGCAACGAACTAAAACTGGATGAAAAATTCAAGAACATACCCATAATTATTTTAACATCTAGAAATGAAGATGTAGAAAGAACCATAGCAGATGAAGTGGGGGCTGATCTCTTTATGAGCAAACCTTTTGATACGAACAATATTCTTCACAGCGTTGAAAGATTACTGAATTAAAAATTTTGTAAATCTAAAACTGAAGCGAAAGGAGAATGGAAATGAAAAGAAACTTAATGTTATTGATCGGCGCGTTGTTAGTGCTTGGAGCGATGACTTCTATGGTATTTGCTGAGCCGGGTCAAGGAATGTCAAAAATGATGCATGAGGGTAAAGGGATGTCAAATATGATGCATCGAGCCGAAGGTATGCCAAAGATGATGATGGATGAAAGTAATGAGATGTCAATGGAGGATATGTTCTTTAAAAGAGTAAAAATGATCTATTCTGATCAGGAAGAGCTTGGAGTAACAGAAGAGCAGTTAGGAAAAATAAAAGAGGTGAAGACCGCTTTAAAAAAAGACCTGATAATGAAAGAAGCTGAACTTGATATTGTAATGGTGGATATGATGGCTTTGATGTACGATGATGAGACTCATGGCGATAAAATGAAGGAGCTTATTGATAAAAAATATGAAGTCAAAAAAGAAAAGGCAAAAAGGGTCGTTGATGCTTGTATGTCATTAAAAGAAATATTGACAGAAGAACAAAAAGAAAAAATGAAAGAAATGAAAAAAGGAATGAAGAAAGGGCATATGTCCAAATAAGGTATAGCCTTTTTAAAGAAGTTTAAGGGGCATGCATTATGTGCGTGCCCCTTTTTTGGGAATAAACAGTGACAGATATGCTTTTTAATATGATAATATGGATAAATTATCATTAAGCTGTTTTTCTTTTTCTGGAAGGTGAATTTGTGGCTGGACTTATAAAACTAGTTATTTTTTTCTTTTGTAGTTCTGTGTTTGCCTTTTCCATATCCCTGTTCCTTCATGAATTCGGACATTCTATCTTCGTGTATTTTATCACCGGGTCTTTTCCTAAAATAAATTTTAACCCTTTGTCTGGTGGATCAGTCCTTTATAACGTAACAGCCCCGATCATCACATTTCATAAAATACTTATTTCAGGCGGCGGAATAATATTTGGATTAGCAATAGGCATAATAATAGTTTTATCTATATTGCGTTTTTTTAGAAGCGCGTGGGCAACTCCTTTTATTCTGATCGGCTTTGTTTCAACAGGCGTTAATTCAATAATGCTTTTTGTCAGCCCGTTTATTTTTAATTTAGGGGATGTTATAAAAATAAACTCTTTGGGCGTACCAATATATGTTACGTTTCTCGCAGGTGGTGTTTTTCTTTATATTAGTTTGATACTGTTTGTTTATTGCCTGCCATATTTTGGGTTAGACGATAGTTGTTCCTTGAAGAAGAAATGTGCGGTTATTTTAGGGCCTGTCATTATTTATTCGATAATAATCCTGGCAAATACTGCACTTGTTCAGAAGGAAAAATTAATGTACTATTCTGATCTTATAATATTGATCCTTATAACATTGCTCTTAGGTGTTAGTATTGTGCATTATGGACAAAAATATTTTGTGAAGATGAGAATGAAGGCATTCGAGATAAAATGGTTTCATGTAGGTTTTAGCCTTTTATTGAGCATAATTATTTTTGTTCTAATAACAGTAAAGAATTAGGTGATATTTATCTAAAATATAAGATTTGGATGAAGATGTGGGATGTTAATATTATTCATAAACAGCATATTATTGACGGAGAATAAAGATGAGAAAAAAACCTAATTGGAAAATATATGCTTCTGTGGTTATGATTGCATTATCTGCGCTTTTTTATTATATACATTATCTGATTTTTAGAGATGCACATCATATATTCATTTATCTTCTTGGAGATATTGCTTTTGTCTTTATTGAAGTGCTTTTAGTATCGATTATTATTAATCAAGTCCTAAATGAATGGGAAAAGAAAAGTAATTTGAGGAAATTGAATATGGTAATCGAGGTATTCTTTAGTGAATTTGGAAAACAGTTGTTGGGATATTTATCTGCATTTGATCAGAACTTGGATAGGATAAAGAAAAGGATCGTATGTGATGATGGGAGCTGTGACCTTGATCTTAAGCCTGCTTTTCGATTGATGAAGAAATATAAGTCAAAGATAGATATTGAATCTGTTGATCTAAATAAGCTAGCTGCCTTCTTGAAAAGCAAAAGGGGTTTCCTTACTAATTTATTGCAGAATCCTACCCTTTTGGAACATGAGACATTTACTGAAACGCTAATGGCAATATTTCATATTACTGAAGAATTATCCGCGCGAGACCTTAAAAAACTATCAGAAGTGGATAGAGTTCATACAAAAGGTGATATTGAACGAGGCTATAACAGTCTGATGAAACAATGGCTTAGCTACATGCAATACACAAAGACCCATTATCCGTATTTTTTTCTTTTTGCCATGAGAACAAATCCTTTTAACGATAAGACCACAGTTTTAATTTAATGTGGGATTAGGCAGTTAAATTATCAAGGTATTTCCCAGTTGTGAATGTTGACCTTGTTAACATGGGAATTGTCTAATTTCCTAAGCCGTTTTATTAATGAGGGGAAAGTTGTGCTTATCCATAATTAAAAAACTTTGTAACATTTCAGATCTTGCCGCGTATAATTCTATGAAAATTAGAAAACTAGTAGCAATTATTGTTTGAGGTCAGTTGAATGAAGATACAAAGCAAAATTCATAATAAAATAGGCAATATGCTTGAATATGCATATGTTGCTCTGATAATATTTATAAATATGAGCTTTGTAAAATTCCTTCAAGGTGTTGACAGCGGTCCTTTTTCCTGGCCTAGGATCATTATTCCCAATATATGGGTTTTCACTTCTTCACTAATATGGTTTAAGCTCAGGCCAGTGCCTAATTTTAAATTGGATTATACATATGATCCGATGATTCTGAGAGCAGTTGCAATTTCATTTGGACTTATTCTGATCTTTCAGCGTATTTTTATAGATATGACACTCCCAGAGGCAGCAGGTCTTCCAATTATAAAATTTATGTTTTTGGCTGCATTTATCCCTTTTTGTGAGGAGTTTTTCTTTCGCGGACTTTTTTTTCATGCTTTGATGCGTGATTTTAAGGGATGGGTTGTGCCTGCGTTAATCGTCACTTTTGTTTTCTCCTATTTTCATCTGCCTCAGGGAGTTGATGTTTTTTTCATTATGCTTTTCTTTTCCGCGTTCTTATGTTTTGTGACATATATTACAAAAAGTATTACCTGCGGGGTTATGATTCACATATGCTGGAATTCCTTGTATTACAACAAGCTTATTATAGATATAGGGCAAAAATGGATCTTTACGATTTTTGTGATCGTGTTTATTGGTTTTATTGCTTGGAAACCCAATCTTTATCTTATTAAGAAAAAAACTTTGTAACATTTCAGATCTTGCCGCGTATAACTCTATGAAAGGTCAGGAATACCCAATGGAACGAAGTGATGAACAATTGATGCAGGATTATCAAAATGGTGATAAAGACGCTATGAAAAGCATATTTCAGGGTAATAAACTGCGCATTATCAACTTCTGTTATGGCCTTTTGGGTAACAGGGCAGATGCGGAAGAAGCAGCTTCAGATGTGTTCCTGGCAGTAGTTAAATATAAAGATTATTATGATTCAAAAAGGACATTTTCAACGTGGATCTTTACGGTGGCAAGGAATCAATGCATAAACCGTATCCGTAAAAGGAACAAAACGGTTTCTTTGTGGTATGCAGCAGAAGGAAATGACGGATATGAGCCTTGGGAAATTCCTGACGGGGGAGAAAATTCCCGTGAGATACTTGCGGAAAATGAAAGGGCCCATCATGTACGCAAGGCTATAACGAGACTTCCCTATGAACAGAGAGAAGCCATTGTCCTGAAGCAGTACCATGGATTCAGCTACGCTGAGATTAGTAATATCCTTAACTGTTCTCTGGATAAGGTTAAGGTGCTTATCTTTCGTGCAAAAGAGCGACTAAGGGAAGAACTGGCTTCTTTGATCGGGGAGGAATTATCATGAACGAAGAAATGAAAAATAAGGAATTAGTGTCCCGCTATGCGGACAATGAAGTGACTTTACAAGAGAGAGAACTCGTTGAGCGGCTGCTCAAAGAAAATAAAGAGCTTAATGATTATTATAACCAGTTAAGGTCAATGGACCGGCTGCTTAATCAAAATCCGGTAGAAGAAGTATCGCCTGATTGGGAACATAAAGTTCAGGTCTCTCTTTTTGAAGCAAATTTAAAGGAGGGTAGGAAAGTGAAAAAGATGAATATTTTTAGAATGAGCGTTGGCGGAGGCATTGTGACAACGATCATTATAGGTGTTATTGCTTTAAGCAGTATGCAGGTTTATGTTAAGCGCGGTATCCAGGGAAGGCTTAAATCAGCAGCTGATGATATAGGAGAGCAATTCTCTCCAGGATATACAACGCTGCTATCAAAAAGCCAGCAAGCTGTTCAATATGAGCCTTATTATTTATCGACAAACTATAGTGCTGTCAGGGATGCAAATATGACAGGATCATATCCTTATGAAGGTGAATCTATTATGGGAGAGGAGTCTCAAAGATTTAACACAGAAGAATATGCCCGCATATATGAGAATCAATTTCTAACAGTTAATGAAAATCCTCTTTCTACATTTTCTATTGATGTGGACACGGGTTCATATAGTAATGTGCGCAGGTTCTTAAACAGTAATCAGCTTCCCCCTGCGGATGCGGTCCGTATTGAAGAGATGCTAAATTATTTCTCTTACGAATATGCAAAGCCTACAGGAGAGGATCCTTTCTCTATTAATACCGATGCGGCTGTTTGTCCGTGGGATAAGAGCCACCAGCTCGTGAGGATTGGTTTGCAGGGAAAGATAATGGATCAGGAAGAAATTCCTAAAAGTAACCTGGTGTTTTTGATAGATGTATCAGGTTCTATGGACACTCCGAATAAACTGCCTTTACTAAAGCAATCCCTGAAGATGATGGTCAATCAGTTATCAGATGATCAGAGGGTCGCTATGGTAGTTTATGCCGGTGCTGCCGGAAAAGTCCTGGATTCAACGCCCGGATCTAATAAGAGAGAGATACTAAGCGCTATTGACCGCCTTAATGCCGGAGGTTCGACAGCAGGCGGCGCCGGGATACAATTAGCATACAAGATAGCAAAAGAAAATTACATTGATGGCGGTAACAATCGCGTTATTCTTGCCACAGATGGGGATTTTAATATAGGGGTAAGCAGTACTTCAGAAATGACCCGGTTGATCGAGGAAAAAAGGGAAGAAGGTATCTTTGTGACTGTACTTGGTTTTGGTATGGGCAATTATAAGGACAATCGTCTTGAGCAGATAGCAAATAAGGGGAACGGGACATACTATTATATAGATACGATAAAGGAGGCCAAGAAGGTTCTTGTTGAGGAATTGGGCTCAACTTTATTTACTATAGCAAAAGATGTCAAGCTGCAGATCGAGTTCAATCCGGCCCAAGTAAAGGCATACCGCCTCATAGGTTATGAGAACCGAGTCATGGCAAAAGAAGATTTCAATGACGACAAAAAGGATGCCGGTGAATTAGGAGCTGGCCATACAGTTACAGCTTTGTATGAGATCGTTCCTGCCGGATCAGCGGAGCAGTTTGGTTCTGTTGATGAACTGAAGTATCAGTCAAGACAAAGTGTATCATCAGATGAGATGATGACAGTTAAGCTTCGTTATAAACAGCCTGATGGTTTTGTAAGCAAGCTTATCAAGCAGGCAATAAATAAGAGTGAAGTGGCAAATGAGCCTAGAGGAGATTTTCAGTTCGCAGCAGCAGTTGCTGAATTCGGGATGATCCTAAGGGATTCAAAATATAAAGGAAGTTCGAATTACAACCACGTGATCAATGAAGCTGTTGAGTCGAAGGGCAAAGATTCATATGGCTATCGACAGGAGTTTATTGAGCTGGTTGAAAAGGCGAGATCCGTGGATCATCGTCCCGTGAAAACGTATCCTAATAATGAATATGGCCAGGATGTTGAGGCAGATGGATTTGACAGGATGTACGGCAATCAAGAGGCGGCACAAAAAGGGATACAGTTTAAACAATAAACATGGGATCGATGTAGAAAGGGACAAGTACCTATTTAAATAATATAGGTACCTGTCCCCGGAAAAGAGGTGCAAAATGAAGATAGGAGAGCTTTTTAGGTATATGAAGCCGACACTACATAGAAAATTAATATGGTCAATAGGGTTATTCATAGTGGTTATGTCCGGCTGCAGTATGAATAATTGGGAAGTAGCTGAAACCCAGAATCTTTCTATTTATTACAAAAAAGGTTCTTATGCCGATAGGAACATTGAAGAGGCAAAACGGATCTATGAATATTCGTTTAATGTGGCGGAGCAATATTTGCCAAGAATAAATAAGGTCCCAAAATTAAAAGTTTTTCTCTATGAAAAATTAAGAAATAAAGGATTTTCAAGGGTCAATGACAGGGAGGTGCATTATCGCTTTAGCGAGGAATTTCGCCTTACATCTGTCCACGAGATGATGCACGTGTTCCTTTATGAACTGAACCCTGATGCCCCTTTGCGTGTTGAAGAGGGGATATGCCGGATTAAAGAAGGCAAGCGAAAGAGGTTTAAAGGCAATGACTACCAGATAATGTATTATCAGCTAGTCAAGCTTGTGTCCGAAGAACGTTGGTCGCTTAATGAGGTCTTTCAGGATAAGTACAAGGATGATGACGAAGGAAATATAGCTGCTGCATTTATTATGTATGCAACAAATAAGCTAGGTGAACCAAAATTCTGGGAATTTTATCAGGAGCTAGATAAAGATAATTGGGCAGGGTTGTTAAAAAAATATTTCGGGCAGGATATTCCGGTTATTGATCAAGAATTTAAAGCATATGTAAAAACCATTCCGGACCCACCCGAGGCATTTAAATTTAAATTTAGCAGGAAAACGGCGCACTTGCATAAATAGAATTAGGGATAGACCCTTTTAGGCTAAAGAGAGTCTGACGCTAATTGTGATATGAATCTGTTTGGTCAGGCAAATTGAAGTTGTGCCCGAACCAATTAATATATATGCTTAAATGAACTGGATTTATGTTTCATCCGATTGGGCTGTGAACAGTAATGAATAGTGGCAGGGACAAATTGTCTAGTTTGTTCCTGCCGCTATTTATTTTTCCCTCTTTTCCAAGATGATTATTGAACATGCCTGACTATAAATCAGTTGAAAGAATAATATATGAGAGTAAAATGCAGTAATTAAATAAGTGTTTCAACTGAACATGATTAGTGGTTGGCCCGACTAAAGTACCGCATATTTTGGAACAAAACATGATTATATGTAAAAGAATCAACGATCAAACAAAATTCATCATGTTGTTTATTGGCCTTCTATTGCTTGTATTGTTGCAGTGCATTTATGTTCACCATATAGTATATGCTAGCGTAGAAACTATTAAAGCTTCTTCGGAAGATAAATACCCGCCTTTTTGCTTTATTGATCCAGATGGCAAAGCTGACGGATTTTCTGTCGAACTGTTAAGGGCAGCACTTGAAGCAGTTGACAGAAATGTAGATTTTACAGCAGGTTCCTGGGATCAAATCAAAAAAGACCTTGCTCTGGGAAAAATTCAGGTCTTGCCGCTCGTTGGGCGTACTCCAGAACGCGAAGATATATATGATTTTACATTTCCATACTTAACTCTGCATGGCGCAATTTTTGTGAGAAAAGGTGACAGGCATATCAAAACGATAAAGGACTTGGTAAATAAAGAAGTAATTGTTATGAAGGGTGATAATGCTGAAGAATATATGCTTCGCAAGCATGGTGAAATTAATACTGTTGCAGTTGAGACTTATGAAAAAGCCATGATGATGCTTGCATCGGGAAAGCATGATGCCGTTATTTGTCAAGAGCTAATGGGCCTAGAATTACTCAAAGAACTGAATATTAAATCAATTGTTCCTACTGTAAACCAGATAGATGATTTTCGTCAGGATTTTACTTTTGCTGTAAAAGATGGAGATAAAGAGTTGTTAGCAACACTTAATGAAGGGCTTGCGATTATAATTGCAGACGGGACATATGATACTATTTATGAAAAATGGTTCAGGCCTTTATTTAAGCTAAAAGTAACTTTTAATGATGTTGCAAAATATATTTTCAATGCTATGGTCCCGATAGTTTTTGTCATGGCTTTGTTTTTAATATTTATCTTGCGAATTCAAGTTGAGAGAAAAACAAAACATTTACAGAAAGAAATAGCTGAGCGTAAGGTTACTGAAGAAAATCTAAAGTTTTTAAATGATGATCTTGAGCAATTTGCTTATATTGTTTCTCATAATCTAAAAGCGCCCCTTAAGATAATAATTGGATTTAGTCATTTATTAGAAAAAAGATATAAGGATATAATTGATGACGAAGGGAAAAAAGATATAGACTTTATTGTAATCAGGGCCCAAGGAATGGATGAATTGATAGAGGATTTATTAAAGTATGCCAAAATAGGCAGAGAACCAGTGCCTTTCACTGAAGTAGACTGGAACTTAATCTATGATCAGGTTGTCAATAATGAATGAAAAATCCAATCGAAAAATTATTCAATAAAGTTGCTAAAACATATGATATTCTTAAACATTTTCTTACATTCGGACTAGATTTGATTGAGCCTAAAAAAGCTGCCCAAGGGCTGGTGGAAAAATGTTCCTTGATGTCTGCTGCGGGACAGGTGATATTGCGATGATGTTAAGAAAGTATTCAAAAAAGGTTGAAAAAAATTGCATGCGATTTTACTTATCTATATTAAAAAACTGTATTAAAGCTTAGCTAATTTTAATTCACACAATAATTTGGTAATTATACTTGGATATAAATAGTGAATAGAATAAGTTTACTTTAATCCTGGATATGTGTGTTGTTATATTTATAATAGTGATTATATTGACGGATATTTTATTATAGTAAAAAACAACAATGTGGTCTATAATCTATCAGTTAAATTTATACGGGAACTATTCTAATCTTTGAACCTTGGTACTAGATGGTTTTGGCATCAATATAAATCAATAATAATATATTTATGGTTAATGAGGAAAAAATGGAAATATTTAAAAGTTTAGGTGTATCATCCGAGATGCTTAAGGTCTTGGAAAAAAAAGGGTTTGAGGCCCCGACTCCAATTCAGGAAAAATGCATTCCCGCGTTGCTTAAGGGCGATAGGGATATTATTGCCCAGGCACAAACCGGTACTGGAAAAACAGCTGCTTTTGGGATACCAATACTCGAGAGAATGTCTGAAAAATTACGCAATGTTCAGGTGCTTATCCTTACGCCTACTCGCGAGCTTGCAATTCAGGTTGCAGAAGAGATCAATTCATTAAAAGGGAAAAAAAGATTTAATATTGTGCCGATCTATGGTGGCCAGTCCATTTCTCTGCAGTTACGTCAATTAAGGAAAGGCGTTGATATTGTTGTCGGTACTCCCGGTCGTGTTTTAGATCATTTAAAGCGGGGCACTTTAAAAATAGACAAGATATCTTATATGGTTTTAGACGAAGCTGATGAGATGCTGAACATGGGATTTTTGGAAGAGGTTGGCGCAATTCTTAAGCAGACTCCTGAAAATAAAAGGACGATGCTGTTTTCAGCAACAATTCCGGATGAGATCTTAA
Source organism: Omnitrophica WOR_2 bacterium RIFOXYA2_FULL_38_17 (assembly GCA_001805965.1). Lineage (GTDB taxonomy): Bacteria > Omnitrophota > Gorgyraeia > Zapsychrales > Zapsychraceae > Zapsychrus_A > Zapsychrus_A unditaenarius. The sequence goes on along the minus strand of MHHG01000057.1, from coordinate 26,648 downwards.
GGATAGCAAGGACTTATATGCCCGATTATGATGTTATCAAGATCAAGAAGGCACAGATGACAGTCAGTACAGTTGATCAGATCTATTTTGAAGTTCATAAGAATGATAAATTTGAAACACTTTGCAGGATCATTGATATTGAAGATGAATTTTACGGCCTTGTTTTTTGCAAAACAAAAGTGGATGTTGATTCTGTTTCCCATCAGCTGCAGGAACGAGGGTATGATGCCGATGCTTTACACGGTGATATGTCTCAGGGTTCAAGAGAAAGGATCCTTAGTAAATTTAAGAAAAAAACAATTACTATTTTAGTCGCAACGGATGTTGCGGCGCGCGGGTTAGACGTTAATGATCTTACCCATGTAATTAATTATGCCCTTCCTCATGATCCCGAGGCTTATGTCCATCGTATAGGAAGAACCGGGCGCGCAGGCAAGACAGGTAATGCGGTTACTTTTATCACTCCGTCTGAGTATCGAAAGCTTCAGGTTATCACAAAGAGAACAAAGGCTGAAATCAAGAAAGCAAAGCTTCCTAAGATACAAGATATTATAAAGACTAAACAATTAAGGATAAAAACCAAGCTTGAAAATATTATTAAAACATCGCCTTTGGAAAAATACCGTGAAATGTCACTTGATCTATTAAAAGATAATTCCCCTGAAGATATTCTGGCGGCGCTTTTGCAGCACTCTTTTCAGGATGACCTGGATGTTAATAATTATACCGAGTTCGAAGATGCTGTAGTTGACATGAAGGGCAAGACCCGGCTTTTTGTCCCTCGCGGAAAAGGGGACGGTCTTACTGCCAAGAAATTAATTGAGATCATTAATGAAAAATGCAATATATTGCCTGAAAAGATCAGGGATGTATTGATACTTGATAAATTCTCGTTTATCACGCTTCCATTTAATGAGGCTGAAATCGTGTTGTCCTTTTTTAAAAAGGGCAAGGCTAGGGGAAAGACACAGGATTTAGTTTTTGTGAAAGCAAAAAAAGATAAAGGCCGGAAATAAAAAAGGTCTTTGTGATAATTCTTAAGGGAAAAAGGATTGCTTGGATCAATAAAAAACTTGCTCAATTTATATCCTTCAGAATTGTTTTATCTTTTCCTTCCAATAATTAGTGCTGCTTACTTGTTTTTCTTCCGAAGAAACATGATCGACAAGGTTCTTGTAAAAAATATTCTTATAAAAATCGGCACATATTTTGTTCTTGTTGTCTTCATTAATATATATCTCAGCTATATAATGCAGGGCAGGGTGATTTTTAAAGAAGTCATAGCCTATCTATATTTCTTTTCTTCTGTTTCCATTATGCTTTTTCTAATGAGATCATCATTTAAAAAGATAGCTAATGGCATGTCCAAGAAGATCATTGATCTGAAAATCAAGAAACTGGTATATTTTATAACAGTCACCGTGCTTTGGACTTGCATGCTCTTTCCTTATATGCTTGCTACTTTTAGTATACATCGTCCTAAGATTGGCGATAAGTATGATCCTCAAACATTATATATGCTTGAACAGGAAAAAGTTTCGTTAAGAACGCAAGATGGTTTAGTCCTTAAAGGCTGGTTCATTCCAAATAAAAATAGCAACAAAGCTGTCGTAATAGGCCATGGCTTGGGGGCTAATAAATCCAATTTTCTCAGTTTGGTTGAATTGTGGCATTCACTGAACTATAACGTATTAATATTTGATTTTAGAGGCCACGGAGAAAGTGGCGGACATACAATTTCGTTTGGGTATAAAGAAAAATATGATATTCGAGCTGCGTTTGATTATTTGAACAAAGAAAAGAAATTCCTGGCAGAGAATATTGTGGGCTATGGGGTTTCATTTGGAGGGGCGGCATTGATTCAAGCCGTTAGTGATGGCGCTTGCTTTGATAAGATTATCACGGATTCAAGCTTTGCAAGTATTGATATTATGGCTGACAAGTTTGTTGAGAGAATGGTTTTTGTGCCTGTATTTTTAAGAGAAAGGATAAAAGTCCTGGGCTTAGCATTTGTCAATTTGGAATTGGGATTTAATGTTGATAATTCATCGCCCCTAAGGATTTCCGATAAGATCAAGATTCCATGGTTAATAATTCATGGAAAAAAAGATGTGCTGATCCCAAGTCAGGAGGCACTATCCCTGTATGGTAATGGCAGCGCAAATAAACAGTTGTATCTAGTGGATAGCGGCGAACATTATACAACAATAGATGATGCTCAATACATATACAAAATAAGAGAATTTTTGAATAATAATGATAAAAAAGATCTTTAATGTGTTTTAAAGGGAGAAAATATGGATAAATTCTTAGAAGCTGCAATTGATGAAGCGAAAAAAGGGATGGCAGAGGGTGGTATTCCTATTGGATCGGTACTTGTTATTGATGGCAAAATAGTTGGGTGCGGCCACAACCGGAGGGTTCAGAAAGGCAGCCCGATATTGCACGCAGAAATGGATTGTTTGGAAAATGCGGGCAGGATGAAAGCGTCAGATTATCGTAAAGCAACATTGTACTCAACTTTGTCGCCATGTGATATGTGCAGCGGGGCAGCGCTTCTATACGGGATACCAAAGATAGTTATTGGAGAGAACAGAACATTTCAGGGTCCTGAAGATTATATGAGGTCGCGGGGCGTAGAAGTTGAGGTCGCTGATAACCAGGAATGCCGCGAGCTTATGGCGATGTTTATAAAAAACAGCCAACAGCTGTGGAATGAAGATATTGGTGAGTAGTTCAGGCGACAAAGATCTTTTTTTAATTGCTTAAATAAATATTGTCCAGCCAGTTTACTAGTGTTAATGTTTTTAAAGAAGGTTTTTTACATTATGCTGAACAAAGAACAAATACGAAAGATTATATTTGAAACTGATACTCCAGCAGGTAAAGCTTATGATGTTTTGCTGATTGTTACAGTGGTTATCAGTGTTTTTGCTGTAATGCTTGATAGTGTCTCGGCAATTAATAGGTCTTACGGGAATATTCTGCATGCTGTTGAGTGGTTCTTTACAGTTCTTTTTACAATTGATTATATCGTTAGGCTTAATTCCTTCAAAAACCCATCCAAATATGCCGGCAGTTTCTTTGGGATCGTAGATATTCTGGGTATCATCCCAACGTACCTTAATGTATTTTTACCGGGGACGCGATATTTGCTGGCGATACGCTATTTAAGAATGCTTAGGGTATTCAGGGTTCTTATGCTGGCTACTTATATGGAAGAAGTAAAAATCCTGACTCAGGCCTTGCGTGTCAGTTTTTGTAAGATAATGATATTTGTTTTTACCGTTCTTACTATTGTAATTGTTTTGGGCTCGCTTATGTATGTTGTGGAAGGGCCTGTAAATGGGTTTACCAGCATTCCCCGCAGCATTTATTGGGCAATTGTTACGCTGACAACTGTTGGTTATGGTGATATTTCCCCTAAAACAGCTTTGGGCCAGGCATTGGCGGCCGTAGTTATGCTTTTAGGGTATAGTATTATTGTTATTCCTGCCGGAATTGTAACCGTTGATATGATCAAAACCCCTTCAGAATCCAGAAAGCAATGCAGTAGCTGTGCTGCTTTTAGCCATGACAAAGATGCCTTATATTGCAAATATTGCGGCAAATCTTTGAATCGTTCTTAGCAGATAAATGATAAGAAAAAGTGAAATAAGTTACATTTAATTTTTAAAAAAGAATAATTATCTTCTTTAAGCGGGGTTTTTATAGAATAGGGCAAAAAACAAATTATCACCGTCGAGTCATAAAAAAAATATTACTAAAAAAAAATAAAAATAATTAGCAATTTGGTGAATAATTGTTATTATTAAATTGTAAATAAAAAAAAGGAGGGAAAGTTCCAGAAAAATATCAGTTGTAAAAAACTGATCGCAATGTTTAGATATGAAATCTAGACCTGACAAGGAAAGAAAGTTAGACGTACTTTAATAATTGTGTTGTTCAATCCCCCAAAGGATTGATAACCCTTTCGAAGTACGTTTTTTTATAAATAGAAGTTTTAAACGGGATAGTTAGTATTTGTAGTTCAGCTGTAAAAAGTTGGGATAAATTAGTTTATGAGTCTAAAAATTACTTAAAAAGGAGTTAAAATGGCAAAGACTCAAGGTTGTTGTTTGGAAGCATTACCATCAAAATTCGACATGCTCGAGGAGGCATCAAGAGGGACAGTATGGGGTATAGCAAGTAGTATCGATATTTATGATTGTGATCCGCAAACAATAAGAAACAAAGAGAAGATCAAAGAATTCGTAAAAAAGCTATGTGACCTTATAGAAATGAAGCGATTTGGGGAAACACAAGTCGTTCATTTCGGTGAAGATGAAAGAGTGGCTGGTTTTTCGATGGTACAATTGATCGAAACGTCGCTTATTTCCGCACATTTTGCAAATATGACAGAAACAGTTTACCTGGATGTTTTCAGCTGTAAGCCGTATGATGTTAGTATTGTAGAAGAGTTTTCAAAAAAATTCTTTGGCGGGAAAAGTTGCATTACGAACGTAAAATATCGATACTAGCATGCTAACAATCTATAGTGAATCTGATCTAGAGGCTTGTGGCCGTCTATGGGAACACTTTATGCCTTCTGAAGTCTTGACTGATCTTTGGGAGGCTCGTATTTGTTTCAATAGACATTTTAACCGCAGGCTTTTTTTTGTAGTTGCAGAGGATGATGGAAAGTTAGTTGGATTTCTTCCGCTAAGCTGGATAGAAGAGAATGACAGCTATGGATATTTTCCGGGAGAGGTCTGGGATGGTAAGACATGGCTTGAGCAGAACAGGATTTTTGCTCGAGACAAGGAAGTTCTTGACAGTATGTTTGCCTGGATGAAAGATGAGGGCATAAAATATTCATTGCGGTATATTCTCCCCGGTGCAATACCTTTGTCAGACATTTCTCAAGTTGATGAGATAGGTTATCTTTTTCACCCTAAAAACTTCGGGTTTAGTATGGATGGATATTATGGGACTTTTAACAGAAAGTCCATAAAATCCATAAAAAAAGAAGTTGAAAACCTTTATGCTCGAAGCCTTTCATTCAGGTTTGATGAAACAGAGGATATAGAAATCCTTGTTAAGATGAATATTGACCGTTTTGGCGATAAGTCATATTTTGCCGATAGTCGTTTTTACAACAGCTTTAGGGACCTTGTGGAATTGGTAAAGGAAAAAGGCTGGCTTAAGGTAATAACGGTCATTATAGAGAACGAGATAGCTGCAGTTGATGTTGGGTGTTTACGTGATGGGGTTTATACTCTTTTTGCAGGGGGTACAAATGCTGATTTTCCTGGGGTTGCAAAGGTTATAAATCTGTATCATATGAGGCAGGCATGTGAAAAGCAATATGAAGAGGTTGATTTTCTTTGTGGAGATTTTTCATGGAAACGCATATTCCGCCTTGAAGCCCGCCCTTTATACATAATATCTAACATTGAAGAGGAAAAAAAGTGTCTTGTAAAAGCAGAATAGTTGTTGTCGGAACAACGGCAGATTATATAGAGATACTGATTGAAAAGTTCGGCGACAGGGTGTTTTTTCTGACAGATTTTGAAGAAAGAGCGAAATGGCAGAATTCTCACCCTGAGAGCTCAATGGAGATCCTTCTTGATCTGGAGGACCATAATTCTGTTGTAGCGTCTCTGAGAAAGGCAATGGATGAATATGATTTTGCTGTATCAGGATTTGCTTGTTTTGATTGCGAATCCTTGGTTCTTACAGCGGTCATTGCTGAAATATTTTCGGTCTCTTTTCCCAGCCTTGATACAGTGATCAACTGCCGGTCAAAATATACTTTCAAGAAAATAATCAAGGATGACGGCATATTATGCCCGGAAGTCTTCCTGATACGCAATGAAGAAGAGGCTGCCCGTTCTTTTGACAAATTTGAGGGCCCAGCTATTATTAAGCCTCTGACAGGCAGTGGAAGCGAGCTTGTTTTTAAGTGCGAAGACAAGGAATCTTGCCGAGAAGCCTGCTCAATTATCATGGAAAAAATGAAGGATAAGCGAGGCAGGATGTATTCCGGAAACAGCTTGTTAGTCAGCAATGACCCTCACGAAGTCTTTGTAATGGAGCAGTATATCCCTGGTGATGAATATAGCTGTGATTTCATTTGTGATGATGGCCAGTTAAATATATTGCGTCTTACAAAGAAGATAATCAATAAAAATGCAACTTTCGGGACCGTTTCGGCCTATATATTGCCAGCTGAACTTCCTGAGGGGGTAACTGAAAAAAAACTGAGATCTTATCTTTATGATATTGTTAAAAGCCTGGATGAAAAAAGAATAATGGCCATGGCTGACTTTAAGATCTATAAAGGTGAGATATTTATTTTGGAGCTTACGCCAAGGCCCGGAGGGGATTGCCTGCCATTTCTTATTAAGGAAAGCAGCGGTTTTGATATTTTTGGAGCTGCGCTTGATTTTGCTGAGTGTAAGCCGGTATATCCTTTTGAGATCGAAAAATGGCAGAAGGTCATAGGATTGCATCTGCTGGCAGATAGAAATGGAATATTGAAAGATATTGATCCTTCGGTAATACTCAGCGATGAAAGGGTCATAAGATGCAATTTGAAGCATTCTAAAGGCGATAGGATCGTTATGCCACCAAATGATTATGAATCCAGGCTTCTGGGACATGTTTTTTTCAGGCCGTACCTGGATCAAGATCTTGAAGAACAGTGCGAAGATATATCTCAAAAATTGATTTTTGAAATGGAATTAAATGATGAACGTGAAACAGCAGCTAGATAGAGCCCGCGAAATATTAAAAAATGAAACACCTCTGATGAGCCGTGAAATGCTTGAGGGCTTTGTTGCAGGATTTTTGAACGAGCGTAAAAAGTTTCTTTCAATTGTTGAGGAAAACGGGTCTCCTTTATATGTATTTGATGAAAATGCATTGATAAGAAAGGCAAGGCAGATGCGCGATGCGTTCATTAAAGAGATTCCTAGCGCAAAATTCTTTTATGCATTAAAAAGTAACAACAGTTCGTTCATTATACAGACACTTCTTAAAGAAGGCTTCGGGATCGATGTCTCAAGCGGCAAGGAGTTAAACCAGGCGCTTTCACTTGGAACTAATTCGTTAATATTCAGCGGGCCTGGAAAGACTTATGATGAACATATGCTCTGCACAAGACAGGCGGATAAGGTCACAGTCCTGTTAGATAGTTTCGGCGAGTTATCGCGTCTGGATGAAGTTGCTTCAAAGGCAGGCGTCCGCATTCGTGCCGGAGTAAGGCTGATGATCGAAGAGAACGGCCTTTGGCGCAAATTTGGAATACCTTTAAAAGAAGTCCCCCGGTTTTTTGAAGAAGCGAAAAAAAAGAAAAACGTTGATGTTTGTGGGCTTCAATTTCATTCAAGCTGGAACCTTAACGCTGGCAAGCAGGTTGCTTTTCTGTCAAGGATAGCGAAAATGCTGTCTCGCATGGATAAGAACATCCTTAAAAAGATAAAATTTCTGGATATTGGCGGAGGATATTGGCCACAGCAGGGGGAATGGATGCAGCCCGGGTCAACACCTGAGGGAAAACTGAAACAATGCCTGGACCCTCAGCTTACAGAAGGGATGGATCACAGGTACTTGCCTTCAATCACGATCGAAGAATTTTCAAAAAAGCTTTCTAAGGCGCTTGAAAAATACATATTTAAATATCTGGATTGTGATATTTGTATTGAACCTGGTCGGTGGTTAAGCCATGAAGCGATGCATATACTTCTTAAGGTTATCGATAAAAAAGATAAAGACGTTGTAATTACGGATGGCGGAACGAACAGTATTGGATGGGAACGTTTCGAAATGGATTATTTCCCGGTTATAAATCTTAGTTCTCCGGCCTTGAAGGAAAATCCTTGTATGGTATTCGGGTCGCTTTGCACGCCACATGATCTATGGGGTTATTCATATTTCGGCAAAAGCATAGAAGAAGGGGATATCCTTCTTATACCTACACAAGGCGCCTACACCTACAGCCTGCGCCAGGAATTCATAAAACCCCTCCCTAAAGAAGTGCACTTTACTTAGCCAATTTTATATTGTCCCTTGGTAATCTTGACATTCAGGTGTACTATGTTGCATACTACACTTGGGATGTGTTTGACTTGTAAATAAAGGAACTTAGGGATGATCAACTTCTCAATAAAATTCCAATCTGGTGTGCCTATATATGAACAAATAATTTATGCGGTTAAAAAGGCTATTGTCTCAGAACAGTTAAGGCCAGGAGACACTTTTCCCTCGGTTAGAGAACTGAGCAAGGACCTGAGAATTAATCCAAATACAGCCCAGAAAGTAATTGCGCATCTGGTTAGAGAGAAATTGCTTATAATTAAGCCTGGAATAGGCAGTGTTGTAAGTGAGCTTAAAGAGGCTACCGATCTGCAGCGCAAGGAGATTCTTGATACGGAAATTGAAAAATTAGTGGTTGAAGCAAAGCGCCTATTAATAAATAAAAAAGAAGTTATTGACGCTGTTAAGAGTCATTGGAATTTAGATAATGAGGAGTAAAAATGAATTACGCAATAGAAATTCAAAATTTAACTAAGAGATTTGGGAGACTTGTTGCGGTAGATGGCCTGTACCTTCAAGTTCCCCAAGGAAGTATTTTTGCGTTTCTGGGGCCTAATGGGGCAGGGAAAACAACAACTATAAATATGATGATGGATATAACTTCTCCAACTAAGGGGATAATATCGGTTTTTGGGGTTGATTCTAAAAGGCTAAGCCCTAAAGAGGTCTCTCAAATAGGATATGTTTCTGAGAATCAGGAATTGCTTGAATGGATGACGGTCGAACAATTGATAAATTATTGCAAGCCGATGTATTCAACTTGGGATGATAAATTCTGTAAAGATCTTCTTGCGCAGTTCGATATACCATATAAACAGAAAATTAAAACATTCTCACGTGGAATGAAAATGAAGACAGCTTTAGTCTCTTCATTGTCCTTCAGGCCTAAGCTTTTAATCCTGGATGAACCTTTTAGCGGGCTGGATCCGGTGGTAAGAGAAGAGTTCATTGATGGCTTGTTGGAGATCACCCAGAACCAGGAGTGGACTATTTTTATTTCATCCCATGATATTCATGAAGTTGAAAGATTGGCAGATTGGGTTGGCATTATACATTTGGGTAAAAAAAGATTGGTCGAGGAAACAGAATCCTTGCAAAACCGGTTTCGCACGATAGAGATCATTTTAAAAGAGGCTATTAGTGAAAAAATAAATTATCCTGAAGAATGGCTATCAGTGCAGTGTAAGGACAGAATTATTAATTTTGTTGATTCTCAATATTCGGACAAGCAAACAAGAGAAAAAATTAAAAAAATATTTCCAGATCATTCGGATGTTTCTGCTGCGGGCATGACTTTGCGTGAGATCTTTGTTATTCTGGCAAAACAGTACAGAATGGTCAAGAAATAGGAGAGTACAATGAAGATGTGTGCCCATATATTTAGAAAAGACCTGTCAAAATTAAAATGGTTAATTGGCGTATGGACTCTTTTAGCTTTATTCTATTTTTTAAACAATACAAGCTACTTTCTTGACAATTACAAGATGCAGATACAATTGACGGACATTAATTCCTTTATTGCATCATTGCAATATTTAATGATCATTGTGATCGTTCCTATGCTCATTCATGTTGATGCGCTTGTCGGGAATTCTGCATTTTGGTTAACTCGGCCAATTTCTCGAAAAGAACTGCTTGTTTCTAAGATATCATTTATTCTTGTTTTTTTGATATTAATACCTTTATTGTCTGAAGTGGCAGTTTTTATCAACAATGGAGTAGCAGTTAAATTTATTTTATTGGCAATCCCTCAGATAGTTTATGAGAAGCTATATTTTATTGTTCCGGTGTTTATTCTGGCGACTTTGACTCGAAAATTCAGCAAGTTCGCACTTGTTGGGATAATAATCATGGTTTCATTATTCCTCTTTGGATTGGTTGAGTCTTTTTTCTCTTATTTGTGGGATATTCATATAACTGAGTATTTGTCAAATAAGACTTTAATTAAAACGGATCCCTATAATGTATCTTTAGAATGGTCAATTTCTTTCGCTAAAATGGTCTTCAACGGTGTTATAGGCATATGGATCATATTAAATCAGTTTTTAGCCCGTAATTCTAAAAAAACAGTAAAGTTAATTGTGTTAGGGGTTATATTTGTTGTTTTGATAAATAAGTTTTGGTGCTGGGACATACTTAACATAGGATCATTAAAGCCCAAACTTTTAAATATATCTGGTTCAATAGAAATTGAACCTCAAATAGAAAGTGTTTCAGTCTCAGAAGGGCAAGATTATAATTTTTATAAGAAAAAACAGGAACTAAAATATAAGAATGTTTACCTGATCCAGGACATAAAAGGCCTTCCCCAGGCACAGGTTGCGGTATTAGATAAATTTAAAAATGCAAGCATGAAATATGCAGTTGGTAAGGACCTAACCTGGCATGAAGATATTGTGGGCTATGGCTTTGGGTCTATATACGAGCATGATTCGATAGATGCCATAAAAGCAATTCTCAAAGATACTAAGATAGTTAATCCTTATAACAAATCTAATAGCTCAGATATACTGTTTAAGATACGGGAAGAAGATTATGAAAAATTTAAAGATAAGAAAGGTGAATATTCCGCAGAGGGAAAGTTCAATGTGAGCGAATATAGGATAACATCAATAATTCCTTTAGTTGAAGATACAAAGGTTTGGGTTGGGCCAGAACAGGTTGTTATTTATGATATTGTTGAAAATAGTTTAGGGGTTAAGATCGTTCTTGGTGAAAAAAAAGTTAACCTAAAGCTAAATGCTGACCTGCAAAAAGATATAAATCAGTTTCAGTTCTATTCATATAACGGCAGCAGCCAGGCATTTTATGTTCTTAGAAATAAAGTGACAGGGGAGGCTTATTTCCCGGATAATATCGATGATTCTCAAATATCCAGCCCGCAGTATAATCAGAATATTTTAAGGAGCAGGGTAAAGCAGTTCTTTTATAAACATAAAAGTGATCAATTCTTTGCTTTGCCTGAAATAAATAAAGAGTGGTTAAAAGACGCAGAATTGGTCAGGATCGACGAGTATAAGGTTGGTTATTTCATTAAAAAGGTAAGATATGAGCAAATAGCTTTTAATGAGAAAAAAGATTACACCGAAAAAGATGGTTTTCGCATATATTCTTATGATACAGGTGAAAAACATTGGGAGTGTCCTGATGCTGAAGCAAACATGGGGACTACCTGTGTGGATTATTGCAACAAGCAAACTTTTTGTAAGGAATATTATAAGAGCGGAAGTTTAAAGCTGGAAGGATTTTATAATGAAGGCACTGATAACAGCACTGTGAAAGAGTATTATGAAAATGGGATATTAATGTATGAGTATACTTATGTGGATGGTGAGCTCGATGGAGTTGTAAAAAAGTATGATAGAAACGGAAAATTATTGCCTGAAAGGATCTATAAAAAAGGCAAGCTGGTAGAATGAGAATAGTGGCTATTACCGGCAGCTCTCTTTAATTCCTGTAGTAAAAAAAGATGAAATAAATAGTGTTGTCCTTCCTTTACTTACTATAATAAAAGTAGATTTTATAATGCACGATATAATCAAAAAAAGAATTTAGGGATTTTGTTTGTTTTTTTAAGTTTTAACAAAGGATAATTGATGATGGAGTTATTTCATAACAATAGCATGTTTTATCAGTGGTTTTTGTTGCCGATGTTTATCTTCTTGGCGAGGATCTGTGATGTTTCAATGGATACATTGCGTATAATGCTTCTTTCCAGGAACAAGAAATTTATAGCCCCTCTGATCGGTTTTTTTCAAGTTCTCATATGGTTATTTGCCTTTAGGCAGATCATAATGAACCTATCGAACCCTTTGTGTTATATAGGATTCGCAGGAGGGTTTGCTACGGGAACGTATGTGGGAATGATCATTGAAGAAAAATTGGCTATCGGGTTCCAGATCCTTCGCATAATTACACGTAAGAAAGCTTCCAGGTTGATAGAATATTTACAGAATAAGGGTTATGGAGTGACCAGGGTAGAAGGAGAAGGCCTCAGCGGAAAGGTTGATATTATATATATAATCGTTAGACGTTCAGAAATTTCATGGTTGGTAGATATGGTTAAACAATATAATCCAAATGCTTTTTATACGATCGAGGATGTGAGCAGTATAAGTGAAAGCGGCGTACACCTAATAAAAAAAGAGATTAGTGAACATGACTTGCTAGATAAAGTTCCTGCTAAATGTGACGATCCTGCTTAGATAAGATTAATATTAAAATGTCTAATGCGGAAAGTAAGAAAAGGACAAGAAGGGATTATCGCAAAGAAAGTATACAAAGAGAACGGCTTGTTGCCTGTCGAGGAAAAAGCAGGAGTTATTTATAAGAAAATATCTTAATTTAACAGGAGAGATTTATATGGCAAAAAGAATCTTAGTTGTTGATGATGATCCTGAAATTAGAAATTTACTGGTCCTGACATTTGAGTCTGCAGGATATGAGGTTTTGCCTGCTTTGGATGGGAGAGAGGCCTTTGATGTGATAAAAAGTGACCCGCCAGACCTCATCACATCTGATGTAATAATGCCTGTCCTTAATGGTTTTGAGCTTTGCAATAAATTAAAAAAAGACAATGATTTGAAAAATATACCTATTATCCTGATAACATCTCGTGATGATGAGGCAAATAATTATTTTCATGATTTTACTGAGCCCGATGCATACATTAAAAAACCTTTTGACCCAGATGAATTGTTAGAAGTTGTAGGGAAATTGATTAAGTAGGTGATTTTGGTAAACGGTTAAAGCTTTGATTAATATTAAAGTGGAGGTATGATTTGTCAGAACATGATTCTCAGAATAAGATCAGTTGGGATGAATCGACTGAACAACATTTTCAAAAAATACTTTTAGAGATCCCGGATCTCATTCGCGGTATTGCAGAGCTCAGAGTATCTAAAAAGGCTGAAAGTATTATAAGAGAAGAAGGTCGTAATGTTATTGTGGAAAAGGATATGGTTGATGCCTTTTTCGCAGAAACGCCAGGGGGATTTATACCTGCAATGAAAAAGAGCATGGAAGAGCTAAATATTGATTATACAAAATATGGTCATTTGTAATAAATGATTATTTGAATTTAACAGGGTTTGTTCCCAAGAATGGAGTTGTTTATGCAAAGTACACAATCAGGTTTTTTTCATCTGGGGCTTGCCCCTGACATGCTGAAGGTCTTAAATAAGTTGAAGTTTGTTACGCCGACACCTATACAGAACAAGGCGATACCCATTGCCTTGGCGGGCAAGGATATCATGGGTGTTGCACAAACGGGTACCGGTAAAACCATGGCTTTTGGTATCCCTACCGTTCAGCGTTTAGCTTCTGAAGGTGGACAGGCGCTTATCTTGGTACCTACTCGCGAATTGGCTTTGCAGGTTGATGAAGCATTGGCGCCGTTATTGAGGCCATATAAAATGAGAAGTGTAGTTCTTATAGGAGGGATCAAGATTTACGGGCAAATATCAGATATTAAACAAAATCCTGATATCATAATTGCAACACCTGGTAGAATGAACGATCATATCTATCAGGGCACGATAGACCTTGGAGGTGTGACTGTTGTTATTTTAGATGAGGCTGACCGAATGCTGGATATGGGTTTTGAGCCCCAGGTTAAAAGTGTTTTGCGCTGCGTGACAAATAAAAAGCAAACAATGCTCTTTTCAGCTACTATGCCTCAGGACATTCTCAAGCTTGCTACTTTGTATATGGAGCTTCCTATCTCGATAGAGATCGCACCGACAGGTACAGCTGCAAAAGATGTTTCGCATGAATTATTTATTGTAAAAGAGCCTTTGAAAAGCGATGTCCTTAAAATGCTTTTAGAAAAGTATCAGGGTACGGTTTTGGTTTTTACCCGTACAAAGATGAAAGCCTCCCGTATTGCCCGTAATATCCGTGCTATGGGTCATAAGGTTACAGAAATTCATTCTGACCGTTCTATGGGGCAGCGGACACAAGCCATAGAAGGTTTTAAGCGCGGGCGTTACCGAGTACTGGTGGCAACTGATATTGCCGCCCGCGGTATTGACATCAGCATGATAGAACTGGTTATTAATTATGATCTGCCTGATGATGCTGAAAATTATGTTCACCGCATCGGGCGAACAGGGCGCGCTGGTCAACAAGGCCACGCTGTTACATTGGCAACACCTGCACAAAGCCATGATATTAACAAGATCGAAAAGCTTATGAAAATGACCTTGCCGCGTTCTGTACATTCAAAGTTCGTCAATGCAAAATTTGACGATAGTGATTCAAGTCAAGCAAAACGACCGGGTGGAAACCGTCCAAAAGGCAAGTTGCAACCGCCTAGACCCAGATTTAAAAAGAAGAGCGAGAAAACACAATTTCACAAAACTACAAGTTTTAAAAAGGGAAACAAGAAATAGCAGCTTGTATGTAACATTTCTGTTATTTTTAAATCAGGGCACATTGTCATTTAATCAAAAAAATGTTATAGTTTATTCATATTCAATCATATTGTTCTTTATAAGAACTAATACACTTCAATTAACATAAATTTTATTGCTTCTAAACAACTATTTGAGGAAATTGCTTGTGAAACAAAAAATTTCTAAGACAAATGCTTTTCTGTTGATCTGTTGTTTTTTGTTTTCAAATTTGTACCTTCCCAGCAATGTTTTCGCGCAGTTAAGTGCTAATCTTGCACAGACAAATTATCTCTTTGTTACACCTGCCTTTATGCCTACTATCATTAAAGGCATGACTATAAGCCTTGAAAATCCATTAAAATTTGATTTCATCGTTGATTCTGGTGAGGAATCTCTCAGCGGTCAAGAGTTTGAACAAGAATCCCAAAAACTGATCAAATATTTTCTTGCAAGCATAACTGTTCCTGAGTCAGACCTTTGGGTCAATTTATCGCCGTATGAAAAAAACAGGATCATTGCTGATAGTTTTGGCAAGACAGAGATGGGCAGGGACCTATTGGCGCAGGATTATATTTTAAAGAAGCTAACGGCTTCTTTAATGTTGCCGGAAAATGAGCTAGGGGATAATTTCTGGGGTAAAATGCGGGCTAAATATGCAGATAAGCTTGGTGATAAAGATCTAAATATGGATGCCTTAAATAAGATATGGATAGTCCCATCGAAAGCTGTTGTTTATGAGCATGGTACAAGTGTGTTCGTGGTCGAGAGTCATTTGAAAGTCATGCTTGAAGAAGAATACAATGAAATGATGGCACAGGAAGGGTTAACTAAAAAAAGTGATGGTAGCTCAGAGAGCATGTCCTCTTTGATCAAGGAATTGATCGTGCCTGAAATAGAAAAAGAAGTTAACGAAGGAAAACATTTTGCTAATCTTCGTCAAATTTACAATTCCATGATCCTGGCAACGTGGTATAAGCAGAATTTGAAAAACAGCTTGTTAGCACAAGTTTATTCCGACCAAAATAAGATCAAAGGTGTTGATCTGAAAGATGAGAAGGCTGCTGAAAAGATCTATAACCAGTATTTAGATGTCTTCAAGCAGGGTGTCGCGAACTATATAAGAGAAGAGTATGATGAAAATACCCAGCAAGTCCTGTCTATAAAATATTTCACGGGTGGAACAGATTTTGATGTTCTTCCAGAAGTAATTCAAAAACATCCTTTGTCAAATAAAGATACTTCCATGCTAAGTATTGCCGAGATTGAAGTTGTCCGGAGTTTAATGGAAGTTATAAACAGTAGTGGAAGACAGCAGATGGTTGTTTCAGCTGATATGGTGGAAAATCTGGGTGAAGGTTTAAATGTCAGAGTTGCTGACCCTGAACTTGAAAAATTGCTCTGGAATTATTCTCCTGCTTCAAACAATTCAGTTGTTGTCGACGAGTCTTTAGAAGCGTTTTTCACTCACCTTGGGCCAATTATGGATAAAACACGAGGAAAAGGCGGATTAGGCTTTCTTCAGGGGGAAACTTATAATAATTATGAGGCTTTGTTTAATCAGGGTATAGCGCCTTTACCGGTAACACCGAGGTATTTTACATTGAATGGAGCTCCTGTTGATTGGGAGCGGCAGGTAAAAGAAAAACCATTTATGATCTATAATAACGCAGGGCAGATAGAGCATTTGGCTTTTAATGTTGATTTTAATGGAGGATCATATCCGGTGAGGATTTATTGGGCTAACACGAATGGAGTTCTTTCTTTGGCGATAGAATCAATGGAAGGAGTTTCAGATGGCCAGGATATTAGCAAGAATAAATTCAGGACGCTTTATCCTTCAGGAGATGAGCAGGATGTTCAAATGGCATTTTTCGCAAGAGCGTTTGTTGAGACGATGAAAAAACTCGGTATTCGTCCGGACATTGTAAGGCTAAGTGAAGGGCAATTGTTTTTTACTAGTGTTGCTATGGATAATGATGTTAATTATTTTAAGAATGCTAATAGCTCTGAAAAGAGTGTTTTTGAGAATACGGAGGTTGTTTTTACGACACATACGCCAGAGCTTGCTGCTTTGCCAAAATGGGAGAGATGGGATGTGGGGCATTTATGGAGTTTAGTCGGTCGAGACCTTGTTCCTGATTCTGTGATTGATAAAAGTGATCCCGATAGATGGGTTGTTAATGCGGCTAAGACTTTGGCGGCAAAAGCGATAATCATTAACAGTGTTTCTCGTGAGCATCAAGATGTGACTATTCAGGAAATTCTGCCTGATTCTGCGAATAAGGTCGTTGCAATTCAAAATGGATCTGATCCAAGGCAATGGTATTCGCCTGCGTTGGAGGCGTTAGTTGATGAAGTAGGCATTCATGGAATTGAAGGTGAACAGCTTTTTAATATCGTAAAGCAGAATAAACAACAGTTAAATGAACATTTGAGAAAGAAATATGGTAAAGAATTTACGGATCCTGACCTGATGCTCGTGGGATTAGTTCGTAGATTGGTTGAATATAAGGCACAGGGCATGTTGATACCAATGGCGAAGTGGATCACTGGTGATAAAGATACTGATTATGATACCCCTTGGCTAGGGGAAGGGGAAAAAAGAAAGGGTTTGAACTCAAATATTCTGATAGGCGGTCCAAGTCCGGATACGGCTGGGCAATCTTGGGCAGAGCAGTTTGCCGCGATGGAAAATGACCCCGCGCTGAAAGGAAAATTTATTTTTATTAATGAATCTGATATTGAGCTTATGCAGAAATCGGTACAGTCTGCGGATGTGTGGCTGGTTTTACCATATTTAACGCGTGAAGCATCAGGAACAAGTGATGAGCGCGCGGAATTTAACGGTAACCTTGTTATTGCCACGGCAACAGGCGGGCCGTTGTCCTATATTACACATGGGGTCAATGGCTGGTTGATCAACCCTTTTAAAGGGTGGTCTCAAAATGAAGTTATCAAAAGGTTTCAGATCCAGGATCAGGCAATAAAAGATAAGTTTTATGCAGATGGGGCAAGGGAATTGGGGCAGTATTTGATAGAGGCAGTAAATTTACGTTCCAACTATATTGATAACGGTGATCAATCCTGGCTCAATATGATGAAAGCGGCTTTTAATGCCTCTCATAAAAAAGTGTCTATTAAGAGAATGGTAGAGCATTACGGCTTATTGTTTAAAGCCGCATTAAGAAAAAGAAAATATGGTGAAAGTAGCGCAGAGATAAAAGTATGGTTTGATAAACAGCAGAAAAATTTAGATATTGCTCAAGATGTTTTATTTGAAGCTCAAAGTATGGTCGAGGATTTTTCTTTAGAAGATTTAAATGCAAAGGTGGGAATGGGCATGGGTGAGGACAGGCTGATAGAGTTTATTAACCTTCTTGGAATAGAACAGTTTGCTGGGGACAACGGTGAAGTGGTCTTTAAAGCTGACAGCGTTCCAGTTCTTGCAGATGCTGCTGTATTGGGTGATGAAAATGATAACAAAAAGGTCGGTGGTATCAACTTAAATCCATCGCTTTTGAACCTTCAGATCAAACGTGATGATCAGGGGGTGCCGCTTCCATTTAGTGATCAGCCTTTAAAGCAAATGAATATTGAGGGATTTTATCCGGTAATTATCAATATCCAGCCTCTTAACAGTTTGCCTTTGTTATTAGGTGTGGATGCAAGCAGTGAAAAAAGTTTAGAGCTAGGCTTAGTGTATTGACCTATAATTCTTTTTTCATAAGAACAAGATTTCGTTCAGTTTTTCCTAGAGTAAAGATGTCCGAGCCAAAAGATTTGAAGCCAAAGCGTTCATAAAAAGCCATTGCCAGGGTATTAAATTCCCAAACTGCGAGCCAGATTGTTTTATGGTTTCTTGAACGTGCGATCTCAAGAGCCATCTTCATTAGTTCAGTTCCTATTTTCTTTCCGGTCATTTCCTTTGATACATATATTCTTTTAAGTTCTATAGAAGAGGATTCCTTGAGAGCAGAATGTGTTCTAGTTGTGGTTAATTGCAAATAGGCTACAGGCTTTTCTTCGCTACTGGCAATTAAAAAAAATGTGTCATTGTCGCATAATTCTTCAAGTATCTTTTCTTTGCTAAAAGCATAGAGAAGATATGTGTCCATATCTTCTTTTGAATGTGCGTGACTATAGGCATCTTTAAAAGTTTCGGCACCGAACTTAATGATAAAATCCGCATCCTCAATTGATGCCTGCTTGATTTTAATTTTGCCTGTTTTCATAATTATTTACTATACGTAACGATTAATAAAGTAGCAACAATCATTTTGTTTAGTAAGTTAACAGGAGTGATTATTCTGTAAAATAATATATAGTGCTATGAAACAACATTATTGTTCCAAAAGTATTGCTGCCTTTGAAGGCTTCAAAAAAACTTTTAGGATAAAAAAATTATGAAAGAAAGGTTGGTGAGTAGAGAGAACGGTAATATAATAATAATTAATTAAATATTTATCTATTTATTAATGTCTGATACTTAATCACTGACCATATAAAAAATTATAATAATGTATAATGTTGATTATGTGTAAGGAGGGTGTAAATTGAAAAAATATTTTATAGCTTTTATATCAATTCTTCTTGTTTCAGCATATTTAACTTTGACGACGAATGCTTATGCAGGTGTTGATAAGTTTATTGAGGGTGCAACTGAGTTCATTACCGCTCCTTTGGAAATAGGAAAGCAAACAGTGCATTATGTAAATAACACTGATAGTAAGATGTTAGGATTTCTTGCCGGAACTTTCGAGGGCGGAGCCAGCACTGTTCATAATGTTTTCTCGGGTCTGTTTAAAATGCTTTCTTCTCCCTTTTCAAGTGGCTTATAATTATCTCATGTAAAACTTGAACAAATCAACATTTAGAAGGAACAACACAACTCAAAAAAATATTTTAAAAATTTAATAATATTGTTATTGTTTTATGCTGAAAAGACAATGACATAGTCATTCTTTATAATGTATCCACCGCGCTAAATGAGATCAATGATGATGAATGCTGTCTATGCAAGCGCCCGCTTTTGAAATGAGAATGCATCGATATTATTCTTAAAATTTAATGGGATGCGGTTGGGGTCTTAAATAAAAAAATTTCGGAGAGATGGCAGAGTGGTTGAATGTGGCGGTCTCGAAAATCGTTGTGCCCGCAAGGGTACCCAGGGTTCGAATCCCTGTCTCTCCGCCAGATATTAGGTGAACCCTTCCTACGAGGAGGGTGGTAATAAATGTCCACACTAATTGTGGACGCGAACCCTATAGATAGATAAAATTATGAATATGAATGTTCGGTTTGAGGAAATGACAAAGAATCACGGGGTAGAGGTAATGGATATTTTTAACCATTACGTTGATCACGGTTTTTCAGCCTATCCCGAGACAAGACTGCCAGAACAGTTTTTTGATAAATTCATTGAGATAACTAAAGGGTATCCTGCATTTGTCATTGTAGATGCAGGTTCTAATAAAATTGTTGGTTTCTGTTTCTTGCGAAATTACAATCCTTTTTCGGCATTTAAGAAAACCGCTGAAATATCATATTTTATTAAGCCAGATTATACCGGGAAAGGATTAGGAACGATTGCATTGAAGAAGTTGGAATGTGAAGCAAAAAATGCCGGGATTAAGGTCATTTTAGCTAGCATTAGTTCGAAAAATGAGCAAAGCCTCATTTTTCATAAAAGGAATGGTTTTTCTGAATGTGGGAAATTTAGAGGTATAGGAGAAAAAAAAGGTATCGTTTTTGATGTTATTTGGATGCAAAAGGATTTGCTTTAAGATCTGGAAGCTGAAGGGTTGATGGGTTTGCTTATCATCTACAATTACCCACCAGGATTTAGAAGAGAAAAAATGGCGGTTGTCGAAGCTTCTGGCTTCCCGCCGCCATAATGGAGTTTTTGAGTGAACCCTTACAAGGAGGTAGCTACAGGGAGCCACGATAAAGATAATAGTGTTTAGGTTCTGAAATAACAAGGAACAGTATACAAATATTTTATAAAAGTCTATCCATAATATTTTCCTGCCTCATTAAAAAAAACGCTTGAAATTTATTAAAAGTTTAATACTATATATTTCTACTGATTAATTATTTATTAAAAAGAAGGGGAAGAAGCAATGTCAAAAAATACAGAACAAAATACTGAAAAAGTGCAGAAGTTTGAATACAAAGCGGAAATGAAGCAATTGTTAAACATAATTATTCACTCGCTTTATACACATCCTGAAATATTTCTGCGTGAACTTATCTCTAATTCGTCCGATGCTCTTAATAAAATTCGTTATCGCGCATTAACTGATAAAAATATTATTGATCCTGAATCTGAATTGAAAATATCTATTAATTTTGATAAAAAATCGAACGTTCTTTCCATAGAAGATACAGGGATAGGAATGACTGAAGATGACCTGATAAATAATTTAGGTACAGTTGCCCGTTCAGGGACACTTGAATTCCTAAAAGGTATTAAAGATGGCAAGGAATCTGTTTCTGAACATATTATCGGAAAATTCGGAGTTGGATTTTATTCTGTTTTTATGGTTGCAGATGAGGTTTCTGTTGAAACAAGATACGCTGAGAAGGATTCTAAGGGATATCTATGGAAGTCTAATGGTGAAGGTAGTTATACAGTTGAAGAAATAGACAGGAAAGAGAGAGGCACTAAGATCCATTTTAATTTTAAGGATAGTGCCAAAGAGTTTGCCAGTGAAGACAGGATCAAGGGTATTGTTACCAAGTATTCTAATTTTGCTGATTTTCCTATATTTTTAGGCAAAGAAAAGATAAATACTGTTGAAGCTTTATGGAGAAAGAATGAGAGTGAAATTGAAGAAAAAGAATTGAATGAATTCTACAAATTTATTACTAATGATTATGAGGATCCTCTAGCCCATGTTCATTTATCTGTTGAAAGTACAAAGGCTAATTTTAAAGCTTTGATCTTTATCCCAAAATCTGCCCCGTATGATTTTATGAGAAATCAGAATGTGAAGGCATTGCATTTATATTCAAACAGAATTCTTATTCAAAGGGATTGCAATGACCTTCTGCCTGAATATTTGAGTTTTGTCAAAGGGGTAGTTGATACATCTGATCTTCCTTTGAATGTTTCAAGAGAAGTAACCCAGTCGAGCAATGTTATGTCTGAGATAAGGAGCGTTTTAACACAAAAGATCTTGATAATGCTTCAGCGCCTTGCGAATAAGGAGAACGAAAAATATCTTCACTTTTTTAAGAATTTTGGACCTTTGTTTAAAACAGGCGTGAATCATGATTTTAGTAATAGAGACAAAATCATTGAATTACTAAGGTTCGAGTCTTCATCTTTGAAAGAAGGTGAGTTTACATCCTTGAAGGAATATGTTTCGAGAATGAAGGGGGAACAGAAGGAGATATATTATATTTCAGGTGACAGTCGTTCAATCATTGACCGCAATCCGAATTTGGAATATTTCAAAAAGAAAGGCATTGAAGTTCTTTTTTTAATAGACCCGATAGATGTGCTTATTATTCCCTCTGTGCCCGAGTATGATAAAAAACCTATTAAATCGATCGAGAAGGCTGATATTGACCTGATGCCTGAGGATAAGATTGATAAGCCGGAAGACAATTTATCTAAAGACCTGTTATCATTGTTCAAGAGCGTTTTGAAGGACAAGGTTGCAGATGTTGTTCCGTCTAAGAGGCTAGTGGAATCTGCGGTGACTTTGGTCTCAGGCAAAGACAGCATGGACCCTCAGATGGAAAAATTAATGAAGATCATGAACAAGGGTATGCCGCTGCCTCCAAATGTTAAAATTCTTGAAGTTAATACCAGCCATCCTTTGATCGGCAATCTGTCTAAAATGTATATTGCTGACAGCTCAAATCCTTTGCTGGAAAAGTCTATTCTTCAATTATTCGAAAGCGCATTATTGCTTGAAGGAAATCTGCCTTCTAACGCTGATTTTATCAACAGAATGATCGATCTGATGAAAGAGGCTACAAAATAAATAATTCGAAGAACACTTTAAAAAAACACGGGTTGATCCTTTTTAAAAGGGTCAACCCGATTTTTTTTAATTGTTTTCAAGTGTTGTTATTGATATTAGTTTTTACGTGAGCTAGAATGTTACCAACAATAAAAGAGGATCTTATGAAAGAGATTGAGATATATAAACCGCTGAAACAATATCTGGAAGACAATGGTTATGTTGTTCATTCCGAGGTAGAGAGCATTGATGTTATGGCCCAAAAGGGTGATGAGCTGTTGATAGTTGAAATGAAGACAAGTTTTAATCTCCAGTTGGTTTATCAGCTTATTGAGCGCCTTAAGATTACGGATAAGGTTTATGCCTGCGTTCCTTTGGGAAAAGGAGGGCGTTGGCCAAAAGCTTACAAGAGAATGTGTGGGCTTTTGAAACGTCTTCATTGCGGCCTTATAACGTTAGATCAACACACAAAAAAGAAAATAGTAGTAGAGTTTGAACCAACACCTTTTAAATCTCATAAAAATTACACGAAAAAAAATCTTGCTTTAAAAGAATTTGGCGGGAGGAGCATAGACCTTAATCAAGGCGGAAGCACACGGGAATTATTGTTTACAGCATATAAAGAAAATGCGATCCGGATAGCTATGTATTTGTTTGAGTGTGGGGCATCATCCACACGTGATATCAGGAATAATCTTGATATAAAAAATGCGGCGGATATTTTGCAGAATAACCATTATTATTGGTTCGACCGTGTTTCAAAAGGTGTTTATAATTTAACTCCTGAGTTTGAATTGTTTAGACTTAAGTATTATGACAAAATAAAACAATTGTGGAGATAATTGATGTCAGATAAAACAAAAAGCTTATGCTAATTTGTGAAATAAAAGGTGAAACATTACATGATTTGTATGCCGTGCGATCGCCATATTTTATTTAATCTTTTAATCATTATTTTTTTGTGTTAATATCTTTTATTATTAGTATTAATTATTAATGGAAAATAAATTATGCTTCAGATCATGAATAAGATAATTTTAGGTAACACAATTCAGGATTATGCCGAGTGTTTAGTGTTCTTTCTTTTCGGTGTGATCTTTGTCAATTGTATTGAACGCGTGATAATTAAGAAATTTAAAGCATTGTCTGAAAAGACCGAGACTACAATAGATGACTTTATTTTAAGAATTATTCGTAGAGTATTATTACCGTTTACTTATGCAAGTGTAGGTTATTTAAGTGTGATTTCTTTGAACCTGGATCCGTTTTTAAAGAAAGGGTTAGGAATAGCAGTAATTTTGATTCTTACATTTGTCGCAGCAAGGTTTATCACAACGATCATTAATTATCTTTTTACAGTTTACTGGAAAAAACGCGGTCAAACAGCTGCTATGGAAGGAAGTTTAAGGGGGATATTGATGGTGATCAACTTCCTTATTTGGGCATTGGCCATCATATTCTTCCTGGACAACATGGGTTTTAAGATCTCGGCGGTGATAGCCGGACTGGGTATTGGTGGTGTTGCAGTTGCTTTAGCTGCTCAGGCAGTGCTTGCTGATCTCTTCAGCTACTTTGCTATACTTTTTGATCGGCCTTTTGAAATCGGGGATTTTATTATTGTAGGTGATTATCTTGGGGTTGTCGAACATGTGGGTGTAAAGACTACACGCATCAGCAGTTTAAGCGGTGAACAAATCGTTTTTTCAAACACGGATCTAACGAATTCAAGGGTGCGTAACTACAAGAGAATGCAGAAAAGGCGAGTTGTTTTTAAGCTGGGCGTAACGTACAACACTTCTTTAGAGAAAGTAAAAGAGATACCAAAGATTATTGAAGGAATTGTTAAAGGCATTAAGGATACGACCTTTGACCGTGCGCATTTTCTTGCTTACGGTGATTTTAGTCTGGTTTATGAGGTTGTTTATTACGTAATGAGCGGTGATTACAATAAGTATATGGATATTCAGCAAGAGATCAATTTCGAGATCAAAAATAAGTTTAAAGAAAAACAAATTGAATTCGCGTTCCCGACACAGACCTTGTATGTTAATAAAGAAAGTTAAAAAAATGAAAAAAATAATAATTGTTTCGGCCTTTTTGTTGACATTTTTTGCAAGTAATTCATTTGCTCATGCTCCTGCTGGTGTTGACTTATCTTATGATCTAGAGAATCAGGTCTTAAAGGTTACGGTTAAGCATGTCACGCAGGCAGTCAGAAAACATTACATTAGAAAGATCGAAGTTATAAAGAATGATGAAAAGCCGATAGATCTTTACTTATATTGGCAAAAAGATAATGCAGTAATCACAGAAGAGATTAAGGTCAAGGCTGAAGTGGGAGATATTTTAAATGTTAGTGCTTCCTGTAAACAGGGAGGATCAACGACTGCAAGTTTAACTGTTGAAGAGATTGTTGAAGAAGGCAAAGAGAAGGCCCAAGAACCTGCAACAGAAGAGCAAAAAGGTTCAGAATAATGAATTTGATCCTGCTGTTTGAAGATGATTTTGTTGAAAGTGGCCTGGTAGAAATAAAGGGCCGCAGGCTCGATCATGTTAAGCAGGTAATACGCACGAAGGTCGGTGAAGACCTGACGGTTGGTATTGAAAACGGAAAGATCGGAAAAGGAAAAGTAACTCGAATTGATGATGATATTTTAAGAATGGAAGTCGTTCTGGACATTGAGCCGCCTCCTCCGATAGATATTACTTTGGTTCTGGCGCTTCCTAGGCCTAGTGTATTAAACCGCACGCTGATAGCAGCTGCGTCGATGGGTGTTAAGACTTTTTATTTGATAAATGCGAGACGCGTTGAAAAGAGCTTTTGGCTAAGCCCAAAAGTAAGTCAAGAAAATATCAGAGAACAACTGATACTGGGATTGGAACAGGCAAAAGACACTGTAATGCCAAAGGTGATCTTTAAAAAAGGTTTTAAGCCTTTTGTGGAAGATGAATTGCCTCAGTTAATTGAAGGGAATCAGGCGATTTTAGCGCATCCTGTTAAGGGGACAGTCCCCTTACGGGGACAGACGGGCACACCGGTTATACTGGTTGTTGGCCCTGAGGGTGGTTTAATTGATTACGAAGTAGAAATGTTAAAGTCAATAGGATTTAAACCGGTAAGCGCAGGTGAGAGAATATTGAGGGTTGAGACAATTGTCCCTGTGCTTCTTTCAAAATTGACATCTTAGTAAATTGAAGAAAGAGAGAGAATGAAATGAGCTTTAAATATGTGCAAAAAATACCTGAGCCGGATGAGATCCTATCACAGATGCCACTTGATAAGAAGCTTAGTGAGATCAAAAAACAAAGAGATCAAGAAGTGATCGAAATTATTACTTCTAAGAGCGATAAATTCCTGCTGATCATAGGTCCGTGTTCTGCAGACAATGAAGATTCCGTCTGTGAGTATGTTTCTAAATTAGCAAAGCTGCAGGATAAGGTCAAAGATAAGATGGTTCTTTTGCCAAGGATATACACCAATAAACCACGGACAACAGGTGTCGGATACAAAGGAATGGCCCATCAGCCTGACCCAAATGAGGCTCCGAATATCGTTGAGGGTGTCAAGGCAATTAGAAAAATGCACATCCGTGCACTTTCAGAATCAGGATTGTCGGCGGCAGATGAAATGCTTTATCCTGGTAACTACCCTTATTTGGAAGATCTTTTAAGTTATGTTGCAATTGGAGCCCGCTCGGTAGAAAATCAGCAGCACAGGCTTACTGTCAGCGGGCTTGATATCCCGATAGGAATGAAAAATCCGATGAGCGGTGACCTTAATGTTATGCTAAATGCAATTTACGCGGCACAAACACCGCATGTGTTTATTTACAATGGATGGGAAGTGAATACTTCAGGTAATCCATTTGTCCATAGCATAATGCGTGGTGCAGTTAACTCTTATGGACGAAATATCCCAAATTATCACTTCGAGGATCTCGAAAGGCTGGTTGAGATGTATGGGAAGAGAGATATTGTTAATCAAGCGATAATCGTTGATACTAACCATGGCAATTCAGGCAAGCAGTATTTACAGCAATCTAGGATATCAAAAGAGGTGATGTATTCGAAAAGAAAATCTGAAGTTATCGGCAAAGCTGTAAAGGGATTGATGATAGAAAGCTATTTGGTTGAAGGCAGGGAGGATATTGGAAAGAATAAATACGGACAATCTATAACTGACCCGTGCATAGGTTGGGAA
>MHHG01000056.1 GCA_001805965.1 Omnitrophica WOR_2 bacterium RIFOXYA2_FULL_38_17 | reverse complement strand
AATGCAAGAATGGTGTGTACTCCATGCGATAGTGTTATCTGCACGAGCGGCGGTTATCAAACTTGGTAGTAAAAATCATTTCATAAAATTAATGAGTTCAATTATAAAGAAATTGATCTTGAGCCCTTTCGCCTATTTGGTATTGATAGTCGCAGGGCTTTTGCTTTATTACAGGACATTGTCTTTTGAACTGGTCTTTTTGGATGATAATGTTTGGATCTTGGATTATCAATGGTTCTTTAAAGATCCAGCGAATGCCCTAAAGGCCTTTATCTCCCCGGATTTTGTATCGCAAATATTTTACCGTCCGCTTTTGAACCTCACATTTTTCTTTGATGCAAAAATTGCACAAGGGTCGCTTCTTCCTTATAGAATATCGAATATTATTCTGCATGTGACTAACGCCTGTCTTGTTATGCATTTGCTATGTAAATTAAAATACAGCCGGCAAAAGGCTTTTTGTTTTTCTTTGTTATTCGCGGTTCATCCTGTCCTAACTCAGGCTGTTGCCTGGATTCCCGGAAGGACAGATACATTGCTCGCTGTTTTTGTGCTGCTTTCGTTTATCAACATGGTCAGTTATATTGGCAATAAAAACCCGGTTTATTTATTTCTGCATTGGCTATTTTTTATCTTTGCGCTTTTAACCAAGGAGGCTGCGGTCAGTTTTGCGCTATGCTGTTTTTTATATCTATGCCTGATCTCGTCTAAAGAGCAAAGATCGGGGAACATTAAGAGCCTGCTTCCTTTTTGGGTCGCGGCATTAGGAGCATGGGTTCTTATCCGTTCAATTGTCATTGCCAAGAACGACGTGCCTGACCTGGCAATTATCATTCACTCAGTGTTTGGGAATGTGCCTTCTTTAATTACTTATTTGGGAAAAACGATATTGCCGGTTAATTTATCCGTTCTTCCGATAGCAGAAGATACAACGCTTATTTATGGGTTAGTAGCGGTGTTTATCATTGCAGTGCTATTGGCGTTGTCGAAGAAAAAGAGAATGAATTATGTTTTGTTTGCTTTAAGCTGGTTCATCCTTTTTCTTTTGCCGTCTTTTGTGATCTCTTTTATAGCGCATGAGTACAGATCGTATCTTCCGATGATCGGCATTATATTGTTATTTCTTGAGATTGATATTGTTGATAGTCTTGGCAGGAAACCTTTCACTGCCTCTGTTTTTGTGATCGGCATTGTCGCAATATTTTCTGTTGTTACGTTTTTTTATAGTGAAAATTATTCTTCCAGGGTATTGTTCTGGAGCAATGCTGTTAAAACGTCTCCTCATTCGTCTTTGGCACAGAGGAATATGGGAGCAATGTTGCACCTTGAAGGAAGAATAGACGAGGCAGAAAAATTTTATAATAAAGCCTTAACGCTAAGCCCAGAAGAGAGGATGGTCAATAATAATCTAGGCTTGATCTACTTTGAACGTAAAGAGTTTGCTGTTGCAGAAAAGTTCTTTCAGAGAGAGATCGAGATCAATCCTTTGTATGACAACGTTTATTATAATTTAGCGATTCTTTACTATCATAAAGGCAAAAAAAAGGAGGCGGCAGAGTTGTGGAAAAAGGCGTTTGAACTTAATGCCAAAAATGTTGATGCCTGCAAGAACCTGGTTGCTTACTATCTTGATCAAAAGGACTTAAAAAACGCATTATTTTATGTGGAGAAATTAAGGGAAAGAGGTTTTGCTGTATCTGATGCCTTAATGCGGAAAATATCACAATAAAAAAAGAGCTACAGTTAATTTTTGTATTTAAGTGTGGTTGTGTTACAATACCACAAAAACGGGAGGCTATTATTATGAGACTTATTATTAATAATAAAGCAGTTACTTTAATGGAGCTCATTGTGGTTGTGGTTTTGATCGGCCTTATTGCAGCGTTCACTATTCCTGATTACAAGAAATCGCTTCAAAGGTCAGATGAGAAGGAAGCGATTAATAATCTGGCGATGGTCTGGGAAGCAATGAAGATCTATCGTGTTAAGACAGGTGATTTTGTCACACAGGACCTGGCCGGAGTCGCGGATATCAATCAGCTTTTAAAGATAAATATCATCGAATCAAATATGGATTATTCCTGTACTTATAATGGTGGTGCGAGTTTATTGGTTTGTGATGCGGACAGCCCTGATGGCTGGGGGCTTCGTTTTCATACTTCATCAGGCGTGTTTTCAGGGGTCGCCAGAGGTGTTATTTTTTGTTATGGAGGGTCATGCCCTACATGTCAGGCAACAGGTTGTTAGATAAAAGTAAATGAAAGGGTTTTTTTATGTCAGATATTCCCAGGATGGAAAAAGTTAAAGCACATTATGATGCAATAGCAGAGAATTATGATCAGTGGAAAGCAAAAAATTCATATTATTATAAGATCATAAGATCTTTTGTTAAGGGCAATGTTGCTCCCTACAAGAGCGTTCTTGAGATCGGGTGCGGTGCCGGAGAGATACTTGCTGCGACAAAGCCTTCAAGAGGGGTTGGAATAGATATTAGTTCTCGAATGGTAGCTATTGCCAGGGAAAAATACCCGGCGTTGGATTTTTATGAATCAGCCGTAGAGGATTTTACATCGGATGAAAGATTTGATTATATCGTTCTTGTTGATATTATTGACCATGTTTATGACATCATGGATGTATTTGATAGCATTTACAAATTATGCCATCCTTCGACAAAGATCATCTTGACGACGATAAATCCCTGGTGGGACCCTGTTTTTAAATTGGCTGAAAAATTTGAGGCGAAGATGCCTGAGGGCTTTCATAACTTTATTGAGAAACGAAATATAACCAAGATACTGGAATTGACCAGTTTTTCTGTCAGTTACTCGGGATACCTGATGCTTTTCCCGAAATATATACCGATCCTTTCATTCCTGGCTAATACGATCGGCGTAAGGATCTGGGGGTTAAATAAACTTTCTGTTGTCCCTTACCTGATGCTCCAGCCAACCCCGGTAAATAACACTGACCTTGGTATGGGCTGTTCAGTGGTAATTCCCTGTCACAACGAAGAAGGCAGTATCCAGGAGGCAATAAGAAGAGTCCCTAAAATGGGCAAAGGGACAGAGATCATTGTTGTTAATGATGGCAGCACTGATTCAACGGCTGAAAAAGTGAGAGAGCTTGAGGTAGAATATCCCAATTTAAAACTCATCGACTATTCGCCGAATAAGGGCAAGGGGCATGCCGTTCAGGCCGGATTTGCTGCCGCAAAACATGAAGTATTAATGATACTCGATGCTGACCTTTCTGTCCTTCCTGAGGAGTTGCCGAGGTTCTTTGATCCTCTGAACAAAGGCCTTTGCAGGTTTGCTAACGGGACTAGATTGGTTTACCCTATGGAATCACAGGCAATGCGCTTTTTAAATAATTTGGGTAATAAGGTTTTTGGCCTGGTAATGTCATTTATTACGCAGCAGCATTTGACAGATACGCTTTGCGGGACAAAGGCATTTTTAAAGGCTGATTATAAGCATTTTAAAATGGGAAAAGACAGCTGGGGGGATTTTGACCTGCTGTTCGGGGCTGCAAAAATGGGCCTTAAGATAATTGAGGTCCCTGTCCACTATAAAGACCGTTTTGCCGGAACATCTAAGATGAATACATTCCGTCATGGCTTCCATCTTTTAGGCGCGGTTTATAAAGGGTTTAAAGAGCTTGTTTTTGTCGCGGATGAATAAAATTAATAGAAAATTTATAGTCCTGATCGCTATTGCGATATTACTTAAGATCGCATTGTTCTTGTATGTTGCCTGTTCGGCGCGTCAAGGTATTTTCGCTCCTGACTCAAAGGAATATCTTGGATCCGGCATTATCTTGGTTACCGAGGGTAAATTTGCAACAGAAAACGCAAAAGGGATTTATACTTATCAGTTTTACAGGACACCGGGCTATCCATTGTTCTTGGGGATTTTAAGGGTGTTTCTTGGAATGCCTTTGATAGGGATAGTGTTTGTACAGATGGCCTTAACGGTTATTGCCGCGGTTTTTACCTATAAAGCCGCTCTTTTGATCGATGAAGAAATAGCGCCTTTAAGCTTGTTGATCGTCTTGTTAGACCCGCCTTCTACGGTTTTCTCTATGATGCTTTTAACAGAAGCGCTGTTCCTTTTTCTGACATCTTTGTTCATGTATCTGTTCTTAAGTTTTATAAAAAAAAAGAGAATTGGATCGCTGGTGCTTTCAGCCCTTGTTATTTCTTTAGCGGTCTATGTCAGGCCGATAGTTTATTTTATGCCGGTAGCTATGGCAATATTCCTTGCCTTTGCTTTTATGCGTAAGTCACCCAAGAAGGCATTTGTTAACGCGCTGGTATTTGCAGTGATCATTTACGGGTTGATCGCACCTTGGCATATGCGCAATATAAAGAGATTTAACACGAACAGGTTTTGCAGTATAAATAATGCCACTATTTCAGAAGAATGGGGTACCGGATTATATAAAAGCTATAAACGCAATAAAGACCCGATCTCACAGGGATTGCCGCCGGTTGCATATTATTGCAATGTAACAGCCAGATGTTTATTTTCGCTCTTTACGCGTCCTGCTAATTTTAAGTATTTTGATAACAGGGTAATTACTGTTGCCGGAAAAGTATTTTCATATCCATGGATAATTTTTTGGATGTCAGGTTTGCTGGTCGGCCTTTCTAAAATGAAAGGAAATACAAATCTTTATTTTCTAGCATTTATGATACTTTATTTTACATCAACCACTGTTTTTGCCACAATGTGGGGCTCCGGGCCGAGATTCAGGGTGCCGATGGTCCCTTTTATAGCCATTTTATCCGCTTATGGATGGCACAAACTTACGAGGAGATCTTGCAAATGTTAAAAGAGACAATGATCCGAAGGTGTGATAAAACAGCGTTCGTTTCTATTTGCGCGCTGATATATTTCTTGCCAATATCAATTGCCCTCGTTGAGTGGTTTGTCGCATTGCCTGTGCTGTGTTTTTGCATCAAGAAATTGATAGAAGTCGTCTTTAGGATCTATGAAGCCGGCAAAAACAAAGTCCGTAAGGATAAGATCAGGTATTGCCTGAAAGGCTTTCTGCCGGTTAATAACTTCCTGGCCGCTTCTGTAATGGCGTATGCAGTGGTCTGCTTTTTATCTATTTTTGTCAGCTCGTATCCGCAGTTAAGTACGCGCGCATTTTTTGGGAAAATATTAGAAAGGGTGTTCCTGTTCTTTGTTTTCGTCGAAAGCGTCAATACTGAAAAAAGGATCAAAAGATTTTCTCTGATACTTTTTATTTCAGCAGGTCTGATATGTATTAACGGCTTATATCAGTCTGTTTTTGCTCAAGGGTTTATCCGGGGATTTTCAATGATGGAGGGCAGGCTGACATCTACTTTTAATCATCCAAATGATTTTGCTACATATTTGCTCCTTCCGACATTAATTATTTTTAATTTTCTTTTAAGCGATCTTTTTCTTAACAATAAGACAGAAAAGCGAAAAAGCCGTTATGCCGGTTTAATAAGATATGCTTTTATTTTTTTATTTGTGATCTGTGTCTTGAATTTTGCTTTGACATTTTCACGGGGTGCGTATTTTGGCGCATTGTTCGCACTCGTATTCATGTGGGTCTTTAAATATTGCAAACTCAAAGCTATATTAGTATCAGCGGCATTATTTCTTATTGGATTTTCTCCGGTGATGGCAAAGATGAGGAATGTTTCTCTTATTTCTGACGCAGTGCATAAAAATAAAATTGTTTCTAAAATAAATATAACCGAAAAAGATAAGCAGAATGAGATATTGACCATGGGAATGGGGAGGATCGGATTTTGGAAAGAGGCGTTAACCAGCATATCAAGAAAGCCGATCCTAGGGACAGGCTTAAATACTTATTCAAAGGAAGCTCAAAAGAGAGGTAATTGGACCGGTTTCTATGCTCATAATTGTTATTTGCAAATGGCAGCTGAGATAGGCCTGGTTGGATTAGGCTCGTTTTTATGGATGTTATTTATTTTGTTCAAGAGGGCATGCGATAGGTCAATAGTCATAAAGGACAGGTATTTATTGATTCTGTTTCATGGCGTTCTCTCCGGACTGGTCGGCTTTTTGGTCCACTCATTTCTTGATACGAGCTTTTATTCATTGCAGCTAAATACCTTGTTCTGGGTAGTCTTGGGATTATCTGTGTCAATTATGCAGGTTGATAATTCAGGATTAAAAAGAAAGATGTCGTAAAGTGGAAAAGCTTGTTAGCGTTGTTATCCCGACATATAACAGGGCCTCGATGTTAAAAAGGGCTGTTGAAAGCCTTTTGAAGCAGGAACACAGGAATATTGAAATAATTATAGTCGATGATGGCTCTGAGGATGATACAGAAAACGTTATTGCTGAGATAGATGACACTAGGATACAGTATATTAAAAGTGAAGGAAACAATGGCGTTTCTTTTGTAAGGAACGTGGGATTGAGGCACGCTACCGGGGAATATATTGCCTTTCTTGATTCGGATGATGTGTTCTTTTCAAACAAGATAAAAGAGCAGGTTGAGCTTTATGATTCTTTGGACCCGAGACCGGGAATGATCTTTACAAATTATTGGGAGATCGGCGAAGATAAACATCTGGCGGTAAGGGGCGGTATTCCTTCGGGATTTATAAGTACTAACAAAAAGTTTTCTTCCGAGATAAAAAGCGGCCCAACTGGTTGGATCATGACAAAAGAATGTTTTGGATCTGTTGGCTTTTTTGACGAGGACCTGCGGACCCTTGAAGACCTTGATTATTTCGTGAGGATAGTAAATAAGTTCCCTGTATATTTTTTGAACAAGCCCCTTGCGGACAAATATGTTCACGGCTGCAGCTTAGGCGGCGTCTCAAATGAGTTTGCACAGGCGACAAGAGAGAAGCTGTTAAACAAATGGCTCCCTGAAATGAAAAGCGATAAAAAGTTCTTATCTGATTTTTATTATGTGGCAGGCAAAGACCTTCTGAAAATCCTGGATTTCAGAAGATCAGCGGGGTATTTGTGGAGCTCATTGTATTTTGGAGGTTTTAATTTAAGGGCGTTTAGAAAGCTGTTGAAGCTGTATCTGATATGGCTGTGCAATTTACTGCTGCCGGCAAAGAGAGGGAAATGTTGAATAAAAAAAATGAAAAAAGATCTTTCCTTGTGATCAATCCTTATGGGATAGGTGATGTCCTGTTCACGACCCCGGTTATCCGTAATTTAAAGGATAGGTTCCCGGATTCAAAGGTTTATTATCTGTGCAATAAAAGGACAGAATTTATCCTGAAGAACAATCCTTTGATAGAGAAAATATTCATTTATGACAGGGATGACTCGATAGCGCTTTCGAAAAGGTCGAAATTTGCATGGCTAAGATATTTTACCGGATTTGTCGGGGAGATCAGAAGAGAAAAGATAGATGTTGCTTTCGATTTTTCCCTGAACACTTATTTTGGGTTCATTTCTTTTTTATCGGGCATCAGGGACCGTTACGGACTGGACTATAAAGAAAGATGCGTATTCCTCAATCACAAACTTATACTTGAATCTTTCAGCAAAAAGCATGTGGCCCGGTATTATCTTGACCTTTTGACGGAATTTGGCATTGAGCCTAAAGAGGCGGGATTGGAAGTTTATTGCGGAGCTAAAAGCATTGAATGGGCTGACGCGTTCGTAAAAAAGAACGGCATCTCCGGGCTTGTCGTAGGGATAGCTCCTATGGGAGGGGAATCCTGGGGCAGCAAATCATATTTAAAGAGGTGGCCGCCAGAAAAATTTGCAGAGCTAATTAATGTGCTAATAGAGGATTTTAATGCTAAAGTATTTTTGTTCGCAGGCAGCAATGAGGAGCAAGACATATTGAGCATCAAGGGCCGGCTGAACCATCCGGATAAATGCTATGAATTTTTAGGATGCTCTTTTGAGGATGTTATTGCATTGGTGGACAAGTGCTCGCTGTTCATAGGAAATGATACCGGCCTGCTGCGTTTTGCCGATGCTTTGAAGAAAAAGATCATAGCGTTCTTTGGCCCGGTAGATGAGAATGTTTATGGAATGTTCCCTTTTGCCGGGGAAAGACATCAATATATGACGAATAATATTGATTGCCGGCCGTGTTACAATGATTTTCGTTTGAATGAATGTGTGTCTGGCACGGAGTGCCTCAAAGGCATTTCTGTGGACCAGGTCATTGAATCAGTTAAAAAATTATTAAAGAATGATACTGGAGCAAAGAAATGAAAATATTAGGAATAGCTTCTCCTTTCGGGCATGACCCGTCCGCGGCATTGATGATCGATGGGAAGGTGATCGCTGCGGTTGAAGAGGAGAGGTTCAATCGTATAAAGCATTCTGACGGCGAAATGCCTGTTGAGGCGATCAAATACTGCCTGAAAGCCGGTGGCATCAAGCCTGCTGATGTGGATCATATCGCGTTCCCCTGGTCTTATGACATTTTGCATAAAAAGCGCTTTGAATATTACTTCAGGACATTGAAGGGAACCCCGTCCCGTGCTTTTAAAAAGCTTTTCAGGAATAAACATGAGCTGAAGAACCAGCAAAAGTTTATAGCAGATACTTTAGCCAGCTGCGGTTTTGATAATTCACAAGTTAAGATCAGATGGATAGAACATCATCTGGCCCATGCTGCATCCAGCTACTTTTTTTCCGGAATGGAAGAAGCTGCGATCCTATCTATCGATGGAGGGGGCGAGCTTACTGCTTCATTAATGGGATATGCAAGGGATGGAAAGATATATAAGACAAAAGAAATACTGGCCCCGGATTCAATAGGCAATTTTTATGCAACAATGACGGATTATTTGGGATTTACAAGAGGCGATGGCGAGTACAAGGTAATGGGAATGGCCCCATATGGCGATGCAAGCAAGATCAATATGGACCATATCATGCATTGGGTTGATCGGAAAAAGACCTACCGTTGCAATGATGATTATGTTTGGGTGACAAGGGATAAGAGGCACGAGAGCGGAAAAGTCTACTCTACAAAAATGGTTGATGAGCTAGGGGTACCAAGAGAAGGTGATGCCCTTTCAGAACCTTATATTCACATAGCTGCCGCTACCCAGAAGAAACTTGAAGAAATAACCTTGAAGCTTGTTGATACATATCTTTTAAAAGAACTTAAAAGGCACGGCAACCTGTGTTTCGCCGGAGGCGTTGCATTGAATGTCGCTTTAAACAGGAAACTGCTTGATCATCCTCATATAAATAATCTTTGGATACAGCCAAGCGCTCATGATGCAGGTGCATCATTGGGGGCTGTTGTATATGTCGCTGCTGAATGCGGAGACAAGATCGAGAAGATGGACCATGTTTATCTGGGGCCTGAATACAGCAATGAAGAGATCGAAAGTGCACTTAAGGATTCAGGATATAAATATCACAGGGAACAGGATATCTGCAAGGCGGCATCAGACCTTTTGTGCGAAGGTAAGATTGTAGGATGGTTCCAGGGCAGGATGGAATGGGGCCCAAGGGCTTTGGGTAACAGAAGCATTCTCGGTAACCCCACGATAAAAGGCACGGCGGACAAGATAAACGCAATAATAAAATTAAGGGAGAACTGGAGGCCGTTCTGCCCTTCGATCCTTAAGGATTATGCAGAAGAAATAATCGGGACAGACCACGAGGCGCCTTTTATGACGATAGCTTTTAAGGCGACTGATAAATGGAAAGACAGGATACCAGAAGTTGTTCATGTTGACGGGACATGCCGTCCTCAGATCGTGGATGAGAAGACCAATCCAAAATATCATAAGC
>MHHG01000055.1 GCA_001805965.1 Omnitrophica WOR_2 bacterium RIFOXYA2_FULL_38_17 | reverse complement strand
CAAAACTTTCAAAGGAAACAGGCAAAATAGATTGGAATAAAAGCGCTAAAGAGATCAATGACCTTATTCGTGGATTGCAGCCATGGCCGGGGGCGTATACATTCCTAAATGGAAAAACGCTAAAGATCCTGTCGGCGCAAATTGTTAAGGCGTGTGCAAAGCCGGGTCAAGTGGTGGGGATATCCAGCGAAGGGATACTTGTTGCGGCTAAAGAGGGAGCCTTGTTGCTTAAAGAAGTTCACCTTCAGGACGCAAAAGCCATGGATATAGCAAGTTTTTTACGCGGCCATAGTATAGAAATTGGCTTTACTTTTGAATAATAATTTAGAGGTAAACTAAAAAATTATCGCTTAAACAAATTAATTGTGCTTGACATTTTTTGGTGAGGGATATATTTTATACATGTTTTCATCGGCCTGATTATTAGGAGAATTTTTGGATAAACAGTATTAAACTTTATTAATTTTTAGTAGGAGGAAAAAATGATCAAAATAGGGATTAACGGATTTGGAAGGATTGGCAGGTTTGTTTTTCGTTTTGCAGCATTGAACGATAAAATTGAAGTTGTCGGCATCAATGATCTTATTGATGTTGATTATATGGCATATATGCTTAAATATGACACAGTTCATGGCCCATTTAAGGGAAAAGTTGAAGTAAAGGACGGAAATCTTGTTGTTAACGGAAAATCAATACGTGTAACAGCAGAAAAAAACCCTGCTGACCTGAAATGGGGAGCAGTAGGCGCGGAATATGTTGTTGAATCGACAGGGCTCTTTTTGACAAAAGAAAAAGCACAGGGACATATTGATGCTGGCGCAAAGAAAGTGATCATGTCAGCACCTTCAAAAGATGACACTCCTATGTTCGTTATGGGAGTTAATCAGGATAAATATAAGAAAGATATGGTTTTTGTCTCTAATGCATCATGCACGACAAATTGCCTGGCACCTGTTGCAAAAGTCCTTAACGATAAATTTGGCATCGTAGAAGGCCTTATGACAACCGTGCATGCTATGACAGCCACACAAAAAACAGTTGATGGCCCGTCAATGAAAGACTGGAGAGGAGGACGCGCTGCTAGCCAGAATGTCATCCCTTCTTCAACAGGCGCGGCAAAAGCTGTTGGAAAAGTCATTCCTCAATTGAACGGAAAATTGACAGGTATGGCATTTCGCGTTCCTGTAGCTGATGTTTCAGTTGTTGACCTGACAGTTAATTTAGCAAAAGGGACAACTTATGAAGAGATTTGTGCAGCGATGAAAAAAGCCTCAGAAGGCGAGCTTAAGGGTATCCTTGGATATACAGAAGATGAAGTTGTTTCTAGCGACTTTATCGGAGATACAAGAACTTCGATCTTTGACGCCGGAGCAGGTATTATGTTATCACCAACATTTGTTAAGGTGGTTTCCTGGTATGATAATGAGATGGGTTATTCAAAGAAAGTAGTCGAGTTCATAGAGTATATGGATTCAGTAAAGTAATCTTACTTTATCTGTGGGAGTTTAATAAGGGGACAGGTTGAAAGACCGGTCCCCTTTTTTTATCCATGATCGGAGCATAAGTTAACAAGAGTTAACAAAATAATTGAAATGTCCCTGGATAATGATATACTTTAATAAGTTAACAACAGTAAACATCTTTAGAGGTGTATATGCAATATTATTCAATACCCCAAATGGCAGAAAAGCTTAATGTCAGCCGTATAGCTATTTATAAAAAAGTTAAAAATGGCAGCATTAAAGCTGTAAGGATCGGTAAGAACTACGCAATTATCAGTGATGAGATACCAAATATCACTGTTAGAAATAAAAAGCGTATGGGTCCGAAAAAACAAACTGTGATTAAGCCCGATAGAGCTAATAAAAAACCGCTTATACTTGAACAAGAAAAACAAGATCTATGCGAAAGTATCAAAGCCATGAAGCCCGAACAAAGATTAATAGCGTACTATAATCATAACTTTAATATTAATGCAATGTACATAGCAGGTGCAGCGCAAAGAAAAAGGACGAAATAATGAAAGTGGATTCTTTCGGACAATCTCCGCTATTGTTTCTTGAGGTCGTCAAGATCTTAAAAAAAAGGGATATATCATATGCGGTCATAGGGGCCTTTGCAGCATCATTTTATGGTGTTATTCGTGCAAGCATCGATATTGATGCGATAATATCTATCAACAAGATCGCAGCCAACATAAATGATCTTCTGGATGACCTAAAAAGATCCGGATATAAAATCACTTTTAGAATGGGGGATCAGGCTGATCCTATCGGAGCTGTTATAAATGTAGAGGACAAATATAAAAATCGTGTCGATCTGCTGATGAATATAAGATCAATTGATGATGATGTTTTTAAACGTAGCGTACAAACATCTTTTATGGATCAAAATATTAATATTATCGGCCTTGAGGATTTTATCGCAATGAAGATATTTGCAGGCAGCCCTAAAGATCTTAATGATGTAAGAGGTGTTATTGACATCTCAGGAAACGGCTTTAACTCAACACTTCTAAAGAAGTTATTGACAAAACAAGGCAATAAAGCCCTAAAAATACTGGATGCTCTTATTAAAAAGCAAAACAGTTAAAGTTAAGGGGACAGTCCCCAAAAAGGGACAGAGGATTTTTGATGTGTTCCTCGAGGGTCTGTCCAAAATACCCAGAAATATGTCGTAACCGGGATCAAGAAATTTGACAAACTTGGCAAAATAAGTATAATAAAAACATCCCCCAAGCAGTACAGCTCAAAGTATACCTCACCCTTTTGCAAATAATCAAATTTTAAAAAATAATATCTGGCGCAGCAAATCTTAAAATGTTTGAGATTGCCTGTTTTATCGCATTGGCAAAAAATGTCTCAAAA
This sequence comes from Omnitrophica WOR_2 bacterium RIFOXYA2_FULL_38_17, assembly GCA_001805965.1. GTDB lineage: Bacteria > Omnitrophota > Gorgyraeia > Zapsychrales > Zapsychraceae > Zapsychrus_A > Zapsychrus_A unditaenarius. The sequence goes on along the minus strand of MHHG01000055.1, from coordinate 108,055 downwards.
GACTTATTTAGCGACGAAGATAAGGGTAAATGTCTGAAAAGGTGAATCGGCGGGATATAGAAATGCAAAGGTTTGAATACAGAGCTAAAGAAGGCCCCACCAAGATCAAAGAAGGTATCATTGAATCCCAAAGTATAGATACTGCGATCCAAAAAATAATGCGTTTAGGAATTGTTCCTTTAGATGTTTCCCCTGTAACTATTGATCCAGTAAAAGCCGGTAAAAGTAAACAACGCGCCTCTTTATCGGGATTTTCTTTCAGGAAGAAAGTCCGGCTTAATGAAGTAGTTGTTTTTACCAGGCAGATAAGTGATCTTGTTGATGCTTCCATCTCTTTATTGAGATCATTGAAAATTGTTTCCGAGCAGACAAAAAACCTGGAATTCAAAGATGTGATCTTAACTATGCATTCAATCGTTAAAGATGGAGGTTCCTTTTCTGAGGCTTTAGCCCAAAACAAAGGGATATTTTCCTCGCTTTATGTAAGCATGGTCAGGACAGGTGAAGGCTCAGGGAAGCTTTCTGTTGCCCTGCAAAGACTAGCTGTCTACCTTGAAAAAGAACAAGAGAACAGGGGCAAGATAAAGGCTTCGCTCGCATATCCTTCTCTTATTATTATAGTCGGTTTAATTACTATATTTGTGCTTCTTTCTTTTGTAATTCCCAGGCTGTCTATAATGTTCGATGATCTAAACCAGGCTTTGCCATTGCCTACTCTGCTGCTTGTTAATATTAGCAATGTGTTTGGCAAAATTTGGTGGCTAATGCTTGGGATGTTAGGTTTTGTAATAGTACTTTTTAAAAAATGGATCACAAGTGATCCGGGGCGGTTATGTTTTGATAGTTTTATTTTGAGGATCCCATTTTTAAGCGGGTTTATTATTACCGTTGAAGTTGAACGCTTCGCAAGAACATTAGCGACACAGGTTGAGACTGGCGTTCCAATAACTGTGGCAATTGATTCTGTTGTTACTGTAGTAAGCAATTTGCATTTGCGCAATATCCTGAAGAACGTTTCAGCGGAAGTTGCAAACGGGGATAGCTTGGTGGCTGCTTTGAGCCGGACAGAGTATTTTCCGGATATGGCCGTTAATATAATATCGGTCGGGGAAGAAACAGGCCGGATTGAAAAAGGCCTTTATAAAGTGGCAGACACCTGCAGCATGCAGGTTGACCAAATAACAAAGACCTTAATATCGATGCTGGGCCCGCTTGTTTTAATTTTCATTGTCACTTTGGTCGGGTTTGTTGTTATTGCAATGCTGCTGCCGATATTCCAGATGAATTTGCTGATAGAGTGAGAAGCATAGGATCTTTAGAAAGAGGGGTGAATGTGAAAAGTGGATCGGGTTTTACGCTGATAGAGATAATGCTTGTTGTAATTATAATTGGTGTTTTGGCGGCAATGGTGATCCCTAACATGTCGGGGAGGGGCAAGCAGGCACGTATTTCTGCTGCTAAAGCAGACATCGGTGCAAACTTAATGACTGTTTTGGATCTGTATGAATTGGATAACGGCCAATATCCTACAACAGAGCAGGGATTATCAGCACTTATCAGGAAGCCTAATTCACCGGCGGTTCCTGATAATTGGGATGGGCCATATTTGAAAAAGAAGAGTGTTCCGGTTGACCCGTGGGGGAAAGAATATGTTTATGTCTGCCCCGGAGCAAGAAATACAGATGGTTTTGACCTTTACTCTCTTGGGCCTGATGGGATCGAAAGTGAGGATGATATTGTTAATTGGGTTGATGAAAATAGTTAGAGGAGATCATATGAGAGTTTTATTTAAAAGATATTCCTCAAAAGATAAAGAATCAGGGTTTACGCTTATTGAGATAATTTTAGTTGTTCTATTATTATCAGTGATCGTAGGCAGCGTGGTTCCTGATCTTAGAAAAAATTATAGAAAAGTCTGCTTGCAGAATGCTGCAAGGAATATTGCTTATTCAATGCGTTATGCCCAGAGCAGGGCTATAACAAGTGGCGACTTAGTGCGTTTAGAGCTTGCACCAGAAAGCGGGAGCTACCGGCTTACAGAGAGGAAAGAGGACGCTATTGACCGTGATGACGCGACTTTTGTTAGAATTCCTAACAGGATGGGAAATGTCTTTAGGATTCCTGATAAATTAAAGTTTGAATCCGGGGATTTAACAATCTTATTTTATCCGGACGGCAGCATGGAAAAACAAGCTGTTAAGCTGTGCGGTGAAGCAGGTTGTTTATTGATTTCAACGCGTGAGCAAAGAGGGCATGTCAATGTTCTTGAATTCGACAAATAATGAACAGGGTTCAATCTTGCTTGAGGCATTATTATCAACGGTTATATTGTCTGTAAGTATAACAATAATTATCCAGTCAATGATCTCAAGCCTGAGGGCAGCTAAATACACTGCTGACTATACAGTTGCTTTGATATTAGCAGATAACGAGATAAATGGCCTGAGGGTCAAAAGAACTTCAGTGTGTGGCGTGAGGGAAGAAAGTTCTTTTAATAAGCTTGATAAGAAATTTATATGCTTGCTGCAAACACGCCAGTTTGATGAGCCTTATAAAAATGGTATTGAGCAGGTTGACCTAGGCATTTGGTGGGAGAATGGCCCTAAAAGGAACAAAATATTATTTAGTTCATATCTCTTAAAGACAGGCCATAAATTTAAAGCGGATGAAAATTTACAATAAACATATTTTGGGATTTACTTTGATCGAAGTGCTTTTAGGCTTAAGTATCTTCTCTATAATTTCGCTGACAGCATACAGCGTTTTTTCTGCAGGAATAAGGCTTAATATTTCGATAGAGAAGCAGGCCCGGGTACTTAGAGAATCGCGAGGGATGCTTGAGCTTATGCAGGGCGAGTTTGAAAATATGCTATTTTATGATTATTCAGGTTCTTATAAAGGCAAGACGGCCTTGTCAGGAACTGGCAGTTCGATATCATTTATTAAAGGGTCGCCCTTGGGATTAAAAGTTGTAAGATATTATCTCGGGCCAGATGAGAGCATGGTACATCAAGGACTTAAGGGGCCGACTGCTTCTAAGAATGTTTCTGTTTTGTTAGAAAGTGCAAAAGGTGGCTATAGAGATTGCTTGATAAGAGAAGAGAGAGGTTTTATTGATGATCTTGCCGGCAATTCATCGCAAAACGAAGTTGAGATCATTGCAAAGAATATTAAAAAGAACGGATTAAGGTTCTTTTATGGTTATCTTAAGGGAAGATTAAGTGACGAGATAAAATGGGAAACGACCTGGAAGAACGATTATATAGCATCAATGATCAGAGTGGAAGTTGATCTTATATCAGATCATGATAAAAAAACTGTTACTTTGACAAAAGATATTTTTATTCCGACAGGATATTTGCGACCGATAGAGACAAAGCAGATAAATTAAAGAATGTTTTTGGAATTTATAATGAGTAAATTAGAATTTAAAAAAAGGATAATATCAAGATTAAGAAGAAAGCTGAAAGAAAGGTCTGGTATAATGCTTTTAGCTATTCTTTGGATGCTGGTGATTTTGACCGCTCTGGCAGTTGGTTTGGGCCGTAATACAAAGATAGAATTAGTTTTAACAAAACATGCTATCACCCAGGCAAAGTCAAAATATTATGCTTTGGCCGGTATTGAATTTGCCAGAAATCAAATACAGCTGGACTCTAAAGATAAGATATCTTTTTCTTTTGACAATCTTTATAGTTGTGCCGTGCCAAACACTGAAGAGCTATCATCTGAAAGTTTGTTTAGAAGAAATCAAATAGGTTCTGGTTATTTCAGTATACTGTATGAAAAGGATGACCCTTTTGTCTCGCAGTCGAAGAAATACTACGGCTTGTCAGATGAAGATGGAAGGATCAATATCAATTCTTTAGATGGAAAAACTGCCGGCGTCCTGAGAGAGTTGATCGTTTTAAAGGGTTTCAGCCGCGAGGATGCTAACATAATCGCTTATTCTATTGTTGATTGGATAGATCCTGATTCAAGAATTACTGCTGAGCCCTACGGTGCGGAAGATGATTATTATTCAGGTCTGGACAGGCCATATCATTGTAAAAACCTGTTTTTTGACTCAAAAGAGGAATTGTTTTTAATAAGGGGAATGACCCCGGAGATTTATAACGCAGTAAAAGAGCATATTACTGTCTTTCCTAAAAAAGGGGGATTCCTGGTTAATTTTGACACGGCACCAGAGGAAGTCCTTAAAGCGATTGCTAGAGCAGCAGGCGGAGCCTCTAATACTGAAATATCTGATGCTGATTCTGCTGTCGAGAAACTGGTTAATTATCGTAAAGGCGATGATGGGGAAGAAGCAACATCAGATGACAGGATATACGATGTTAATATGTTAGCCCTTAATGCAAAAGAAAAAGCGGTCTTAAGGAGCGTTTCAAGATATAGGTCTAAAAGATCACAGTATATTAGAGTAAACGTGTTTGGAACAGAGGAAAACAGTAATATCAGGTCTAATATCAATGCAATTATTAGCCGCAAAGATCTGTCTTTGGTTTATTGGAACAGGACGTAAAAGCCATTTATGAAAAAAAATATTATTACAAGTGTTGAGATCACAGATTCTCATATAAAGGTTTTGCAGTCTAAGATCTTAAAAGGGAAAACGGTGGTCTGTTCCTGTGATATTCATAGCATAAGGGAGCATAGCGATGAGGAGATCGAACATGTACTTGTTGCTGTGTTTGAAGACAAGAAAATCCTGACAGAGGATATTGTTCTTGTTATTTCCCGAAGGCTTGCCTTTGTGAAATATATGCGGCTGCCCTCGAACAATGATGTTGAAATAAAGAAAATGATCGGGTTGCAGCTGGTGAATAATATGCCCTATTCACAAGATGAAATCCTATTTAAGCCTTATATCTTAGAAAGAGAAAGATCGGGATATACAAAGCTTTTGGTATTAATCGTCCAGAAAGAAATCGTTTCGAGGTATTTAAAGCTCTTTGAGAAGGTCGGGATCGTTTTAAGCCAGGTCACTTTGAGCTCTATAGGGATCTTGAATTGGTTCATTTATCAAGAGTCAGAGAACAGGAAGAAAATAAAGGATGCGGTTGTACTTGTAAATATTGATGTTTTGCATTCTGAAATATGTTTTTGTTGTCATGATAGATTATTTTTCTCGAGGAGCGTGAATTACGGCTCTAACGATCTTTCTGAAGGGAAGATAGAGTCGCTTGTTGAACAGATATGCTTGAGCATAGATGCTTATAAAAAAGAGAATATGGGGCCTGATATCGGCAGGTTAAAGATAGTGTCAGACCTGCCGCAAGCATCTTCTTTTAAAGACAGGCTTGAAGATGCTTTGAAGATCGAGGTCGCGGTCATTGCGCCTTTTACAAATGTTCTATGCCAGAAGAACATGCATTTTGCTGGCATAAAGAATTTTACCGGGATTTCCTTGGCAGTTGGCTTAGGGTTAATATTGTCTGATATCAGAGGCCTTGTCAATTTTACGCCTCAAGAAGTCCATGATAATAAAGAGGAAAAGCTGAGAAGGATGAAGTGGATAAGGACCTTGGCTCTTTTTATTTTGGCATTCTCTCTTTTATTGGGTATTTTCGGGTTAGAGCTTTATCAGAAAAAACTGTACCTTGAACAATTGAAGAAAAGGATAAATGAAGCGGCCCCGGAAGTAAGGGCAGCTATTGACAAGAAGCTTATTGTAGAAGTTTTGGATAAGGAGCTTAAGAGCCGTGTTTTTATTCCGGACCTTATTGATGAAATATATGACCTTACTCCAGAGATGATCTCATACCGTTCTTTATTTTTGACAGGGGATAATGTCTTTACGGCGCAGGGTTTTTCTGAATCAGGCAGCAGTGTCAATGATCTAAGGGCAAATATGGTTAAGTCAAGGATGTTCAAAGAGGTTAATTTGCAGTTTGCGACTAGAAGAAAGCTGTATAAAGCTGAAGTTATAGACTTTAAGATCACGGCTGTTTTAGATGATAGGAAACAAGATTGATCATGTTAAGGCCATTAACAAAAAGAGAAGTGAATATATTTATTTTGTGCATTTTACTTGTCCTGATATATATTGGATACAATATTGTGATAAAACCTTTGAGGAAAAGAATCTCTCTGGCAGACATAAGTATTCAGCAAGAAACAAAAAAATTGTCTGAGAGCTTAAAGCATCTAGATCACCAAAAACACTATAAGAGCCAATATGTAATGTATTTGTCAAAATTTAGACAGGATCAGAATAATGATGAGGTGATGTCTTCGATTCTGTCTGAGATCCAGCAAGCAGGGAGCAGGCTAAACCTAGGGATAGCAGATTTAAAGCCTAGAAAAGTCAATAAAGAGCAATATTTCAACCGCTTTTCAGTTAGTTTGACAATAGACAGCACTTTTATAAATATTATGAGCTTTATTTATACATTGCAAAGTAAGCCGCATTTGTTTAAGGTTGAAGAAGTTAGCTTTGATAGGGGTGCTAATACACAAGGGACAATAATAAGAACTCATTTGATCTTAAGTAGGATATTGATACCCGGGAAAAAATAGAGAGAGTATTATTTCAAACGAAAAGGTTTTGGGATTAGACAATGAGGTCGATAACAGCTGAAGGGAAATTGCTTAACATCCTTAAAAAGAAAGATAGCCGGTTGCATAAAAGCATTAAGCCTGTCAGAGCCTCTTCAGAAATTGATAAGCTTGATGAGAAAAGACATGAGTCTGATCTATTCGGCTTGATCGGTATTTTTCTAATTATTGGATCAATAGGATTATTTTGCCTTCTTGCATATAAGTACTGTATTTTTAAGGCAAAAGGGACATTCCCGCAAATCCTTGGCAGTAAGGTTGATCTTGAGAGCAAAGGCTTAAATGCTGATATTTTAGCAAATAAAGAGCCCTTTAGTTATTATGAACGGACTATTAGCCGGCGTGATATTTTTCAGGTACCATGGGAAAAGGAAAAAGAAAAAGTTTTAGGACAGGTTGAAGCAGTCCTGGATATTAGTAGAAAAATAAAACTTGTTGGTGTTTTGCTGGATGATGATCCAACAGCGATAATAGAGGATACCGATAAGCATAAAACTTTATTTATGTCGATAGGTGATAAGATTGATGGGGCCATACTTGAGGAAATAAATGAGGGGAAAGTGATATTTTTACAAAATAATAACAGAATTGAAATAACTCCATAAACTGTGCATTTATGAAGGACATTATAATAATATAATGATAGAATATACCAAAAGAACAATAAGGATTTTTTTAGTTGCCATTGTTTTAAGTGCTTTTGTTCCTGTATGCATTATGGCAGCAGATGCATCGCTACAAGAGAGCTTGAATACTGATGCTGGTTCTGAATATGCTCAGCAAGCGGTTTTAGATGTTCTTGATCTAAAGCAGATAGAAGTTCTTGATGTCCTCAAATTGATATCTCAGAAGAGCGGGTTAAATATTATCGCTAGTAATAATGTCAGCGGGCGCATAACTGTTTATCTGAAAGACATGAGCGTTCTTGAGGTTTTAAGTGTAATTGTTGATTCAAATGGCTGGGCTTATGTCAGGGAAAATAATGTAATAAAAGTGATGACAGCCAAGGAGTATGAATCAAAATATGGATATAAGTTCGGGCAAGAGATCCAGACAAGAATAGTGCAGCTAATTTATGCTAATACTGCCGACCTGGTTGCTATTCTTAATCAGGTAAGATCCAGCTCTGGAAAAGTGATTGCTGATGAAAAAACAGGAACATTGATATTGATGGATGAATCAGTTAAGCTGGATGAAATGGAGGATATAGTAAAGAGGGTAGATGTCCCTGTTGAAACAAAGATATTTGATCTCAGCTATGCTAAGGCTGAAGGTATTTCGGCCAAGATAGCGGAAGTTCTATCACCTAGCTTGGGTACAATGAGATTTGATAAAAGATCGAACACGGTTATTGTTTCAGACTCCAAATCAAAGATCAAAGAAGTAACACAAATTGTTGAGGCGTTCGATAAGCAGAATAAAGAAGTTTTGATAGAGGCAAAGATATTGCAAATTGTTTTAAGCGATGAGCATAAAATGGGCGTTGATTGGGAAGCAATAGTGTCTGATTTCCATGGCTTATCTTTGAATAATGATTTTGACATTCTTGGACCATCTGATAAAAAAGGACATCTTAGTATTGGAACTATTGCAAATGATGATTATACTGTGCTTATTGAAGCGCTTGATACTGTTGGCGTTACCGATATTCTTTCAAGCCCTAGAATAACCACTATTAATAATGAAGAGGCAAAGATCCTGGTCGGATCAACAGAGCCATATGTTACTTCGACGACAACAACACCTTCTTCAGGCCCTACAACAACGGCAGAAAGTGTTAATTTTATCGAAGTAGGCGTTAAGCTTTATGTAACACCAACAATTCATAATGATGGCTTTATAACAATGAAGATAAAGCCCGAGATAAGCTCAGTGACTGGAGAGGTGACCACCAGCAACAATAATACTATACCTGTTGTTGAAACTTCAGAAGCCGAAACAAATGTCATGGTCAAGGATGGGGTTACAATTGTCATTGGCGGGCTTATTAAAGAAGAAAAAATAAGGACTACAAAGAAAGTGCCTTTATTGGGGAATATCCCGTTTTTAGGGAATGCTTTTAAGAATGAAAGCGATAAGGTCTCAAAAACAGAGATAGTTTTATTTTTAACTCCCCATATTATTTCAGGAGATGTTCCTGCCCCTGAACTTGATATATAGCTGTGAAGATGTTATTAATTAAAAGGTAGCTTTTGAAAAAAATGGAGAAAGAAAATGAAAATTTTGATCGTAGAGGATAGCAGACATGATAGTGAAGTGATCAAACATGTTCTAAATCAAGAGGGGTATAGCGACATAGATATTGTTGCAACTGGCGAGGAAGCTATCCAAATAGTGAAAGAGCAGGATTTTGATATACTGCTTGTTGATACAAAGCTCCCAGGAATTGACGGGTTTGATGTGTGTAGCGAGCTTAAGGCAATAGAGGGTTTCAATGGTCAAGTTATCATTATGACAGGACTGGTTGAGACGGTAGATGCAGCGCATGCAAGAGCAGTTGGCGCGGATGATTATTGTGCTAAAACGACGGATTGTTCTCACTTGATCGATGCTATAAAGAATTTATCTGATAAATAAAATATTTTGTTTTTTTAGTAAAGAGGAAGGTTGTGGGAATGCTAGTTAAAGATATAATGACAACACAGGTTTTAACCATCCAGGAAACAGCATCACTAAAAGAAGTCATTCAGCTGTTAGTTGAGATAGATATAAGCGGCCTGGTTGTTGTAAATGCGGCAGAAGAGGTTGTTGGCGTGATAACAGGCAAGGATGTTTTAGTTGCTTTTGATTACTTGCAACAGATAAAAGCTCCGATAAAAGATTATGTTAGTGACGGAGTTATATCAGTCTCAGAAGAATCAACGGTTGAAGAGGTTTCAAGGATACTTGTCCAGAATAACATCTTAAGAGTTCCGGTTTTGAGAGATAAAAAATTAGTTGGTATTGTTAGCAGGCGCGATGTTCTAAGGCATATTTATAAGACAAATTAAGGGGGTTGCTTTGAAAAATAGAATATTAATTATTGATGATGACCCGCAAATGAGGAAAATGCTGGAATCGCGTTTAGGCAAGAATGGCTATCTGGTTGAAGTGGCCTCTGATGGTTTAGAAGGCTTGGAAAAATGGAGAACATTTAAGCCGGATCTGATAATTCTGGATGTTTGCATGCCTAAGATGGATGGTTTTTCTTTTGTGCAAGAGTCAAAGTCGAATAAGGATATTGAAAGTGTTCCGATAATCGTTTTGACCTCAAGAGAGGAAATGGTGGATATTTTTGCGAGCGAAGGTGTCAGTGGATATCTGATAAAGCCTTACAATGAACAAGAAATGTTGGAAAAGATAGAAAGCTGTCTCTCATAAATTGTCTTAGTTAATAATCATGTTTTTAAATACTGCAAAGGAGGGATATCCCTCCTTTTTGTATATAAGGATTGGGAAGATATTATATGCGCAAGATAACGCATGATGAAATACTTAAAAGGCAGAAGAAAAAAAATAAAGTGGCAAAACTGCCTTTTTCTGTTATCTTAAATAACATTCGCAGCTTGCATAATGTTGGCTCTATTTTTAGAACTGCCGATGCAGTTGGGGTCGAAAAAATATGGCTTTGCGGGATAACAGGATACCCCCCTGATAAAAAACTTTCCAAAACAGCGCTTGGTGCCGAAGATAATGTTCTATGGGAATACAGAAAAGATGTTCTATCTGTTATTGAAGAGCTTAAAAATAAAAAATATCAAACTGTTCTTCTTGAACAGATCGAAGGCAGCTGTCCATATAATGAGTTTATTCCAAAAGCACCGGTATGCTTGATCCTGGGAAATGAGATCAGCGGTGTTTCTTCAAAAGTTCTTGATTCTTGTGATAAGGCCATTGAGATAGAGATGATGGGCAAAAAAAATTCGCTTAATGTAGCGGTCGCGTTCGGTATTGCGGCATATCATATAAGAAATATTTTGTGAGTTAATAATAGGGGATTAACCTTGAAGAAAATTCTTATAGTCGATGATGATGTTGTTATTGTGAGGTTAGTTGAAGCTTTTTTATCATCAAAAGGATTTAAGGTCCTTTCTGAAGCTGATGGCTTGAGCGCGATGGCTACAATAAAAAAAGAAAAGCCGGACCTGGTCATCCTGGATGTTATTTTGCCTGAATTAAACGGATATGATATTTGTTATATTCTGCGATTTGGTGATAATTTTGAGCAGGTGCCTATAATCCTTATTTCGGAACGGGAAAAAGAAGTTGACGAAGAAATATTTGAAAAAACAGATATCGAGTATTTACAAAAGCCTATAAATACTGAGATACTCTTAAAAAAAATTAAATATTTGTTGAAGATGGATTGAGTGTCTTCCTACCATTGTTTGAAATATGATTAATGTACAAAAAATCAATAAGTATTTTGGGGATTTTAGAGCACTTAATGATATTAGCTTTGAAATAGGCAAAGGTGAGATTGTTGGCTTTCTCGGCCAAAATGGAGCCGGGAAAACAACGCTGATGCGTATTTTAACTTCCTATTATTTGGCTACTTCAGGAAAAGTTGAGATTGATGGCCAAGATATTGTAAAGCATTCCTTATTATGCCGGAAAAAAATAGGATACCTTCCCGAAAATCCTCCCTTGTATATGAACCTTACCGTTAGGGATTATTTGAAGTATTCCGCAAGCTTGAAGGATGTTGAGATAAAAAAACAAAAGCTGCAGGTTGATAAGGTAATTGATTCCTGTAGCCTCAAGGATGTCCAAAACAAGAATATTTCTATTCTTTCAAAAGGCTATAAGCAGCGCGTTGGAATAGCCCAGTCGATAATTAATGATCCTCAGGTCTTGATCTTGGATGAGCCAACGATAGGGCTCGATCCCTTGCAGATCTTACAAGTGCGTCAGCTAATAAAGCGAATTGAAGACAAAAGGACGGTTATCATCAGCACACATATTCTTTCTGAAATTGAGCAGATAGCCAGGAGAGTGCTTGTTATAAAAAATGGAGAGATACTGATAGACCGTCCGATCAGCGCGCTTCTTGATGAAGGCCATTTATTAAGATTTGTATTTGTAATAAAGGGTGATAAGGCGGCGATAGAGAAAGTCTTTAGCAGTTCAAAAGAGATCATAAAAGAATCTTTTGAGTCCACCAATGATGTTCATTCTGTAAAAGTCCAAGTTCTTCAGGATTGGACCAGCCATAATGAGTTAATTCAAAAGATAATGAGGGAAAAAGCGGAGCTGGTTGAGATCAGGAAGTTAAAACCCTCCCTTGAGGAAGTGTTCATAAATAGGGTAGAAAGAGAGTAGTTCTAGGAATATGGGAAAGATACTTGCCATAATAAAAAAGGAATTGTTGGTATACTTTAAATCACCTATCGCTTATATAGTTCTGATAATAACGATATCCGTATTCAATACATTTTTTTTTACTATTATTGACCAGAATAAAGAGTCGACTTTGCGTGATATATTTTTGGTAATGGAATTTCTTTTCATGTTTATCATTCCTTTGTTAACAATGAAGGTGTTTTCTGAAGAAAAGTTTAGTGGAACAATCGAGTTCTTGATGACGACCCCTACGTCAAATACCCAGATCGTTTTAGGCAAGTATATCGGCAGCGTGCTGTTCTTTACGGCCATAATAATCTTTACATTTGTTTATTACTTAATTATTGAAATTTTTGGAGCGCCGGACAGGCTTGAAGTATTTACAGGGTATCTGGGAATCTGGCTTGAAGGCGCGTTCTTTATTGCAGTCGGGGTATTAACATCTTCGTGGACCAGAAACCAGATAGTTTCTGCCATAACATCATACGTAATACTTTTCTTGTTGTATTTTTCGATGATCTATGTGAAATATCTTGGCGGGATTAGTTATGATATTGTTCATTATTTAAACACATCGGCACATTTGAAGAATTTTGCCCAAGGATCAGTTTCAGTTTCGGATATTGTTTATTATTTAAGCGGGATTTTGCTCTGCCTTTTACTGACCAGGGTAAGCATTGAGAACAGGATATGACGACAAAAAAAAATAATAAAAACCTTCAGATGTTGTTTTCTATTGGCTTGATCTGTTTGTTCTATGCGGCATGTTATTCATATATTGAAGACAAATTCGACCAGTTCTCAATGTTGTCAGCTTTTACTGGTTTATTATGCGTTGCTATATGTCTTTTATATAAGATCAAAGACCTGTTATGTGTGATCAAAAGTTTTCGTTTCAAGAAGAATATCATTGTTTTTCTAGTTTCTGTGCTCTTTGTTGTTTTTTATATTCAGATAAACTATTTAGGGTTGAAATATGACCGTAGCTGGGACCTTACAAAAGCCAAGCAGCATACTTTGTCTAAGAACACAATCCAATATATTAACCAATTAAAGCAAGATGTAAGTATTACAGCTTTTTATGTGGGCATTCCTCCAAAATATCTGGAGGACCTATTGAGCGAGTATGAGAAAAGGTCTGATAAGAATGTTTCAACAGAGATCATTGACCCGATCGTTGATATAGGTTATGCAGCGAAATTTGGCAATGTGATCAGCGGTAAAGAGAACAAGCTTATTGTCCAGTCGCTCAAAGAAAGAAGGGATATTGATTTTACAGAAAGGCCTTTAAATGAGGAGCAGGTGACAAATGCAATAATTCGCGTCACCAGAAGCGTCAGGAATGTTTATTTCTTGGAAGGTCATGGTGAGTATAATATTTTTGATAAAGGGGAGAATGGTTTAAATGTCTTTAAAGAACTGTTATGGACAAATAATATTATCAGCCATAAATTGTTCCTTGGCTCTGATGGAAAAATACCTGAGGATTGTGATGTCCTAGTGATTGCAGGCACGCATGATTTCCTAGAAGAAAAAGAGGTTGAGGCGGTAAGGGGTTATCTGTCGAAGGGCGGCGATGCCCTCCTTATGATCGAGAATGTCTTGGTTACAACTCCGGATAAACCTTTAAGCGGAGAAGAATTGAAAAAGAACCCTTCCTTGAACAATATTTTAAACGACTGGGGTTTAAATACTGGAGATGATGTTGTAGTTGACCTTTCTTCGCATGCTGGCGGGGATGTGGGGTCGCCGGCGACAAAGCGATATATGAAGCATGAAGCAATAACAAAGGGATTAGGATATGTCTTTTTTGTGAGGCCCAGATCGATATCTGTTATCAAATATAGGCGGCCAACGATCAAACTTGCCCCCATTGTCGTTACTGAATCAGATGAGAATAGTTGGGCTGAGAAAGACAGGACATTAAAAATAAAGTTTGATGAAACTATTGATACTCCCGGGCCGATCGCTCTAGGTTTTGTTGCATGGGAGGGCAGAGGCGAGGAAAAAGCAACAGATACCAGGCTGATTGTTTTTACTGATGCGGATTTTATTACAAACACGTTTATCGGCCAATACAGCAATGCAGAATTGGGGCTAAACTTAATTAATTGGCTCTCTGAAATGGATTATCAGATCTTTATCGATAAAAAGGAAGTCAGGGTCGAAAGGCTTGACCTGACAAGCAGGCAAAGGAGAATAGTAGTATTATTTCTTATTCTGTTGCCGTTATCAATTGCAATAAAAGGCATTTTTGTCTGGTTAAAAATGTTTGAGAAGAGTTAAAAAGGCCAGAAAACAGGAAAAAATTAATAAATATTTATATTTTTCAAGTTTAAGTATAAATAAAAACGGCTCCCAACTTTTAAATTCAGGGAGCCGCTTCTATAAGGCGATAGACCTTACTTGCTTTCGCTATCTTTTCTACCTCCTCTTACATTGTTTAGTATGCCATATTTTTTGCAAAATTTCAAGGGGTATTATCTAAAATATCTAAAAAAATATTTAATGATTTTTAAATATTGTTTTTTATAAGGCATTTGTTAAGATTACTATATGAATAATAAGAAGATTATTATTAAAAGCGTGTGGCTAGTTACTGTTTGTTTGTTTTTTGTCCTTTCGTTTTATATCCCCCCGATTGAGGCTGGGGTAACAACCTCGGGAATTAAGCCTTTCCCGAATATTCCCCGTTATATTGCTGATAATGAAGAAGGAGTCATTCCTAATAGCGCTTATTCTGTAAAGCAAGAAGACCTGGAAGAGTTGTTCAAGCTGCTTGACTCCTCTCATATACTTATAAAGGTTGAGCAAGAACGATTAGTTGTTATTATAAGCAATTTGCGTACTGATGATCTGACAATCCTTCATGAAATAGCATCAAAAATATCGTTAAAGATCGATAAAGACAAGAAAAAATTACAACGACTGGTCAATAATCTTGATAAGTTGATAGATAACAGGTATTCAAAGATAGTTGCAAGAGCGCGCGATAATGACCTTAAAGCTACTCACGAAGCGCTTTTTTCTTTTGAACGGGACCTTGAGGGAAATTTTATTGAAATGTTTGAATGCAACAGGTGTGATAAAGTTCAGAATTATAATAATATTATAAAGAACAATGTTTTATTCTTAATTGAAAATGATGAGTTTACATCTGTACCTGCATTATGGAATGAGATCAGTTTAATGATAAATGTCCCTTATAAGCGCTGGAATAAAAAGTATAATAAGCTTCAAAAGGATCTGAAAGAAGGAGAGAAGGATTACCAGATATACTATGAATCAATAACATTTGAAGAGACCAGGTTTGTTAAGACCTTTCATGCAGTCAAACAATTATTGAAGCAGATCACTGAAACTGATTCGCCTGATTTTGTTTTTCATGAACGGGATGATTAATAAGGAGATTTTATGAACGGCTATTTTTTGAGCGAAGAGGCAAAAGAAAGAATAAAAAAGATACATTCCAGTTCGGCTTTATATAATGAAAAAGCTGGCAAAGAGCACAATGAAAGATTGCTCGAGTTGATCAGTCATCACGCCGGAGAAATAAAAGAGCTTTATGATGCGAATGACAGGCATTTTCTTGTTGAGACAGGGGATTTAGCGGTATTATGCTTTGAATTAATGCTTGAGCATAAAGAATCGATTGACAGTATTATGCTTAAGTGCTTTGATCGTTATGATAAAAAACTTGCAAGTTTATTGAATAAAGAGGTTAATTGATAGTTTTTTATAACGTCCTATGAATTCTTCCCAAAAGAACATATTTGACTTTCCTGAAGTGAGAGTTGTTGAAGCTTCTGCAGGAAGCGGTAAAACGTATGCCTTGGCCAAGAGATATGTTTGTCTTTTGCTTAGCTCTCCTTTAAAAGCCGATGAAGTGGCTATAAGTAATATCCTTGCAATTACCTTTACAAATAAGGCTGCGTTTGAAATGAAAGAAAGGATCTTGGACTTTTTAAGGTCTATTGCCTTTGATTGCCTTTCTGAAACTGAAAAGAACGAGATTATTAAGCCTCTGGGTATTTCTTTCAGTGAGGCCCAGAAAAGGGCTTTCACCGCAATGGAACAGATAATCCGTCATTATAATTATTTTCAAGTCCAGACAATAGACAGGTTTGTTAATTCATTTTTAGCTGGCTGTGCGTTTAAAGTGGGGTTAACTTCAAATTTCAAGATAAAAACTAATTATATCGATTATTTGCAGTACAGTTTGGACCAGCTGCTTGAAAAGGCAGAAAAAGATATTAATGTATATAATGCATTTGAAGAATTCTTGAGAAATTATCTTTACTTGGAGAATAGGCTGGGGTGGTTTCCAAAAGAGGATATTCTGTCAATTATTTCAATGCTTTTTAATCAGAGCAATTCGTACGAAGGAACATTTATTAAAGGCCCGTTAACTTCTTCAGGGATTATAAAGAGGAAATCAAAAATATTAGAGGACATGAAACTGTTGTCTCTTGAAGTGAAGGGCCAGATACATGCGGGATTTTATAAAAGCCTGGAGTCGTTTTTAGCAAAAGCAATTGAGAGTGGCTATGACATTGATAGTGTTCCCAAACGTTTTGCTAATGAGGACATGCCGACAAGAAAGAGCGATAAGGTATCGGATGAAGCTTTGAAGCTTTGGAGAAAGATCAGAAAGAACCTAAAAGCGCTCTGTGAGGAAGAATCAGCGTCATTGTTCAATCCATATATAGAAGTATATGATCAGGTGATGAAAGGCTTTTATGAAAGGACAACGAAGGATGATGTCCTTTTTTTGTCAGAATTGAACAAAAGGGCCAGCCAGCTGTTTTCCGATGAGTTTGTAACGGTCGAGGAGCTTTACTACAGGCTTGCAACCCGTTTCAGGCATCATCTGATAGACGAGTTTCAGGATACTAGCCGTCTTCAATGGCAGAATTTATCAATAATGCCGTTGGAGGCTTTATCAACAGGAGGGTCATTGTTCTTTGTCGGTGATAAAAAACAAGCTATATATGGTTTTCGCGGCGGGGATGTTAAATTGTTCGATGAGGTTAAAAAGGAATTCAGTGCATTTAACTTAAATGTAGAGACTTTGTCAAATAATTGGCGAAGTCAAAGGGCGATCGTTGAGTTTAATAATGCTGTTTTTTCCAAAGAGAACTTGATGGATTTTATCAAGAAAAAAGAAAGCTATGAGGAAGATAAAAATTCTCAAAAGGTTGTTTTTGATGAGAATGATATGGAAGAGATTGAAAGTATTTTTTCAGGGTCTCAGCAAACTTTTGTTAAAGAGAATAATAAGGGTTATGTGGAGATAGTATCGATAGATATTGATAAGAAGGAGGAACGTGACGAGGAGATCAGGAATAGATTGCTTAAAATTATTAAGGAGCTGCAGGAAAGATTTGAGCTGGGCCAAATAGCGATACTGACGCGCAATAATGACCAGATCGAACAGGTTACAAGCTGGCTTCTTGAAGATCAGATATCAGTCAGGTCCGAGAGGACTTCTGATATCAGGGAAAATGGAAAAATTAAAGAGCTAGTGTCTTTTCTGCATTTTTTGAACTCCCCAATCGATAATATTGTTTTTACAGAGTTTATTTTCGGGGAAATATTCTTAAAAGCTTCATTAATAGACCCTGCAGATATCCAATCTTTTGTGTTTGGTTTGCGAGAAAAGCTACGTGCTCAACAGGATCTTTATGTTTATACAGAGTTCAGGGACCATTATAAAGAGGTATGGGAAAAGTTCATTTCTGGATTCTTTAAAAATGTAGGCATATATCCGATATATGAACTGGTTGTAAGTATTTATAATGAGTTTAATGTTCTTGAGAATTTTAAGGATGACCAGGGATTTTTGATGCATTTTCTTGAATTGATAAAAAAATATGAAGAAGAGGACCTTGACCTGGAGTTATTCCTGAATCATTTTGAGAATCTTAAAGGAGATGATCTGTATGTTAATTTGTCTGACAATGATGCGATAGAGATCCTGACGCTCCATAAATCTAAAGGCCTTGAATTTCCCGTTGTTATTTTGCCGTTTCTTGGCATGGAGGTTCAGGTCGGTTCGCAGAATGCTGATATGCGCCAGTCATATTTGCTTCAGCACAAAGAATCGGATATTGAGCTGCTTCGACTGAAAGAGAGCTATTATGCTTATTCTGAAGAGCTTTATCAGATCTACAGAAGTGAGTATATAAAGGCGTTTTTGGCAGAATTGAACGGCGTATATGTCTCCTTGACAAGAGCCGCCAATGAATTGTATGCCTTTATTCCTCAGAAAGTCGGCAGTCGTTTTAATATATTAAAGTTCTTGATCCCGCAGGAGCTGTATGTTTGTGGAGAAAAAGTGAAGTATATATCTAAGAGTAATAAAGAAGCGGGGTTGGTCAGGCTTTCATGCGGGAAGTATCGCAATTGGATCGAATATCTAAAGGGTGAGTATAAGAGCTTTGGGGAGATAACCAATAAAGGTAAAAGGCTTAAAGGAAAGATAGCTCATTTTATTTTGTCATATATAGGAAATCTAAGTGAGCAAGATTTGCCGGAGATCTTATGCGAAGTCCGGGAACAGATCAGGTTTGAATTCGTAGAGGAAAGGGATCTTGATATTTATTTTGATAATGCCCAAAAACTGATAAATGACCCTGATCTGCAGCAATACTTTTACTGCAAGGATGCATTTGTTCACACAGAAAAAGATATAGTTGACGAGAAGGGAAATTTGAAAAGATTGGACAGGCTTATAATTTCAGAAAATGAGGTCTGTATCGTTGATTATAAAAGCTCTGAGGATGAAAGTAAGGATAACAAAGAGCAGATCGTTGAGTATATAAGAATAGTTAAGAATATTTATCCGGCCAGGAATGTCCGAGGGGCCATATTGTATATTGACACTCATAACGTTGAAGAGGTTTTTTAGCATGCTTAATAATAAATATATTCTGATCTTTCTTGTTTTGATTGTGCTGGTTAATGTTTTTGTTTTATCGCCCTCTATTTACCATAATGCCAGAGGGGATCATATTTATTATCTGGTTGAAACTTCCGGCTTGAACTCTTTTTGGAGTATTCTGAAATATTCATATTCTTATACAAGAACAAGGGTTTTTGCTACAGGGGATAAGATATTGTTCAGGCCTTTGTTTTATGCGGTCTTATCATTAGAAAAATATTTTTTTGGTTATAACTTCATATATTGGCAGTTAACAGGTATTGTCCTGCATCTGCTTGTGCTATTGCAGTTGTTTCGGATCACTAAATTCTTTGGGCATAAATTCCTGTTCATGCTCATTGCTCTTAATTTTTCAGTGCAGTTCATATCTCAAGAGATGATCATTTGGCATCATATAAATGCTTATATGATCTTTAGTGTTCTCTTTCTTGAAGCTTTCTACCAGCTTATAGGATATATAAAAGACCCAGATAAGGGCAGAAATAAACTTTGGTTGGTCGCTTTTTATTTGACATTAGCGTGCCTGGTCTTCGAGTTTGGGATTATCTGTAGTATAGTTTTTGCTGCGGTTATCTTTTATTTGCTGATGAAAGAAAGAACTAGAACAAAAAGCATTCTTGAAAATATAAGACCTGTTTTAATTGTTTTGCTGCCTTCAATTATTTACACATTAATCAATGTCCTTAATTATATGAACAATACCGGCAGCCGGTCAATTGGGCGTGATTTTGGGATATTCAATTTTGCAAGGACTGCCCAGCATTTTATTAACATTGTTTGGATATATTTTAGGTCAAATCTCCTGGTGTTCTTTACTGATCTTGACCCATTGGGAAGGGTTACAATGACCCCTATGACCTGGTCTAGCGTGAAAAAAGGCTTTGTGACTAACCATTTGTTAAGCGCGGTTAACGTAATATATGTTTTGTTGATCGTAATTATTTTAGTCAGGCTTTTATCTGAAATGTTAAAAGCTGTTAAAAAGAGTTATGTTGAGAAGATTAAATATGACAAACCCCTTGGTGTGTCGCTTGCAGTATCAGTATCCCTGGCGGTCTTATATCTGTTCTTGTTGACCGCAGCAAGGCCTTCAACAACAGGTGCCGAGTACGCGTATATAACAAATGCTTTGTATCATTTTTATCAGGTCTCTTTATTTGCAAGTATTGCGCTATATTTGTTCTTTGTTTCTTTATATGACAATATCCTTAAGAAAAATAAGGGTTTGTTTTTGACGATAATTTTAGCGCTATGTATATCGATATTCCTTAATGGATACAAGTCATATGTGTTTAATTCTATTATGAAAGACAATGATCATTCTTGGGGTAAGTTTATTATTTCTTTGAACAGTTTTGTCCAAGGGCATAAACAGGAGGAAGATTTCTCTTTTGATGTTGGTTATACCGAGAAAACAAGAAGGGGTGTTTTTATTGTCGGGGATCCTGAAGAAGGCAAAAAGATCGTCGGAAGCGTTTATTCCATGCTGTTTGGGCAGTATATAAAGGGTGTGGATTCAAAGTATTTGATCGTTTATACCGATCAAGAAGGCTTTAGGGCTTTTACAGATAAAAATGAGGCAATAAAAGCAATGAACGAGCATTTAAACAAAAGCATCGGTCATTAAAAGATTTGAATCAACATGCATTTATTTAGCGTTAGGGATTTGAGATAAAATGGGAAAAATAATTACATATAAATTTAATGATAACTTTTTGGATAAGCTTGCTGGGTATATCGATCAGGAATATATTTCAAAGGGCGCTGATCTCAACAGGATCGCTATAGTTTTTGGAGGCAGGCGCCCGCGCTTATTTATTCAAAGAGAACTGGCCAAGCGCTTAAAGAAAAGCTATTTTCCACCTAGGTATTTTACTATTGATGAATTTATTAAATATACGGTCAGGAAGAATGAACCTTTTGGTGTTCCGATCGACCTGGATAATTGTTACTTGATCTATCAGTTAGTTGCCAGTATGAAGGGTAGCGTGTTGAATAAAAGAGAGACTTTTGCCAAGTTCCTTCCATGGTCATCAGAGATATTAGGTTTTATTGATCAGCTTGATCTTGAGAATGTCGATAATAGGAATTTGTGTAATATTGAAGCTAATGCGAAAATTGGTTACGAAGTGCCTGCGGACATTAACCAGCTTCTTGAGAGCATAGTTTCTTTAAGAACTGATTATCATAAGGAAATGAAGAAAAGGCAGATGTATTCCAGGGGATTTCAATATTTGCGTGCATCAGAGTTAATTAAGGATACAAAGTTCGAAGAGTTTGACCAGGTCCTTTTTTGTAATTTCTTTTATTTTGGAAATTCAGAAGAAAAGATTGTTAAGACGCTGTATGACAGAGACAAGGCAACGCTAATATTCCAGGGCGACCAGCGTAAATGGCCGGTCTTTAAAAGGATCGCAAAATCTTTTGGCAAGGATATATTCGAAGATGATGAAGTTAATTTGCCCGAGTTCAATTTAAAGCTTTACTCTGGTTTTGATGTCCACTCACAAATAGGATTAGTCAGGGGTATCGTTGAGAAAATTGAAAATAAGGACGATACGGTAATTGTTCTTCCGAATGCGGAGAATATTGTGCCTCTGTTGTCCGAGATACATGATGTTATTGATCGATACAACATCTCGGTTGGTTATCCTCTGAGAAGAAGCAGCCTGTATTCATTGTTCAAGCTTATGTTCAGGTGCCAGTTCTCAAGGAAAGAAAGGAAATATTATACTAATGATTATTTGAAGGTCTTGAGGCACCCTTTTGTTAAGAATTTTGATCTGTGTGAAGACTCGCGCGTTATTAGGATATTGGTCCATAAGATAGAAGAGATCCTGACAGGACAGCACAAGACATCACTTTCCGGCAATATCTTTATTGATCCAGATGAGCTGCTTGCTCTGGATGCAGTTTATGAGCTGACTTTGGATATGACAAAGCGGTTGGGCATTAATTCATCTAAGGATGAGATCCATGGCGCTTTGGCCTCAATTCATGATCTTATGTTCAAGAGCTGGGAAGACGCGGACAGCTTTGAAAGGTTTTCTGCTTGCCTGGTTGGCTTTCTCGATATTGCTGTGAAAAAAAGTTTCCTGAAAAACTTTCCGCTAAACATTAATATTGCCTCAAGAATGTATGATATCGGCAAAGAACTCTCTACTATTACTTTTCGTGAAGAGCTGCTTGGTAAAGATGAAATATTCAGGGTTTTTGATAGCAAGGTGTCAAAGGAAATAGTCGCTTTTTCTGGTTCGCCTTTAAGTGGCTTGCAAATATTGGGCTTGTTTGAGACTAGATCCTTAAATTTTGAAAATGTAATAGTCCTGGATACAAATGAAGGCGTTCTGCCAAACCTCAGGATACATGAGCCGCTTATTCCTAGAGAGGTTAAGATAGGCCTGGGGTTGGACAGGCTGGAAGTTGATGAAGAGATACAGCGGTATCAATTTATGAGGCTGATATCATCTGCAAAAAATGTTCACTTGGTTTATCAGGAGAGCAAAGAGAAAGAAAAAAGCCGTTTCGTGGAAGAATTAGTTTGGGAGAAACAGAAAAAACTGAATGAGCTGAAGAAAATAGATGTTATGCATGCCGGGTTCAATATTAAAATGAACACTGTCAAAAGGTCAGTTAGAAAGACTCGGGATATTGTTGAGTATTTAAGGAATTATACGTATTCAGCATCCAGCATTAACACTTACTTGCGCAATCCATTAGAATTTTATTATAACTATGTCCTGGGATTGCGTGAAAAGGAGAACTTGCTTCTTGACCCAGAGGCAAGGCACGTCGGGACCTTTATTCACGAATTATTAGAAGAGGCTTTCAAGCCGTTCCTTGGCAAAAAGCCGATAGTTGACGCAAAGTTCAAGAAATACTTTCTTGAGCTTTTTCATAAAAGTTTTGAGAGCAAATTTGAGGGCAGTATGGGGGCAGATTCATTCTTGTTAAGATCTGTTCTGGAAGAGAGATTAAACAGGTTTATCCTTAATGAAGAAGTCTCGGATGAAAGAAGAGTTGATGAGATTCTTTGTTTAGAGAAAAGATTTAATGATGAAATACCTCTTTCTGGAGGCAATATTAAATTCAAGTATATTGTTGATAGGATAGATAAAATGCAAGATGGGACTATTATGCTTGTTGATTATAAGACGGGAAGCATTGATCAGATGCCTAAAGCCATGGGGGGTATTGGTTCTTTGAGCTTATCAAGGCAGGCTATCAGGGAAACAGTGGTTTCTTTTCAGGTGCCGCTTTATTATTATCTTATGACTAAGGAATTTAAAGGGCATGAAGTTAACGTCGGGCTGTATAACTTAAGAACGCTTAAGATCAGTAAGTTCATTAAGGCAGGGGAAATGGACCCTTCAATGGTGAATGATAATTTTTTAAGACCATTAGATTTTATAGTTGCAGAGATATTAAATCCCGCTATTGATTTTGTTGAAGACGAAAGTCTGCTTTATCATTGAAAAAGACATTTAATTTTGTTAGCATACAACAAAGGGAGGAAAAATGAAAAATAGAATATTGATCACCTTAGCGGTGAATGTTTTTATCTGTTTGTTGGCTTTAAATGTTTTCGCCGCCAAAGAGATTGTTAAAGAGTATTATGATACCGGTGAGCTTTTCAGTGAAAAGACGGTGGTTGATGGGGTTTTAAATGGAAAGGCCCAGGATTATTATAAAAGCGGGGCAACTCTAGCAGTTTATAAATATGAGAATGGTAAGATAGAAGGCGAATATAAAAGTTATTATGAAAACGGAAAGATAATGTCAGAAGCAAATTATGTTAATGAAGTTTTAAACGGAGAATATATTTCGTATCATCAAAATGGGGGGAAAGTTGCTGGCAAATCTAACTATGTGAACGGCAAGCGAAATGGAAAGTATTTGCAGTATCATTCGAACGGCAAACTAATGTCAGACAAAGACTATAAAGATGATCTGCCGACAGGTCCTTATGTAAAATATCATAATAATGGACAACTAGCCGAAGAAGGGCAGTGTACTAACGGAAAAAAGCACGGTGTTATCAAGAGGTATCATCCTAATGGTAAATTAGCAGGTGAAGCAGAATATGACATGAACAACCTGGTTGGAGAGCGCAAGGAATATGACCCTTCAGGGAACTTGTATGTGAATGATGATGTTTTTGACGTTAAGAAAGTTGATGAAGTTAAGGAAGAGAACAAGAATAAAGATGTTAAAGAAAAATAGTTTTTAGGTAAGGAATGATATGAAAGATAAAAATATAAGGTCATTGCATAAACTCAGCGCTTTTTGCCGGTATGCAGGTATTATTTCAGTTTTTTTAGGAATCTTAGTGCTTTTTGTTGATGTCCTAAATAAAGATTGGACGCATATGCAGGTTGGATTGTTTATTTTTGTTAGCGGATACACTTTTCTGAAGATAGGGACAAAAATATCCAGCGTCCTTTTTGATGAAAGAACTGAGCTAAGATAAAAGCTAAGGTTTTATTAGAGTTCTAGGCATCTCTTTGTTGGGATGCCTTTTTTATTTAAGTTTGTATGTTTATATCTTTCAGCTATTTATCATCATTATGTAGATTATTAATTTGAAAAAAATTCAAGATTGCTATTAAAGTATTTAAGGTTTCTTCCAGTTGACTATTAATCTCATTTGTGATATTTTATGCAAATGATTAAAGACAATATCTCTAATATTAATAGGCATATTAATTCAATATGCCAAAGGTTAGGGATATCCTCTGATGATATTACTCTTATCGGAATAACAAAGTATGTTGATTCTTCCAAGATAAAAGAGATCATTGATGGCGGAGTAACCAACATTGGCGAGAATATTGTCAAAGATGCGGCAAAAAAATTCTCAGAGTTGGGCGACTATGCTAAAAATGTTACTAAGCATTTAGTTGGTCATCTTCAAACAAATAAAGCCAAAGAAGCAGTTGCTGTTTTTGATCTGATTCAGTCTGTTGACAGGCTTAAGCTTGCATGTGAAATTAATAAACATGCGATCAACCAGAATAAAATCGTTAATGTTTTGATACAAGTAAATACTTCTTGTGAGGCCCAGAAATCAGGGGTCGAAAAAGAGCATGCTTTAGCATTGATAAAAGATATTTCAGGATTGAAAAATATCAGGATACTCGGGCTTATGACGGTTGCAATGTTATCTGAAGATAAAGGAATTATCAGGAAGAATTTTAAAGATTTACGCATCCTGCGAGATGAGGTAAAGTCTGCGTTTCGGGGCTCTGAGCAAATTCAGATGAAGTATTTATCGATGGGCATGTCTGCAGATTATGAAATTGCGATTGAAGAAGGCGCAAATATGATAAGGATCGGGAGAGCTATCACACAATGAAAAAGACAAATAAAATAAACAAAATAGCTATTATTGGATGCGGGAATATGGGTGCTGCTATTCTTGAAGGCATTTATAAGAATAGTAAGGTGATGGTTTGTGAAAGTGACCCTAAAAAAAATCAGCTCTTAAAGCGGAAATATAATGTGACATTTTGTGACGTTAGCACGGCTATTGATGATTCTCAGATCATTGTTCTTGCTGTAAAGCCCCAAATATTTCCTGAACTTCTTGAAGAAATCAAGGTGTTTAATATTAAGGATAAATTATTTGTATCCATTGCCGCAGGGATAACAACTTCTTTCATTGAGAAAAAATTGGGTAAAGATGTGCGGGTTATCAGGACAATGCCGAATTTACCTGCTCAAGTAAAGCAGGGGATTACTGCTATCTGTGGTGGTAAGAATTTGAAAAAGAAGGATATATCACTTGTTGCAGATATTTTTAAGGAAATTGGAAAGACAGTTATTGTCGAAGAGAAAATGATCGATGCTGTGACAGCTGTTTCAGGAAGCGGCCCGGCCTATGTATTTCTATTTGTTGAATGTTTTGTTAAGGCAGCCCAATCATTAGGGTTCGATGCAGCTACGAGTAAAGAACTGGTATTGCAAACATTAAAAGGAAGCTTGTGTCTTCTTGATAATTGTAATGAAGATGCAGGTGTTCTTCGTTCTAGGGTAACGTCTAAAGGGGGAACTACCCAAGCGGCTCTTGAAGTGTTTGCTAAGGGAAAATTTGAAAAGACTTTTAAAACAGCACTTTTATCCGCCAGGAAACGGGCAAAAGAGTTATCAAGGAGGTAATTGTTATGGCTAAAGTTGGGATAATTGGTGGTAGCGGTCTTTATGACATAGAGGGTATTGGCCATATGCATGCAGCAAATATAATGGATACGCCATTTGGAACACCTTCAGACCAGTTCATGATCGGTAGGCTGGGGGATGTAGAGGTTGTTTTCTTGTCAAGGCACGGGAAAGGCCATAAGATATCTCCGAGCGAAATAAATTACCGTGCAAATATTTTTGGAATGAAGAAATTAGGGGTTGACGCTATCCTTTCTGTTTCAGCTTGTGGAAGTTTAAAAGAAGAAATTAAACCTTTGGATTTTGTTATTCCTGATCAGCTTGTTGACAGGACATTAAGCGCCAGAGAATCAACATTTTTTGAGGGAGGAATTGTCGCTCATGTTGGTTTTGCGGACCCTTTGTCTCACGAACTAAGAGAAATTTTAATTGAAAGCGCAAAAGAGATCGGAGTTGGTCTTCATGAAAAGGGCACATATATCACGATGGAAGGGCCGCAGTTCTCAACAAAGGCTGAATCTAATTTATATAGGACCTGGGGCATGGATATTATTGGCATGACAAATGTCACTGAAGCAAAACTTGCACGTGAAGCAGAAATTTCTTATGCAACGCTTGCGGCGGTTACAGATTATGATTGCTGGCATGATTCTCATGAAAGCGTGACGGTTGATATGATCATTGGGAATTTGACAAAAAATATTGCAGAGGCAAAGAAGATCTTGAGAATTGCAATCCCTAAAGTAGCTGCTTTAACGGAATTCAGCGCTCAAAATTCACTTCAACATGCGATCATAACAGATCGTGACAAGATTCCTGAACTTAAAAAAAGGTCGTTAGGCTTTATTATAGATAAATATATTATGTAGGTGTTTGAAAGAGCTTTAATAAAGAAAAAAGGATCAAATGCAAAAAGAGACAAACGAAACAACTGATTATCAAAAGACATTAAACTTACCGAATACAGAGTTCTCTATGAGGGCTGGCCTTGTTAATAAAGAACCTGCTTTTTTAAAAAAGTGGGAAGAAGAAGATCTTTACGGTAAAATCCGCGAAAAATCCCAAGGTAAGCCTTCTTTTGTTCTGCATGACGGCCCTCCTTATGCAAATGGTGATATTCATATCGGACATGCATTAAATAAAGTGTTAAAGGATTTGATAGTCAAGGTCAAAACCATGCAGGGTTATGACAGCCTTTATGTTCCTGGCTGGGATTGTCATGGTTTGCCAATTGAACATAAGCTTCTTAAGGAAATGAAGAAAGACAAATCAGAAGTTGATTGTGTTGAGTTCAGAAAAAAAGCTTATGACTATGCTTTGAAATATGTTGAAATTCAAAAAGAGCAATTTAAGAGGCTTGGCATATTTGGAGAATGGGATGATCCGTATCTGACTTTAAATGAACTGTATGAATATTGGATATTAAAATCACTTTCCACGTTAAATAAAAAAGGATATGTTTATCGAGGGCTAAAACCTGTCAATTGGTGCTCTAAATGTGAGACTGCATTAGCAGAGGCTGAAGTTGAATATGAAGATCATACATCGCCATCTGTTTATGTTAAATTCAAGGTTAATAATTCGCAGGTTGTCAAGGATATCATTGTTCTTGATAAAAAATTGTCATTGTTGATCTGGACAACAACTCCCTGGACATTGATGGCGAATGTTGCGGTAGCTATTCACTCAGCTTTTAAGTATTCTTTTGTTGATATTGGAAATGAGGTAATTATTATTGAGAGTTCGCTTAGGGATGGCGTCCTTGAAAAAGGAGGCATCGAAAGTTCTAAGGTTTTAAAAGAAGTTGAAGGCTCTGAGCTAACGAAATTGACATATGACCATCCTTTTGGCGTGATCGAGAAATGTAAAGTCGTTGTTGCTGATTATGTAACAAAGGAAGAAGGAACTGGATTGGTCCATACTGCACCTGGACATGGCCAGGATGATTATGAAACCGGAATTAAAAATGGCTTAGCTGTTATTATGCCGGTTAACGATAAAGGTCTTTATACAGATAAGGCGGGAAAATATGCAGGTATGCATGTTTTTAAAGCAAACAATATTATTATGGAAGACCTTAAAGAAAGCGGTGTGTTGTTTGCTTCTTCAAATATCGGACATTCTTATCCACATTGCTGGAGATGTAAAAGCCCTATTATTTTCAGGGCTACTGAACAATGGTTCTTAAAAATTGATCATGAGAACTTAAGAAGCAGATTAGTGGACATTATTAAGAACGATATTGAATGGATCCCATCTAGCGGTCAAGAGCGTATTCTTGGTATGATCAGCGGAAGGCCGGATTGGTGCCTGTCAAGACAGAGGTATTGGGGCGTCCCTATTCCTGCCGTTGCCTGCAAGGGTTGCGGTAATGAGCATAAGCTTTTCAGTGAGGTTATTGATTTTTTTGCGGAGCAGGTTAAAGTTTCGGGAACAAATGTTTGGTTTGAAAAAGATATTAAAGAACTTGTTCCCTCAGGATTTAAATGTCCGGATTGTGGCGGGATGGATTTTGATAAAACAAAGGATATCCTTGATGTCTGGTTTGATTCCGGAGTAAGCAGCCAGGCGGTTGTAAAAGCTAAAATGAATAAGGAGTTACCGGTCGACCTATATTTAGAGGGTTCTGACCAGCATAGGGGCTGGTTCCAATCTTCATTAATTCCATCAGTATGCATTGAAGGTAAGGCGCCTTTTAAAGCGATTTTGACCCATGGTTTTGTGGTTGATGGAGATGGGCGAAAAATGTCAAAATCTTTAGGCAATGTCATTTCGCCGTTAAATATAATGCAAAATAGCGGTGCCGATATCCTGAGGCTTTGGGTCACTGCAAGCTCGTATAATGAAGATATCAGGGTTTCAGCAGAGACTTTATCTAGATTAAGCGATGCATACCGAAAGATCAGGAACACAGTTCGCTACCTGCTTGGCAATCTGGATGGTTTTGACCCAGAGCAAAATATGCTTGAATATGAACAACTTATGGATCTGGATAAATTGGCTTTATTGGGTCTGTTTCAGGTTATAAACGGCGTAAAAAAGAGTTATAATGAATATGAGTTTGCTAAGGCATACAAGATAGTTTATAATTTTTGTAATGAAGATCTGTCTAGTTTTTATCTTGACATCTTAAAAGATAGACTGTATACTTCGGCATCCAATTCAAGGGAGAGAAGATCTGCGCAGAGTGTTCTTTATCATATTCTTAACCATTTAGTGCGTGTTATTGCTCCAATACTATGTTTTACAGCTGAAGAGATTTTTGGGGTAATGCCTAAGGATGCATCGATCAAGGAAGTTAGCAGCGTTCATTTGCTGGAATGGGTCGATCTTCCTGATGTATGGAATGATCCTGATATCGGCGAACAATATCAAATGCTTCAAAACATCAGGCCATACGTATTAAAAGCACTTGAAGATAAACGAAGGGAAAATCAAATAGGCAGTTCTCTGGAGGCTAAAGTTACATTGAGAACAGAAGACCTGGCAGTTTTTGATTATTTTAACGGGTGTAAAGAGCATTTACCGTCAGTTTTTATTGTTTCTTTTGTAGCGGTTGATAAGGTTGAGGTTGTTAAAAACGGTTTGAGTGATGAGTTTTCAAAGACAGAGATAATCATTGAAAAGGCTGATGGGACAAAATGTGCTCGTTGCTGGAACTTTAAAACAGATGTCGGAAGCGATTCCGGTCATATAACAATTTGTGCTCGCTGTGCATCAATTGTAAAGGAGGTTACGTAATGCCACAAAATAATAAATCTATGGATAAAAAGAAATTAGAGACGTATAGGAATCTTCTTGTTAAGATGAGGGAAGATATTATTAATGATATAAAAAGTATGTCCAATGTATCCGGTGCAGCAGGAGAGGATTCATCTGATGTTTCTGGCCATGTTCTTCATATGGCTGATGTTGCTACTGATATGTATGATAAAGAATTCAGCTTGGGATTGGCTTCAAAAGACAGAGTATTACTGCAGAAGATTGATGAGGCGCTTGTTCGTATCGATCATGGAACCTATGGTCTTTGTATAGCAACAAAAAAACCAATTTCTCCTGCTAGGCTTAAGGCAATTCCTTATGCGGAATATTGTCTTGAATATCAGGAAAAAATGGAACAAGAGCAAGGAAGATAATCTTTTAGTGCTTTTCTAGTTGCATATGAAAGATTATTGCTACAAGCCTGCCTGACGGCAGGGAACATTCGCCTTCCCGGCAAAGACCTTAATTTTGTGGATTTTTTTGAAGGCTATTACCAATTTTAATAATTTCCTTATGAAGAATATTTCCCGCTCACAGGTTGATATATTTATTTCCTTTGTTGTTGTTCTGTCCGTTATTTTGTTTGATCGTTTGACTAAATCATTTTTCTCTGAATTGCTTTCCTTCGGGGAATCTCTCCCAATCATTTATAACGTTCTACATATGACGATGGTTCATAATACAGGGATCGCTTTTGGCTTTTTAAAGGGCCATGGTGCTGTGCCGATCATTATGACGGTCATTGCTTTTGCGCTTCTCATCTTCAATATATATTATTACAGAAAAAATGATGAAGCTTTGACCAGGTCTTATATTGTTGCATTTTCTTTGATCTTTGGAGGCGCGATAGGAAATCTTATTGACAGAATAACTTTGGGTTATGTTGTCGATTTCATTGATTTTCGCTTTTGGCCGGTTTTTAATATTGCAGATAGTGCTATTACTATAGGGGCTATTGTTATTTTATTTAAATGCTTTCAAGTATCTACAAAGTGAAGCTTTCTGTTTTGCAATCTATAAAATAAGGCACAAGCCAGAGAAACAATTTTTTAATGCCATCCACTCTGAGGGGAACTTCATTTAAGATAATAATATGTGCTTAAAATATATAAAAGTTGACCAAGAAAATAATCATACAAGATTAGATGTTTTTTTAACTGCAAAATTAGAAGATATCCCGTCAAGAAACTATATTAAAAAACTTATTGAATCGGGAAATGTCAAGGTTAACGAGAATATTGTTAAAGTTAATTATAAGGTTTGCGCTGGAGACGACATCTGTGTTGATATGCCAAAAAGGTTTTTATCCCAGCAACATGCTGGTCCTGAAGATATTCCATTAGAGATATTCTATGAAGACCAGAATTTGTTCGTTATAAACAAGCCATGTGGAATGGTTGTTCATCCGGCAAGAGGGAATTATTCAGGCACATTGGTTAATGCATTGCTGCATCATTCAGTTGAATTATCAAATGTGAATACAGATATCCGGCCAGGGATCGTTCATAGGCTGGATAAAGAGACTTCCGGGCTGATCCTGGTCGCTAAAGACAATATTACTCATACCAAGCTGGCTAAGCAGTTTCAGCGTCATGCTATTGAAAAACAGTATGTAGCGTTGGTGGAAAAGGAAATTGAGTTTGATGAAGGAATTGTTGATGTCTCTTTGGGAAGAAGTTTGAGAAATTTTGATAAAAGGTCAGTTAGGTATGATGAGAAATCAAGGGATGCAGTAACGCGTTATAAGGTTATTAAGCGTTATAAAGGAGTGACACTGGTCAACTTATTCCCAAAGACCGGAAGAACACATCAGTTAAGGGTGCATATGAAATTTTTGGGGCATCCAATTCTTGGTGATGACAAATATGGCAATAAAAATAGTTTTCCACGGTTGGCGCTTCATGCACAAGCAATAGGTTTTAAGCATCCTAAAACGAAAGAGTTTGTAAAGTTTTCATCGATGCCGCCAAATGAATTTTTAAAGAAAGTTAATCTTTAGAATAGATTTTTCAATTTTTTTAATGAAATATCATTGAAAAGTGGCTTTACTTGTTAATTTTTTTAAATATAATGAATATAAGGCTTGTTTAACATTAACATAGATAACCAATTATTATGACCTCTACAGGGAAAGTATTAACAATATTTCTTGTTATAATAGCAGTATTGCTTGTTTCTTTGACAGCGATTTCTATGTTCTTTTTTCAGAAAGAGATCGAGAAACGAGAATATGCTGAAACTCAGGTTGAACAAAGCATTGCTAAGCGTGCCAGCTTAGAGGCTGAATTGGGAAAAATTAAAAAGCAGAGCCTTTTATTAGAAGAAAAAAATAAGGAAGCGGATGAAAGAATAAACAGTTTGTTGGATGAGTTAGAATTGGAAGAAGGGCTTAGAGAAGAAATAAAATCAGAGAGAAATCTTTTAAAAGATGAATTGGCAAAAGTAAAAGAAGATATGCTAGCTGTTCAAAAAGAATTGAATGCGCAAATAGGTGGCTTTAAAGAAAAAGTTGTTCAGCTGGAAGATAAATTAAAAATTGAGACGAGCTTGAAAGAGGGATTGAAAGTAAAGATCAGCGAGTTTGAACAAAAAGCTAAAAATTTAGAGGAAACTATTGTCCAGTTAGAACAGAATAAGGTTTTAGCTAAGCCGCCAGTCCCGGAAATAGTAAATCCTTCCCAGGTTGTTCCTGCAGTTGTAAAAGAGCCTGAAATTGAAGATGACGATGAGAAAGTAGATCTTGAAAAGATCGTGGTTAATCCTGTTACAATCCCTGAAGGAAGAATACTAAGCGTGGATAAGGAAACAGGGTTTGTTATTATAAATCTTGGTGAAAAAGATGGTGTTTTAATGGGCAGTGTTATGTCTGTTTACAGGGGCACGGATTATCTTGGAGATATAAAAGTGTCTAGAATTCAGCCGGAAATGGCAGCTGCTGACCTTTTACCTCCGTTCTCCAGTCGGTTGGTTCGTAAAAATGATCAGGTAGTTGTAAAATAATGATAGTTAAAGTAAATCCTTCCCAAAAGCTCAAAGGACAAATAATTCTTCCAGCTTCAAAATCATATACCATACGCGCGTTTATAATTGCATCATGCGGCGGGGTCTCTACGATCGTCAATTCTTCTGATTGTGATGATGCAAAAGTTTCTATGAGGGTCGCAAAAGCGCTTGGCTCTGGGATCATCAGAGCTGGTGATAATTCTTGGAAAGTATCCGCTGATATAGATAAAACATTGCCGTTAAATATAGATGTTGGGGAATCTGGAACAGCACTGCGTTTTCTCTTGCCGTTGGCTTCTTTCAGGGGGGATAGTGTTTTTATTGAAGGAAAAGGCACATTGCAAGGGCGCCCGAATATGTTCTTGACGCAAGTCCTAAGAGATATGGGGGCAAATATAAAAGGCAAGGGACGCAGCGAAAGTATCCCGATAAGAATTAAGAACGGGTATATTCATACCGGGAAAATTATTATTGATGCCAGCTTAAGTTCGCAATTTATATCAGCCCTTATCATTGCATGTCCCAGATTGCTTGAAGATACCACGTTACTGTTAAAAGGAAAAAAAATCGTGTCATCTGATTATATTCAAATGACAATGCAGGTTCTTAAAAAGAGTGGGATTAAAATAGAAAAAAAGGATCAAAGAAAATATATCATTCCGGGAAATCAGAAGTTTAAGGGTCTGAGTAATTTCCTGGTGCCATCTGATTATGGTTTGGCTGCTTTTACGATTGCCGCGGCTGTACTAATTGACTCGGATGTTGTTCTTAACGGGGCTTTTTGTGACGAGCTTGTGCAAGCTGATGCGCATATTGTTCACTTGATAAAAAGTATGGGGGCTAAGTTCATTAAAACTTCTGCATCTATTAAGATAAAAGGGCCATTTATGCTTAACGGTGGCGATTTTAATTTAAAAGATTGTCCGGACCTAGTTCCGATAATGTCAGTCTTGGCTCTTTTTGCCAAGGGTAAAACAAGGTTGTATGGAATTAAACATGCCAGAGTGAAAGAGTCTGACAGAATCAGCGATTTAAGAAAAGAACTGCTTAAAATTGGTGCTAAGGTCGAAGAAAAAAATGACGAAATAATTATATATCCTCAAGCCGAGTATAAGAAGAATTGTTTATTGGACCCTCATAATGATCATAGGCTGGCAATGTCTTTTGCTGTTCTTGGTTTAAAATTAGGTGTTGCTGTGAGAGATATGGAATGCTGCAGTAAGTCATATCCAAAATTCCTGACAGACATTAAATCGCTTGGTGCAAAATTTACAAAAAATGCTTAATGCAGTATGCTGAAAAAGGAAAAATTTATGGGAAGAATTAAAAGCTTTTTTATTACGACATTAATAGGCGGTGTTATTGCTGTTTTGCCAACAGTATTGATTTTGGCAGGGTTCGCCTGGTTATTTCGTTTTGTCACTAATCTTATACAGCCTTTAACAAACATTCTATTAATTAAATCTGATATCAGGGAGATAACCGCTGATATCGTTGTAATCGGGATTATAGTCTTAGTTTGTTTTGTAATAGGATTTTTAATAAGGACACGTTTTGGTAAGTTTATTTTTCAGGGAATAGAGAGCACTATTTTAAAAAGTGCCCCGGGATATAATCTTATTAAAGAAACTATTCTTCAGATTTTAGGCCGAGATAAAGCGCCTTTCTCTGGGGTTGCTCTTGCACAGATCCTTTGTAATGATACTTTAGCCACTAGTTTTATAACAGATGAGCATGAAGATGGAAGTTTCACGGTTTTTGTCCCCACGGGCCCGAATCCTACTTCTGGGCAAATTTTTCATCTTAATAAAAAATATGTTCATAAAGTTGATGTGTCAGTTGAAGATGCGATGCGGTCAATTATTAGTTGCGGGGCAGGTTCCTCAGATTTGATAAAGGCATATAAGAAATGAACATGGAAGATCAGGGAAAATCTATATTTGAGTTTGGTATACAGCCGTTAGATAGCATTATGGAAAAAATGGAGTTGAGAAATACTGACCTTGTCAGGGCTTCAGAGGAGAATATAACACATAAAATGGTAAAAAAAGCAAGGTCAGGCAGGCGCCTAACTCCTAAAGTAAAGCAAAAGATTATAAATGCGGTAAATATCTTTAGAGAAAAAAGAGATTTAACCGAATTAAGCCCAAAAAAACTTTTTAATTATTAGTATTTATAAAGCATTTCAATTTAATTACTTACAGAATTGAGGTGTTTATATACTATCTTCAAATGGTTCAAACAATGCCTCTAAGAAACTATTTGACAGTTATTTTC
The DNA here is from genome assembly GCA_001805965.1 of Omnitrophica WOR_2 bacterium RIFOXYA2_FULL_38_17. Taxonomy (GTDB): domain Bacteria; phylum Omnitrophota; class Gorgyraeia; order Zapsychrales; family Zapsychraceae; genus Zapsychrus_A; species Zapsychrus_A unditaenarius. Next base: position 73,032 of record MHHG01000055.1, on the reverse strand, counting down.
TTTTAATATATCATTATTCAAATCTCTAATAGTAATATTAGTCTTATCAGGCGATTTCTGTTTCAACTGGTTCTTATCTTAAAGGGAATAATCATGTTACAAAAAATTATGAGAATTGTAAAAAAACTTTTCAACTATGTGTTGGGTCTTTTTTCCAATGATATTGGTATCGATTTGGGGACGGCAACGACATTGGTTTATGTCAAAGGAGAAGGGGTTGTTCTTTGTGAACCTTCTGTTGTTGCTATTGAAAAAGATACAAATAGAGTTATTGCTGTTGGTGAAGAGGCTAAAAAAATGTTAGGCCGTACACCAGGTAATATTATTGCTATAAGGCCCATGAAGGATGGAGTTATTTCTGATTTTGAAGTAACCGAGGCTATGTTGAAATATTTCATTAAGAAAGTCCACAAGAGAAAAGTTTTAGTTAGGCCTGCGATGGTTATTGCCATTCCATCCGGAATTACTGCTGTTGAGAAACGGGCTGTTAGGGATTCAGCTGAAAGAGCAGGTGCCCGTTCTGTCGAGCTTATTGAAGAGCCAAAAGCTGCGGCTATTGGTGTGGGCCTTCCAGTTGAAGAGGCTGCAGGAAACATGATAGTTGATATTGGAGGTGGTACTACTGAGTTTGCTGTTATTTCATTAGGCGGTATGGTTTATGCAAAATCTATTCGTATTGCTGGTGATGAAATGGACGATGCGATCATTGAATATTTAAGAAAAACATATAATTTGATGATAGGTGAAAGAACAGCAGAAGCGATTAAAATACGGATTGGCTCTGCATATCCTCTTGAAGAAGAGCTTAATATGGATGTTCGTGGGCGTGACCTTATTTCCGGTTTGCCTAAAACTATTTCTGTTACTTCAGTGGAAATAAGGGAAGCCCTTTTTGATCCTGTTCAAGCTATTGTTGATGCATCAAAGTCTACTTTGGAGCACACGCCTCCGGAATTGGCAGCAGACCTTATTGACAGAGGTATTGTTATGGCTGGCGGGGGTTCTTTATTAAGAGGGCTGGATAAAAGAATTGCTGAGGAAACAGGTCTGCCTGTTCATATAGCAGAGGATCCATTAACTGCAGTTGTTCTTGGCGCCGGCCAGATGCTCAATATGCCTGCCCGGTTAAGACGAAGAATAGTTGTTCCTACAAAATTAGATTTTTAATCAAGGGTCGCAGGCAGATTCCTTTTTAAATATTAAAACGCTCGGTCGATTCTTCTTAAAAAGTTTTCTGTCTTTCGATTATAAGATGTGCGTAAAAACAGCCAAAAGAGTTTAGTTTATTTTTTTATCATTATAGTATCCTTTTATCTTGTCTTTGTTCGCTCTGATTCCTTTTCTTCAATAAAATTTTCGATCGTTAAGATTACCGCAGTACCTATCACAATATTGTCTTTTCCTTTAAAAGAAGTAAAGAAAATCCTCTATTATCACCGAACTTATCAAGAATATGTTCGCTTAAGGAAGGAAGTGGATGTTTTAAAAGCAAGGATGATAGGCCTTGATGAGGTAATTAAAGAGAATTCTCGCCTTGAAAAGCTGCTGGATTTAAAGAGAAGGGTCGTCTACTCGTCGGTTGCTGCAAGGGTTATAGGGAGAAATCCTTCATATTGGAACTCTTCTATGATAATTGATAAAGGTGAAAAGGATGGCATTCAGCTGGGCATGCCGGTTGTAAATGCTTCTGGAGTTGTCGGAAAAATTGCAGAGGTAGATATAGATACCAGCAAGGTTGTATTGTTAACAGATCCAAATTTTAGCGTTGCTGCATTGATAAAAAGACCTCGTGAATATGGATTGATCTCAGGGACCTTACAAGGTGTTTGCAGGCTGAGTTATATTAATTCAAATGCCGACATTAGAGTAGGGGATAAGGTCATTACTTCAAAGCTTAGCACTTCATTTCCTGAAGGATTGTTTATTGGTGAAATAATTCAGATCAACGAGGATCAAACAAGTCCGTCATTAGAATGTTTTATTAAGCCTGCAGTATCATTTTCTCAGTTAGAAGAAGTGCTTGTTATTATGCAGTAGTTTTATCAGGATGATCTTAGGAAAATGAAAAAAACATTTATTATAATTGTGCTGGTTCTCCTTTGTTTTCTTCTGGAATTCCTTATTTTTAATATTGGCGGACGTTGGTTTATGCCAAATCTGCTTTTATTGCTTGTCATTTTCTTTAATCTTTATCTGGGAATAAGATATAGTATTTTCACTGCTGTTTGTGCTGGTTTTATGAAGGACAGCTTCTGCGCAAGTGTCTTTGGTATTAATTTGGTTTCTTTTGTTATCTGTGCATATATGGTAACAATTCTAAAAAGGTATATTTATCATGCTGGATCAAAAGCTTCGAGGATGCTTTTAGTCTTTTGTATTGTTTTAATTAATTTGATAGTGAATTATGTATTGTTAATAAAATTTAGCAAAGTTAACTTTTTTGAAGCGGTTAAATATCTCCTGTTGCCTGAATTAACTACAACATTAATTGTTTCTACAGCGGTTTTTCATAATTTAAAAAAATGCGTATCAAGATTATCCGTATAGTCTTTGTAATCTCTTTCATCATAATTATTGCTGGATTATTTTATGTTCAGGCAATTCGCGGGCAATATTATTATGATTTAAGTGTGAACAATAGGATCCGTATTGTTCATTTGGAAGGCTGGCGAGGTAATATTAAAGACAGGAACGGAAAGGTCCTAGTTGATAATCGCATTTCCTATGATGTGATGATAACTCCGCAGGAAATAAAGAATATAAAAGATTTATTTGAGTTTTTGAGCAAGGCGTTGAATGTCGATAAGGAAGAATTAATTGATACCTATAGAAGAAATAAATTTGCCCCTTTTGCGCCTGTTATAGTTGCAAAGGATATTGATAGGATGAAGGCGATTGTTATTGAAGAGAACAAGTATTTATATCCAAGTTTATTTGTCCAGGAAAGCTATAAGCGGATCTATCCATTTGACAAAATTGGTGCTCATGTTCTAGGTTATGTTGATAAAGTGAACCGGGCTAAGATCGAAAGGTTTAAAGAGTATGGCTATTCTTTTAGGAGCACAATGGGTTACTCGGGAGTAGAAGAATATTATGATTCTTATTTAAAAGGTCAGGAAGGCGGTTTGCAGATAGAGGTTAATAGCCAAGGCAAGCAGGTTAGATTGTTAAGTATAAAAGAGCCAACAAAGGGTCAGGATATCACTTTGACTATTGATAATGACCTTCAGTTAATATCAGCACAGCTGCTTGAAGATAAAAATGGTGTCATAATAGTTATGGATAATGAGAACGGAGAGGTTCTCTCAATGGTCAGCAGTCCTTCTTATGATCCAAATATTTTTAGTGACAGCAAAAAAAGAAAAAAGATGTCTATGTTGTTTTCTGATGTCAACTCGCCCTTGCTGAATCGTGCAGTTTCAGGAGTATTTCCTCCTGGTTCCGTATTTAAAGCCGTCGTTGCTGTAAGTGGATTAGCCAGTAAGAAAATCACAATGCAAACTACCTTTGATTGTGGGGGATTTTATGAGTTGGGGGGAATTAGGTTTGGGTGCACTCATGTCCATGGAATACAAAATTTAGTCCAGTCATTGGCACATTCCTGCAATGTTTATTATTATAATCTTGGCCTTTTGGTAGGTGCGGACAGGATTAATCAGGTTGCAAGGTCGCTTGGTCTTGGAGAGCCTACGCACATTGACCTTCCTTTTGAAAAAGCTGGTTATGTTCCAAGCCGCAGGCAGAGCATATTGTTTGGAAAAAGGAAGTGGTATACGGGTGATACATTGAATTTTTCGATAGGACAAGGTGATACTTTAACCTCGCCAATCCAGTTTGTTAAAATGATGGCAACTATTGTTAATGATGGCAACGAAGTACAGCCGCATGTTATTAAATTAATAGGGTCGTTACCGGTGGATACATATTCTATTAAAAGGGATGTGAAGATTGATAAGAGTATATTCATTGAAGTAAAAAAAGGTTTGCGTGCCGCTGTTTCAGAATATTCAGGGACTGCCCACATTTTAGATATTGAAGGATTGTATGTCGCAGGGAAAACCGGAACCGCCCAATCTTCAAGAAATAAAGAGCATCATGCCTGGTTTATAGGCAATGTTATAAGTAAAAGGAAGAATTTGTCTTTCTGCGTTTTTCTTGAGCACGGGGGCTCAAGTCAGAACTCAACTTTAATAGCTAGGCAGCTATTGTTGCTTATGCAAAAAGAAGAATTATTATAATTGTTATGAGAAGAGATTTAGAAAAGAGAATTTGGCTTTATACTATAGCTATTATATCTATCGGATTAGTGGCTTTATACAGCGCTTCGTTTCAAAATGTTAGAGTCCCTCTGACTATATTTTATGATCAGCTGCTCTGTGTCGGAGTTGGATTGGTTCTAATGTATTTTCTAGGAAAGACTGATTACAGGAAGTTTTACGATATTGCCTATCTTTTTTATGCCCTGAATGTAATTTTGTTATTTGCAGTCTTGATCGGAGGAAGGAATGCTCTTGGCGCAAGGCGATGGATCGAAATAGCGGGTATAAGTTTTCAGCCTTCTGAGTTAACAAAATTAGCTTTGATATTGATGCTGGGTCGTTATTTCAGTAATCGAAGGCCCAGTCTTTCTTTTGGTGTATTTAATAAAATGCAGGTGGTTTTTAGGGGACTTATTATTCCGTTTTTATTAACAGCAGTATCAATGTTTTTGATATTCAAACAACCTGATCTTGGGACATCCTTGCTGATGTTTGGGATATTTTTTATAATGTTATTTGTAAGTGGATTAGAATATAGCTATATCTTTGGATTTTTGGCGCTATGCCTTTCTGTTGTTCCGTTTGCATGGGGTATTTTGAGATCTTATCAAAAAGACAGATTATTGGTTTTCTTGAACCCAAACATTGATCCGCTTGGAGCAGGTTATACTATCATTCAATCAAAGATAGCGATGGGTTCTGGCAGGATATTTGGCAAAGGTTGGTTGGGGGGCACACAGAATCAATTAAATTTTCTTCCGGAAAGGCATACTGATTTTATTTTCTCTGTAATCGGTGAGGAATGGGGGATCGTTGGGGCGCTGGTTTTGGTTTTCTTTTATTTTCTGCTCATTAATTGTGGATTGAATATTGCTAATCAGGTTAAAGATAAATTTGGAATGTATGTTGCAGTGGGAATAGTCTCAATTTTAGCGCTGCAAGTAGTTATAAACATTGGCATGGTTATGGGCTTGTTCCCGATTGTTGGATTGACCCTTCCTTTTGCAAGTTATGGCCGTTCATCGTTCTTAGTCTTTATTATCATGATGGGGTTCTTGCTGAACTTAAGTAAGAGAAGAACGATATTTTAAAAAAATTTTGCAATACTTATTATATGGCAAGCAAAAATTGCTATAATCTATATTAGTCTTTATTGAATTTGTAAAAACGGTATTTAAACACTATGAAAAATCTTGATTATAATCGGTTTTGGTCTCCAGCTTTTGATGTTTTAGAAGATTTCATCTTTATTCTTGATCTAGAGAATGGAATAAAGAAAGTGAACAAGGCTTTTTTAAAGTTTATTGGCAAGGATGAAAGTGCTTTATTGAACAAGAAATGTTATGAGGTCATACATTCTAAGAACCAGCCTATATCTGATTGTCCATACTGTGTTCTAAAGGACTCAAAAAAATATGAACAAAAGGAGCATTGGGAGCCTATTTTTAATAAATGGTTCTTTATCCGAACGGCACCTCTTTTTGATGATAATAAAGATTTATTAGGCTCAATTCATTTAATGAGCGACATAACAGTGTATAAGCATGCTGAGGAAGCTGTAATTAAAGCAAATAAGGATTTGGAGCGCATTTTTAGAGTTGTTCCGAGCGCTGTATTTACTGTTGATGAAAACAAAGTTGTAACTGGCTGGAATAAAAAGGCCGAAGAGCTTACAGGATATACCGCCCAAGAGGTTATTGGTAAAAAATGCGATATATTCGCTGAATATCCCTGTGAGTCTTACTGCGGGCTTTATAGTAATGATGTAGAGAAGCCGATTGTTGAGACCGAGTGTTCTATTAAGAGAAAAAATGGTGAAAGAATAACTATTCTTAAGAATTCTGACATCTTAAAAAATGATGAGGGCCATATTATTGGCGGTATCGAATCATTTAGTGATATTACAGCAAAAAAAAGTGCTGAAAAAGATTTAGATAATGCTAGAGATAAGCTGGAACAACAATCCTGGGGGCTACAAAAAACTAACGAATCAATTAAGAATCTGTATAAGAATCTTGAAAGAAAGAATTTGGAACTAAAAAAATTAGATCAATTGAAATCTGATTTTGTTTCCACTGTTTCCCATGAGTTAAGGACTCCGCTGGCGATATCAACTGAGTGCATAAACCTTATTTTAGATGGCGTTGTTGGCGGAATTAATGAACAGCAAAAAGAGCTTTTAAATGCTTCAAAGGACAATCTTCACAGGTTACAAACAATTGTGAATGATCTATTAGATGTTTCTAAAATAGAATCCGGAGAGATCACTCTTAGAAAGACCATTGTTGACCTAAAAGCAATAATAAATAAATTGACGGATGAATATAGAAAGGTTTTAGATACAAAGCAGCAAAAGATAAGAGCAATATTCCCAGAAAAGGAAATGTTTATATTTCTTGATGAAGATAAAATAATACAGGTCGTTACAAATTTATTGAATAATGCTCATAAATTTACACCTGAAGGTGGCGAAATAGAGATTGAGATCAATGAGCAGGATGGAGGATGCCTGTTTAGGATTTCAGATACGGGTTTGGGGATTGAAAAGGAGAATATCCCAAAGCTTTTTGATAAATTTACCCAATTTGGAAGAATACATGGCCCGGGAATAAAAGGTACGGGCTTAGGCTTGACTATAAGCAAATCTTTAATTGACCTTCATGACGGGCAAATCTGGGCAGAGAGCGAGACAGGTAAGGGTGCAACTTTCTTTTTTACTCTTCCAAGCAAATTGAAATTAAAGCAAAAATTTGATCATGATGTTGATTGGATATTTTCAGAGACAAAAATAAAGAATAAGGATTCTGTTTTTATTGTTGCTCGTTTTATGGGCATTGATATGGTCATGACCAAGTATGGAGAAGCATTTGCTAATAAAATCATAAATATTGCTTTTGAAATATTGTCAAGATCGCTTTCAAGGACAACAGATAAATATATCTTATATGATAAAGATACAATTCATATTGCCCTTGCTGATACAGATAAAAAAGGCGGGATGGTCTTATTAGAGAAAATAAAGGGCGCTTTGCGTGAGAGAATTGCCATGATGAAAGATGACTTGGGGATAAAAGTAAAGTTTGGATTGGCTTTCCATCCAAAAGATGGTCGGAATAAGAATGAATTAGCAATAAGGGCTTTAGAAGAATGCGAAAAAAAGAAAAAAGTATTGATTGTTGATGATCATCCGCAGATCGGAAGATTGCTTTCAACAAGATTGGGCCGCTACGGCATTATTACAGAACAGGTTTTTGATGGTGAAGAGGCGCTGGATTATTTAAAAACAAAAAAAACAGATTTAATATTGCTTGATATTGTCATGCCAAATATGAACGGATATGAGGTTTTGGGAAGATTAAAACAGAATTCTCAGTACGCAGCGATCCCGATAATAGTTCTTACAGATAAACGTTTAAGTGAGGTTAAGGAAGAATGTGGTGAACTTGGTGAAATCCCAATAATAGAAAAGTCTGGCAACATCAATGTTGTAATAGATTTAATTGAAAGATTGACCTAACTTACATATTTAATGCTGTTTTTAAAAAAACTTTTTAAGATCATTGGAGGTAAATTATGCAAGCAAAGGATATTATGACCACTAACGTAGTAACTATAAAGCCAGAGGCTAAGATTGAAGAAGGGATGCGGCTTCTTTTGTCAAATAATATAAGCGGTCTAATAGTTGTTAATGATAATCTGGAGGCTGTCGGAGTAGTTACTGAAAAGGATTTTTTAGTTGCATATGATTTTCTTGGGTCAAAGGATGCTCTCGTTAAGGAGTTTTATTCGAAGGATGTTATTAGTATTAGTGAGGATGATTTGGTTGAAGATGTCAGTAGGTTGCTGGTTAAAAAGAATATAAAGAGAGTGCCTGTAATAAAGGAAAAAAAGGTTGTTGGAATTGTTAGCCGGATAGATATTATTGAACATATTTTAAAGGAAAAATGATCATCATTCTGTATCAACACTTGACAGCTTTTTATAAATGCAGGTGTTGATAATTCATATGTTTCTGAAAGGAAAATATGTCGGGAAAAAAGATATTAATTATTGATGATGAGCCTGAGATTGTTAAACTGATAAGTTTGCGTTTAAAAGCGAACGGATATGAAATAATCACTGGAACCAATGGCGAAGAGGCTTTAAGTTTAACCAAAGAATATCATCCAGACCTGGTAATTTTGGATGTTATGATGCCCGCTCCAAACGGATATAAGGTTTGTCGTATGATAAAAGATGGCCTTGAAACAGCACATATTCCGGTTATACTTTTAACCGCTAAAACTTCGGAGAGCGACAAGTTCTGGGGGAAAGAAGCGGGCGCTGATGAATATTTAATGAAGCCTTACAATCCTGAGGAACTGCTTTCCAGCATTAAAAGATTGACCGGATAATAAAAGTTGTAGGATGTTTTTAGTTTATTTTACACAAAAAAAGAGATATTTTGAATTTAACGAGCGTTAAGAATTTTGGTATATTTTTAATAAACTGTTAATTACTAATTGTTATGTTTTTATAAGTATAGTAGAATTACTCTGCTTAATAACACTATAAAAATCAGTTTTAGATTTCAATGAAACAATTCAATAGAGATACACATAAAAAACTGGGAGAACTTCTTATCGAAAGAGGAGTTATAAATCATGCCCAAATAGAAGAGGCTCTGGAATACAGGGAAAAGCATGGTGGATTGATAGGTGAAGTTCTTGTTGAGTTGAATTTTGCTACAGAGAAAGATATTGCACAGGCAATAACATGTCAGTATGGCTTTCCTTATTTGCCCTTACTGAATTATGAAATTGATGATGAAGTTATAAATGCGATCCCCGAAAAAGTGTGCAGGCAGTTTTGTCTTATTCCGATTGATAAGATAGGTAAAAGTTTAACAATAGCAATGTCTGACCCGTTGAATCTAAAAGCTTCAGAAGATATTGAACTTATGACAGGATGTATTGTTCAGGTCTTTGTAAGCACTACTACTGATATTAAACAATCCATTGAAAAATACTATAAACAAAAATAATGGCATCTTTTAAAGACCGCTTAAAAGAAATTCTTATTCGAGATGAACTTATTACCGCCAATGAGCTAGAGCAAGCGTTAATTGAGCAAAAGAAAATAGGCGGAGAATTAAGTAAGATACTTGTTGATATGAATTTTGTGAGTCAAGACCAGTTGACCCAAGTGTTGAGTGAAAGCCTTGAGCTTCCCTTAATTAAGATCGCTAGTTTTAATATCTCGCCAGATGTAATTCAAACTATTCCAAAAGATATTGCACTAAAATATCAAATTATACCTGTTTCTCTCTTGGGAGATCAGCTGACCCTCGCGATGGCGGATCCGTTGAACATATTTATAATAGATAATGTTAAGGCTCTTACAGGCTATATGATCATTCCTATTATATGCAGGTTTGCAGATATTCATAAAGCTATTGAGAAATATTATTTGAAGCATGAGGATGAGCAGGATCAGGAAAGTCCAGAGCAGGAAAAAAATAATGAGACCTTTGATGAGATCATTCAAGATTTTAGAGATACTGAAGACCTTGAATTAATTAAAGATGGACACAGTGATGAGCAGTCATCTGTTGAGGCAATATCTGACGAGGCGCCGATTATTAAGTTAACAGACACGATAATTCAGCAAGCAGTGTTTGCGAAAGCTAGCGATGTGTTCATAGAGCCATTAGAAAAAGCAGTCCGCATCAGGTACAGGATTGATGGGGTCATTCGAGAGATTGATCGAATGACAAAAGTGTTGCATTTTCCATTGGTTTCAAGAATAAAGGTCATTTCAAATTTAGATATTTCAGAACACAGGTTGCCTCAAGATGGAAGGTTTAAGACGATAATTTCAGGTGACAGAGAGGTTGACTTTCGCGTTAATGTTTTGCCTACTGCTGTTGGCGAAAAAATTGTGTTGAGAGTCTTGGACCAGCAGGGAACAGTGCTTGATGTTGAAAATTTAGGGTTTGAAGCAACTGCTTTGCAGCGCTTAAAGGACTGCGCTGTAAAGCCGCATGGCTTGATTTTAACTTGTGGTCCCACTGGAAGCGGTAAGACGACAACGCTTTATTCAATTCTAAAGTATGTAGATTCTCCAGAAAAAAATATTGTTACGGTTGAGGACCCTGTAGAGTACCAGATGAAAGGGGTCAATCAAGTTAATATAAAGGCAAAGATGGGCTTAACTTTTTCTTCAAGTCTAAGATCAATTCTCAGGCAAGACCCGGATATTATCATGATAGGAGAGATCCGCGACAAAGAAACATTAGATATTGCGGTTAAGGCTGCTTTGACTGGACACCTTGTTTTGAGTTCTCTTCACACTACAACAGCTGCGGGTTCAATAGTCCGTATGATGAATATGGGTATTGAGCCATTTTTAATATGTTCTTCTGTGTTGGCTATCATTGCCCAAAGGCTATTAAGAAAGGTCTGCCCGAAATGTTGTGAGCCTTATATAGTTACTCCGGAGATAGCTTCAAAAGTTGGGCTTGATAAATTATATCCTAAACAGAATATAGAAGTTATGAGGCCAAAAGGATGTAAGCAATGTTTTAATACTGGCTATAAGGGGCGGGTTGGTATCACTGAAATCCTTGTATTCAGCCAAAAAGTGAAAGAGGCTGTCTTGGCGCGGGTAGGCGAAGTAAAGATAAAACAAGTTGCACGTCAAGAAGGTATGCGGACTATGAGAGAAGATGGCTTGGTGAAAGCAGTAGATGGGTTAACAACAATAGAAGAGGTTTTGAGATTAACATCACCTGATGAGGAAAAGAAGAAGTAGTGGCAAAGACATTAAAAGATAAAATTTTGAATACACTTATTGAGACTCAGCAGATCAGCAAAAAAGATCTTGATGCTGCTATTGTATTGCAAAAGAGAAAGAATATTGGTCTTGATAAAGCTTTGATAGAACAAGGGCTGATAGCGGAGGACGACCTTTTGATGCTTCTTGTAAGAGAGCTAAATATCCCGTTTATTAATTTAAGCAAATATAAGATCGACCCTTATTTGCAAGAGATCGTGCCAGAGCGGGTAGCAAGGCAGTATAAAATAATCCCTCTTTCACTGCTTGAGAACACCCTTACGGTGGCGCTTGCAGACCCGCTAGATGTTTTTATCGCTGATGACCTAAAAAGTATCACAGGCAAAGATATCGATGTGGTTATGAGTACAAATACGGAGATCATTAAGGCAATTGATAATTATTATGGCGTTCCGGAAAGCGTGAGTGTTACTGATATTACTCAGGACATTCAGGTAGATGATTTCGAAATAGTCATGGATCAAGAAGAAGATGGAAGCAGTGGACCTGCAGATGACGGAGAGAAAGCCCCTGTTATCCGAATGGTCAATCTTATTGTCAAAGAAGCAATAAGGCAGAAAGCTTCTGATATTCATATTGAACCAGCGGAAGATGGCGTCAGAGTTCGTTATAGAATAGATGGTATTTTGAGAGATATCCTGAATTTGCCTAAGGAAAACCAGAATGCCGTTATCGTAAGAATCAAGATAATGTCCAGGTTGGATATAACTTCAAATTATGTCCCTCAAGACGGACGTTTTAAGATGAAAGTCGCTGGAAAAGAAATTGATTTCCGCGTTTCTTTATTGCCTACAACATTTGGGCAGAAAATTGTCATGCGTGTTCTGGATAAAAGTAATTTGACTGTTGGGCTTGATGGCTTAGGCATTTCTGAGAAGTCTCTGGCTGTTTTAAAGAATGGCATCGTTAAACCGTTTGGTATGTTCTTGGTCACTGGCCCTACGGGCAGTGGCAAATCGACAACTTTATACTCAATCATTAATGAGCTCAATACAGTGGATAAGAACATCATTACTGTCGAGGACCCGGTTGAGTATTTGATCGAGGGATTGACACAGATTCAGGCTAGGCCTGAAATAGGATTGACTTTTGCTGAGGGGTTAAGGGCAATATTGCGACAGAGCCCAGATATTGTAATGGTTGGTGAGATTCGTGATAATGAAACAGCTGACATAGCAGTGAAAGCATCATTAACAGGGCAGTTGGTCTTTTCTACCCTTCATACAAATGATGCTGCCGGCACTTTGACAAGATTGGTTGATATGGGAGTTGAGCCGTTTTTGGTTGCATCGAGCCTTGTGCTGGTAAATGCACAAAGACTATGTAGGAAAATTTGTACACGCTGTAAAGAAAAAGTTGAGATATCGAAGAAAGTATTGGATAAGATGACTTATAAATTCAAGCCCAATACAGTTTTCTATCATGGAAAAGGTTGTGAGGCTTGTCATGGTACAGGCTATTCTGGGAGAATGGCTTTGATGGAAGTATTAGAGGTAACTGATGAGATCAAGGAGATGCTATTAAGGGGATGCTCATCCGATGAGATAAAACGGTTTGCGTGTGAGGTTAACGGAATGGTGACTATTTGGGAGGATGCTATCGAGAAATGTGTTTCTGGGTTAATAACTCTTGAAGAGGTTTTAAGAGTCGCTATGGATGAATAATGTGATTTAGAATAAATTCAAAAAAAGAAAAACATTTTTAGCAGGTTATGTAAACTAGTTTCAAGAAATAATAATATAAAGTAAGCACAAAAAATATTTGTTTTATTGGAATATTGCTAAACCAAAGTTTCTTGTTTCAAAGAATATATTTAGTGGTAGAATAAATATCTGGATAACAGATATGTAAGGGGCTGACCATGGTTGCTGATTCTGGAATATTTGTCAATAAAAAAGGTCGCTTAGGAGAGATTCTGCTTAATCGAAAGATGGTTGTTAGGAAGCAGCTTAGTCGGGCTTTGAATATTCAAAAGAAAGATAAGAGATTCATCGGGGAGATCCTAACAACTCTGGGATTTGTAAGCGAGAAAGACGTTGTTGCTGCTTTGTCTGCCCAGTGTAAGCTTCCTTATATTGCAATTGATCAGTATGATATAAAGCAGGAAGTCTTGAATATTATCCCAAGGCAGATAGCTTTTAAGTATTGTGTTGTCCCTTTAGATTGTGTTGGTAATATTTTAAGTATTGCTATGTCGAATCCTTTGGATTTTTCGGTTCTTCAGGAATTAAAGCAAGATACCAGTTGTGAAATAGTACCTTTTATTTCCACTAGAATGGAAATTGATCATGCTTTGAATAATCTTTATGGTGGAAATTAAGCCAGCGTATTCAATTAAAAACTAGAGCATTTCGCTCTAAAATTCCTTATGTTTTGAAAAAATGACTTATATGAAAGGCCAATATGGCAACTTTTAAATATGTTGCAAAGAATGCAGAATCAGGGAATGTTACCGGAAAGATTGCTGCGGATAATAAAGAATCAGTCATTGAAGCTTTAAGGAAAAAGAAGCTTATTATTATTTCGGTTGTTGAAGTAAAGGATTCCAAGATTACTGGCTCTTCTTTTCAATCAAAAAAAGTAAAGCCTGATGAGATCGTCATTTTTACAAGACAATTAGCTACAATGGTTGATGCAGGCATACCAATACTTCAGGGTATTGATGCTTTGAAGGACCAGGTTTCTCATCCGCTGTTTCAAAAGGTTCTTACAAATGTTTATGATGATATTCAGCATGGAGCAAGCCTTTCTGCTGCTTTTAATAAACACCCTAGTGTTTTTGACACTCTTTTTGTAAACATGGTAAGAGTTGGAGAGACTGGGGGTGTTTTAAGTCAAGTATTAGACCGCATATCCACATATATGGAGAAATCGCTTAAACTGCAACGTAAAGTCAAATCCGCATTGATATATCCTTCAGTAATTGTATCAATGGCGACAATTATTACGATTATTTTATTAGTTAAGGTTGTTCCCACTTTTGCGGGCATTTATGATTCTTTTGATAGGGAATTGCCGGCTATGACTCAAATGCTAATTGGAGTGAGTGAAGGGCTCAAGAGTTATTTGATTTGGATTGTTGGTTTTTTTGTTTTTGTAGTTTTTCTTATCGGAAGATGGTATAGAACGGCAAAAGGCGCTCGTGTTATAGATGGGGCTGTTCTGAACATGCCTCTTTTTGGCGAGCTTTTTTGTAAAGTTGCGATTAGCCGTTTTAGTCGAACGCTGGCTACCCTTATACAAAGCGGTGTTCCGATTCTTGAATCTCTAGATATAGTTGGTAAGACTATAGGAAACACTGTCCTTGAAGATGTTGTCGAAGATGTAAAAAATTGTGTACGCGAAGGTGAAAGTATTGCAACACCATTAAGCAAAAGTAAAGTATTTCCGCCTATGGTCACTAGGATGATCGGTATTGGCGAGAAATCGGGCCAGATGGAAAAAATGCTTTTAAAAATAGCTGAATTTTATGATGATCAAGTTGACGCAGCCGTTGAAGGTTTGACCAGTATTATTGAGCCTTTGATCATAGGTGTTCTTGGTATAGTGATTGGTTTTATTGTTATTGCTTTATTTATGCCTATATTGAATATTACACAAATTGTCTAAATATTTTAATGAAGGTTTAATTTATGTTTAAAAAAACTAAGATTGTTTGTAGAACGACAATTGTAAAAACTTTATTTTTAACTGTAATATTTATTCAAGTTAATGCCGATTTTTGTCATGCAGAGAGAAGAGCTAATTTATCAGCAAGAAAAGTTCTTGAGTATAGTTTGTTAAGTTTGAAAAACAGCGCCCAAGAAGTTGCACAAAAGAATATATGGCTTGTTTCTGAAAATGAAAAGCTTCGTGAGAATATCAAGACATTAAAAACAGAGTTAATACGTCTTGAAGAAGATAAAATGAAGTGGAAAGTACAGAACGCGAGCCTTGATGATATGGATGCTGAAGAACAGGAGCTAATGTTCTTTGAGAAAAATGCGAATAGCTTAACTGATGATGTTAGTAAGATTGTTAGAGAGCAACAGATTTTAGAGAAGAAATTAGATGTAAAGCAAGTTAAAGAAAAAGAAGTTCTGCAATCAATCGATAAAGTCAGTAAAGATATTGCTGATATTCAAATGAAGATTGATAATTTTGATATGAAAAAAAGTAAAGGCACAGAAGACAGTATTAAGAAACAAGTGCTTGAACAAATCGAAAGAAGCGAAAACGAGATTGAAGGATTGCAAAGACAATTGTCCAAAGTTACAGAGACTAATATGCGACCAGTATCTGAAGTAGAAGAAATCGGTAAAAAAAGAAGTCTTTTGAAGCAGCAATTGTTGATAGTTGAAGACGAGCTTAAGATTATTTTAGGAGAAGAAGACAAAATACAAAAAGAAATTGCTAATGTCAGTAATGAAAGAGAAAGTCGCAAAGAAGAGCTATTAAAGGAAATAGCGGCTTTAAATGAACAAAAGGATAATCTTGACAATGTACTTTCTATTGCTAAAGAGAAATTGAAGGACAGTAAATTGAATTTAGATGGTGGAGAAGCTGAAGAGCGTCAATTAACTGAAAATTTGGCTGCGATCAAGAATGAACACTTGGTATTAATAAAGAAAGTGTATGATTTTCAAAAAAAAATTGAGGCAATAAAAAACAAGTAAGTTTGTAAAATGCCTCTTTTTTGACAATAATTTTTTTTGATGTTATACTTGAACTGAAAGTTTGGGTTGGTTGTGTAAATGGTAAACCATTCGTAAGGATGGGGCACAAAGCTATAGGGTCCTAAGAGAAAATAGGACAGCCAGTTGCCACAAAGGGATTCTAATAGTCCTGCTCCTTATAATGGGGTGGGATTTTTTTTTGAGAGGTGCTTGTGATAAAAATGCGCATATTGGAAAAAACCATTGTTGGTATTATTGAGTGGGTAAAATCTGTCTTTGTTCAGCCATGTTTTGTTTTGGTGCGAAAGCAGCCAAAGCAAGAGTATATAAATGAATTGACAAGGAAAGAGAGGAGGTGGTAGAATCAAACAAAGTTTAAAACTAAACTGAGCTAAAAGTTAGTCGTTTGCGAAGTTGGGCTAAGATATTATGTAAATGTAATTATTCTTATATATATCTGGTATATTCTTAGCTTTGGTCGGCAAATGTAAACTTTAAGCTCGCAAACTCAGAAGGAGGGTATCATGAGAATGAGCCAAAAAGGTTTTACGTTAGTAGAAATTATGATCGTAGTCGCAATTATCGCTTTGTTAGCAGCAATTGCTATTCCAAACTTGCTAAGAGCTAAGATCTCAGCAAATGATGCGCTAGCACAGAGCACGCTCAAAACGATGTCAACAGCGGCAGAAACGTTTCAAACATCATCAAATGGTGTATATCCAGGAAATGAAGCTTCATTGACCGGCGCAACACCACCTTATCTAAATGCAGCTTATTGTGGTCAGTCAACATCAGGTTTTACTTATGCCTGTACATTTGCTCCAGGTTATTATACCTTTGATGCAAATGCTATGACTCTTGGAACATCAGGAACGACACATTTTACAGTTACAACTGGTGGGGTTTTAAGTCAGCAATAATTTGGTTTGATGAACAAGTTGTTTTAAAAGGAGGGGGCTAATTAAGCCCTCTCCTTTTTTTATTGAAATTTTGAAATGAAATGCTATTGTCTTTCTTAAGAAAGGTTGGTGATAATTTATGAATTACTGCTTGATAGAAAGATTGCCTTACAATACAATTAATTATATTAATTTAGAATATAATATATGTCTATTATTTAAAGTTTGGGGTTAAGATGAATGCATTGCTAAATAATTATTTCGGCATAATAAAAAAATTTCTTCCTGACAAGCCTAAGGGTACAGCTGTTGGAATAGATATTGGTTTAAACAGTTGTAAGTTAGTTGAAATAAAGAAAGAGAATAATGAATATGAGTTAGTTAGCTGGGCAATTGAATCGTCAAGAAAGAGTGGTATAGCCGAAGCAATAAAAACATTAATCGCGCAACTAAGGAATCCACCAAATACGATATATACTGCTGTTTTTGGAAAAGGGACTCTGATACGTTATATAGATATGCCCAGAATGCTTATAGATGATTTGCGCAACTCATTTTCTATAGAAGCTGATAAGTATTTCCCTTTCTCGCAAGATCAAATTTATACAGATTGTTATATTCTGGATGGTGATAAGAAGAGCAAGCAGATGGCTGTTATGGCATCTGCTGCAAAGAAAGAGATGATTGACCAGAGAATGCAGCTTATTTCAAGCTTAGGATATCAGGCAGATTTTATTGGATTGAATCCAGCTGCATTGGTCAATGCTTTGAACTTTTCATTAGAAAAAGAAGATGAAGGTAAAGATCAAACAGTGGCATTGTTGGATATAGGAGAGTCTGTTAGCACGTTTATTATCATTGTTAACAAATCACCAAGATTTACACGAGATATTTTTGTCGGAGGTGCTGATTTTACAAAGAGAATAAGCAATACATTGGGCATTAGTTTAGAAGAAGCTGAGAAATTAAAATGTCAACCAGCTAAAAGAGTTAGTGAAGTAAAAGCTGCTTGTGAATCGACCCTTATGAATATTGTCCAGGAATTAAGATTATCTATTGATTATTTTTCTACGGAAAAAAGCAAAGAAGTTGATAAATTATTAGTAACTGGGGGCGGCTCTTTATTAGAAGGTATCGTTGATGTTTTAGGGGATAATTTAGAAATGCAAGTTGAAAGGTGGGATCCACTTAAGGCTTTAGGAGTGTCTAAAGGAATAGATGTTGATGATCTTAACAAAAAGGCCCTTAATTTAGGTGTTGCCTTTGGATTGGCTTTATATGAATATAATTGATATAAACTTAGTTCCAATGCGTTTAAGAAAAAAGAAGAAGAAGGATTTCTTCGTGGGAGGATTTAAGCTGCCTTTGGAAGTGGTTATTGGGCTAGGTGGAGGACTGATTATACTGCTATTTGTTGTGCATGTTGTTTTGCTTGCAATTAATGTTTCTAAGTTAGCAAAACATAATACATTAAAAGCATCTTGGGAAGGAATTGTTCCTGACAAAGAGAAAGTTGATGTTATTATTAGTGAGCTTAGGATGCTTCAGAACAAGCAAAGCGCAATAAAGAAACTTACGGAAGAGGAAAAGGTTATTTGGTCACAGAAACTGAATATTTTAAGTGATAATCTTCCAAAGGGGGTTTGGTTGAGGAGGATAGCATTTAATGAAGATGCTTTTTTTGTAGAGGGTAGTGCAATTTCCAGGCAGAATAAAGAGATGATAGGAGTACATAAATTTACAGCAAATCTTAAACAAGATGCAGAATTTTTAACGGACCTAACGGATCTGGAGTTAGGTTCAATACAAATGAGAAAGATTAACAAGGTAGATGTTGCTGATTTTTTAATAACGTCTAGAGTGGGTAAATAATGACATTGCAGAACAAAATATCGTCCTATATAGAAAGTGTAGATGAAAAAGTTATCTACTATATTTTGGGCGGCATATTATTTTCAGTCTTCCTTTTAGATTACTTTGTTCTTATGAGGCCGCAGATTGCCTCTTTATCTAAGATAAGCCCGGAAATTCGTTTGCTTTCCGAGGATATTAACAAAGCTAAAGATGATATTTTAAGATCAAAACAGTATCAGGTACAAGTTGAAAGATTAAGAGCGGATGTTGCAAAATCAAATGCAAAGCTTAAATTCAAGGAGGAAGTTCCTCTTATTCTGGAAAATATTTCTCGCATGGCTGATGATAACGGAGTTAAGATTGATCAGATCATGCCTGATGTGCAAGATCAGAAAATCCTGTTAGAGAATGATGAGAGGCGTTATTATGGTTTGCCTATACTTATAAAGGCTAGAAGCGGTTATCATGATTTTGGCAGATTTTTAAGCCAACTTGAGCGCGGGGACATATTTTTTAAAGTCAGCTCTTTTGGCATTATATCTTCAAGGGGAGAGCAAAAACATTCAGTTGAGATTGTACTGGATGCTGTTGTTTATGAAGAGTTAAAAGGTAAAAAATAGGGAAAAAATGTATGCGGTTAATTAAAATCATAAATATTGTTTGTTGTCTGATCGTTATTGCGGTAAATGTTTCTTTTTCCGAAGAAGATATTTTAAAATATGATGATCAGGGCAAAAGGGATCCGATGTTGCCATTGGTGAGCGCTGATGGTATTATTGAGAACTTTGATGACAGTCTTTCAATTTCTGACCTATCTCTCGAGGGTGTGATGTTAGGTGATGGAGATAGTAGTCTTGTTATAATTAACGGTAAAATTGTCAAGATTAAGGATAAGATAGGAGACTTTACTGTTCATGAGATTAAAAGTGAAAAGGTCTATCTTATTAAGGGAAACAAGATTTTTGAGTTGCAGTTAAAAAAGGAGGAATAATATGTCTGGGAAAAAGATAGGGATTTTTCTAATCATAGGAATATTTATAATGATTTCCGTTGTGGGAGTTGAGTGCGTTTTTGCTCAAAAAGGATCAGAAATACCTGCTAAACAAAATGTTGCTGGATCTGAAGTTGAAGGAGCTTCTCAATCTGCAGATGATGTTATGATGTCTGATGGAGGGGACGTAAGCTTGGATTTCCGAGAAGCCGATATCAGGAATGTCTTGAAAATACTTGCTTTTAAAAGCGGTATAAATATTGTTACGAGCCCTGAAGTAATCGGCGTTGTAACTATACAGCTTAAGGATGTTCCCTGGAAACAGGCTCTTGAGGTAATTTTGCAAACATATGGATATGCGTATGACCAAAAGGGCAACATAATTGTTGTTACTACTATTGAAGACATGAAGAAAAGAAGAGAGGACTCATTGCTTCTTGCCGAACAAGAGCCTTTAGAAACAGAAATATTCATGCTTAATTTTGGCAGGGCTTCAGAGATCGTTGAATCTCTTGAAAAAATGAAATCAGAAAGAGGTAATGTTAATTTTGATGAAAGAACAAATACTTTAATTGTAACTGATACAGCAAGCAAGCTAGTCTTAATCGCAAAGGTTATAAAAGGTTTGGATGCGACTACTCCACAAGTCTTAATTGAAAGTAAAATTATTGAGACAGTTTTAGATGATTCTGAACAGCTAGGAATAGAATGGACTACGCAAGCCAGTGTAACAGGCTCTTCCATAACACATACATTTCCGTTCGCACCTCCTGTAATTGATAATAAATATATCAATCCCAATATAGATACTGGCGGAGTAACATCAACCGCTTCTGCAATTACTAATGGAACACTTAGTTTTGCTAATTTACAAGCTGTATTCAGAATGTTAGCAGAAAGAACTGATACGAATATTCTTTCTAATCCTAGAATTGTCACGTTGGATAATCATGAAGCAAGGATTGATGTGGGAACGGAGCACCCATACCCATTGAAGTTTTTTAACGATGAAACTGGAAGTTGGCAGTTATCAGGCTGGGAGTATAAAAAGATAGGAATAGTTTTGAAAGTTACCCCGCACGTTAGCTTGGCTGCAGGGATTATTACGCTTGATGTTGAGCCAAGTATAACTGATAATTTAGGTGACGTTACAGATGCGGCAAGTGGTTCTGCAGTTCCAAAACTAAGCATTGAGCAAGCTTCTACTAAAGTAATGGTAAAGGATGGAGAAACTTTGGTAATTGGCGGTTTAGTTAAGGATAAAGCTGTAGATGTAAAGAAAAAGGTGCCATTTTTAGGAGATATCCCGATATTGGGAAAGCTATTTACCAAAACATCTAAGGATGTAGATAAAACTGATTTGTTGATCTTTATTACGCCAACTATTATCACTCCTGAGGTATCTTCTGAGTTGTAAGTGGTTGGATGAATAAGGTTTTTGAAAAAAGAATGGCTATTGCCTTTTATTTTTTTTGGGTGGGCAGGAATTTCTATAATTACCTGTTCTGTAAAAAAATGCTTGGTTTTTCTGGGAAATCGACTAGTATAAGGCTGATTGTTGATTAATAATTTTTGTAATTTTAATAAAGAAAGAAGTAGGTGGTGTTTTGTCTAGAGAGATTTTAATTCAAGTAAAAAGAAGTGAGCGACAAGTTGCTATTATAGAAAACAACAGGGTAGATGATTTTCATATTGAAGTAGACCGCTATCAATCACTGTTGGGCAACATTTATAAGGGAAGGGTAGAATCAATACTTCCATCAATAAATGCAGCTTTTATCAATATTGGTCAAAAGCGTAATGGATTTCTATATTTGACAGATGCCGTTAGTCCATTGATAGAAGAAGATGTTTCGGGACCACAGCAATTGATAAAAAAGATCTTTAATATGAGCAAGAATGAAAAGGAAAAGCATAAAAGGACTAAAAAGCCAAAAGATGATGTGACCTTAAAAGAGGGCCAAGATGTTTTAGTTCAAGTTGTTAAAGATCCGTTTGGAGAAAAAGGAGCAAGACTTACGACTCATATTACTCTTCCTGGGCGCTTTGTCGTATATATGCCTTTTGATAAGCAAACGGGAGTATCAAAGAAGATTGAAAGTGTTGAAGAGCGTCAGAGATTAAGAGAGGTAATAAAAAGCTTTTCATTCGCAAAAACAGGCGGTTTTATTATAAGGACAGCTTCTTTAAAGCAGGGCAAGCGGGAACTGGTAAGAGACGCGAAATTTTTATCTAACATATGGTCTAAAATATATAAAAAATCTGAGCAAGAACAGTCTCCGGCTTTGATATATGAAGAAGGGGAGCTTACTTGGAAGATCGTTCGTGATTACTTGACAGAAAAAGTTGATAAGCTAATAATTGATTCTCAAGAAGAATATCAAAAGATTTGTAAGTTTGTTGAAGCTCTTATCGGAAAGCATATGGTGGAGAAGATCCATTTTTACAAGGGGACCATATCGCTTTTTGAGCACAAGAATGTTGATAAAGAGTTAGAAAAGATTTATAACACTAACGTATATTGTAAATCCGGAGCCTATATTGTTATTGAACCCACAGAGGGTTTAATTGTTGTAGATGTTAACAGCGGCAAGTTCAAGACCAAGGCTTCTCCAGGTGAAGCGGCTTTTATGGTAAATATGGAAGTTGCTGGTGAAATTGCCAGACAGTTGCGTTTAAGGGACTTAGGTGGTATCATTGTCATTGATTTTATTGACATGGTTAGGGAGGACCACAAAAGAAAAGTGCTTGAAGCTCTTAAAAGGGCATTAGCACGTGACCATGCTAAAACAGAAGTAAACAAGATATCTTCTTTGGGTTTGGTTGAAATGACAAGGGCAAGAACTGGAAAGAATATTGAGTCGCTTTCCTTTAAAAAGTGCCCCTATTGTAACGGAAGAGGTAAAATCAAAGCTGTTTAGTTTCTTTGCATATTTCTTCAAGCAAAATTTATTCTTGCATTTGTTTAAATCATAGATACAATTGTTGATTCAAAACAATTGATTTATTCTTATTTTGGGACAGGATAGATCCAGAACAAAGCCCCGTTTTGTTCTGGGCGGGTATAGAATACATGCTAGCTATCGAAATTATTAAGCTAGCTTAATTTATAACAATGAACAAATAATTACTAAGTTAGTAAGAGATGTTCGGATATTAATATTAAGGAGGATTAAATGTACGCAATCGTTCAATTAGGGTCGGCACAATTTAAAGTAGGTGAAGGGGATTTTATTGATGCCAATAGAATAAAAGAAAAGGAAGGCGAAACTTTGGTTTTTGATAAGGTGTTAGCTTTTGCAAATGGTGCTGATATTCGTATTGGTCAGCCGTATCTTACTGACGTTAAAGTTGAGGCAAAGGTTATAAAGCAAACTCAAGGAGACAAAGTCATTTCTTTTAAATACAGAGTAAAAAAGGATTCAGCAAAAAAAACTGGTCATCGTCAGCAGCTTACAGCCTTAAACATAACCAAGATTACCGCTAAATAAATATAATGATATTTATTGATGAAGCAAGAATCTTCTTAAAAGCTGGAGATGGCGGCAAAGGATGTGAAAGCTTTTACAGAGATAAATATATGCGTCATCCAAGACCAGATGGCGGGGATGGCGGTAAGGGAGGTGACGTACTTTTTGTCGCTTCTCGCAGTGTTCAGACATTACTGGATTTTAAGTTCAAACAACATCATAAAGCTAGCAAAGGTGGCAATGCAAGCAGTAAAGGCAAGCAGGGCAGAACTGGACAAAACTGTATTTTAAGAGTGCCAATGGGTACTATTATTAAAGATGCAGAAACAGGATTATTGATCAGGGATTTGGTCGAAGACGGCCAGTTGATTGCTGTTGCAAAAGGGGGTTGTGGCGGAATTGGTAACGGCCAGAAAAAAGTCCCTAAGCCTCCAGGTAAGGGTGAAGAGAGAACGATAAGCCTTGAATTGAAATTAATTGCTGATGTTGGAATAGTTGGCTTTCCCAATGCTGGAAAATCTACCATAATCTCAAATATCTCGAGAGTAAAATCCAAAATTGCAAGCTATCCTTTTACAACAAAAAAACCTATTTTAGGTATTGTTCAGAATGATGATGAATCAAGTTTTGTTATTGCTGACCTGCCTGGAATAATTGAAGGTGCGCATAAAGGTAAAGGTATTGGCGACAAGTTTTTAAGGCATGCTGAAAGGACAAAGATCCTTGTCCATGTTATTGATATGGCAGCTGAGGACCAAAGGGACCCTCTGGAAGATTATGAGCAGTTAAATCATGAGCTTAGAGAGTTCAGTGATCTTTTGAGCTTGAAAAAACGTATAGTTGTTGCAAATAAGATTGATTTGCCTGGAGCCCAAGAGAATCTCGATAGATTTAGAAAGAAATTTAAAGAGAAGATTCTTGTTGTTTCTGCATTAAATAATGTTGGTTTGGATGAGCTAGTCAACGAAATAAGAGATACTTTATGTCTAGAAAATTCCCTCGAAAGATCAGAAGAATAGTTGTAAAAATTGGTTCTAGCGTTATCGCAACTTACAAGATGAAGCCAAGAACAGCACAGTTGCGTTCTTTGTCAGAGCAGATTTGTGAACTTAAGAAGAACGGTATTGAAGTGGTTCTTGTTAGTTCAGGTGCTATTGTTCTAGGTATGGGTGAGTTGAACCATAAAACTCGCCCAGGAGATCTTGCTTCCATTCAGGCATTAGCTGCAATAGGGCAAACGGTTCTTATGAAAAAGTATAATGAGCTATTTGCCAAGTCCAAATCAAAATGTGCTCAAGTCTTATTGACTTGGGAGGACTTTGATAGTCGCACCAGATTTAATAACGCACGCAATACTTTACAAGCGCTGTTAAATATGGATATTATTCCAATAATAAATGAGAATGATACTATCTCTACTGATGAAATTAAGTTTGGTGATAATGATAGGCTCTCTTCTTTAGTTGCTAGTTTGGTACATGCAGACCTTCTTGTAATGCTTTCTGATGTTGATGGACTGTATGATCTCAACAGTAAGGACAAAAAAATATTTGAAGAGATCCAGGAGATTACTGGAGAGATTGAAGGCATTGCATCAGGAGAAGTAAAAAAACATATTTCAAAAGGTGGAATGAAAGCAAAGTTAGAAGCGGTTAAGATCGCAACACAGGCAAATATTCCGTGTATTATAGCAAATGGAAAGACAGAAAACGTTTTGTTGAGAATATTGACGGGAGAGCGAATAGGAACATTTTTTTTGGAGAAAAAGGAGAAGCTACTAGCGCGTAAACATTGGATCTCATTTGGAGTAAAACCAAAGGGAGTTCTGATCGTGGATGACGGTGCTAAGGATGCCCTGCTAAAAGGTGGAAGGAGCCTTCTTCTTCCTGGTATAGTTTCGTGGGATGGACATTTTAAGAAGGATGATATTGTCGTAGTTCAGGACAAGTCAAAGAATGAGATCGCACGTGGCGTTGTCAGTTATTCAATGACAGAGCTTCAGAAGATCAAAGATAAAAAAGGCAAGTTAGAGGCCATACATCGGGACAATTTGGTCTTATGCAAAAGATAAGAACCATCCTCAGGTGATTTTATGAAAAATAGTAATGCGAGAAAAGATGTATTAGCAATGGCTAAAAAAGCCAAGAGTGCTTCGCTTGAGCTTTCACTTGTATCGACATCTGTTAAGAACATTGCTATAAGGTCCTTGGCTAAAGCAATTAAGGATAATACTGAATATTTGAAAAAAGAGAATAATAAGGATATTGTTTTTGCAGAAAAGCAGGGTTATTCAAAAGCATTGATCGACAGGCTGTTGCTTGATGATAAAAGGGTTCAGGGCATGGTCAAGTGCTTATTGGATATTGCAAAACTCAAAGATCCGGTCGGGGATGTTATCGCTTCGTTCAAAAGGCCTAACGGACTAAATATTAAAAAAGTAAGAACACCGATAGGTGTTATTGGTATTATTTACGAATCGCGACCTAATGTTGCTAGCGATTGTATCGGGCTGTGCTTAAAGTCAGGAAATGCTGTAATACTTAAAGGTGGAAAAGAGGCTTTTTATTCAAACAAGGCTATTTTTTCGGTTATGAAAAATGCTTTAAAGAAAACAAAGATTCCAGCAGATGCAATTCAATTGGTTGACTCAGCTGACAGGGCAGCCGTTAATGTTCTGCTCGGTCTTAATGACCATGTTGACCTTATTGTTCCACGCGGGGGTGAAAGCCTCATCAGATTTGTTGCAGAGAATTCAACTATTCCTGTAATAAAACATTATAAGGGAGTGTGCCATACATATGTTAGCAATAAAGCTGACCTTGAAATGGCGAGGGCAATATGTTTTAATGCAAAGGTTCAAAGGCCAGGCGTTTGCAATGCTATGGAAACAATGCTTGTTCATAAGGGAATTGCGAAGAAATATTTGCCGGAGATAGTGTCTGAATTGCTAGAGGCGGGAGTTGAGATCAGGGGATGCAAGAAAACAAAAGAGATAATTAAAAGTGCAAAATTAGCTACGGAACAAGATTGGAAGGAAGAGTATCTGGATCTGATATTGTCCGTAAAAGTTGTTGATGATGTTAAGCATGCTATAGAACATGTTAATAAATATGGCTCCCAGCATTCAGATGCGATAATTACAAACGACAAAAAAGAAGCGGATATCTTTTTAAGATCAGTAGACTCAGCATGTTTATATGTTAATGCTTCAACAAGATTTACTGATGGATATGAATTCGGGTTTGGCGCGGAAATAGGAATTAGTACAGATAAATTGCATGCAAGAGGCCCAATGGCCCTTGAAGAGCTCACTACTTACAAGTATATGGTTTATGGTCAAGGCCAGATAAGGCAATAAGTTATTTACCGGAGAATGAGAGAAGCTGATGAAGCGAATTGGAATTCTTGGAGGCACATTTAATCCTGTACACATAGGTCATCTGGCAATTGCTCAGAGAGCAAGGGAGAATTTGGGTTTAGACAAGGTCTTTTTTGTTCCGTCAAATCTTCCACCGCATAAAAGTAGCAAGAATGTTCTTCCTTCAGCTCAGAGATATCATATGGTGCAAATGGCGATTGAAGGTAATCCGTATTTTGATATTTCTGATTTTGAAATTAACAGAGAAGGAAGGTCATATAGCATAGATACAGTTGAGCATTTTTATAATTTGTATCTTGGGAAAGCAAAATTGTACTTTATTATAGGAGAAGATTCCTTTGCCAAGCTGGATACTTGGAAGCATATTGACAATATAGTAAAACTTGCTGATTTTGTTGTTGTTAATCGTCCAGGCATTAATGTGGAAGATTCAAAGATAAAGGTTAGGACTATTGAGATGCCAGGATTAGACATATCATCATCATCGGTCAGAAGATGTTTAAGGCTTGGCAAAACTGTTAAATATTTCTTGCCGGAAAAGGTTCTCGAATATATTAAGAGAAAAAAACTATACGTTTAACTATTTAAATAAACTTTTTGAGGAGCGGCTATGATAAAAGAATTGAGAAGTGAAATTAAATTTGGTACTGATGGTTGGAGAGGGGTTATATCTGATAATTTTACATTCAAGAATGTTGCTATCGTTGGACAGGCAATAAGCGAATGGATAATAAAAGATTTTAAGGCTTCCAAAGGGAAAAGGAACCATGTTGCAATCGGATATGATACTAGATTTTTATCAAAAGAGTATGCTCAGATCGTAAGCTGTGTTTTAGCTAAAAATAATATCAAAGTATACCTTTCTGATAAAGCGATTCCAACTCCGGCACTAAGTTATGGAGTGGTTCAAGTAAAAGGTGTTGCCGGTATAATGATCACAGCAAGCCACAATCCTGCAAAATTTAACGGGATCAAGATAAAAACAAGCCTTGGTGGAGGTGCTCCAAAAG
The DNA here is from genome assembly GCA_001805965.1 of Omnitrophica WOR_2 bacterium RIFOXYA2_FULL_38_17. Lineage (GTDB taxonomy): Bacteria > Omnitrophota > Gorgyraeia > Zapsychrales > Zapsychraceae > Zapsychrus_A > Zapsychrus_A unditaenarius. Next base: position 45,681 of record MHHG01000055.1, on the reverse strand, counting down.
AAGTTACTGATAAAGTTGAAGAATTTTTAGGAAAGACAAAAGTTCAGGATATTGATTTGGATCAGGCTATTAAAGAAAAGAAGATCGAGATCTTTGATTTTAAAACTGATTATCTTAAGTTCATGAAAAGTTACATTGATCTTAAAAAGATTAAAAATGCTAAATTTAAAGTGATTCAGGATGTTATGCATGGTAGTGGAGGAAGAATACTTGAAGAAGTATTAAAAGGTGGAAAAATAGACCTGTCGCTTATGCGCTCTGAGGTTAATCCCTCTTTTGCAGGGACGAAACCAGAGCCTGTAGTAGAGTACTTGACTGAAATATTAAAAAGAGTTAAAGATGAAAAGTTTGATCTGGGTTTGGTTCTAGATGGTGATGCGGATAGAATAGCAGCCGTTGCGCCAGGAGGAGAGTTTATCAGCCCTCAAAAGATATTAGGCCTTTTGATATTGCATCTGGTTAGAAATTGTGGCCGAAAGGGTGGGGTTGTTAAAACTACTTGTGGTTCAATGATGATTGACAATATTGCTAAAAAATTAGGTTTAAAATTATATGAGACACCTGTAGGGTTTAAGTATGTTTCTGATCTTATGATTAATGAAGAGATTGTTTGTGGCGGGGAGGAAGCAGGCGGAATTGGTGTTCAGGATTATATTCCGGAAAGAGATGGCACGTTGGCAGGTTTACTGTTGCTGGAAATGATGGTTATAGAGAAGAAGAATATCAAACAAATTTTGCAAGACATGGAAAAAGAGTTTGGACGATATTATTATGAGCGCTCTGATGTTGAGGTTGACTTAAAAGCGTATAATGAAAAGGATATCAAGTCCCTGAAAACGCTTTTAGGCAGAAAGGTTGTTGAAGTCAAAGATTATGACGGAATAAAACTTATATGTGACGATGGTAGCTGGCTTATGTTAAGACCGTCAGGGACGGAGCCTCTTGTAAGGGCTTATTCTGAAGCGAAGTCATTGAAAAAAGCCAAGGAGTTAATTAAGATTGGCGAAAAACTCCTAAAAAGATCATAGAATTTGTAAAATGATTTATTGGATAACATGGGTTTTTGTTAGGCTTATTAGAATCTTTTTTTTCCCGCTAAAGGTTTATGGCCAAAAGAATATTCCTTCAAAAGGTGCTTTTATTCTTGCCAGTAACCATAGAAGCCATTTAGACCCCATTATTATACCTATATGCTGCGCGCGCAGGATTAGTTTTCTTGCAAAAGATTCACTGTTTAAAAATAAAATTTTTGGTTGGTATCTTAAGAAATTAGAAGCTTTTCCTATTAAAAGAGAAACTTCTGATATCAGGGCAATAAAAGAGATTATTCGAAGGCTGCAAAGTAATTTGCCGGTTTTAATGTTCCCGGAAGGTACTAGGGTTCGTGAAGGAGCGGAGAGCGAGGTTCAGGCTGGGATTGGTTTTATTGCATTCAAAACTGGATTACCGGTCATTCCAGTATATGTTAGTGGAACAGACAAGGTTTTTCCTCCTGGTTCAAGGACAGTGAAAAGGTATCCCGCAGTAGTTAGGTTTGGAGAGCCCATCAGTTTTTTAAAGAGCGACCTCCCTTATTTGAAGATTGCAGAAAAAATAATGGAAAAAGTGGAAAGTCTTGCCAAAGAGTAATTTTCTTTAAAATATCTGTTTTTCTGAATAATTTTATTTGACAAATTGACATATTTTGAGATAATGGTGTCCTCAGATTTTGGGATAGCTGTTTTTTGGGCTATTTTATGTCTGAAGAAAATAAAAAAGAAAGAGGTATCATTTACATGAGTGAAGAAAAGAAATCATTGATGGCCGAAATGTATAGTGAAACATTTCGAGATATTAAGGAAGGAGAGATTGTCTTAGGGACGATTGTTGCTTTTAATGACAAAGAAGCTGTTGTTGATATTGGTTTTAAGTCAGAAGGCTTTGTTCCGATCGAAGAATTCCGCAATATGGAAAATCTTAAGATCGGTACAGTTTTAGATATTTTGATAGAATCAATTGAAGATGACGAGGGCCGATTGGTTCTTTCCCGTCAAAAAGCAGAAAAGCTTAAAGGTTGGATGAAGTTAGGTGATTCAATCAATGAAGGTGATTCTGTAGAGGGAAGGATTGTCAAGCAGGTCAGAGGCGGCTTTATTGTGGATACTGAAGGCATTGAAGCATTTCTACCAATGTCTTTATCTGCTTTTAGAGGAGTTTCTTCAGATGAAATAATGGCAAGTAGATATAAGTTCCAGGTTGCGAAATTGAATAAGCCAAGACGTAATCTAATTCTTTCACGTCGTGAAGTAGTTCAGAAAGAGAAAGAAGTTGTTAGAGACCAATTGTGGGGAGAGCTTGGAAAAGGCCAAAAGAGAATGGGTGTTGTTAAAGGTATCACAGACTTTGGAGCATTCGTTGACTTAGGCGGTGTGGATGGTCTATTGCATATCACTGATATGAGCTGGACTAGAATTAATCATCCATCTGAGATCGTATCTATTGGAGATAAAGTTGAAGTCCTTATTTTGGATTTTGATAAAGATAATTCAAAGGTTTCTTTGGGCTTAAAGCAAATTGTTGAAAATCCATGGGCAGATATTTACGAGAAATATCCTACAGGTCAAAAAGCTAAGGGAAAGATCGTCAATGTAATGCCTTATGGTGTTTTTGTCGAAATAGAAAAAGGTATTGAAGGTTTATTGCATTCATCAGAAATCACTTGGCAGAAAAAATTAGTTAATCCTCAAGAAATGTTTAAGGTTGGCGATGAAATTGAAGTTCAAGTTATTAATGTTGATAAAGATTCAAAGAGAATATCATTAAGTATGAAGCAGCTTGAGAACAATCCTTGGCTAGAGGCTGAGGCAAAATATGCTGTTGGCTCAAAAGTTAAGGGTAAAATCAGGGGCTTTACTGATTATGGTGCTTTTATCGAACTTGATTCAGGGCTTGAAGGAATGATACATATTTCTGACATGTCATGGACAAAGAAGATCAATCATCCTCAGGATGTTTTTGAAAAAGGCCATGAAGTTGAAGTTGTTGTGCTTGCCGTTGACTCAGAAAACAGAAAAATCAATTTAGGTTTAAAACAGCTTACTAGTAATCCTTGGGAAAGTATTTCTGAAAAGTATACTGTGGGATTGGAAGTAGAGGCAGAAGTTGTCTTGAATTCTAATTTTGGTGTTTTTGTCAAGCTGGAAAATGATGTTGAAGCTTTGGTTTATTCGTCTGAGATAGAGAAGGAAAAAGCAGACGCTTTAAAGCCAGGCGATAAGCTAATTGTAAAGATCATTAAGGTAGATGTAGATCAGATGAAAATTGGTGTTAGCGCTAAGCTATAACATCAGCATTTGCTTTACGTATAATCTTTGGAAATAAATTGATGGCACCTTCCTTATATAAGGAAGGTGCCTATTCATATCATGGAAATAAAGGATCAAATCAAGAAGCTTTCTCGAGGATCAGCAGAAATTATTGATATAAAGAGCTTAGAGAAAAAACTTCAAGATAGTCAAAAAAATAAAAAACCACTCCGTGTCAAAGCAGGATTTGACCCTACCGCACCCGATATACACTTGGGACATGTTGTTCTTCTTAGAAAATTAAGGCAATTTCAAGATCTTGGTCATAAGGTTTTGTTCCTTATTGGGGATTTCACAGCTTTAGTTGGTGATCCTACGGGAAGAAATGAATTGCGCCCAGCAGTTGAGTTGTCAGTTATTCGAGAAAATGCAAAAACTTATGCAAAACAAGCTTTAAAAATTTTAGATGATGATCCCAAAAAAATTGAAATTGTTTACAATTACGATTGGTTAAGCAAGTTAACAGCTCAAGAAATGCTTGAATTGACAGCTTATTCAACAGTGGCTCAAATGTTGGCGCGTTCTGATTTTAAAAAGAGATATGAATCTGGTTCTGAAATAAGCATAATGGAATTCCTTTATCCGTTGCTCCAGGGTTATGATTCAGTTTATTTAAATGCTGATATAGAATTAGGCGGTAATGATCAGAAGTTTAATTTACTTATGGGAAGGCAATTACAGGAAATAAAGGGTCAGGTGCCACAGGTAATTATTATGACGCCCTTGCTAGAAGGATTGGATGGCGTTAAAAAGATGAGTAAATCTTTAAGTAATTATATTGGGGTTACTGAGCCGCCTAAAGAGATTTTTGGTAAAATAATGTCTATTAGTGACGAATTGATGTTTAGATATTTTGAGATATTAACTGATCTTGATCTTGATGAGCTTAAAAGTATTCATCCAAAAGAGGCCAAGATGAAATTAGGCCTAGAGATTGTAGGCCAATTTTATGATGCAAATGAGGCGCAAAGAGCTAAAAATGACTTTGAAAACACTTTTAGCCTAGGCAAAACCCCCGAAAATATTGCTGAGTATTCAATGAATGAATCAGGAAGCCAGGAATTGGTTGATGTTTTGCTGGAAACTGGTCTTGTTGAATCAAAAAACGAATACAGGCGCCTTATTAAGCAAGGTGCAATTAGTTGTGATGGAAAAAAGATTATTACTGAGGAGTGGGTGCTAAAAGAGGGATTAATAAGGGTGGGGAAAAAGCGTTTTTTAAAAATAGTTTAATTTATTTTTCATGTTTGTAACTTCAATAATTCAAGCCAATTAGAATCTAAAATAAATTAATAAAATACTTGACAACCTGAAAATATTCGGTATACTTGAAATCTCTTTATCTATTGCCCCTGTAGCTCAGCCGGTAGAGCACGTCCTTGGTAAGGACGAGGTCACCGGTTCAAAACCGGTCGGGGGCTTTGAGAATGTCAATTGAGCTAGACGGAAAAATCCAATTATTATTTGAATTATTTTTATTATAGAGAGTTAATTATGAGAGAACCTATTAGATTCCAATGCGAAGAATGCAACCGGATCAACTATAGCAGTACTAAGGATAAGAAGAAACATCCTGACAAAATCGAGTTGAAAAAATATTGTCGATTCGATCGAAAGCATACTGTTCATAAAGAAATGAAAAAATAGGTTTTGTGGATAAATAGGCCTGTAGCTCTAACTGGCAGAGCGACGGTCTCCAAAACCGAAGGTTGTAGGTTCAAATCCTACCAGGCCTGTTTTAGAAAATATGTTAGTAAAAATAAAAAAATTTGTATCAGAAGTAGTGGTCGAGCTTAAAAAAGTTTCTTGGTCAACCAGGAAAGAATTGATCGATGCTACTTGGATAATAATTTTGAGTTCTTCGTTTTTGGGGATATTCATAGCAGTTGTTGATTTTGTTCTTTCAAAATTGTTAGGACTGATAATTAGGTAATAATATAATGGAAAAAAAGTGGTACGTTGTACATACACAGACAGGATCAGAAGAAAAAGCCAAGGCTGGATTAGAAAACAGAATGGCGACTACTGCTCTTAAAGATTATGTTCAGGAAATAGTTGTTCCCACAGAACAGGTTTCTGAAATAAGAGGTGGCAAGAAACGTATTACAGCAAGAAAGTTTTTTCCTGGATATATAATTATAAATATGGAAATGAATAAGGAAAGCTGGTACCTGGTAAAGAGCACCCCAGGTATTACAGGCTTTATTGGCCCTGGCAGAAAGCCAACGCCTATTTCAATAGATGAAGTTAATGCTATTTTAAGAAGAACAGAAGATACAGAAACAAAACCTACGCCCAAAACTAGTTTTGAAGTTGGTGAATCTATTAGAATTGCACAGGGGCCTTTTGCCAATTTTAATGGAATAGTTATGGAGCTATACCCTGATAGGGGAAAATTAAAGGTAAGTGTTTCTATTTTTGGGAGATCAACGCTTGTTGAACTTGAATATTGGCAAGTTGAAAAATTGTGATTTTAAGATTAAATTAAGGAACTGATATGGCAAAAGAAGTTGTAGCTCAAATAAAATTATATGTACCTGCTGGACAAGCAAACCCTGCGCCGCCTGTTGGTCCCGCTTTAGGGCAGCATGGTGTAAATATCATGGGTTTTTGTAAGGCTTTCAATGAAAAGACTAAAGGCAGAGAGGGCCTTATCTTACCAGCAGTTATAACCGTTTATAAAGATAAGTCGTTCACTTTTATTCTAAAAACCCCTCCAAGTTCTGTTCTTATCAAAAAAGCTGCAAATTTAGCAAAAGCATCTGGTTTAGCAGGAAAAGAAAAAATTGCCTCTATAACAAAAAGTCAAGTAAATGAAATCGCAAAAACAAAAATGGAAGATTTAAATACCGGAAACTTTGAACAGGCCCTGAAGATCATTAAAGGCACTGCAAGAAGTATGGGTGTTGAGGTGGTGGATTAAAATGGTTAAAATAAGCAAAAGAATGAAGGAAGCTGCAAAAGTAACTGATAAATTAAAAAGGTACACGGTGGATGAAGCTTTAGATTGTATTACAGGATTTCCTAAAGTAAAATTCGATGAAACGGTTGAGCTGCATCTTTCTTTAAACATCAGCTCTAAAAGTTCAGACCAGTCAATAAGAGGAACGGTTGCCTTGCCACATGGGTTAGGTAAGACAATACGTGTTGCATGTTTTTGCAAAGGCGAACTTGAGCTAAAAGCAAAAGAGGCTGGAGCTGACTTTGTTGGTTCTGATGATTTAGTTGATAAAGTTTCAAAAGGATTTTTAGATTTTGACGTAGTTGTTGCTGCTCCGGATATGATGAGGGATTTAGGTAAATTAGGTAAAGTCTTGGGTCCAAGAGGTCTCATGCCTTCTCCTAAGGCAGGTACTGTTACGGTTGATGTTGATAAAGCAATTAGAGAAGTTAAAGCGGGTAAGATTGAATTTAAATCGGATAAACAAGCAGGTATTCATGTGGGTTTAGGGAAAAGATCTTTTTCTAAGGAAAAGCTGAAGGAAAATTTTGATCAGTTGCTTGATGCAATTAATCATGCTAAGCCGGCATCAGTTAAAGGTAACCTTATAAAGACAGCATCTTTGTCAACCACCATGGGGCCTGGTTTAAGGATAGATTTATGAAAAAAGTTGGCCAAATATTTAGAGAAAATTTTGTTAAACACATTAAAGAAAATGTTAGCAGCAATGGTAATGTTTTTCTTTTGAACTACTCTCAGCTTTCTGGAGAGAAGCTTAGTGATTTAAGAAAAAATCTTAGCAATGCAGGCGCTAATATGTATGTTTCCAGGAATAGTATTGCACAGATTGCTTTAAAAGAATTAGAGAAGGAGCAGCTTTCAAAGGCGATAGAGGGGCAAACAGCATTTGTTTGGAGCAGTTCTGATTCTGTTGAGATTTCAAAGATTTTAGTTGAGTTCGCAAAGGGAATTGATTCCGTTTCTGTTGCTGGTGGGCTTCTTGAAGGAAAGATTCTAAGCAAGGCTGATGTTCAGAAGTTATCTGAACTTCCGTCCAGAGAAGTTCTTTTAGCTATGCTTTTATCAGCTATTCAATCGCCAATAACAAGATTTGCCCAAGCATTAAATGCAAAAACAAGAGAATTATTATCTGTATTGAAACAATTAAGTGAACAAAAGGGAGGAAATTAAAAATGTCCGAAAATACAGTGGCTGAAAAAGGAGCAAAGGAAGGTGTACAGCTTTCTCCAAAATTAGAGGAAGTAATGAAGACGATCGAGGGGTTGACTGCTCTTGAGCTTTCAGAACTTGTAAAAGGTTTGGAAGACAAATTTGGAATTCAGGCAGCAGCGCCTATGGCCGCGGGAATGGTTATGGCCGGTCCAGCAGCTGGTGGTGCCGCAGCTGAAGAAGAAAAGACAGAGTTCGATGTTGTTCTAACTGACATAGGAGCAAATAAAATTGCTGTTATTAAAGAAGTTAGAGGCGCAACTAGTTTAGGTCTAAAAGAAGCTAAAGACTTGGTTGAAGCAGCTCCAAAAGTAGTTAAAGAAGGTGCTTCAAAGAGTGAAGCTGAAGAACTCAAGAAGAAGCTAGAAGCAGCTGGTGCAAAAGTAGAATTGAAGTAACGAGCTTTGCATTCAGTTGGCAGTCTAAACTAATAAGAAACTCTATTTCTAAAGAAAACTATGGAAAAAATAAATATTAAGGATTTCAGTAAAGTTCGTGATAACTTTGATTTCCCTCAATTGCTTGATATTCAACTTGTAGCGTATGAACAGTTTTTACAGAGAGATATTCATGCTGATAAGCGTGAAGAGCAAGGATTAGAAGAAGTTTTCCGCGAAGTTTTTCCTCTTGAAAGCTATGACGGTCAAATCAGGCTTGAATATATGAACTATTCATTAGGGAAAGAAAAGTATTCTGCGATTGAGTGTAAAAGAAGAGGCTTGAATTATTCTGCTCCGTTGAAAGTCAAGCTTCGTTTAATTACTCCAGTTGATATTAAGGAGCAAGAAGTCTATTTCGGTGATTTCCCTTTAATGACAGATACTGGAACCTTCATAATTAATGGTGACGAAAGAGTTGTTGTCTCTCAAATTCAGCGCCCGCCAGGAGTTTCCTTTGAAGAAGAGTTGCATCCTACAGGCAAGAGTATTTTTCATGGCCGAATTATCCCGTCTCGTGGGGCTTGGTTTGAAATCAAATATGATTTGAATAATGTCTTACTTGCATATATTGATAGAAGAAGGAATTTTCCGGCTACACAGATCTTAAGGATCATGGGTCTTTCAAGTAATGAAGATATTAAGCAAATGTTGGGAGACGACTTTGCGAAGTTAGCGCCAACATTTGAAAAAGACCATACTGAGAACAAGGAAGAAGCTCTATTAGATTTTTATAGAAAAATGAGGCCTACTGAGCCTGCTACTATTGAGGTTGCTGATGCTTTGTTCTTTAGATTGTTCTTTGAGCCGAAGAGATATGATTTAAGTAAAGTTGGTCGCCATATCATAAATAGAAAGTTAGGTACTAATACTCCTTCAGATAATAGGGTTTTGGACATTGCTACGGTTGTTGAGGTAATTAGATATTTGGCGGGGCTAAGGGATGGAGTTGGCGAAACAGATGATATTGATCATTTGGGTAATAGGCGCATTAAGACAGTTGGTGAATTAGTCCAGAACCAAGTGCGTATTGGTCTTTCTCGTTTGGAGCGTTCTATTAAAGAGCGTTTGGTCGTAATGAATACTTTTGAGAATTTAACAGCGCACCATTTAATAAATTCAAGACTGTTCTCTAACCAAATACAGGATTTCTTTGCAAGAAGTCAGTTGTCTCAGTTTATGGATCAAGTTAATCCATTATCTGAAATGACCCACAAAAGAAGATTAAGTGCTTTAGGCCCGGGAGGTTTGTCTCGTGAACGTGCTGGTTTTGAGGTAAGAGACGTGCATCCTACTCACTATGGAAGAGTTTGTCCTATTGAAACGCCTGAAGGTCCAAACATTGGTTTGATAGCTTCTTTGACAAACTGTGCACGAGTTAATGATCTGGGTTTTATTGAAACGCCATACAGAAAAGTTGTTGACGGCAAAGTAACAAAGAAGATAGAGTTCTTGACTGCAGATAAAGATCAAGCTGAGTATCTTGCACAGGCAAATGCACCTGTCGATGAAGATGGTAACTTCCTAGAAGATGAAGTTGCATGTCGCTATAAAACTGATTTTCCAAAGGTTCATCCGAGTAAAGTTAGTTACATGGATGTTTCTCCTTTACAGATAGTCTCAGTAGCTGCTTCGCTTATTCCTTTTTTAGAGCATGATGATGCTAACCGTGCTCTTATGGGTTCAAACATGCAGCGTCAAGCTGTTCCTTTAATGATACCAGAGGTTCCACGCGTAGGAACTGGTATTGAGGAAAAGGTTGCTAGAGATTCAGGCGTCGTTGTTATTGCTAAAGAATCTGGCGTTGTTACAAAAGTGGATGCAAGTGAAATAGTTGTTAATGAAACTGTCTATCCTTTAAAGAATTATCAAAGAACTAATGCAAATACTTGTATTCATCAAACGCCACTAGTGAAGATCGGAGAAAAGATCAAAGCAGGGCAGACAATTGCTGATGGTATAGGAACTAAAAATGGTCGTTTGGCGCTTGGACGTAATGTTAAGGTAGCTTTTATGCCTTGGCGAGGATATAACTTCGAGGATGCGATATTAATTAACGAGAAGATTGTTAGAGAAGATGTTTTTACTTCAATACATATTGAAAAATTTGAAGTTGAATGCAGGGAAACAAGGCTTGGAAATGAAGAAGTTACTAGGGATATACCTAATGTTGGCGAAGAGGCATTAATAAATTTGAATGAAGATGGTATCATTCGTGTTGGGGCAGAAGTAAAAGCCGGCGATATTCTTGTCGGTAAAGTTACACCAAAGAGTGAAAAGGAGCTTTCTCCTGAAGAGAGATTACTGAGAGCCATCTTTGGTGAGAAGGCGGCAGATATTCGCGATACTTCGATGACATTGTCTCCAGGCATTGAAGGTGTTGTTGTGAATATTGAAGTTTTTCAGAGAAACGAGAGAGGTAGAAAGAGCAAGGTTGATAAAACCAAGGAAGATGAAGTTATAGAAAAGATAAAAGCATATTATCGTCAAGAGATACACTTTTCCGAAGAAGAAAAGGAAAAGAAATTGAGTAAGCTTCTTGGTATTGATGGAAAAAAATTAAGCAAAATAGCATTTGATGATTTTGAAGAAGATTCTGAAGAAAGAGAAATTGTTAGATTTTATAATGATAAAATCGCTGAGCTAGTTGAAGAGGAAACTCATGAAATTGAAAGAGTAAAAAGGGGCGATGAGCTTCCAGCGGGTGTTCTTAAAAGAGTTATAGTTTATGTTGCAACAAAAAGAAAACTTTCTGAAGGCGACAAAATGGCTGGCCGACATGGAAACAAAGGTGTTATTTCTCGTATTTTGCCAGAGGAAGATATGCCGTTTCTTGCAGATGGAACAGCTGTTGACATAGTTCTTAACCCACTAGGTGTTCCTTCTCGTATGAATGTTGGACAGCTATTAGAAACTCATTTAGGATGGACAGCCGAGGTTTTGGGTTTTCATGCTGTTACGCCTGTATTTAATGGTGCTTCTGAAGATGAAATTGTTGCTTGTTTAAAAGAAGCTGGTTTGCCTGAGACAGGGAAAACAACAGTTTATGACGGTTATACAGGTTTGCCTTTTGATCAAAAAGTGACTGTTGGTATTATCTATATGATCAAATTGAACCACCTTGTTGATGAAAAGATACATGCTCGTTCAATTGGACCTTACTCATTGGTTACTCAACAGCCATTAGGAGGAAAAGCTCATTTTGGTGGACAGAGATTTGGTGAAATGGAAGTTTGGGCGCTTGAAGCTTATGGCGCAGCATATACATTGCAGGAAATGTTGACTGTAAAGAGTGATGATGTTCTTGGAAGAAGCAGGATGTATGAAGCGATTGTTAAGGGTCATCAAAAGTTAGCTCCAGGAACCCCTGAATCTTTCAATGTACTTGTAAAAGAACTTCAGGGTTTGTGTTTAGATATTAAAATGGTCAAAGCTGGTACTGAACCAGGTTTTCTTGAAAGTGTTGAAAAACTAAAAGGAAAAAAAGCCAAAAATGATTAAGAAAAAAGAAGATATAAAGAATCAAGATAGGATTACTATTCAGATTGCATCTCCAGAGGTTATTCGTTCTTGGTCAAGCGGAATGGTTAAGAAGGCAGAAACTCTTAATTATCGCACTTTAAAGCCCGAAAAGGATGGCCTTTTTTGTGAAAAGATTTTTGGCCCAGTGAGGGACTGGGAATGTAACTGCGGCAAATATAAAGGTATAAAATTTAAAGGCATAACTTGTGACCGATGCGGTGTTACCGTGACCCGTTCATCTGTTCGCAGGGAAAGAATGGGCCATATTGAGTTAGCATGCCCAGTTACTCATATTTGGTTCTACAAAGCAGTTCCCAGCCGTTTAGCTGCATTATTGCAAATCAGTCTTAGAGATCTAGAAAAACTTATTTATTACGAAGAATATATTGTTATTGATCCGGGTGATACTCCCTTGAAGAAAAGCCAGTTTTTATCAGAAGACCAATATCAAGAAGCTCTAGTTAAGTATGGTGCTTCATTCAAGGCTAAAATTGGTGCGGCTGCGGTTAAAGATATTTTGAAGGATTTAGATTTGAGCGCTCTTTGTAAAAAAGTTAGAAAAGATCTTGAAAAAGCCAATCCAGCAGGAACAAATGCAAAAAAATTAGCAAAGACTTTGAAAATAGTTGATGACTATAATAATTCTGAAAATCTCTCTGAGTGGATGGTTCTGGATGCATTACCTGTTATTCCTCCAGACCTAAGGCCCTTAGTTCCGCTAGAAGGTGGAAGATTTGCTACGTCAGATCTTAATGATCTCTATAGGCGGGTAATTAATAGAAATAATCGTTTAAAGAAGTTGATGGATCTAAAAGCTCCAGAAATCATTTGTAGGAATGAAAAGAGAATGCTTCAGGAATCAGTCGATGCACTTTTAGATAATGGCAGACACGGAAGACCAGTTTTGGGCTCAGGCAACAGGCCGCTTAAATCACTTTCTGATATGCTTAAGGGCAAGCAGGGAAGATTCAGAATGAATCTTTTGGGTAAACGTGTTGATTATTCAGGAAGGTCTGTAATTGTTGTTGGTCCTAACTTGAAATTGCATCAATGCGGTTTACCAAAGAAAATGGCGCTTGAGCTTTTTGAGCCATTCATTATTAGGAAATTGCGTGAAAAAGGTTTTGTGCACACTATAAAAGGTGCAAAAAGAATGGTAGAGAGAGCAAAGATCGAGGTTTGGGACATTTTAGATGAGGTAATTCAAGACCATCCTATTATGCTTAACCGTGCTCCTACTTTGCATAGATTAAGTATACAGGCATTTTATCCAATTCTCGTTGAAGGCAAAGCAATTAAATTACATCCGTTAGTTTGTGCTGCATTTAATGCTGATTTTGACGGGGACCAAATGGCGGTTCATGTTCCTTTATCATTGGAAGCTCAAATAGAATGCAGATTGCAGTTATTATCAATTAATAATTTGTTCTCGCCTGCTGATGGTAGGCCAGTTATTTCTCCGTCACAAGATGTTGTTTTAGGCTTGTATTACCTGACAAATGAACGTGATGAAAATAACAAGGAGACAAAGGTCTTTTCTTCAAAAGAAGAAGCAGTAATTGCCTTTGATGACGGGTTGTTCTGCCTGCAGGATAGGATTAAATTAAGGATTGATGGTCAGGTTTGGGGAGATGAAAAGCCGTCAATGATTATTTCGCAAGAGGCGGCGATTAAAGGTGAGGCAGCAAAAAATAAAGATGCAGCTAAGCTTAGTATTATTGAAACGACAATCGGTCGGGTTCTATTAAATGAACTGTTGCCGGAAGGTTTTGGCTTCGTTAATGATTTACTTACCAAAAAGAAAATTGGTGCAGTTGTTTCAGATTGTTATGAAAGGTTTGGACAGGATACTACTATTAAGCTTTTGGATGACCTAAAAGATCTTGGTTTTAAAAATGCTACTTTAGCAGGCATTTCGATCAGTATTACTGATTTGACTGTTCCAAAGGAAAAGAAAGAGATCTTAAAATTATCAAGTCAGGAGATCCACAAAGTTGAAGATCAATATTCTAAAGGTATTATTACCGGAAGAGAGCGTTATAACAAGGTAATTGATATTTGGACACATACGACAGAAACTATTTCTGATCTTGTCTTTAAAAGAATGGACCCTTTAAATCCTGTGTTTATTATGGCAGATTCCGGGGCGAGGGGTTCTCGTTTGCAGATTCGACAGCTCTCAGGTATGCGTGGTCTGATGGCTAAGCCTTCTGGAGAGATCATTGAGAATCCTATTACAGCTAGTTTCCGTGAAGGGTTGACTGTTCTGGAATATTTTATTTCAACTCATGGTGCTCGTAAAGGTTTAGCTGACACGGCTCTTAAGACAGCGGATGCCGGTTATCTTACTCGACGTTTGGTTGACGTTGCTCAAGAGCAGGTTATCATGGAAGAAGATTGCGGCACGATGAATGGGATCACGGTTTCGGCGATTGTTGAAGGTGATGAGCTGGTTGTTAGTTTGAAAGAGCGAATTTCAGGAAGAGTTGCATTAGACAGTATAGTAGATATTGTTACTGATCATAAAGTTGTTGAAGCGGGTCAAGTTATTACCGAGGAAACAGCAGAGTTTATAGAGCATTTGGGTATTGAAAAGGTAAGGATTCGAAGCGTTCTTACATGTGAGGCAGAGCATGGACTTTGTGTTAAGTGTTATGGAAGAAATTTGGCAACAAAAAGAATGGTTGAAATTGGCGAAGCAGTCGGTATTATTGCTGCACAAAGTATCGGTGAGCCTGGTACACAGCTTACTATGCGTACTTTCCATATCGGTGGAACAGCTTCACGCGCTATTGAACAGTCATTCTACAAGGCCAAGAATTCAGGTACATTAAAGTATCATCAGTTAAGAGTTGTAGAGAAGAACAAAGAATATATTGTCCTGAACCGAAATGGTTCAGTTAGTATCAATAATGAATATGGTCGTGAATTTGAGCGTTATCAATTACCTCAGGGTGCAGCTATTAAAGCTACTGATGGCTCGGAAATTGATAAAGATAAAATATTTGTAACCTGGGATCCATACACAGTCCCAATTATTACAGAGGTTAAAGGATATGTTCATTCCGAAGACCTGATTGCAGATGTAACAGTTCAGGAAGAAAAAAATCCTATTACAGGTGTTACTGAGCGAGTTGTTGTCGAGCATAGACGTGAATATCATCCTCAGATAATTATTACTGATGACAAACAAGAGATAGTCGGTATTTACTCGATTTCTATTGGTGCTCACATTCTTGTTAAAGATAAGCAGGAGGTTAGCGCCGGTGATTTAATTGCTAAGATTCCAAGAGGAGCTGGTAAAACAAGAGATATTACTGGTGGTCTTCCTAGAGTTGCTGAGTTGTTTGAAGCAAGAAAGCCTAAAGACCCAGCTGTTATCAGTGAGCTTGATGGTATTGTTGAATTTGGCGAAGACAAAAAAGGAAGAAGAACGATTATTGTCAAGAGCGAGTCTGGTATGTCTTCTGAGTATACGATCCCTCATGGAAAACATCCAAACGTATATAAGAACGATAGAGTTTTTGCAGGCCAACAGTTGACTGATGGCCCGGTTGTTCCGCACGATATCTTAAGGGTTTGCGGCGACAAGGTTTTGCAGGAGTATTTGTTAAATGAGGTCCAAGAAGTTTATAGGTTGCAGGGAGTTCGTATTAATGATAAACATATTGAGCTTATAATATCTCAAATGTTAAAGAAGGTTAAAATAGAAGATGCTGGAGATACTAATCTTTTTGTTGGCGAGCAGGTAGACAGAAATACTTTTAAGAAAGCAAATGAAGCTGTTTTGAAAAAGAAAGGTAAGCCGGCCCAAGCCACACCGTTGTTGTTAGGTATTACAAAAGTATCTTTAACGACGGGGAGCTTTATTTCTTCAGCAAGTTTTCAAGAAACAACAAGGGTCTTGACAGAGGCAGCGGCTTCTGGTAGAATTGACCTTCTTTGTGGCTTGAAAGAGAACGTAATTGTGGGGCATTTGATCCCTGCAGGTACAGGTTTAAAACAATATAACGAAGTGGAAATGGTGAAATATGCCGACGATACAGCAGTTGATCAGGAAGAGCAGGGTTCAGAAAAGGAAGAAGACTAAATCACCTGCATTGCAAGATAGTCCTTTTAAAAGAGGTGTTTGTTTACAAGTAAAAACAATGACACCTAAAAAGCCTAACTCAGCATTGCGCAAAATAGCCAGGGTGAGATTGTCAAACAAATTTGAAGTTACTTCTTACATTCCAGGAGAAGGTCACAATTTACAAGAACACTCTATTGTGTTGATCAGAGGTGGAAGAGTAAAAGATTTACCTGGTGTTAGATATCACATTGTTCGTGGATCATTGGATACTTCAGGTGTTGCAAAAAGAAAAAAATCGCGTTCTAAATACGGAACAAAGAAAGAAGAAAAATAAATAAAATGAGAAGACGAAAAGCAGAAAAAAGAGAACCGGCTCCGGATCCAAAATATAATAGTAAGCTAGTTGCTAATTTTATTAATAATCTTATGCGACATGGAAAAAAGAATGTTGCTGAAAATATAGTTTATTGTGCTTTTGAAATATTAGAACAAAAGACACAAGAAACAAATGCATTAAAAGTTTTTAATAAAGCTATGGAAAATGCACGCCCAAAACTTGAAGTTAAAGCAAGAAGAGTGGGTGGAGCTACATATCAGGTTCCTATTGAAGTTCCTATTGCTAGGGGTAATGCTTTGGCTATGAGATGGATTAGAGATTTTGCTAGGAAGAAAAAAGGGAAACCAATGCAGAATAAATTGGCTGATGAGTTTTTGGCTGCATATAAAGGGGAAGGCGCTGCGGTAAAAAAACGAGATGATACGCATAAGATGGCTGATGCGAATAAAGCGTTTTCGCATTTGAGGTGGTAATATGGCAGAAATAACTCCCTTAAAAGATTATAGAAACACAGGCATTATTGCGCATATTGATGCGGGTAAAACAACTACAACAGAGCGTATATTGTTTTATACTGGTGTCATCCATAAGATGGGTACGGTTGATGAAGGTAATGCAACCATGGATTGGATGGAGCAAGAGCAGGAACGGGGTATTACGATAACTGCTGCTAATACGACTTGTGGTTGGAAAAATAAAAAGATAAATATAATTGATACGCCTGGACACGTTGACTTTACTGTTGAAGTTGAGCGCTCTTTGAAAGTTTTGGATGGTGCAGTTGTTGTTCTTTGTGCAACAAGCGGTGTTCAGTCACAGACCGAAACTGTTTGGCGTCAAGCTGATCGCTATCATGTTCCTAGGCTGGCTTTTATCAATAAGTTGGATAGATTAGGTGCAAGCTTTGAACGTGTATTAGGTGAAATTCATGACAGGCTGGGAGCGAATGCTGCAGCAATTCAATTGCCTGATGCATCAGAGGAAAAATTCAAAGGGATAATTGATCTTATTGAAAGAAAATATCACGTTTATATGGATGATGAAGGTAGTGTGATAGATGTATTAGAAGTGCCTGAGCATTTAAAGGAAAAGGTTGAAGAGTTCAGAGCTACTATGATTGAAAGATTGGCAGATGGGGATGATGAGATTATGGAAAAATTCTTTGAAGAGCGTGAGATACCAATCAAAGATCTTAAAGCGGCGATTAGACGGGCAGTTTGCAAGAATGCATTTTTGCCAGTTCTTTGTGGAACAGCTCTTAGAAATAAAGGCGTTCAGTTGGTGTTAGATGCTATTTGTGATTATTTGCCTTCACCTCTTGATGTTCCTGCTGTTCCTGGAATCGACCCTAGCACAGAAGAACAAAAAGCCTATGAAGTAAAAGATGATGCCCCGTTAAGTGCTCTTGTATTTAAGGTAGCTACAGATCCTTATGTCGGTAAATTGTTCTATACAAGGATCTATTCAGGAACTATCACGGCTGGAGATCAAGTATATAACTCATCTGAGAAGAAAAAAGAAAGAATTTCTAAGATAGTTATCATGCATTCTAATAAACAAGAAATTGTGACAAAAGCTTCTGCTGGTGAGATCGTTGCTCTTGTTGGTTTGAAAGAAACAAAATCAGGAAACACTCTTTGTGATTTTGATCACAAGATTTTATTAGAGAACATGAAGATTCCTGAGCCTGTAGTTTCAATGTCTATTGAGCCTAAAACAAAGGCTGATTCAGATAAATTGGGATTGACTTTGAGAAAATTTTTAGATGAAGATCCATCGTTAAGAGTAGATTATGATCATGAAACAGCCCAAACAATTATTTCGGGTATGGGTGAACTTCACTTAGAAATAATAGTTGATAGAATGAAAAGAGAGTTTAACCTAGAGACGACAGTCGGACGTCCTGAGGTTGCATATAAAGAAACAATAACACAAAAAGTTGTAGGGGTTGTTGGAAAACATGTTTCGCAAAGTGGTGGACGTGGACAGTATGGTCATGTTGTTATTAGCGTTGAGCCTAATGAAGACAAGGTCAAAGGAATTATTTTTATCGATATGATAAAGGGAGGATCAATTCCAAGGGAATATATTAAACCGATAGAAAAAGGTATTAGAGAAGGTGCTTTAAACGGTATTTTAGCTGGTTACCCGGTTGTCGATTTTACTGTAACGCTGGTAGACGGTTCCTATCATGAGGTTGATTCAAGTGAGTTGGCTTTTCAGTTGGCTGCGAAGAATGCGTTGAAAGATGCTTTACATAAAGGAAAGTCAGTATTTTTAGAGCCGATTATGGATATAGAGGTCACATCACCAGAAGAATTTATGAGTGCGGTTCTTGGCGATCTTAACCAGAGAAGAGCACAAATTGTAAATCTTGGGACAAGAGGAAATTTAAAGACAGCGAGATGTGATGTTCCTCTAGCAGAGATGTTTAATTATGTTAATGCTGTTCGTTCATTAACCCAAGGCCGTGCATCATTTTCAATGGAACCATCGTATTATTCAGAAGTTCCTAAATATGTAGCTGAAAAGATTGTTGGCGCAAAACAGCAAGCAGCAGGTAAAAAAGGTTAAAAAATAGAGTTTTAAATAGATTTTTATCTAAAAAGGAGGAGGAATATTATGGCTAAGGAAAAATTCGTACGTAATAAGCCGCACATGAACATTGGAACAATCGGTCACGTTGATCATGGAAAAACTACCTTGAGTGCCGCTATTACAACTATCCTGGCAAAAAAAGGTTTAGCTAAAGTAAGAGACTATGCATCAATTGATAACGCTCCAGAAGAAAAAGAACGTGGAGTTACAATCAATATTGCTCATCTTGAGTATGAAACAGAAAAAAGGCATTATGCTCATATTGATTGTCCTGGACATGCTGATTATATTAAAAATATGATCACAGGTGCAGCTCAAATGGATGGAGCAATTTTAGTTGTTTCTGCTGCAGATGGCGCTATGCCTCAAACAAAAGAGCATATTCTTTTAGCTCGCCAGGTAAATGTTCCTTCATTAATTGTTTTCTTGAACAAGTGTGACCAGGTAGAAGATAAAGAACTTCTTGAGTTAGTTGAGATGGAGCTTAGAGAGCTTCTTTCAAAATACAAATATGACGGAGATAATATCCCAATAATCATGGGAAGTGCTTTACATGCTTTGGAAAATCCAGATGATGCAGAAAAAGCAAAACCTATTTTAGATTTAATGCAGGCGGTTGATGATTATTTTGTCGACCCAATAAGAGAGCTTGATAAGGCATTCTTAATGGCTGTTGAAGACGTTTTCTCAATTTCTGGTAGAGGAACTGTTGCTACTGGAAGAATTGAAAGAGGAACTGTCAAGGTTGGGGAAGAAATAGAGATAGTTGGCATGAAAAAAGAAGTACTTAAGACGGTTGTAACTGGTGTCGAAATGTTCCGTAAAGAAATGGATGAGGGACATGCAGGCGATAACGTCGGTCTTCTTTTAAGAGGTATAGATAAGGAAGCAATTGAAAGAGGTCAAGTTCTTGCAAAGATAGGTTCAATAACTCCACATACCAAGTTCAAGGCAAAAGCATATATCTTAACAAAGGAAGAAGGCGGTCGTCATACTCCTTTCTTTAAAGGATATAGGCCACAGTTTTATTTTAGAACTACAGATGTTACTGGAACGGCTTTACTTCCTGAAGGTATTGAAATGTGTATGCCAGGAGATAACATTGAAATGGAAGTTGAACTAATTCAGCCAATCGCTATGGAAAAAGAGTTGCGTTTTGCAATTCGTGAAGGTGGACGTACAGTTGGCGCTGGTGTTATTCATGAGGTTATTAGTTAAAAAAATATAATTGCTGTTTTGGGGAACTTAATGTTCCCCAAGGCAACAATTTGCGGAGATAAATATGCAAAAAATACGTATAAAATTAAAAGCATTTGATCATAGGATAATTGACCAGTCAGCTCAGGAAATTGTTGATACTGCAATTCGTACTGGAGCTAAAATTTCCGGACCGGTTCCATTGCCTACAAAAAAAGAACTTTATACGGTATTAAGATCTCCGGTTATAGATAAAAAATCAAGAGAGCAGTTTGGTTTAGCAACTCACAAGAGGCTTATAGATTTAATTGAACCTACAGCAAAAACAGTTGAGGCATTAAGAAAACTTAATTTGCCTGCTGGTGTTGATGTGGAAATTAAGCAGTAAAGAGAGATAAAATGATAAGAGGTTTATTAGGTAGAAAACTTGGTATGACTCAAATATTCGACAAGGATGGAAACGTTTTTCCAGTTACTGTCGTAGAAGTTGGGCCCTGTACGATATTGGAGTTAAAGGATGCTCCGATGAAGGTCAAGATCGGTTTTGAGACCATAAAGGAATCAAAATTAAGAAAATCTGAAGCAGGCCTTTTTAAGAAAGTTGGGGTTGAGGCAAAGCGTTACATGCAAGAATTTAATTCAACAGATAACAAAGATTATTCAGTTGGGCAGGAGATCAAAGCTGACTTTTTCAGGCCGGGTGATTATGTTGATGTTATAGGTACATCTGTTGGTAAAGGATTTCAAGGTGGTATGAAGAGATGGCATTGGTCAGGCGGACCTGCTGCACATGGTTCGATGCATCATAGAAGAGTTGGTTCGATCGGTTCAAGTGCGGATCCTTCAAGAACTTTAAAAGGAACGAATATGCCGGGAAGAATGGGCGGGAAAAAAGCAACTGTTCAAGGACTTAGAGTATTGGACGTCGATGTTGAAAATAACATAGTGCTGATTAAAGGTGCGGTTGTAGGTCATCAGAATTCAATTGTATCTGTTAATCGTTCTGTAAAGAAACAGTATAAATCTTTGGATGAGAAGAGAGCTGTTGTGAAACACAAGATTAATCCTATGAAGCAAAGCAAGGCAAATGTGAAAGGTAAAAAGTAAAGTGTCAAAAGTTGCTGTCTTAGATATTAAAGGAAAAGAAAAAGAGCAGATAGATCTTTCGGATATTTTTGAAGGAAGAGTGAATGCTGATGTTGTTCATCAGGCTGTTGTAATGTACCAAGCTTCATTGCGACAGGGTAATGCTTCGACGAAAGAAAGGGCATTTGTTTCTGGTGGAGGAAAAAAACCTTTTAGACAAAAAGGTACAGGTCGTGCTAGGGCAGGTTCAAGCAGGTCTCCTTTATGGCATAAAGGCGGCATAGTTTTTGGCCCTCACCCGAGAGATTTTGGTTATACCCTTCCAAAGAAAATCAAGAAGGCTGCTTTAGTTGAAAGCTTGAAAGTTAAGGTTAATGAAAATAAATTTTGTTGCATTGATGATCTTACTGATGCATTGAGCAAGACAAAAGAATTTGTAGAAATCCTAAAAAATTTAAAACTTTCTGGAAGGATACTTGCCATTCTTGATGGTTGTGATGAAAGCATAACAAGGGTATCTCGCAATATTCCTAGATTGAGCTTGATGAGGTCACAGGACATAAATGCGTATGATATTTTGAAGAATAAAAATATTTTGGTTACAAAAACAGCATTACAGAATTTAAGGGATAGGATTAAAAAGTGATTACTTGTTACGATATAATTAAAACTTTAGTTCGTACTGAAAAAGGTACGATGCAGGAGCCTGACAGAAAATATCTTTTTCAAGTTGCTTCAAAGGCAAACAAGATAGAGATCAAGAAAGCGATTGAAGAGATATACAAAGTAAAGGTCCAGGCAGTTAACACTAATATGATGAAAGCAAAATTAAAAAGAGTTAGACAGGCTCAAGGTAAAACAACTCCTTGGAAAAAAGCAATTGTGACACTTAAAGAAGGTGAAAAAATAGAGGTAACATAGTGGGAATACGAAGATTTAAACCAACAACTAGTAGTTTGAGACATACGGCGATTTCAGATTTTGCTGAAATTACAAAATCGAAACCTGAAAAGTCATTATTAAAGCCGCTAAAGAAATCTGGTGGACGCAATTCTAACGGTAGGGTAACTGCACGATACAGAAGCGGCGGCCATAAGAGAATGTACCGCATGGTTGATTTTAAGAGGAATAAAATTGATGTTCAGGCAGAAGTTTTAGGCATTGAATATGATCCAAACAGAAGCTGTAGAATTGCTTTGATCCAGTATGAAGATGGTATTAAGTCATACATCCTTGCACCTTTAGAACTTAAAGTTGGGGATAAAGTAGTTAGCTCATTAGATAAAGATATTGATTTTAAAGCTGGTAATTGCCTGCCTTTGAGGAAAATGCCACTTGGAACAGCAGTTCATAATATAGAAATGAAACCTGGCAAAGGTGGCAAGATCGCTCGTTCAGCGGGCACATCGGCACAGATTATGGCAAAAGAAGGTGATTTTGCTTTTATCAGAATGCCTTCTAGTGAAGTTAGAAAGATTCCTATTGATTGCAGATCAACAATTGGTCAGATTGGTAATGTTGAGCATGAGAGTCGTTCTTTAGGAAAAGCTGGGAGAAGCCGTTGGTTGGGAAGAAAAGGCAATGTTAGAGGCGTTGCAATGAATCCGTTTGATCACCCACATGGTGGTGGTGAAGGTAAAGCTCCTCAAGGAAATCCTCATCCTGTTACGCCATGGGGCAAACCAACTAAGGGATACAAGACTCGTAAAAAGAGAAAATATTCATCAAAATATATTGTAAGAAGAAGAGGATCGAAATAGTATGCCACGTTCAATTAAAAAGGGTCCATATTTAGAACCATCATTGGAAAAGAAATTAATAAAGATGATCGAGACAGGCTCGAGGCAACCAATAAAGACTTGGTCAAGAAGATCAGTAATTACTCCACAATTTGTTGGTTTTACAGTATCTGTTTATAATGGAAAAAAACATATTCCTGTATTTGTTACTGAAAATATGGTTGGCTATAAATTCGGAGAATTTGCAGCGACAAGGACATTTAGGAAACACGGTGGCGTAAAAGCTAAGAAAGCCGATCAAAAAACATAAAACTTAATCGATAAAGTTATTACAAGAGAAAAAATTATGATAGCACAAGCAAAAGGAAGTTATATAAGAGTTTCCCCTATAAAAGTAAGGCAAGTGATTGACTTAATTAGAGGCAAAAAAGTCTCTGCATCATTGGCAATCCTGGCGCAGACTAATAAGGGCCAAACGGGAACGATAAGTAAGATCTTAATTTCAGCTATCAGCAATGCAAAGCAAAAAGGGCTCATGGAAGACCAGCTTTATATTTCTAAGATCAAGGCTGACCAAGGACCTTCATGGAAGAGATTTAGACCAGCTGCTTTTGGAAGGGCAACAAGGATTTTAAAGAAAACAACACATTTATTAATAGAATTAGATTTAATAACGAAATAAAGGGGATATAACGTGGGTCAAAAAGTAAGTCCTTTAGCATTAAGAATCGGATACATTGAGAACTGGAGAAGCCTTTGGTTTGCAGATAAAAGTGAATTTGCTAAAAATGTAATTGAAGATTACAAAATCAGAGAATTTATTAAAAAAAGATTTGTACAGGCCTCTGTTGCGAAAGTGGTTATAGAAAGATTAGCAGATAAAACAAAGATTATTATTTATACTGCTAGGCCTGGCGTAATTATTGGAAGAAGAGGCGCAGATATTGATAAATTAAGGACTGAGCTCGGAAAGATTTCTTCTAAAGAAGTAGCTATTGATCCTCGTGAAATTAAGAACCCTAATGTAGAGGCTCAATTAATTGCCCAAAATGTATCTTTTCAGCTAGCTAAACGTATTGCTTTTCGAAGAGCGATGAAGAGGGCTATTGAAAATGCAATGAATTCTGGCGCCAAGGGAATTAAAATAAAATGCTCAGGCAGACTTAACGGAGTTGAAATGGCTCGTCAAGAATCATATCAGGAAGGAAAGCTTCCTTTGCATACTTTTAGAGCGCAGATTGATTATGGTTTTGCAGAAGCTCAGACTACATATGGTCTTCTGGGAATTAAAGTATGGGTTAATAAAGGGGAAGTTATTAAGACAATTAATCGGCAGAAAGCGAATAAGACCGAACAAAAGTAATTTTTAGATTTCAGGAGAATTTTTAAAATGGTTTTAATGCCTAGAAAAGTTAAGTATAGAAAAGCCCAGAAAGGCAAGAACAGAGGGATTGCAACTGCTGGAAACAAGATCCATTTTGGCGAATATGGCATCAAGGCGCTAGAAAATGGTTTTATTAAAGCAACTCATATTGAAGCTTGTCGTATAGTTGTTGCGAGAAAAATGAAAGGTGTTGGAAAGCTCTGGATAAATATTTTTCCACATAAGCCTGTTACAAAAAAGCCTGCTGAAGTTAGAATGGGTAAGGGAAAAGGTGATGTAAGTCATTGGGTTTCGCCTGTAAAGCGTGGAAAGGTTATTTTTGAGATGAGTGGTGTTCCAGAAGAATTTGCAAAAACAGTGTTAAGAATAGTTTCTTTTAAATTGCCTATTAAGACAAAATTTGTAACGAGGATTGGTCATTAATGAAGATTAAAGATTTAAGAATATTAAGTTCAGAAGAATTGATTCAGAAAGAAAAATCTTTTAAAAAAGATATTTTTGATCTCAATTATCAAAGGAAAATGGGCGTTGTGGAAAAGCCTGCCCATTTTAGAGAGCTAAAAAGAAATATTGCAAAAATATTTACTATATTAAAAGAAAGAGAATTAGAGAATGAGCGAAACGGCAAAGAGGCAGAATAGAAGAAAATTTCTTCAAGGGATTGTAACTAGCGACAAAATGAATAAGACTCGTGTTGTTCAAGTTAAATGGGCAACGAAGCATAGTAAGTATAATAAAGTTGTTAGAGCTGCGTCAAAGTATAAAGCTCATGATGAAAAAAATGAATCTAAGACTGGTGATGTTGTGCAAATAATGGAAACTCGTCCATTATCAAAAGATAAGCGCTGGATTATTTGCAGCATTGTTAAGCAAGTAGGCGCTGAACAAGAAGCTTAAGAGGTAATATCATGATTTATATGAAAACAATTTTGAACGTAGCAGATAATACGGGAGCTCGTAAAGCCTCAATGATTGGTGTGTTGAATTGTAAAGGTAGACGTCACGCACAAATTGGAGATGTTATCAGAGTTAACATTAAAGAGTCTGCTCCGGAAGCAGCTATTAAAAAGGGTGAAAAGGCAAAGGGAGTTATTGTTAGAACCAAATTCCCGGTACGAAGATCTGATGGTACTTATGTCCGTTTTGATAGTAACGCTATTGTAATAATAGATGATACTGGAAACCCAAGAGGTACGCGTGTTTTTGGACCAGTTGCTCGAGAATTAAGAAGTTTGGAATATATGAAAATAATTTCGTTAGCCCCAGAGGTTGTATAAGATGTTAACAATAAAAAAAAATGATCAAGTGTTTATAATTGCAGGAAAAGACAAAGGAAAGACAGGCAAGGTCCTTAAAGTTTTTCCTAAAGACAGCAGGTTAATAGTTGAAAATATCAATATGGTTAAGAAGGCCAGAAGAAAAACTCAGCAAGACCAGCAAGGCGGTATTTCTGAGATCGAATCGGCTATTCATATTTCAAATGTTATGCTTGTAGATAAAAAAACAAATCAACCTACTCGTTTTGGAGTTTCAGTATTGAAAGATGGGTCAAAAGTAAGAATCAGTAAGAAAAGTGGTGAGGTAATTTAAAGTGACTGCAAGTTTGAAAAAAAAATATAATGAAGAGATCGTTCCAAAGATCAAAGAAAAATTTGGTGTTAAGAATACTATGGCTGTACCAAAATTTGAAAAGATTGTTGTCAACATGGGCGTTGGAAAAGCAATAACAGATATGAAAGCCTTAGAATCTGCAGTTAAAGATTTAGCAACAATTACAGGTCAAAAGCCTATTATTATCAAATCAAAAAAGGCTGTTTCAAATTTTAAGTTAAGAGAAGATGTTCCTATCGCATGTAAAGTCACATTACGCAGAGATACGATGTATGAGTTTTTTGAAAGGCTCGTCAATGTTTGTCTCCCTAGAATTCGTGACTTTAATGGTGTTTCACGGAACTCTTTTGATAAACAGGGAAATTATACTTTTGGTATTTCTGATCAATCAATATTTCCTGAAATTGATCCAGGAAGGATTCAATATACGCAAGGTATGGATATTTCTATTGTATTTAACAAAGGGCCTCAAGAGCAAACTCTTGAAGTGCTGAGTTTGATGGGTATGCCTTTCAGCAAGAAATAAAGGATAATTATGGCAAAAACAGGATTAATAGTTAAATCGAAAAGACCGCCTAAGTTTTCTACAAGGCAACATAATAGATGTAAATTGTGTGGAAGACCGAAAGGTTATTATAGAAGATTTGGTGTTTGTCGAATTTGTTTTAGGGAGCTTGCTTGGAAGGGTGAGATTCCTGGAGTCAAAAAGGCAAGTTGGTAATTAAAGGGGACTTAAATATATGTCATTAAACGATCCAATTAGTAATTTGTTAACGAATATCAGAAATGCTTATCAAGCAAGAAAAGAAACTGTTGATGTTCCAGCATCCAAAACAGCTGGAAAAATACTAGAAATTTTTAAGGAAGATGGTTATCTTGAGGATTTTAAGTTAATGAAAGACAGTGTTCAGGGTAGTTATAAAATTTATTTAAAATATGATAATAACAAGCCTGTTGTTGTTGGAATAAAAAGAATTTCTAAACCAGGTCTAAGAGTTTATGTTCAGCACGATAAACTTCCAAGAGTTATAAATGGTTTGGGGACAGCAGTTGTTTCTACATCAAAAGGTGTTATGACATGTCGGGCTGCTCGAAAAGAAAAAATTGGCGGCGAAGTCTTATGTTATATTTGGTAATAATTAAGGTATATTATGTCAAGAATAGGTAAATCTCCAGTTAGTGTTCCAAAAGAAGTAAAAGTAAAAATTGATCCAAGTCAAATTTCTTTAGAAGGGCCAAAAGGTAAATTAACTTTGGATATTCCACATGGTATTACAGTTGAGCATGTGGAGAATCAGTTAGTTGTAAACAGAGTTTCGAATGTTAAGCAAAATCGCGCAAATCATGGAACGATACGCTCCTGTTTATCAAACATGGTTGTTGGTGTTACAGCAGGCCATAAAAAAGATCTAGAGATACAGGGAATAGGTTTTAGAGCGCAACTTGAAGGCAAGAAGATAGTTTTCGGGTTAGGCTTTAGTCATCCTGTTGAGTATCAAATTCCTGGAGATGTGAAAGTTAGTCTGCCTAATCCAACTAGTGTTGTAATTGAAGGCCCTGATAATGCGAGAGTTGGTCAGGAAGCAGCAAAAATTCGGGCCTTAAAGCCTGTTGAGCCTTATAAGGGAAAAGGGATTAGGTATGTGGGCGAAATTGTCAGAAGGAAACAAGGAAAATCGGTATCTAAATAAAATATTATGGATAATACAAAATTAAAAGAATTAAAAAGAGTTTATAGGCATCAAAGAACACGCAAAAAAGTTGTTGGAACAACTGAACAGCCAAGATTATGCGTGCATCGAAGTTTGAAGAATTTTTTTGTGCAAGTTGTTGATGATTCTAGCGGTAAAGTCCTATTTGGAATGTCAACATTGAATAAAGAAGTGCGCGGCAAAATAAAAAACGGTGGGAATATTGATGCTGCATCTTTACTGGGTGAATCATTTGCAGCAGAAGCGCAGAAAAAAGGAATCAAGAAAGTATGTTTTGATAGAGGTGGTTATTTATATCATGGTCGAGTGAAGGCCTTTGCTGAGTCTTTACGCAAAGGTGGAATGGAGTTTTAATTATTATGAATAAGCCAAACGAAGAAAATAAAGAAATAAAAGAAGTAGAAGATAAAGTTAATAATGATGCTGTTGAAATAAAAGCTGAGCACGAGATTGCTGATGCAGTTGATGTTGATGTTTTTGAAGAAGCTGTTTTTGACGACAAAATAGACTTATCCAAGGATGATTCAATTGATGTCAAAAAAATAAGTGAAGTATTAAAAGATTATGGTAGTTCTGAAATGATGGAAAAGGTCATTTCTATCAACAGGATTACAAAAGTAACAAAGGGTGGAAAGAAATTATCATTTAGTGCTCTAGTAGTTGTGGGAGATGCAAAAGGTAATGTAGGGTATAGTTTATCTAAAGCTAAGGAAGTAGCTATAGCTATAAAAAAAGCTATGATCGTAGCAAAAAAGAACATGATCAAGGTCCCGATGAAAGGGACAACGATCCCTCATGAAATAATAGGACAGTGTTCAGGGGCTAGAGTTCTTTTGAAGCCTGCATCTGAAGGAACTGGTGTTATTGCAGCAGGTCCGGTAAGAGCTGTTTGCGACGGGGCAGGAATACATAATATTTTGACGAAATGCCACAGATCTAATAACCCAATTAATGTTGTGAAAGCAACATTTGATGGATTAAGTAGATTGAAGTTTAAAAAATAATTTTTAATTTTACAAAGGTTAAGTAATAAATGCAATTACATGAATTAAAATCTCCAAAAGGTTCAAGAAAGAAAAAAAGAATAATTGGCCGGGGTAAAGGTTCTGGGCGTGGAAAAACGAGTGGCCGTGGAGAGAATGGACAAAGATCTCGTTCAGGTAGATGGAGCTTATCCTCTTCCGAAGGTGGGCAGATGCCTCTTATTCGCCGACTTCCAAAGGTTGGATTTAGGAGCAAGAGGCCTATTTTAAACCAGGTTGTAAGCTTAGAGAGCTTGAATAGGTTTGCAAAAGATGCTGTTGTTGATGCTAATTCTTTGAAAGCGCAGGGTTTGATCAATAGCCGTTATAAGCCGGTAAAGATTTTAGATAATGGCGAAATAAATAAACCCCTTGTTATTAAAATAAAGAGCATATCCAAGTCAGCAAAAGAGAAAATTGAAAAAGCTGGTGGCAAGATCGAGGTTGAAGAAAAAGTTTCTCAAAAAGAGAAAAAAACACCAAAGAAACAAATTTAATATATGTTAGCTGCTTTTGCAAATTGTTTTAAAATTCCAGAATTAAAGAAGAAGATCCTTTTCACATTAGCAATTATTGCTGCTTATAGAGTTGGATGTTATCTTCCGACTCCAGGCGTAAATGGTGCTGAGCTGGCAAGGTATTTTCAGTCGATTACTTCTTCTGCAAGCGGAAGCATTTTCAGCATTATGAATATGTTTTCAGGCGGAGCAATGCAGAAGATGACGGTATTTTCTTTAGGGATTATGCCGTATATTTCTAGCTCAATCATAATGCAGTTATTAACAGCGGTTATCCCTGCTTTAGAGAAATTATCTAAAGAAGGACAAGCTGGTTATCATAAAATAAATCAGTATACTCGTTATGGAACGCTGGGATTAGCTACGATACAATCGTTTTTTATTGCTCTTTGGCTTAAAAGCCCACAAACCTTCAGCGGTTTTGAAGTAGTAAGCAGTAGTGCCGGGGTACAGTTCATCTTTACGACTATGGTTACATTATCTGCAGGTACATTATTATTAATGTGGCTAGGAGAACAGATCCAGGAAAAGGGAATAGGCAATGGTATTTCTTTGATAATTACTGCGGGTATTATTTCTGAAGCACCTTCTGCTCTTGCTATGTTGGTTAAACTTTTATCACCACAAACAGGCGGAGCAGTTCAGTTACAGCCGTTCACACTTGTTATTATGGTTATATTTTTGCTAGGTGTAATAATTTCAATTACTTTGATAACACAAGCACAAAGAAAGATACCAGTACAATATGCAAGGCGTATTGTTGGAAGAAAAGTATATGGCGGCCAGAGCACGTATATACCTTTAAAAGTAGATACGGCTGGTGTTATTGCTATTATTTTTGCTCAGTCTATTATTTTGTTTCCGGCGACTTTGGCAAGTTTTATACCTAATCAAGGTTTTCAAGCGTTTGCTAGTTATATTCAAAGAGGACATGCTGTTTATTATATTATCTATGGATTATTTATAGTCTTCTTTTGCTATTTTTATACAGCAATCGTTTTTAATCCTCTTGAAGTTGCTGAAAATATGAAGAAGCATGGTGGTTTTATTCCTGGTGTTAGGCCTGGAGCGCAGACGGCAGATTATTTAGATTTTGTTATGACACGAATTACTTTGACAGGGGCTTTATTTATTTGTGCTATTGCTATTATGCCTGATGCAATAATGGCTTCATTTAAAGTTCCGTATTTAGTCGCTTCATTTTTTGGAGGCACTGGTGTTTTGATCACTGTAGGGGTCATGCTTGATACTATGAAACAGATTGAGTCACACCTTGTTATGCGCCATTATGATGGGTTTATGAAATCGGGTCAAATAAGGGGAAGAAGATGAGAATAGTATTGCTTGGACCTCCAGGGGCAGGAAAAGGAACACTAGCAGGTGTCTTGAAGGATACTTTAGGTGTTTTGCATGTTTCAACGGGAGATATTCTTAGAGAAGAGCTCAAGGCTAATACCCCATTAGGACAAGAAGCAAAAAAATTCATTGAATCAGGTGGTTTGGTGCCTGATGAAGTTGTTACAAAGCTTATTAAAAATAAGTTGACTAATGATAGTAGGGCTAAAGATGGTTTTATGCTGGATGGTTATCCTAGAACAGTAAATCAAGCTAAGGATTTAGATAATATCTTAGATAAGCTGGGAATGCCGATTGATTGTGCTTTATATATGGAAGCAACTTTAGGTACGATTTTAGCTCGACTAACCGGGAGAAGAGTTTGCAGAGGTTGCGGAAAGATATATCATATTGTCAATATGCCATCAAAAAAAGACGGGGTTTGTGATTCCTGTGGTGGAGAGATATATCAGCGTGCAGATGATAATGAAGAAACGATCAAGAACCGTATGAAAGTTTATACTGACAGCACTGCCCCGATAATTAGTTTTTATGAAGGACAAAATAAATTAAAGAAGGTTAATGCTGATAAAGATTCTCAAGAAGTTAAAGAGGATGCGCTAAATATATTTAATGGATCAAGGTAATAAGATCGGAATAAAGACTGGCGAAGAACTAGTGCTTCTTAGGGAAGCTGGGAAAAGATTATCAGCTATTGTAAAAGAATTAAAATGCTCTTTAAAAACTGGAATTTCAACTCAAGAAATTGATGCACTTGCAGAGATTCTAATAAAGGAATATGATGTTGTCCCCGCATTCAAAGGCTATAGGGGTTTTCCTAGTTGTGTTTGCGTTTCTATTAATGATGAAGTTGTTCATGGAATACCTTCTAAACGCAAGCTGGAAAATGGAGATATAGTTAGTTTGGATGTTGGGATTATTTACAAAGGGTATTATTCTGATATGGCTGTTACTGCAGGAATAGGTAATATTGACCCCGAGTTCCAAAGATTGATTGATGTAACAAAGGAATCTCTTTACAGGGGGATTGAACAAGCAAAAGAGAACAATCATCTTTCAGATGTTTCACATGCTATTCAATCATATGTTGAAGGGAACAATTATTCAGTTGTCAGAGAATTTGTAGGTCATGGCATTGGTAAGCAGTTGCATGAAGATCCTGAGATACCTAATTTTGGCGAGCCAAATAATGGTCCTGTTTTGAAATCAGGGATGGTATTAGCTATTGAGCCAATGGTGAATATTGGAGACTGGCGCACGAAGATTTTAAACGACGGATGGACAGTTGTAACAAAAGATGGAAAGCCGTCAGCGCATTTTGAGCATTCAATTGTAGTAACAAAAGAAAAGCCTGAAATATTAACGAGGTAACATGGTTAAAGAAGATCTTATAGAAGTTGAAGGCATAGTAAAAGAAGCCCTTCCAAATGCTAAGTTTCGAGTAGAGTTAGAAAATGGGCACATTGTTCAAGCACATATTTCAGGGAAAATCAGAAAACATTTTATAAGGATTCTTCCAGGGGACAAAGTAAAAGTAGAGCTTTCTCCCTATGATTTAACAAGAGGAAGAATAACATACAGGAATAAGTAAACATGAAAGTAAAATCATCTATAAAAAGAGTATGCAGCAATTGCAAAGTTGTTCGGAGAAAAGGTGTTGTTCGTGTAATTTGCATAAATCCAAAACATAAACAAAGACAAGGGTAAGATTATGCCAAGAATTTTAGGTGTTGATATTCCAAAGGAAAAGAGAATTGAGGCAGCTTTGCCATATATTTATGGGGTTGGTCCTGCTAATACCTTGGATATTTTAAAGGAAGCAAATATTGAT
Source organism: Omnitrophica WOR_2 bacterium RIFOXYA2_FULL_38_17 (assembly GCA_001805965.1). Classification (GTDB taxonomy): domain Bacteria; phylum Omnitrophota; class Gorgyraeia; order Zapsychrales; family Zapsychraceae; genus Zapsychrus_A; species Zapsychrus_A unditaenarius. Next base: position 13,744 of record MHHG01000055.1, on the reverse strand, counting down.
GTTAATAGAAGAGCGAAGGATCTTTCTGACGAGGAAATAGCCCGCATAACATCAATAATTCAGAATAATTATATTATAGAAGGTGACCTTCGAAGGGATGTCAGCCAGAATGTGAAGAGGCATGTTGATATCGGAACTTATCGAGGAATGCGCCATCGAAAAGGCCTTCCGGTAAGGGGGCAACGTACAAAAACAAATGCACGTGTTAGAAAAGGTAAAAAACCATCTGTCGGTGGCAAGAAGACTACAAAATAATAAAATAAAAAGGATTTTAAATGGCAAAGGAAATTAAGCGTAAAGATAAGGCTAAAAAGAAGGCATTAAAAGGGGTAACTTCTGGAGTCGTTCATATTAAATCAACATTTAATAATACATCAATTGCTATTACAGATACTCAAGGAAATGTAATAGTTTGGTCAACGCCAGGAGTTGTCGGATTTAACGGATCAAAAAAATCTACCCCATTTGCTGCTCAGCTAGCTAGTTCAGATGCTGCAAAGAAGGCAAAGGAATTAGGCATTAAGACAGTGGAAGTTCTGGTTAAGGGACCTGGGTCTGGCAGAGAATCTGCAATTAGAGCATTGCAAGCAAATGGATTATTGGTGACTTCAATAAAGGATATTACACCTTTACCGCATAATGGATGTCGTCCAAGAAAAAAACGTAGGGTGTAAAAGAAGGGGAAATTTATGGGAAAATATATCGGGTCAAGTTGCCGATTGTGTAGGCGGGAAGGTGAAAAACTTTTTTTGAAAGGCACAAGGTGCTCTACGTATCGCTGTGCTTTTGATAGAAGAAGTTATGCTCCAGGAGAGGGCGCTAAGGCTAGAAGAGTGAAATTATCTAACTATGGTCTTCAGTTGCGCGAAAAGCAAAAAGTTAAAAGGATCTATGGGCTTTTTGAAAAGCAGTTTAGAAGTTATTTTGCCAAGGCAACAAGGAAAAAAGGTATTACGGGGTCAATTTTATTGCAGTTTTTAGAAAGACGCATAGACAATGTTATCTTTCAAGCAGGATATTGTACTTCAAGACGACAAGCACGGCAATTGGTTGGACATGGCTATGTTTATGTTAATGATAGAAAAGTTAATATTCCATCATTTTTAGTTAAAGATAATGATGAAGTAGCTGTCCGTTTTACGACTAAAGGTCAGCAAAATGTAAAAGATAATATTGAGCTTACAAAAGATCGCAGTGTTCCTGGTTGGCTTGAGGTAGATAAAGCACATTTCAAGGCAAAGGTTGTAAGGCTGCCACAACGTGAGGATATTGGTTTTCCAGTTAATGAGCAGTTGATCGTAGAGCTTTATTCAAGGTAAAAAATTTTAACTTCTGCAATATAGAATATTGCAGGAAAGATTAAAACAAAATTTAGGAGGAACAAATGGGAGTCAAATGGCGCGATTTTCAGATGCCTAAAAGGCTAGATTGTGATGAAGCAACTTATACAGATACTTATGGTAAATTTATTGCCGAGCCATTCGAAAGAGGTTATGGTATTACCTTAGGAAACTCCCTTAGACGTGCATTGTTATCCTCTATTGAAGGCAGTGCAGTAACATCGATAAAGGTTGAAGGAGCTCCTCATGAGTATTCAACTATTCCTGGTGTTATGGAATCAGTATCTGAGATCATTCTTAATCTTAAGAGATTGGTCCTACGATCTCATTCTAAAGTACCGAAGCCAATTTATATCAAAGTCGATAAAAAGGGCGAAGTAACAGCTGCAGATATTATTTGTGATGAGACAGTGGAAATATTGAATCCAGGACTTCATATTGCAACATTATCAAGAGACGCTTCTTTTTCAATAGAGATGGAAGTATCTCGCGGTCGTGGATATGTCCCAGCAGAGCTAAATAAAAAGGATGCTACAGTTGGAACTATTCCAATTGATTCAATTTTCACTCCAATTACTAGGGTTAAATTTGACGTTGAGAATACTAGAGTTGGACAGAAAACTGATTATGATTGTTTGCTAATTGAAATATGGACAAATGGAAGCATCAATCCAAAAGAGGCTATTCTTTATAGTGCCAATATTTTACAAAGGCATTTAGATATTTTCGTAAGTTACGGGCAGCTTCCTGAAGAAGAAGAAGAGGAAGAAGAAGTATCAGCGGAAGAGCAATCTTTATACGAAAAGCTAAGATTGCCTATTTCTGAGCTTGAGTTATCTGTGAGAAGTGCAAATTGTTTAAAAGATGCAAATATAAAAACAATTGCTGAATTAGTTAAAAAGACTGAGTCGGAACTTCTGACGTTCAGGAATTTTGGTAAAAAATCACTAACTGAAATTAATGACCTTTTGAAGGTAATGGGTATTAATTTAGGTATGAAAGTGGATGCTAAAAAGCTAAGAAAAAAAGATTAATTTTTTCTTTTGGCCTCCCTCAGTTTATAGGATTGAAAATAATTAGTATTAGTAAATATAAAGGAAATTAGATGCGACACGGTATTTCAGGAAATAGATTAAGTAGGAATTCTAGTCTTAGAAAAGCAACAATGCGAGATATTGCAAAAGCTGCTTTGTTGAAAGATAGGATAAGTACTACAAAAGCCAAGGCTAAGGAAGCAAGAAAATTAGTTGATAAACTTATTACTATGGGGAAAAAAGGTACGTTGGCTGAGAAGCGACGTGCATATGCCGTCCTATGTAATCATAGATTGGTCAGTGCATTATTTTCAGACATTGCTCCTCGTTTTAAAGAGAGGCAAGGTGGATATACAAGAATAATTCCGATTGGAACAAGAAAAGGTGATAATGCTGAGCTTGTTTTTCTTGAGCTAACTGAAAAAAAGGCAATTGTTGTAAGTAAGCCTAAAGTGAAAGCTTCTTCAAAAACTAAAGTAGAAAAAGTAGCGCCTGAACAGGCTGAAGTTATAACTAAAACACATAAAGCTTTAAAAGTACCGCTAAAAGATGAGGCAAATGAACCTTTAAAGAAAAAAGATCAACTGAAGGTTGAGATTAAAAAGGGAGTAGACGGCAAGGAAAAAGACAAGTCTACGCAGAGATTTAGCGGAATAAGAAAAATGTTTAACAAGAAATCTTCCGGGAAATAGGGGCTAACTTGTTATGTTAAAAGTTAATGGCAGAGTAAAGGATCTTGAGGCTTCATCAACTTTAGCAATTACGGCAAGAGCAAAAGAATTAAGGGCAAAAGGCTTTGATGTTGTAAACTTCGCGGCAGGTGAGCCTGATTTTGGAACTCCTCAGCATATTAAATATGCTGCTATTAAAGCTATTTGTGATGATTATACCAAATATACACCAAGCGTTGGTGCCATTGAATTAAGGCAAGCTATTTGTGATAAATTTAAAAGAGATAATAATCTTGTATATAAACCATCACAGATCGCTGTTTCTTGCGGGGCAAAGCATTCCTTGTTTTGCATAATCCAGGTTTTGACTGATGTTGGAGAAGAGGTTTTGATCCCAACCCCATATTGGGTCAGCTATCCTGAAATGGTAAAGCTGTCTGGGGCTACATCAAAATTTATCGAAACCAGCGCGGATACAAATTTCAAAATCACAGCAAAACAGTTAGAAAAGAGTATTACCGATAAAACAAAACTTTTGATTCTGAATTCTCCTTCAAACCCGACAGGTATGCTGTATTCAAAACCAGAACTGCAATCAATCGCAGATATTTGTGTTAAAAACAATGTTTATGTTATAAGTGATGAGATCTATGAACAGTTTGTTTATGGATCTGAGGAATGCGTTTCTATAGCTTCTTTAGGCAAAGAGATTTATGATTTAACAATAACTGTTAATGGCGTCTCAAAGTCAGCGGCTATGACAGGTTGGAGAATTGGTTATTGTGCCGCAAGCGAGGAGATTCTTGGGTATATTACTAAATTACAAGATCACTCAACTTCATGCCCATCATCTATTAGTCAAAAAGCTGCCCTGCAGTCTTTAAGTGAGACAAAAGAATATTTTACGGAAATGAGAAAAGAATTTAAGAAAAGGCGTGACCTTATTACATCTGCTTTTGACGAAGTTGATGAGATAAGTTATATTATGCCTCAAGGAGCTTTTTATCTCTTCTGTGATTTTTCTAAGTTGGGGGAATCCCTTGAAGTGGCAAAAAATATCTTGAATGATGTTAATGTTGCAATGATCCCAGGGGACAGTTTTGGTTCTCCAGGTTTTATGCGTTTGAGTTTTGCAACTTCTTGCGAGAGGATCGCAGAAGGAACAAAACGTATAAAAGAGTGGATCAAAAAGCAGGCTTAACAACTACTCACCTAAATAAATCATCTTATCAGGAGCATAAAAGTGGATCTTAAAGAACTACTTAAATTAGCAGTCGAGAAAAAAGCATCTGATTTGCATCTTACAGAAAATAGCCCTCCAATTTTAAGAATTGACGGAAGATTAGTTATAACTGATAAAAAAATTTTAACAAGAGAAGAGTTGAAGAAGTGTATTTATGGTGTTTTGTCTGATGTTCAGAAGGAAAAATTTGAACGTGATAAAGAATTAGATTTTTCATTGGAGTTTGAAGGCATTGACAGATTTAGGGTTAATGTCCATTTGCAAAAAGGTTCAGTTGAAGCCGCTCTAAGAAGGATACCTTTATTTATTCCTTCAATAAATGATTTAGGGCTGCCGCCTTCAGTTATTGAGTTCTCAAGAAGGCCTAATGGGCTTGTCTTGATCACTGGGCCAACAGGTTCAGGTAAAACAACTTCTCTTGCAGCCATGATACAATTGATCAATGAGGAAAATCCCTGTATGATCATTTGCGTTGAAGATCCTATTGAGTATATGCACACAAATAAGAAGGCGGTTATTAAGCAAAGAGAATTATATTCTGATACTTTGTCATTTTCAGAAGCGCTTAAAAGATGTTTGAGGCAGGATCCTGATGTTATTGTTGTGGGAGAGATGAGAGACCTAGAAACAATTTCAACTGCTCTCACAGCAGCTGAAACAGGGCATTTGGTTTTTGCAACTTTGCATACGCCAGATACTGCTCAAACTATAGAACGCGTTATTGATGTTTTCCCATCTCATCAACAACAACAAATACGTTTGCAGTTGTCTACTTGTTTGCAAGGGATTGTCTCGCAGAAGCTAGTTGTGCGAGCGGATGGTTTAGGGCGTGTTGTTGCGACGGAAGTTTTAATTGCTACGCCAGCCATACGTAATTTAATCAGAGAGAGAGCTACGGAGCAAATCCCTACTTCTATACAAACAGGCTCAAGCTTTGGTATGCATACAATGGATATGTCTTTGAGATTGCTTTATAAGCAAGGGGTCATAACTTATGAAGAAGCTATGAAGCATGTAGCGAATGTTGAAGAGTTCAAGCAGCTAATTAAGAAGTAATCTTCTTTTTTCTATTCTTTGTTTTATTTAAATCAAGACCAGTTAAGAATAATATTAAATAGAGTATCTTTTATTTCTATAATGAGAAAAACATGTCAAAAAAAATAATTGAAAAAGCAAAAGAAAAATTTGAAGCTATTTTAACAGAGCAGCTTGGAAGAGTTGAAGCCTTGAAAAAGAGTTGTGAAAAAACAGATTTTACACTGCTTGATCAAATAAAGATCGGTGTCTGTTGGGGGGATGGCATTGGGAAAATTATCTCTAAACATGCGCAAAGTGTTTTAGAATATGTTTTAAAAGATGAAGTGGCAAGCGGCAAAATTAAATTTAAGGATATTGCAGGATTAACAATTGAGAACAGGGCGAAACAAAAAAAGGCGATTCCGGATGATGTTTTAGAAGAGATTAAGTCTTGTCATGTTATTTTAAAGGGGCCTACTACAACTCCCCAGACAGGTGATGAATGGCCCAACATTGAGAGCGCGAATGTGGCGATGAGAAGGAGTCTTGATCTTTATGCGAATGTTCGTCCGGTAAAAATCCCTCAGGAAGGCATTGACTGGTGTTTTTTTAGGGAAAATACAGAAGGTGAATATGTTTTAGGCTCAAAAGGGTTTGATGTGTCAGATGACCTTAGTATTGATTTTAAGGTGATCACTGAACAGGGGTCTGAAAGAATCATTAGAATGGCGCTTGAGTATGCTAAAAATAATGATATTGATAGAGTTACAGTTATAACTAAGTCAAATGTTGTTAAAACAACTGACGGACGTTTTTCAAAAGTTGCAAAGAGGTTGGCTAAAGAATATCCAGGCATAAAAGTTGACGAATGGTATATAGATATTATGACAGCAAAATTGATAGATCCTGCACGTCGACAAGAGTTTAAGGTGATGGTTATGCCGAATCTTTACGGGGATATTTTGACTGATGAAGCAGCGCAAATGCAAGGCGGCGTTGGGACAGCTGGTAGTGCAAATATAGGAGATAAGTGGTCAATGTTCGAGGCTATTCATGGAAGTGCTCCCAGAATGGTTAAGGAGGGAAGGGATATTTATGCAGATCCTTGTTCTATGATCAGGGCAAGCGCTATGCTTCTGAGACATATAGGTCGTCAAAAAATTGCTGAGAAAATAGAAATGGCATTGGAAATGTGCGGGCAATTTGAAAAGAAAATGGTAATAACTGGCAGAGATACCGGAGTTACAGGAGAAGAATATTGCAAATATTTGTTTTCATGGATAGATAATCCTGAGCTTAAGGTTTGCTGGGAATCTGAAGTTAATAAATTAAACTAATGATAAATATTTTAATAAGGCCTTGTTCGAATATTAAAGAACAAGGTCTTTTTTTTCTTGAATAGATAATTATTGATAAAAGCAGGATTTATCATGAATTGTAAAGTTATTGATCTCGGGATAATTGATTACAAAGAGGCATACGCTCTTCAGCAAAAGTATGCGAAAGAAGTTCTTGATGGTTCAGACCAGGTATTAATTCTTTGCGAGCATCCAACAGTTCTTACTATGGGAAGATTGGCAAAGGAGTCCAATGTCCTCTATTCAAAAGATAAATTAAAGGAGATCGGTGTAGATGTGTTGGGTATTGATAGGGGCGGAGACGTTACTTTGCATGCAAAGGGACAGCTTGTTGCATATCCTATTCTCAATTTAGCGAATTATGGAAAGGATTTGAGGAAATATTTGTTTAAATTAGAACAAGTTGTGATTGATTTATTAAGTGATTTTGATATAGTGGCTAATAGATTGTCGGGGAAGACCGGTGCATGGGTTGGTGATAAAAAAATAGCATCAATTGGTATAGGTGTTCGTAAATGGGTATCTATACATGGTTTAGCTCTTAATGTTAATACAGATTTAAACCATTTTGCAATGATAAACCCTTGTGGATTGAATGTTAGCATGACATCAGTTTCTCAGGTTTTAGGCAGGGATATTGAAATAAACGAAGTTAAACAGGTATTAATAGATTGTTTTTGTAGCCAGTTTGGTATGAAAAAGGGACAATAATAATATGGTGGAAATAAAGTTGCCGGAATTAGGGGAAGATATTGAAAAAGCAACGGTAGCTTGTTTTCATTATAATATAGGCGACCATGTTAATGCTGATGATGATATTGTGGAAGTTGTTACTGATAAAGCAACATTTAATGTGCCAACAAATGTTTCAGGAGATATAAGCAATATACTTGTCGCAGTCGGGCAGGAAATTGAAGTCGGTCAAGTTATTGCCTGTATTGATGAAGAAAAGAATTATGAAAGTGAAATTCAATGAACCCTTATAAAAAAGAAAAAAAACGAAGAGTTTTATCAATGTATATTACCAAGGTTTCTGGGCATAGGCAGGCTACGCTTGCTATTCAGGAATCCTTGCGTCAGTTAGACCCAGGTATAGAAGTGCCAGCTATTAATGGTTTTGGTTACACCTATCCCATTTTGGAAAAGGTGGTTCATAATACTTATATGAGTGTTATAAAGACCACGCCAAAGGTGTGGGATTATCTCTATGACAATCCAAAGATTGTTAAGAAATCTCAATCAATAAAGAACTTCCTTCACAAAACAAGTCATGAGAAGATCGGAAGGCTTTTTGCTAAGCACAGCCCAAATGCTGTTGTTTGCACGCAGGCTTTTCCGTGCGGAATGGTAGCTGATTATAAGGTTGAGCATAAATTAGACACTGTATTGGTTGGAGTTTTGACTGATTTTGCGCCACATTCATTTTGGATAAATCAAGGAGTTGATTATTATATAGTGCATTCAGTCGAGGCAAAAGATAGATTGGTCGCAAAAGGTATTTCTCCGGATGCAGTCAAGATATATGGCATACCTATAAGGGGAAAATTTGCTTCGCAGCTGGATAAAGAGCCAATAGCACAGAAATTAGGTTTGGATTCTAATGTGCCAACAATACTTATAATGGGCGGTGGCCATGGTTTAGGCCCTATCAAGAACATTGTAAAGTCTTTAATCAAAGTTGAAATGAATTTTCAGATTGTTGTGCTAGCGGGTAAAAATGAAAAGATAATTAAAAAGATCAAGAGCAGCGTTAAAAAAAGCGAAAAGAAGATTTTGGTTTTTGAATTTGCGCATAATATTGATGAATTAATGGACCTTGCTACTTTAATTATTACCAAGCCCGGCGGGATAACATCTGCAGAGTGTTTGGCAAAAGGATTGCCGATGGTGATTGTTAATTCAGTTCCTGGCCAGGAAATGCGCAATACTGATTTCCTTATAAAGAAAGGCGTTGCTATTCGCATTGATGACACAAAGGACATTGGCGAGGAAGTTGAGCTTTTATTGAAATCTCCAGCCAGGCTAAATTCAATGAGCAAGGCAGCATATGAAAATGCTAAACCACATGCTTCGCTTGATATTGCAAAACTAATATTGGAACATACTTAACTTTAAGCGTTTGGTTATTTTGTAGATCTGTTTTATGATTAAATATTTCTTGTATAAGTTCGGCCTTTTCATTCTTTATAGAGTTCCGGTTAGTTTGTCATACAGGATTGCGCGTTTTATTTCAAGCGTTCAGTATGCACTATCAGTTGTCGACAAAAAAGCAGTAAAGAATAACCTTAAGATGATATTGCATAGAGAGCATGAACTTGATAGGACGGCAAAAGAGATATTCATTAATTTTGGGCGGTATTTGGTCGAGTTTTTTCTCACCGGAAAAAAAGTTACAAAGGACTTTGTTAAGGATAATATTCAATTTGAGAATATTGAATATCTTGATAAGGCACTGAAGTTAGGCAAAGGAGCTATCCTTGTAACCGCCCATGTTGGTAATTGGGAGCTTGGGGCCATAGTCTTAAGTCTGCTTGGGTATCCTATTAATGGCATCGCTCTTCCTCATAAAGAAAAACAAGTAAATGACCTGTTCAATAAGCAAAGGTCGGAAAAGGGTATAAAGATTATTCCCTCAAACCTTGCTGCGAGAAGATGCTTAGAGGCTCTAGACAGAAATGAAATAGTCGCGCTTCTTGGCGAAAGGGATTTTACTAATTTAGGGCAGCCACTAGAGTTTTTTGGAAAGACTACTATTGTTCCCAGAGGAGCTGCGGTTTTTTCAAATAAAACTGGAGCGCCAATTATTCCAGTGTTTTTGATAAGAAAAAATGAAGAGACGGGTAATTCGTTAAAGAAATTTGTTCTATCGTTTTGTGAGCCAATATACCCGCAGAGAAGAAGCGGTAGGATGCAAAAAGATGAAGCAATTCAAGGCCTTATGAAGCAGTATCTTAAGGTAATAGAAAATATAATAAGCAGCAATCCTGAGCAATGGATAATGTTTAGGGAGTTTTGGGTAAAATGAGAATATGTGTAATAATCCCTGTGCATAATGAAGAAAACGCCATTGGTGACATTGTTGGTTCCTTGGTAAAAAAAAAGCAAGCTGTTATTGTTATTGATGACGGCTCAGCAGATAGATCTGGTAAGATAGCGAAGGATAAAGGCGCTGTTGTTATTCTTAATGAAAATAAGAGCGGAAAGGGCTATTCTCTGCGCAAAGGATTTGAATATGCTATTAAGGAAGGTTTTGACGGTGTTATAACGATTGATGGCGATGGCCAGCATGATGTTGATGATTTTGAAAAATTTATTGATTTTGCTCGGGATAACAAAGACATAGTCGTTAATGGGAACAGAATGACTGATTCAAAAGGGATGCCTTTTATAAGACGATTGACTAATAAATTTATGTCTGTTTTAATTTCAATGGCTTGTAAGCAAAGTATTCCGGATACTCAATGTGGGTATAGATATATCGGCTCTGGTGTGCTTAATAGGCTGAGTTTGTCATCTAATCAGTTTGAAATAGAGACAGAGATACTTATGAAGGCAGCAAAAAATGGTTTTAAGATATACTCTGTTCCAATAAGGACTATATATCGAAATGAAGTAAGCAAGATCAATCCACTCAAAGACACAATTCGATTTTTTGTTTATTTCTTAGGGGAAATCTTTTCTAAATGATTTTTTACCCGGTCATTTTTTAATAAATATTATTTTTATGCAAAAATATGGAAAATAGGATTTTCTATTACGCTTTAGTTATTTCTTTGGTGATACATATAGTTGTTATCAATCTTTTGTCCTTTTCAAGGGTCGTTCTTAAAGAACCAAAGCTGATTAAGCAGTTGGAAGTCACTTACAATAAAGTCACGCCAAAACATGATGTGGTGGAAAAGAAGCTGGCCAAAAGCATAAAGAGTATAAAAGAACAAAAAAAGACAAAGAAAGTCGATATTCTGTCCAAAGATGAGAAGGTTCTCCCATCATTTTCCCAAAATATAAAAGACATGACAAAGCTTACAGGGAAGCTTAAGTTAGACAAGAAACGTGCGCCAATGATACAAACTTCGGACATGAATAGGCAGATATCTGTTCCTATGTTTAAGTCAGAAAAAATATCTAATCCCAAATATCTTAGTTATAATCAAAGCATAAGGCAAAAGATCAAAAGTCGCGCTTATACTTTTGTGAATCATCCTGATTTTTCAGCTGGTGAGATCTATTTGACTTTTGTTTTGGGCTCAGATGGCGCTTTAAAACAAGTAAAGATAATCGAATCAAAGACCAAGGCAAACGAATATTTGAGAGATATTGGATTAAGAAGCATAAGCGAATCCGCCCCCTTTGCGCCTTTTCCTGAAGACCTTAATTATCCTGAGCTGACTTTCAATATTGTGATCTCTTTTGAAGTAGGCGAATAATTCACGACGTGTTTTACGTGTTTGCTAATGTTTGACAACAACGCATGACAATGATATTGTAATCCATTAGAATAAATTCAGTATTATTAGAATTAGATGTTAGGAGGGTAGTTGTGGAAAAAGAGGATTATGTAGATGAATCATGGAGGCAGACGATAGAAGAAGATAAAGAAGGGCTGGATATGCAAAAAAAACATACTGATCAAGGGCAATGCAGTTCAGCAGATAATTGTTCTTGTTCAGGTGGCGCCCATAAAGGTGATGGGAATTCACATGCATCAATGGAAATTAATTTCATTAATTATATTACTAGCCTAGGTTTTCAAGCTATGATCTTTTTAGGGGAAATACCCAATCCTATTACTGGTGAGACTGAAAATAACATTGATCAAGCAAAGTTCTTGATTGATACACTTGCTTTGTTAAAAGATAAGACAAAAGGGAATTTATCCAGGCAGGAAGCTGACCTTTTAAATGCTTCTGTTTATGAGCTGCAAATGAAATATGTTGAGATCTTACAAAAAGATAAGCTGGGTATTTAAGGAGGGTGGGTTTAAGTGGTTGACAAAGAGCTGTTGGATATATTAGCTTGTCCAAAATGTAAAGGTGATGTCAAGGAGAAAGATGATAAGATTATTTGTTTGCAATGTCATCAATATTATGAAGTAGATGAAGGTATTCCCATCATGCTGGTTGATGATTTTGATGGCTAAGATATGGACAAAATAGGGATTTATTAAATTTAGGAGATATCAATGGATAAAATTCTGCTTATTCATGGTCCTAATTTGAATTTATTAGGGCAAAGAGAAAAAGGTATTTATGGCGAGACAACTTTAGAAGAAATTAATGAAAAGTTAAAAAGCATAGCAAAGGATAAGAATGTTGAGTTATTGATCCTTCAGTCAAATCATGAGGGCGAGATCGTTGATATTATCGGGCAATCAAAAAAGAATGATATAAAGGCAATCCTTATCAATCCTGCAGCATATACGCATACAAGTGTGGCTATAAGGGATGCGATTGCTGCTGTCAATATACCTGCAGTTGAAGTACACCTTTCAAATATTTACTCAAGAGAGGATTTTCGTCACACCTCGCTAATAGCTCCAGTTGCATATGGTCAGATAAGCGGTTTTGGTGTTGAAAGTTATGTTCTCGGATTAAATGCGATTATTAGTTTAATTGAAAAACAGTAAAGAAATATTTATTAATATCAGGATTAATTTTATTTGCATTTTAATCTAATAATATTAATATATATAAACAAAAATATATTTAGGCAATTTTTATCTATGAAAATTAAAGTAAATAAGTTAGTTGCAACCTTTGATAAATATAAGATTGATGGCCTTCTTGTAACATCTGATAATAATATTAGATATCTTACAGGTTTTTCTTCGCATGAATCATGGCTTTTTATTTCCAGGAAAGGGTCATTCTATATAACTGATTCAAGATATTATGTTGAAGCCAAGAGCAATTTAAAACAATGCTCGGTTATATGTTTTAAGGAATCAAAGTATAAAACAGTTTTTGAGATTGCAAAAAAGTCAAATGCTAAGGCGATTGGCATTGACGAGAATGCTTTAACTTTGTTTGAATATAATAATTTGCAAAAGAATAAACAAAAGTCGGTTAAGTTAATTAAATCCACGGGTTTTGTTGAGTCTTTAAGAGTTGTTAAGGACCCCTTAGAGCTTAAGTGTATAAAAGAAGCACTGAAAATACAGAAAAAAGCCTTTGTTTACTTGCGGAGAATTATAAGGCCGGGTGTTACGGAAAAAGAGGTGTTCTATAAGTTGGAGAATTATGTAAAAAACAAGGGGGCAGGCTTTTCTTTTAATCCAATTATTGCATCAGGACAGAATTCTACATGTCCTCACGCGGGATTAACAGCCCGTAAAATAAATAAAAATGATGTGGTCTTAGTTGATTTTGGTATCGACGTTAAAGGGTATAAGTCCGACTTGACACGTATGTTCTTTTTAGGTAGAATATCCAATCCTATGAAGGATATTTTTGATTCTGTTAGAGATGCGCAACGTTCTGCAATCGAGATGATCAAGCCTGGGATATCAGTGGCGAGCATTGATAAGCAGGCGCGTAACTGTTTGTCAAAGAAGAAGTTAGACAGATACTTTACTCATGCTTTAGGGCATGGAGTTGGCCTAGATATACATGAAGCACCAAGATTATCGCAGAAGGATTCAACTATACTCAAAGAAGGTATGGTTATTACCATCGAACCTGCAGTATATATTCCTGGCCAGTTTGGTATCAGAATAGAAGATATGATTTATATTACAAAAAATGGGTGTGAGGTACTAAGTGACGATATCAATTAATCAATTAACATCTGGTATGGGGCTTATTGTCAACGATTCTATTTATGTTGTTGTGGAATACAGTCACGTAAAACCAGGCAAAGGCACTGCCTTTGTAAGAGTTAAACTAAAAAATCTAAAAACTGACCAGGTTCTTGAAAGAACATATAAGACGGCAGACAAGCTTGAGGATGTCCAGCTTGAAGAGAGAAAATTACAGAATCTTTACAGGAGTGGGGATTCTTTTCATTTTATGGACAATACTAATTATGAAGAAGTAGTTGTTGATAAAGAAACAGTAGGAGATGCAATAAAATTTCTTCAGGA
>MHHG01000054.1 GCA_001805965.1 Omnitrophica WOR_2 bacterium RIFOXYA2_FULL_38_17 | reverse complement strand
AACCGGTTATGGCTATTTAAAAACAAGCAAGGTCAAACTGAACGGCAAGACCGTTCTAAAAGTCAACTTTAAAGAAAAGCCAACGAGTGCGCTTGCAAAAAAGTATGTTAAGGATAAAAGTTATTTTTGGAACAGCGGGATGTTCATTTGGAAAAGCGCTGTTATTCTTGATGAATTTAAAGCTCATCTGCCTTCAGTCTATAATAAGATAGTTAATAGCTGTACACAAGCAAAGATCAATGCAATATATAAAGATATCACAAGTATTTCCATTGATTACGGGATCCTTGAAAAGTCTAGGAAGGTTGTCGCTGTGGAGGCTAAGAATATCGGCTGGTCTGACCTTGGAAGCTGGGAGTCCCTGATAGATGTTTTACAAAAGAACAATAAGTCAAACCTTATCAAGGGGGAAGTTATTGGCATTGATTGTGAAAATTCCCTTATCATGGGGCATAATAAGCCTATTGCAGTTATAGGCCTTGATAATATTATTGTTGTTGATACCCCGGATGCGCTTTTAGTATGTAAAAAGCATATGTCTCAAAGGGTTAGAGAAGTTGTTGCAACTTTAAAATCAAAAAAAAGTAGAGCCGTTTAATCCTGCCTTAGTTTTCTTCTTTTCAGTTGTATCTTTTGTGGTTTGATAAATCACAAAATCAAAGTCAAAAAAAGTCATTAAAATATTGAAAAGTTTTCTGGAGTGTTTATACTAAAAATGTGTGTTTTTGATTAATTTTTGCTATTTTTTACTATTCTAGCAAAACCATTTAAACAAAACGTTTTATAAACAATAAAAAGCTTTCTTACACATTTGTAAAAAGTGCGGGTATTCTGCGGTTTTTTTATAAAAGGTTTTTAGAGAGGTATTCTTTACAGTGGAAGTCCCGTTTATTGATTTTAGCCAGCAGTATCAGATAATAAAAGAAGAGATAGATGTTGGGCTTAAAAGCGTATTTGAAAGAGGCGCTTTTATTTTAGGGCAGGAAGAGAAAGATTTTGAATTAGACTTTGCGAGGTATTGTGACGCTTCTTACGGTATCGGTGTAAATTCTGGAACAGATGCACTTTATTTGGCTTTGGGCTGTATAGACGTTGGACCCGGGGATGAAGTGATCCTGCCTTCATTTACCTTTATTGCAACAGCCCTTTGTGTTTCTTACACAGGCGCTACTCCGGTCTTTGTTGATATTGAAGAAGAGACTTATAACATCGACCCTGAAAGATTCAAAGAAGCGGTCACGGATAAGACAAAAGCAGTTATTCCGGTCCATCTTTACGGGCAGCCGGCTGATATGAAGGAAATAGCGGCTCTTGCTAAAGACAGGAACATAAAAGTTATTGAAGATGCTGCGCAGTCTCACGGCGCAACATATAACGGGAAAAAAGTCGGGTCTCTTGGCGATATTGCCTGCTTTAGCTTTTATCCTACAAAAGGCCTGGGTGCTTTTGGGGATGGCGGGATGATCGTTACTGATAATAAAGAAGTCAATGACAAGGCATTCATGCTTAGGGATTGCGGCAGGAAAGATAGTTATGATCATGTTATCAAGGGGTTTAATTCAAGATTAGATACTGTCCAGGCTGTTGTGTTGGCGGCAAAATTGAAAAGATTGGATGAGTGGAATAAAAAGCGCAATAAGATCGCGGCAATATATTCTGATCTACTTAAAGATATTGATAATGTGGTTTGTCCAATAATAAAGGAAGACAGGACTCACGTTTTTCAGACTTTTGCAGTAAGAGTGAAAAACAGGGATAAGGTCCTTGAAGCAATGAAGAAAAAGGGGATTGGCGTTCTGGTGCATTATCCTATTCCCGTTCACCTTCAGGGGGCCTATTCAGAGATGGGATATAAAAAAGGCGATATCCCTGTTTCAGAAAAGATAGCAGATGAGATCTTATCTCTGCCGATGTTCCCGCATATGAAAATAGAGCAGGTTGAATATGTTTGTGGATCGCTGAGGGAGATATTGGCTTAAAACGAGGCAATTTTCTAATTTAACAAATTTTTTAAAAATATTTTAAAGGGTATTGATCAGTTTATGAAGATCGTTTTTTTAGATAGAGATGGTGTTATCAATGAGTTCCCAGGTAACGGCAAATATGTTACAAAGGTAAAGGATTTTCATTTTATCCCGGGGTCGCTTGAAGCTATCAAGACCCTGTCAGATAACGGCTATAATATTTTTGTGGTCTCAAATCAGGCAGGTGTCGGAAAAGGGGTATATTCTGAGAAAAAACTCCAGCATATAACCCGTAATATGCTGAAAGAAGTTAAAGCTCATGGCGGGAAGATCATAAAAGTATATTATTGCACACACAGGTCTGACGCAGGTTGTAAATGCCGAAAACCGGAAATAACCTCTATAAATAAAGCGGTTAAATCATTAGGGAAAACTTTAAAATCAGTTAAAAGCAATTTTTTTATAGGGGATACGAAGTCGGATATCTTAACAGGGTATAATGCTGGATGTAAGACGATCCTGGCCTTATCAGGCCGCGCAAAAAGAAGCGATGTTAACAACTGGGGGGTCAAACCTGATTTTATAACAAAGAACTTGGCGTCCGCTGTAAAGATCGTTATTGAGAATCCTGCCCCGGATGAAGACCTTGTTGATTCAAATCTTACTTTCTTGGAAGAGAATGTTTTGGCCTTAAGTTCCGATAATGGAAAAATGATAATGGTTAAAAAGGAGAGCTTGATAATATGAGAATTCTTGTGATTCATGCTTCAGCAGGTGCAGGTCACTTAAAAGCAGCAGAAGCTCTTCGCGATGGTATAAAGAGATACACGGATTATGACGTTGTGCTTGTTGATGCGCTCGACTATACTTATCCGGCTTTTAAGTCAATGTACCGCAACACCTATTTTTTTATGATATCAAAACTTCCGTGGCTGTGGGCTTTTGCTTTCGGCAGCATTGATCATCCCTGGATCCAGCCTTTTATCAGGTTTGTCAGAAGGATATATAATTCAATTAATGCAAGAGCCCTTCAAAAATTCCTGATACAGGAACAATTTGACTATATTTTATCTGAGCACTTCATGCCTAATGAAGTTGCTTGTGCCTTAAAGAGAAAAGGCCTGATAAGTTCAAAGATCATCTCTGCTATTACTGACTATGATGTCCATAAGATCTGGCTTGCTGATGGCCTTGATAAGATCACTGTGGCATGTCCTTGGACCATGGAAAGATTAAAAAGTTTCGGGATACCGGAAGAAAAACTTATGGTCTCCGGGATACCCACCAACGAAAAATTTTCGATAAGTCATGATGTTAGAAAGTTAAAGGACCGCTTGGGCGTTAAGCAGGACATATTCACGGTTTTGATCGCGACAGGCTCATTCGGTATAGGCCCGATAGAGGAAATAATACAGACATTGGAAGGTTTTCAGGTCATTGTTGTGTGCGGCCACGGCAAGGCTCTTTTTGACAGATTGAATGAAAAGAAGTACCCTCAGGCTAAAGTTTTTGGATTGGTTAATAATATGGACGAAATAATGGCGGTTTCTGATGTGATGGTTACTAAGCCAGGAGGGTTGTCAATATCCGAAGCATTGGTCAGAGGGCTGCCGATGATATTCTTCAGCGCTATTCCGGGGCAGGAAACAAATAATGTTAAAGTCCTTAAGGAATACGGCGTCGGCATAAGCGGGTGCAGTATTCCTGAGATCGCGGGTGAATTAAAGAAGCTCAGGGATTCAAAAGAAGAATACAAGTCAGCTATTGAAAAAATAAAAGTATTGGCCCGTCCCAATGCAGTAAAAGATATAGTTGCTTTGATCAAATAGAAGATGTTTCATGAAAACCCGGTTTTGCCTTTCAAAAGATCAAACGGATTTTTTTGATTTGATATATAATGTTTCCTGAGGATTATTAACACTCTCCTTGTTTAGATTAATTTTCAATTTTAAATGAACTAATGACCGTTTCCCAAAAATATATTGCAGAGGTTGTAGTCGGACTTCCTGTTGAAGGCCCGTTTGACTATGTTATTGGCCAGGACCTAAGGGACCAAATTCAGGCGGGAATGCGCGTTCTTGTTTCTTTTAACAGAAGAAAGATGGTGGGGTTCGTTGTTGGATTTAAAGAAAAGAGCGCGTTTGAAAAGTTAAATACTATCATTAAATTGCTGGATAAAAATCCGGCGCTGGATAATAACGCTGTTGAGCTTACAAGAGCGGTCAGCCAGTATTATGGTTGTTCCTGGGGGGAAGCAATTGAAACATATCTGCCTCCATATTTAAGAAAGAACAAAGAGTTTGACCAAGAGGTAAATATTGTTGAAGCGGACAGGGGCCAGCGGGGATCAAAAAAGCAATTAGTTGTTGATAAAAGCCCTGATAAGCGTTGGGTATTTATAAAGGATGCTGTCAGTGCAAGCCTCTCTGAGAAAAGAGGGGTTATTTTTCTTGTCCCCGAAGTTCAAATGATAGAAGGTGTCCTAAGCAGGCTGAAAAAAGAAGTCAGTTGCCCGATCTACGCATTTAATACAAAGATGAAGCCGGCAGATGAGTTTGAGCGCTGGGTGGAAATAAGAAAACAAAGCTTTTGTGTCGTCGTTGGAAGCCGCTCTACAGTCTTTGCCCCGGTCGCTAATTTAGGATTGACAGTTGTTTATGATCAGGAAAATGATGCCTATAAGCAGGAGCAGGTCCCGCATTATAATGCCAACCAAGTTGCTTTAATGCGCAGCGAGATAGAGGGAAGTGATCTTATCTATGTAAGTTCTGCGCCTTCCGCAGAGCTTTGGCTCGAGACACAAAATGATAAGATTGCCAAGGTGATCATTGAAGCAGATAAATACAGCGATATCCAGTTCGTGGATATGAACAATTATAACCCGCAGAAGACATCGCTTATTTCTGCCCCGCTGCAAAACAGCATCTATCAGTTCCTTGAGGACAAAAAAAGAATAGTGCTCCTGATCAACAGGCGGGGGCATTCTACATTTACCCAATGTAATCAGTGCGGCTATGTTCTTAAGTGTCCGAGGTGTGATGTGAACCTTACCTTTATGAGCGCTAAGAATATTATGGTGTGCCGCAGATGTAATTATCACAGAGAGCTTCCTAAAATATGCCCGGGATGTAACGGCTCATATTTACGTTCTTCAGGCACGGGAATAGAAAAGCTTGAGAGCCAAGTTTCTAAGTACTATCAGCAGGCGCGCGTAGCCAAGTATGATAAAGAGACAAGAAAGTTCCCGGTAAATGCGGATATCGTTATTGCAACTCAGGCTATTTTAAAGAGGAAAGATGATGTAAGCGTGGACTTGATCGCAGTGATAAATTTTGATTCTGAATTGAATCATTTTGACTTCAGGTCAGGCAGCAAGGCGTTCTCTTTTTTGGTGAACCTAAGGCAAATGGCGAAAGAGAAATTGATCATCCAGACAAGGATGATGGATAATTATTGCCTTAATGCAGTGACAAATATGTTCTATGATGGTTTTTATAAAGAAGAATTGAACTCGAGAAAAGAGCTTGGTTTTCCGCCGTTCAGGCAGCTGATATCACTTGTTCTCAGGGGTACAGATGAAGCAATCGTTTTAGAACAGGCTAAGGTGCTTTATAATTTATTTAAAGATGACCAGGAAAGCAAGAGCAGCGGCATCGAGGTGATGGACCTTCATCCCGATGCTGTTTCAAAGTTGAGGGATAAATACCGTTATGCTATTGTATTAAAGGGAGAAAAAGCCGAAACGATGCAAGATTTCATCAAAAAGACTTTAAAGAATTACAAGAGAAAAAAAGGTACAATATTAACAGTGAACGTCGAATAATTAAATATAAAACTTTCGCTAGGATAACAAATGAACATAGTTTTTTTTGGCAGTGATGATTTTGCGCTTGCGCATTTGGAGGCCTTGCTGTCATCTCAGCATAATGTTGTTGGGTGTGTGACGCAGCCGGACCGGCCAAAGAACAGGGGAATGAAGGTGGTTGTTTCCCCTATCAAAGAGTGCGCTTTGAAAAACAATATTGAAGTATTTCAGCCAGATGATCTAAGTGATAATGATTTTGTCGCTGACCTTAAAAAGATCAATGCAGAGATATTTGTTGTGATCGCATATGGTAAATTTTTACCGGATCAACTTATAGTGCTGCCGGAATATGGGGCAATTAATGTCCACGGTTCATTATTGCCAAAATATAGAGGCGCGGCACCTATTAACTGGGCAATTATTAATGGCGATACTGAAACAGGTGTAACTATAATCAAGATAAATGCCAAGATGGATGCCGGGGATATATTGTCTTCAGAAAAGGTCCAAATACTTAAA
>MHHG01000053.1 GCA_001805965.1 Omnitrophica WOR_2 bacterium RIFOXYA2_FULL_38_17 | reverse complement strand
AAATCAAGGTATTAATTGGGCTGATGTTGAGGTCTTAACAAAACAAGGTGTAAACTGGCATAATTTACAGGTCATGACAGAAACCGGAGTCAATTGGGCAGATATTAAAGTCTTGAGTGAAACTGGAATTAACTGGGATGATGTAGAAGTTTTAAGTAAACAAGGTTTGAACTGGGCAGATCTCGACGTAATGACAAACCAAGGAATTAACTGGGCTGATATAGAGGTTTTAACTAAGCAAGGTGTCAATTGGTATGATCTGCAAGTGATAACAGAAATGGGGATCAATTGGTCCAATATTAAGGATATGAGTAAATCAGGAGTTAATTGGATTGACCTGGATGCGCTTTCAAAGGCTGGAATTAATTGGGATAATATTGGTGAAATGACTACCAATGGAGTTAACTGGACAGACATAAGAGTCTTAAGCGAAACAGGTGTAAATTGGGCTGATCTTGATGTACTTACAAAAGCTGGAATTAATTGGGCCAATATAGGCGATATGAGCTCTAACGGAGTTAACTGGTCTGATGTAAAAGTTCTGAGTGAAACCGGAATCAACTGGGCAGACATTGATGCAATGAGTAAAATAGGTGTTAACTGGGCCGATATTAGCGCTCTTTCAAACACTGGAGTTAACTGGTATGATTTCAAAGTTATGACCGAGCAGGGAGTCAATTGGGCTGATTTAAAAGATCTAAGTGAAAAACATATTAACTGGAGCGGATTGGTCGATCTCTCAAATGCTGGAGTTAACTGGGAAGATCTAGATGTAATGACAAGACAGGGTATTAATTGGGCTAATCTTGATGTGTTAAGTGAAGCCGGAATCAACTGGGCAGATATTGAGGTATTGACTAAAGCTGGAGTTAATTGGCTTAATATCGGAGATATGAGCACAGACGGAGTTAATTGGTCTGACATCAGAGTATTAAGTGAAACAGGAATAAACTGGCAAGATTTTGGCCGGTTAAGCACAACTGGTATTAACTGGGCAGATTTTGCTTCAATGACATCTGCCGGGGTTAACTGGTCAGATATCAGGGATATGAGCAAAACAGGAGTTAATTGGTTAGATCTGGATGCTATGACTGCTGCTGGAATTAACTGGGCAGATATCGATATTATGACGAAAGCTGGTGTAAATTGGGCTGATATAGATGTTATGACAAAAGCAGGAGTTAACTGGATCAATGTTGGGGATATGAGTACTAGTGGAGTCAACTGGGACAATCTTGATACGCTTAGCAGGAGTGGAATTAATTGGGCTAATATCGGGGATATGAGTTCAAGCGGAATTAATTGGCTGGATGTTAGTGTATTAAGTCAAACTGGCATAAACTGGTCAAACATTGATGACCTGAGCCGCTCAGGAATTAATTGGTCAGATATTAATGTTCTAAGTAAGGCAGGTGTAAACTGGGATGACTTAGAATACATGACTGAAGCAGGAGTTAACTGGTATGACATTGGAGTAATGAGTTCAGCTGGTGTTAATTGGGCTGATATTGAAGTATTTACCAAGTCAGGTGTTAATTGGTCAAACTTTGATGAGATGAGCTCAGCGGGAGTTAACTGGACAAACATTAAGATATTAAGCGACTCAGGTATTAACTGGACTGACCTGGATGCTATGGCTGGTGCCGGTGTCAATTGGACTAACTTAGGCGAAATGACATCAGCTGGTGTAAACTGGTATGATCTAGATTCAATGACAAGTGCAGGTATCAACTGGTCAGATATAAAAGTGATGTCTGAACAGGGAGTTAACTGGTCAGATTTTGAAGTTCTTAGCAAGACAGGAATAAATTGGGCTAACGTCGGAGATATGAGCGCTAATGGCGTAAATTGGGAGAACATCAGGGTTCTAAGTGAAGCAGGAATTAATTGGGAAGATGTTGATGTCTTAAGTAAGACAGGGATCAATTGGGCGAACTTTGGTGATATGAGTTCAGCCGGTGTTAATTGGGCTGATTTTAGGGTTGTTTCTGAAGCAGGGATCAATTGGGCCAATATAGATGATTTTAGCAAGAACGGGATCAATTGGGCTGACCTAAGCGTTTTAACTAAAGCTGGTATTAATTGGTCTAATTTTGAAGATATGACAATGTCCGGTGTAAATTGGCTGGATGTTGAAGCTTTAAGTAAGACAGGGATCAATTGGGCTAATATAGGAGATATGAGTGCTTTAGGGGTTAACTGGGCTGATATCAGGGTATTAAGTGAAACAGGTATTAACTGGTCAGACATTGATGTGCTAAGTAAAGCCGGGGTCAATTGGGCTAATATAGGAGATATGAGTGCTGCCGGAGTAAATTGGGCGGATATTAAGGTGCTTAGTGAAACAGGAATCAATTGGTCAGACATTGATGTGCTAAGTAAAGCCGGTGTAAATTGGGCAAATATCGGAGATATGAGCGCTTTAGGTGTTAATTGGGCTGACATTAAGGTTCTTAGTGAAACAGGAATTAACTGGTCTGATATTGATGTATTAAGTAAGACTGGAATAAATTGGTCTGATATAGAGGTGCTTACAAATGCTGGTATTAATTGGGATAACATAAGTGATATGACATTATCAGGGGTAAATTGGTCTGACCTAACTGTTCTAAGTGAGACAGGTATCAATTGGGCAAATATAGGTGACATGAGTGCCAATGGAATCAATTGGGCAAATATCGGAGATATGACGCAAGCAGGAGTTAACTGGTCAGATCTGGATGTATTAAGTAAGACCGGTGTAAACTGGCTGAATATAGGCGACATGAGTGCCAATGGAATCAATTGGGCTAATATCGGAGATATGACGCAAGCAGGAGTTAACTGGTCAGATCTGGATGTATTAAGTAAGACCGGTGTAAACTGGCTGAATATAGGCGACATGAGCGCAAATGGAATTAATTGGGCTGATATTGGAGCTATGACAGATGCAGGAATCAATTGGGCAGGCCTAGATGTAATGACTAAAACAGGTGTGAACTGGTCCGACATAAAAGTCATGACTGACTTGGGAGTCAATTGGAACAGTTTTAGCGATATGACTAATCAAGGTATCAATTGGGAAAGCATAGGTGTTTTATCAGATGCGAATGTTAATTGGGATGATATTCAGGCAATGACCTCATCTGGTGTAAATTGGTTTAATGTGGGAAATATGTCACAGGCAGGAGTTAATTGGCTGAACGTTGGTGATTTATCAGACGCTGGCGTGAACTGGAATGGCTTAAAAGTTATGAGCGAAGGCGGTGTCAACTGGTTGGATATTGGAAGAATGACAAATGCCGGAACTAACTGGGAAGATTGGAAAGTTGTATCTGAAACAGGTATCAGCTGGGCAGGAATCAGGGACATGAGTGCGGCAGGTGTTAATTGGACAATTATTGGAGAAATGAGTAATCAAGGTATTGATTGGTCATCAATTGGCGAATTATCGCTTGCAGGAATTAACTGGTCTGAAATGCAAGCATTGTCTCAGGCAAATGTTAATTGGGATGGCATGGCAAATCTGGCTAATGCCGGAACAAACTGGCTAAACATTGCTGACATGAGTGATGCTGGAATTAATTGGGATGGGCTAACAAATATGGCGAACTCATTAGTAAACTGGGACGATATAGCGGCAATGACAGGTCAGAATATTAATTGGGATGCTTTGGCTGATATGACATTGGCAGGCATTAACTGGGATGGAATGGGTTCAATGACAGGTGGCGGTATTAACTGGCTAGATTTTAAGAATATGTCAGATGCAGGCATTAACTGGGAGGGTATTGCATTCTTATCTGACAATGCAGGTACTTTAATTACGAATGTTTCATCAATTGTAACAGCTGTTGCAACCTTAGATACTTTGATCGGAGAGTCAACAGATACAGATGTAGATGCAACATTATTTGGAAAACTTTATGTTATAGACCAAGCTGTTGCTTCAATGTCAGGAACGACAGACCTAGATACAATAGGAACGGATATTGATACTATCATAACAAGATTGGGAACTCCGACGGATACATCTGCTCAGTCTACAGTCTTTGGAGACCTCAAAGAGACTCTTGATCTTATCGGCACAGCAGCAGATGCAACGACAGATACAACTATGTATGGGAAGCTAAATGATATTCAGGATAACGCTAATACCGGAAAACAA
Source organism: Omnitrophica WOR_2 bacterium RIFOXYA2_FULL_38_17 (assembly GCA_001805965.1). GTDB lineage: Bacteria > Omnitrophota > Gorgyraeia > Zapsychrales > Zapsychraceae > Zapsychrus_A > Zapsychrus_A unditaenarius. The sequence continues at coordinate 64,992 of MHHG01000053.1, read as the reverse complement.
AGTGCGGATGCTGCTCTAGGTATAGTAACTTCGATGAGGGATGATCTTGGGATCAATGGCAAGGCGCCGATGTATGATAAGGTCTTGGAGTTGAGCTCTATGGTTGAAGATATTAGGGCGGCTACAGCAGATCTGTCTTCATCAACAGGTGATTCTGAGGCTTATGCTGTCGAGATGATAGATATGTTAGCAGGACTTGTAAATCAAAGTGCAGATATTTATGGCCTTGAGCTAGAGATCAAGACTCTAAATGAGACAGAGATAACAGATCTCGACACTATTAAAGAAAAGCTAAATGAAATGAATGCAGTCCTATTGGCTATTAAGGAGTCTGTCGATGCTGACGACATAGTTGTTAAGACCTGGTTTGAAAGTGATTAAACATGAGCCAAATTAGAAGTAGATATCGACAGAAGGTGTTAAGCTTCTTGGCCAGCTTTATTATGATCTTTGGAATAGCTGGCCATGTTTATAGTGATGTTACGATTAACATACTGGCTGTTAATGGTACTGAATCAACAAAAGATAAAAATATAAAGTTTGTTTTGCCGCTTGGTGTTTCAGTCGAAGATATTGTTGATCCTGCTGGCCTAAAAATAGATTATGATATTGCAGAAGGCGCTTATTTTGTTTATGGTGACGTAACTCTCAATCCGAAAGAAACTAAGACTTACAAGGTCGTAATAAGGGACATTTGGAAGGTCAAAGAAGAAGTTGTTGCTGATGTAGTAGCACAAATTGATAAGAATTATGAGAACTTGAAGGATACCGAATATTATGATTCAGGATTGAGAAAAAAAGAAAGCCTGCATAAAAGAGTTGAAAGCGTTTTAGCACAGCAGGCACGATATGAAAATGATGTTAAAAGAAGGATTGAAAGTTTTAAGGTTTATGAACGAGAACTTAATGAGATAAGGAAAGAAGCGCTTTCTGTTACTTACTGGAGAAGTGATCTGGCCGATGAAACTACTGGCACAGTAAGGTTTGTTGTTGAGACGCAAAATAAATCTGATACTGATGTTACAAAACAAGAGCATGAACATTATTTGCCAACTGATGTAAGGCCTGAACATGTTATTGAAGCAGAAGGTTTTGAAGTTCATTATGATGCAGTTAAAGGCCAGACTTATATTGTAAGAGAAGATGAGTTCCAGCCTAGCGAGAAAAAACGTTTTAATATTGAAATACTTGATATCTGGAATATAAAGAACACAGATATTGAAAATTTAAGGGAACGAACCAGAAAAACTTATAAGCTTTTAGAGAAGTCTAAATATATTGATAGTGCACAATATCTGGTTAAAGCTATTAAGAACAATTTGGAATCTATCGAAGCATCGCAGAGCCAAGATAAAGATATAAATAAGCATATCAGTGATTTTGAAGCCAATTCTAAACTTTATGAGTTGGCAAAGGGTGATGTTGAGTCATTAGAAGATCTTTTAACGGCGATCAGAGAAGAGCTTGAAAGAAGTAAACTGAAGAATGTTCTAATGCAGATAAAATCTTTAGCAAATATTGCAGAACTTGCAAAAAATTTATTTAAGAAACCTACATATGACACATCATGGCACATAATTACTGGGATCGTCATTGTTGTTGCCATTATTACAATTATTCATTTTTCTATCTGGGCAAAACGTTCGAGAGATAAGCGTAAAGAGGAGGAAGAAGAGAAAGAGAGCGAGGAACAAGAATAAAGATAGTATCGTGGATTGTGTTGAAATGCTGTTGTGTAATTTGATTATTATTTTAGGAGGAAAGATAGCGTGGCAGAATTACAATATACAGAAGTTGGTTATGTAAAAAGTATCCGTGGCTGTATTATCAATGTCGTCGGGCTAAATCATTGTATTAATGGGCAGCTGATCAATTTTGGTTATGGTTCCATTGGTATGATCTTAGGCTTTAATGAGCAGGAAGCAAACGTTTTGATATTAAAAGAAGCATCTAAGATCAGAACGGGTGATGAAGCAAGGGCATCGCTAGAGCCTTTTAGGGTGCCTGTTGGAAAGAATTTTATAGGACGTATTGTTACTTCATTATGTGAGCCGTTTGACGGATTAGGCCCGATAAAGGAAGATGCATACTATCCAATTTTTCCGGCTGCTCCTGCTATTCTTGAAAGACTTCCATTATGTCTTACGCTTGAAACCGGCACCAAGGTCCTTGATTCAATGATACCTATTGGCTTGGGGCAAAGACAGTTGATCCTTGGTAACAAGATGACTGGAAAGACAACATTTATTACTGATACGATCTTGAATCAGAAGGATACCGGGGTCATATGTATTTATGTTGCAACAGGCAAAGCAAGGTCGCAGCTTGCAAGAGTTGTTCAGCTTTTTCAGGATTATGATGCATTTGATTATACTATTATCGTTGCGGCGCCTTCATCAAGCCCTCCAGGGCAGCAGTATTTGTCGCCTTATGTTGCTTGTTCGATCGGTGAATATTTTATGCATAGAGGCAAACATGTGTTTATTGGATTTGATGATTTTACCAAGCATGCCTGGTGTTATAGGGAGATCTCTCTATTATTAGGAAGGGCACCAGGTAGAGATTCTTATCCTGGCGATATTTTTTATCTGCATTCCAAGATGATCGAACGCGCATGTTACTTGGATGAAGATCATGGTCAAGGCTCGATGACATTCCTGCCTATTGTTGAGATTCTTGAGGGAGACTTGACTGCTTTTGTTCCGTCTAATCTTGTTTCTATGACCGATGGGCAGATAATGCTTGATGCTGCCCTCTTTGGTGAAGGTCAAAAACCTGCGCTGGATCTGGGGCTTTCTGTTTCACGTGTCGGTACTAAGGTACAGTGGCCTATTATTAAACAGTTGAGCGGGCCTTTGCGACTTGAATTTTTGCAGTTTAGGGAGTTAGAAAGACTGTCTAAGTTAAGGTCAGGTTCTCAATCAGACGAGGTTTTAGAGCAGCTTAGGAGCGGAGAGATATTGAGATGTGTATTAAGGCAGGATAAAGACAGCCCGGTGGCGATGGAATCTTTAGTGCTCATATTATATGCATTTAATAAAAAGTATTTGCATAAATTGCCAACTTTAGAAGCTGTTAATCAGTTTCAGCTTAATATTTTAGAATTTGCAAAAGACCTTAATCCTGAGATTATCACAAAATTACGTGCAAGGAAAAAAATGGATGAGGAAATAGAAAATGCCTTTAATGAAATTATAGAGGCATATCTCAATAAGACATCTGGGATAAGGCCAGAAATTGAAGATGAAGAGGATACCGATATCCTGTCAAATATAGGCAGGGATATCCTGGAAGAAGCAACATCCAAGAATGAGTAATTAATATGGTACAATTTTCGCAAAAATTTAAATGCATTATTATAAGCCCATATAGATTGATATATGAAAAGGAGGCTGAGTCAGTATTTCTCACAGGTGATACAGGAGAGTATGAGCTTTTAGCATATCATTATCCTTTGTTAGGTGTTTTAGTTAAAGGTGATGTTGTTATTGATATGAACGAAAGGATCCCAATAAATGGAGGAGTTGTCAGGTTTTTTGCGAATGAGTGCACAATTATGGTTGAAGAGCAGATAAAAAAGAAGATCGTTGATCAGGAAGATGAATTTTAAATATTACAAATAGGATAAATTTATGATAGCAGAGACATTCATTATAGTCGGTATCATGTTAGTTGCTGTTTTAGGGCCGGCTATTGTTATTGCTGTCCTTGGCAGGGCAGTTGTAAAGGCATTAGCAAGAAATCCTTCGGCGGCTTCTAAAATATTTATGGGTATGGTGGTTATGCTTATTTTTGTTGAGGGTATATCTATAGTTGCTATTTTGGTCATATTTCAGCTTTTTGGGAAATAGATTATTTTAAGGATTATTAATAATGGTTGAATTTGATTTATGGAGAGAGGCATTTGTATTTGCATGTGTTTATGCAGTTATAATCATTGTTCCTTGTATAATAGTTGCCCTGCTGGGAAATAAGATGATAGGTGACCTGGGCAGATATCCAACAAAAACGCCTGCGATACAAATGAGTATTGTATGGAAGTTGATCGTTACAGAAATCATAACTTTTGTTCTTTTGATCATGTTTTATAATGTTTTTCATCATTAAAAAATAGTACTTTATATAAGACTTTTTTCTGACTGGTATTAAAAATGCTTTATAAAAGGAGTTAATTAATATGGAATTGATTTTAAAATTTTTTATTTTAGTAGGGTTGCTTTTAGGGGCCATATTGTTTTTTGTTAAAAGATCCTTTGATATGAGTAAGCAGAAAGCGATTGACAGTCTTAATGATGAGATCAGTAAGGCTAATGCAAAACAGGCGGAATTAAGCAGGAAAATCAAAGACGCGGATGAACAGCTTGAGAAAAGGAAAATCGAGGTTAAGGAGTTGACCGATAAATTGCGCCAAGAGGCAGAAGAAGAAATGAAAGCTGAAAGGGACAAGACCGTTTCAAAAGCAAGAGAAGAAGGTGAGGAAATTATCACTAAAGCTCAGAATGCAAAAGATAAGATACGTCAAGAAATTCAGGCTGAGTTTGATGTTAAGCTGATAAATTTTAGTATGGAAATACTTAATAAAATATTGAGTGAAAAGGCAAAAGGGGCTTTAAGCGAAGTTTTAATAAATGAGTTCTTATCTAATCTTGAAGAGACGGATATGAGCAGGATCGATGATAAAATAAAAAGTGTTGATGTTGTTGCAGTTTCTCAAATTGAGGCTAAAGTAAAAGAAAAGTTAACTGCGGTCATTTTAAAGAAAATGAACAGAAAGATAGATATTAATTTTGTCACAGATGAAAAAATTGGCGGAGGAGTTCTTTTAAAATTTGGTAGTATGGCTTTAGATGGAAGCATAAAGAAGTCAATACTAGAGAAGGGTTTAGCCCTACAAAAACAAGCTGCCTCTGATTTTTAACTATGATATTGTGTTAAAGAATATAAGGTAATTGTAAATGGGTAAAGCAAGTAAAGTAAAAGGGGAATTGTTAGATGTAAAGGAAATGGTTGAACTTGTTCAAACGTTGAAGGATATTGCTGACAACAAGCTCTTTACTTTGATGAACGAGAAAAATAAATTCAGAAGGTTTGGACAGACTTTTGTTGAGTTCTTTAGGATGATAAGTTTAACTGAGAAAAAGCATCCTATGATCGAAAATGATAACAAGAAAGTCGGAATATTAGCCGTAACCATAGAAGGTAGTTTTTTAGGTGAATTTAATAACAAGATACTTAGAACAGCTATTGAAGAAAAAGAAAAATATGAAGATGTAAAATTAATTGCAGTTGGAAACAAGGCGGAAGCTCGTTTTAGAGAGATTGATCAGAACATTAGAGCCTTTAATAATATGGAGGCTATAGGTATTTATGAGACGGTTATTATGGTCAAGGATTATCTTGTTGACGAGATCATGAATGACAGGCTTGGCAAGGTTTTAGTCGTTTACGCATGGCCAAAATCATTTGACACACAATTAAGGAAAGTAGTTCAGCTGTTGCCATGTGTTGACTTGTTAAAAAAGCAGCATGAATTTGTGGATATTTTTGATGAGGTTATTGAAGAGTCTGATCCAATGCAGGTGATCGGGATCCTGACAAATCTATGGGTATCTACAAGATTATATGAGATCTTTATTGATACGATCATTGCTTCAGCTTCTGCACAATCAAGCTTCCTTGAGGATAGTGTCGACAAAATGAAGAAGGAAAGAACAAAAGTCGGCATGAAATATATTAAGGCAAAAAAAGGTGATATTGATAAAAGTCTTCGTGAAACATTTTCTGCAAGAATGATGACTATGAAATAGGCAAAGGGGAATCAATTGGAAAATAAAGAACATAAGAAAGATGAAAAAAAAGCTTCTGATCCTCAAGAGAAGAGCAATGTAGCTAAAACAAAAGTGGGAGCAGATGGCTATATAAAGGAAGAAAATGTGGTTAAGCCTGGTCGTAAATCGGCGTTCATGTCTATGCCTGACCAGGAAGATGAAAAGACCCGTTTAGGCAGGATCATAAGTGTTCAAGGGCCGATCGCTGATTGCTGGTTTGATAATCCGGAAGATATGCCGGCTTTATATGATGTTATAAAGGCTTATACGGTTGATGGGTTAGAAGTTGTTTTACAAACAGCTGAGCATTTGTCAAAGAATATAGTGAGGACTGTTGCTTTAATGGATACTCTTAATCTGCAGCTGAATTCTACTGTTTATAACACTAATAAATCTATTACGATACCTATGGGTGATGGTTGTTTCGGAAGGGTCATGGATGCCACCGGGCGCCCATTAGACAATAGTGGCGAATTTGATTGTCCGGGACGTGTTCCTATTAGAACTTTGAGAAAGTCTGTTGGTTTTAATTTAGCGAATAAAAAAGGTGAAAAATTTGAAGTTTTAGAGACGGGTATTAAATACTTTGATCTTCTTTTTCCTTTGGTCAAAGGAAGTAAGACCGGTATCCTTGGAGGGGCTGGCTGCGGCAAGACGGTCGTTATTTTAGAGCTAATTAATAATATTGTTAAAAGGCATGGCGGTGCTTGTGTTTTTTCAGGCATTGGAGAGCGTATCAGGGAAGGAAATGAACTTTATTTTGAGTTAAAGGAGAGCAATCTTCTTAAGAACGTTATGTTGGCTTTTGGCCAGATGGATCAGCCTCCTGGCGCTCGTGCAGAAGTTGTTAATGCGGGTTTATGCCTAGCTGAATACTTGCAGTCAAAGAACAAGGATGTTCTTCTTTTCATGGATAATGTTTACAGATATATTCAGGGTGGTCAGGAAATATCTACAATTCTAGGCCGTGTTCCTGCTGAAACTGGTTATCAGCCGACATTGGCTTCTGAGATCAGCGCTGTCCAGGAAAGGATACGCTCGGTTGAAGGAGGGGGTTCTATAACGGCTTTTCAGGCTGTTTATGTTCCTGCGGATGATTTTACTGACCCGGCGGTTGTTGCTATTTTTAGCTATCTTGATGGTATGATCGTTCTGTCCAGAGACCTTGTTCAAAGAGGTATGTATCCTGCCATTGACCCTCTTCAGAGCGCTTGTACTAACCTTGACAGGACTATTGTTGGAAAAACGCACTATGATGTTGCTCAACAAGTTATTCAGCATTTTAATAAGCATAATGGCCTAAAAAGGATTGTTGCTGTTATCGGTGTTGAAGAGCTTAATAAAGAAGACCAAAAGGTATTTACTCGTGCGGAGAAGCTTTATAATTTTATGACACAGCCTTTCCATGTCAGCGAGGTCTTTACTGGCAAGAAAGGTGAGTATGTTACTATTGAAGAGAATATTGAAGGTTGTGCCAAGATCATTGCGGGTGATTATGATAAGCTGCGAAAAGAAGATTTTTATATGATCGGTAAAGTCCCGAGGCTTTAAACATGAAGCAATTTGATAAAATACTGCAGGAAAATTTAGCAAGTAATAATGTCCTTTCCAATGAAGAAATCAAAGATCATTCTAGAATAGCTAAAGATGAAGGGTTGTCTTTAAAAGAATACCTTCTTTCCAATCATATCGTTACAGAAAGGCAGATCCTGGTTTCACTTTCTAGAGGGCTAAATATAGAATCTGTTGAACTAGGTAATATTCATGTAGAGCAAGGTGTTATTGACAAGGTTCCTGTTAAATTTGCCTGGTATTATAAAATTATGCCTGTTAAGTTTGAGGATAATGTTATAACGGTTGCCTCTGCAAAACCTATCGATGTAATACTTAATGATGAGATCAGGATGAATTTGGGCGTTAATGTTAATTTTTGTCTTGCACTTGAAAGTGAAATTAATGAGGCATTAAAAAAGTATTATGGCTTTACATCTGACACGATAGATAAGATCATTTCAAAAGATCCTGTCAGAAAGGCGTCTGTATCTGCAACTGATGTTCAATGGATCGAGGATATTGAAAGGGAGACGCAGGACCCGACGGTATCAAATCTTGTAAACCAAATAATACTTGAGGCCTTTAAGAAGCGCGCAACGGATATTCATATTGAGCCATACAGGGATAAAGTTAGGTTCAGATATAGAATTGATGGGGTTCTAGTAGATGCAAATGTTTCAGATAAGCTAAAGCATTTTCTTACGCAGATATTATCCAGGATAAAGATACTTGCTAATTTAAGTATTACCGAAAAGCGTCTTCCTCAAGATGGGAGCACGGTTGTTAAAACTAGGGAGCAAAAGCTTGATTTAAGGATCTCTACAATGCCAACGCCTATGGGCGAGAGTATGGTTATTAGAATACTTCCTACAAAGGTCATGCTTTTTTCGCTTGAGAAGCTGGGGTTCAACCAGGATACCGTCGAGAAATTCAGGGAAATTATAAAGAATCCATATGGGATAGTCTTTCTTACCGGCCCTACGGGAAGCGGCAAGACCACTACTCTTTATGCATGCTTAAATGAAATAAATTCTCCGGAGAGAAAGATAATCACTATTGAAGACCCTGTTGAGTATGAAATGGAAGGAATAACCCAGGTCCAGGTCAATTCAAAAGTTGATTTCAATTTTTCTAATGGTTTAAGGAGTATCTTAAGGCATGACCCGGATATTATTATGGTCGGAGAGGTAAGGGATGTGGAGACTGCAGAAATTGCAATAAGAACAGCTCTGACGGGGCATATGGTCTTTTCAACTTTACATACCAATGATTCGGCAAGTGGCATAACAAGGCTAATAGATATGGGGATCGAGCCATATTTAGTATCTTCAAGCGTTGAAGCTTTTGTTGCACAAAGGCTGGTGCGGGTTAATTGTCCGAAATGTAAAAAAGAAGTTGTTGATGTTCCTGAGGGAATTAAGAAAGAAATTGTGACATCTTTATTCCTCACAGAAGAGCAGCAAAAAGATATAAAGATCTTTAAGGGCGAGGGATGCGATTACTGTAATCACACAGGATATTTCGGGAGAATGGCTATTTATGAGATACTAAGGGTTAATGATGCTATAAGGTCAGCAGTGTTAGACCATCCAAGAGCAGATTATATAAAGAGGATAGCTATGCAGGAAGGCATGGTATCTCTTAGGCAGAATGGCTGGAAAGTAGTCCTTGAAGGTCAAACAACTCCCAGCGAAATTATGAATGTTACTGTAAAGGATGAGGAAAAGGATCTTATGGCAATAAGAAAGGAGCGCGACAGAAAGCATTTAGGCGCGAGGGCCTTTGAAACTGAGCAGATGTCATATGCAAAAACGGAAGGATTAGGGGCAGTAAGGCGCGTTACACGCAGTGATAAAATAAAAAGGCAGAGCACGTGGGAAGTGAAGAATTTATATGATGCCAGGGTTTTTCCCAGGGTGTTCGAACATGTTGAAATCAGATATTGCCCGCTAAAGATCGATGCAACTGATCCGAACTTTTTGGTACCAAGCGGAGTGGAATATACAACAGTTACTGAAGATATTAGCGCCGGGGGATTAAGATTTATTTCAAAAGAAAGAATTCAAATAGGGTCGATCATAGAGTTAAAGATATATATCGATCATAGCCAAAAAGCTATCGAGTGTTTAGCAAAGGTTTGCAGGGTAGAAGAAGATAGCATGGAAAATATTTATACAATGGTAAATTATTATCTTGATCTATCAAGTGCTGACCGTGCATCTATTAAGAAGTTTATCGAGAATTCAGCAGCAGAGTAGCCTTCCGAAATATCGAATCTGAAAATATATTAATCTGCTATTTGTGATCTTTTAAGGCGTTCAAAAGAATTAGTTTTTTAAAATGAAAACATACATCTATATAGCTAAAAAAAGAAATGCTGAAACTGTCAATGGCAAGATAAATGCCAATAGCCAGGATGATGCAGTAAATATTATCAATCAGCTAGGTTTGCTCCCTGTATCTGTGACGGAAGAAGAAGTTGGCAAACCAGGGAAGAAAATCGTCCTGGCAAGAAAAGTCGGGACGAAAGAGCTATATGTGTTTAGTAAACAGCTTGTAAATCTTCTTCGTGCGGGTGTTTCCCTTCTTAAGGCATTAACGATTATTGAAGATCAGACAGCTAACCAGTATTTCAGAAAAGTTATTTATTACATTGTTCAGGGAGTTAGGAACGGAAAATCTTTTTCTGAATGTATATCAGAATACAAGAATATATTCCCGTATTTATATGTAACCATGGTAAGGGCTGGTGAGGAAAGCGGCAATCTGCAGGAAATGTTATCAAATGTCTCAAAGCATCTTAAGAGACAAGAAGAGATATCGTCTAAGATCAGAATGGCCATGGCGTATCCTGTTTTCATGGCATTTGTGGGAGTTGCGACTATTTGTTTCATTCTGACTTTTGTCTTGCCGAAGATGTCATCCTTGTTTGAATCAATGGGCGATGCGTTACCGTTAGTTACTGTTATCTTGATAAATGTCAGCGCATTTTTGTCAAAATGGTGGGCGTGGGTCATAATAGGGTCATTAATTACAGCTATGGTTTTCCATCAGTGGGGAAAAACAAAGATTGGTAGATTTGCATCAAGCAAGGCAATGCTGAGGCTGCCTTTTTTTGGCGAGCTGGTTTTGAAAAGTGAATTAACAAGATTTTCGACGACCCTTTTACTATTGATGAGAAGCGGTATCCCTTTAGTGAGGGCTTTAGGGATAGCAGCTCCAATAATTAAAAATGATTTGCTTGTACTCCAGTTAAAAAAATGTGAGCAGGATATTATAACCGGAGGTTCATTTGGAGAATCGTTAAAAGCTGCTAGCGAAATACCTGCTATGATGGGGCACTTGATATCAATTGGAGAAGAGTCAGGAAGCCTTAATGATGTTTTAGCTGAGATCGCTGAAACTTATGAGCAGGAGATTGACGAGAAGATAAAAATGACTACAACGCTCCTTGAGCCCGTGATGATCCTTCTTGTTGGAGTTATTGTAGGCTTTATAGTTTTTGCCATGTTATTGCCTATATTCCAGGTTGATGTATTTGCATGATATTGCATTGTTTTACTAAAGATGAGATGAAAAAAAGACTGAAAATATTATACATGTTTCTCTTTGTTCTTTTACATCAAAATGTACTTGTTGTTAAAGATGCGAATTCATCCGGATGGAGAGAGGAGAGAGGAAAGCATTTTATTATAAAATATCCATCTAGCGAAACAGCATCGTGGGCAAGAGATATCCTTAATAAGTCTGAGATCTATTATGATAAGGTAGCGCAAGATATAGGTTATGCGCGGTATAGAAATTTTTGGACCTGGGATAATCGAGCGGTTATTACTATATATTCAGACAGAGATGCGTTTGTCGAGGCGACTGGCCAGCCTGAATGGTCAAGGGGAGGTGTCGTCGGGCATAAGCAATTATCAAACACCAGAAGTATTATTTCATTTGTTCAGGAAGGGTCATTTGTCGATGAGACCCTTCCCCATGAGATCAGCCATTTAATTCTATGGGATTTTATTGGCTTTGAGAAAGTAATACCTATGTGGTTTGAAGAAGGTGTTGCGCAGTTACAGGAAGCTGAAAAAGCAGCACGGGCTCGTCATGCAATGAAGGGATTGATCGAAGCGAATGAATATGTCCCTTTTGATGTGCTGTTTAATGTTGATATTAGGGATGAAGAGGATTCTTTAAAAGTAACTGTCTTTTATTTGGAAAGTTATACAATAGTAAAGTTCTTGATCGACGAATATGGGAATCAACGTTTTGGAAGCTTATGCAGGAATTTGCGCGATGGTAAGAATTTTGAAAGCGCATTAAAAGATGCTTATGTGTTAAAGATAAATAGTGTTGAGGACCTTGAAAAAAAATGGTTAAGTTATATGAAAAAACAGTAAATCTGTTGTATGATAATATATAGATATTACATGGATTAATTAGTTATTGAACTTTGGAGGAGATATGAGAATTTTATTTAAAGGAAATAAGGCATTTACTTTAATTGAAATTATGCTGGTGGTTATTATTATTGCAGCTTTAGCTGCTATGGTCGTCCCCAGGCTTGTGGGAAGAAGTGAGCAGGCAAAAGTTTCTGTTGCAAAATCAGATATCAACTCTCAATTAGCTACGGCATTAAAGCTCTATGAACTTGATAACGGGACTTTCCCTTCTACAGAACAAGGATTGGCCGCTTTAAAAAAGAAGCCTAGCACAACTCCAGAGGCTCGCAATTGGAATGGCCCATATATTGAAAAAGACCCAATTGACCCGTGGGGCTCGCCTTATGTTTATACCTCTCCGGGAAAGAAGAGGCCGGACTATGATTTAAGTTCTTTAGGCGGAGATAAAAGCAATTCTGGTGATGATATAAATAATTGGGAAGAATAGAATCTTACCAGCTTGTAAATATTAGTTTTTGCAAAATCAAAAATACATAAGTGTTTCATAAGAGAAAAAATAATACCCTGAACAGGAAAGAGAAGTTGTCTAAGAGAAGAGGACGGCTTTTGTTTTCAGATTCAGGGTTTACTTTTGTTGAGGTTATGGTTGCCCTTGCAGTGCTGTCTTTGGGTATAGTTATTATCTTTAAAGGATTTATAGTTTCCTTAGACCGCATGAATTACTTAACGAATAGGCTTTATGCTACTACGCTGCTTGATAATAGGATAACTGCGATTGAAAGAATGCTAAGGGTATATGAAACGTTACCGTTCGAACTTAACAGAAAAGAAAAGCTTAATGTCGGAGCGAAAGAGATAGAGTTTAGGCAAAGAATGAATATTTCAGAAGTTGAAGATTTTGCAGATGTTTTTGAACTGGACCTTTCTCTTCTTTGGGATTCTGGCGGGAAGGAAATGATCTTATCGCGTTCAGCATATATTTCAGATTTCGAGTATTTTAAATAGCCGCTTTAGATTTTTCCCAACTAATAAAGAAAATGAGAACTCAATTTAAAATGTCCATTAAAAGATTGGAAAATAAATCAGCGATGACGCTGATTGAGATACTTATCGTAACATCCCTTATCGCAGTAATTAGCGTTGCTATTTACAGTTGTTTATCTAGCGGTATCAGGGTTTGGCAGGAGTCTAACCGCCTGGTTGTTGAGGAAGATATAGCAATGTTTTTTGATAAAATAAGTAAAGATCTGAGAAATGTTTATTCTTATTCGAGGATAAAGCCACAGGGTGATGTCTTTAGGTTTAGTTTTCCTGCGATAGTTTATACAAAAGCAGATAAGGGATCAGGGCATCCGGAGGGTTCATATGTTGATCAGTTAGGAAAAGTAGAATATTATTTTGATCCAATATCAGACAGTATTTATAGAAGGCAGGCTAATTACAGCCAGGCAGTAAGTGAGCAATATTCTAGAGAATCAAAAATAGTTGGCTCTGTTGAAAGGCTGAAATTCACCTATTTTGTTCTAACCCCTGAAGGTGAAATCACAAAGAATGAAATTTTAGATTATATTCCTTCAGCTATTGAAGTATTGGTTGTGTTTAAAGATAGCCGTGGCGAAAGGTCAATGAGAAAATTCATTGATATACCTATAGGCGGATAATTGGCGAGAGCTTTGTATATGAATTTTAAAAATTTGATTAGTCGTGAAAGAGCGGGCTCTGTTCTGATCCTTGCTTTATGGACTGTTGTTTTTTTGAGCGTATTTGCTGTTCAGATTGGAATGAAGATCCAGCAAAAAGCTACAATGCTCTTGAGATTGGAAACAAGAAGCAAGCTTCATTATATTGCTGATGCTGGAATAAAAAAAGCCATTGCTTCAATAAGGATGGATATCAGCAGGAACGGTGATCTTTATACGTCATACGGGAAATATTATAGGCATAATAATCCGGATAAATTCAAGGGAATAGTGGTCGGAGACGGGTATTTTGACGTGTCATATCCCTATTATGGCAGCAGTTCATCTGCAGTTGAAATCAAGTATGGAGTTGTCGACGCAGAAAGTAAAATAAATATTAATGTGGCGCCTCAGGATGTTATCGTGCGTTTGATAATGAGTGTTCTGGGGCTTGATCAAGAAGATGCCGCGTGGTTGGCTAATAATATTATTGATTGGCGGGAATTCGGACAATCGCATGCCGAGGGTTTCTATAGTAATGAATATTACTCAAACCTGGAATTTCCCTATGAGATCAAAAGCAAGCCGTTTGAGCTTATAGATGAATTGTTGCTTGTCGAAGGATTTACCGAGGATGTATATGAAAGATTGTATCCATTCATTACTGTTTACGGAGATGGTTTGGTAAATATAAATACAGCTTCATATCAGGTTCTCTATGCTATTGGATTGAGCCAAAGTGTTATTGATAAATTTTTAATGGTGCGAAGAGGATTTGATGACAAAGATTTTAGCGTTGATGACCATATATTTCATAAAACTTTTGACATGGCCGTTGACATGCTTGCCTTTACAAAACTAGAAATATCTGAAATAAGAGAGATAGATCTTCTGAATTTAGCCCAACGAATAAAAACAAATTCTTCCTTTTATTTGATAGGAAGTAGGGCTAGAATACGTAATAAAGAAGAGGTTCTTGAAGCCGTCTGCGTGTATAATGCATTAGAAAATCGTATAGAATATTGGAGAGAAAAATAATGATTTTCTGTTGTTACAGTTAGTTATATTAGTATATAATAAAATTAAATCGTATATAATATCCAAATGTTAAGGATTGTTTATGTCTAATAAGATCAATGAGTATATCTGTATTTCTTTGGGTGATGACCTGTTGAAAATAGCGCAGGTCAAAGGTTCGTTAAAAGCATGTAAAGTTCTTAATGTTTTTTCAAAAGATATTAAGGGAATGTCTGAAGCAGATCTTCCTAAAACTGTTCAATCTGCATTAAGTAGTTTTAATGCAAAGAAATACACTGCAGTTTGTGTTGTCCCTCCTAGCATGGTAACAACAAAGAATATTGAAGTTCCTTCGACTAATCCTGAAGAGATCAAGTCTATTGTAGGCTTGCAGGCAGGAAGGCATACGCCGTTTTCAAGGGATGAAATCCAGGTTGGTTTTGTGAACATAGGAGTATATAAGAGCAATTATTCAAAGATACTGCTTGTTATTGCCAACAAAAATGTTCTTAAAAGCCAGTTGGAGGTTTTTGAAAAAGCTGGAATTAAGATCGAAAAAGTGCTTTTTGCCCCAGAAGGTATAGCCGGATTATATTCTGATGCGCTTGGATGGAAGGCAGAAGCAACTCCAAAGGGAATCATTGATGTTGATGAAAATTCAACAAATTTTGTTATAGCTTTCCGCGGAATCTCTATTTCTTCAAGGAGCATTCCTGTCGGTAAAAATCAGCTTGCTAGCGAGGGTATAGATGCAATTAACAAGCTTGTTGATGAGATTAAAATGACTTTGGACCTTTACATTAATGAAGATATTGAGCCTGCTCCGGTACAGTATTTGATTACAACCGATGATGAAAATACAAAAGCCCTTCAAACGGCCTTAAAAGAAAAGCTTAATTGGGTAGTTGAGTTTATACCTTATGTTGATAATGTTAAAGTAGCAAGCGGAGCATTAAAGAAAATAGCCAATAACTATTCAAACACTTCATTCCTTGATATAGTCTCTGCTGTATCGATTGTTAAGGATATGCAAGTTGATCTTATGCCCGAGGAAGTCCTTATGCAAAGATCATTGGAGGAACAAGGGGTAGAATTTTTGAGGGCGGCAATGGCAGGTTTTATTGTTCTATTTTTAGTGGCTTTAACTTTAGGGTTGCGTATTTATTTTAAGAGCACATATTTGAACAATCTGAAATCAAAGTACAAGGCTAATAGGGAGGAAGTTGTAAGGCTTGAGGAAGATGCTAAGCAAACAAAGATTATTCAAAAATATTTAGCAGGAAGAATGGTTAGCTTAGAAACAATAAAGGAATTGTATTATAATATCCCCGACAGTGTTTATTTGACTAATGTATTTCTTGATGAAGACGGAAGCGTAAGTATCCAAGGGGTTTCTGATATTGCTTCGCTTGTTTTTAATTTAGGCACAACGCTAAAAGAGTCACCTCTTTTCAAAAGCGTAGAGATAAAGTCAACTACCTCAAAGAAGGACAGGGGAAAAGATGTGTCTGCTTTTGAGATAACTTTAAAATTAAAATCGTTTGCTGACGATGATGTGGTTCAAGCGGAAACTACGGAGGAGTAAAGTTGATTCAGAAATTTATTTCCAATTTATCTGAGAACGAGAAAAAAGTATTTTATGTAACTGTTTTATTTGTCCTGTTAGCATGTTTTGACAGGTTATTTCTGGGCCCGGTATTAAGCAAACTTTATACCATTGATAATGAGATTTCTATACAAGAGCAAAGCGTTATTAGAGATATCAGATTTTTGGCATATAAGGATAAGATTGTAAGAGAGTTAAAGGTTTATGAGAATTATATTAACAAGGACCAGAAAGATGCTGATATCGTTAATGCTGATTTTTTAAGCGTGGTTGAAAGGCTTGCAACAAAGACAAAAGTCAATCTGGTTAAAAGCAACCCTTCAGAAGTAAAACACGAGAAAGATTTTGATAAATATTATGCGAATTTAGACTGTGTAGGAACATTAGAAGATGTTTTAACGTTTATGCACGAAATAAATTCTACAGAAGAGCTGCTAAAGGTAGTAAAATTCAATATGTCTCCCAAAAGAGGCGTTGAGAATACGGTGAATGTGTCGATGTCGGTAGTGAAAGTTTCAATCGGTTCAAGATCATCAAAAGAAATTGCTGCTAATAAATAGAAGCTTCCAGTAAATTTAATCATATCAAAGCATTCCTGCTGTATTTAATTGAAATGAAAAATCCAATAATTTTTATAATAACAATTGTTATATGCATGTCTTCAATGGTTGCGGCGGAGCCTATAGATGTTAATAGCCTGAAAACTATATTTGAAAAAGCAGCGCAAGAGTTTGACAATGGAAATTATGAACAAGCAATAAAGCTTTTCGATGAAACATTAAAGATACATCCGGGATTTGCGCATTCTTACAATTATCTTGGAATGGCTTATAGGGCCAAAGGGCTTGAGCTGGACAATGTTATTTATTATTTCGAAAAGGCTGTCGAATTGGACCCAAATCTTGCTGCAGGTTATGAAAATCTGGGAAAGACATATTATAGTTTAGGTGAATTTGAGAAAGCTGAAGCAGCATGCAAAAGGGCTCTTGAGATCGATCCTAATATGGTTTCTGTACAAATATCATTAGGCTGGGTTTATTTGATCGGGATGGGAGATGCTTCTTCAGCTATTGAATATTTTGAAAAAGTTACTGCTAAGGAGTCAAACCAGCCTCCTTATGCATATTTAGGCCTTGGGATTGCTTATTATCTTCAGGGAGATAGCCATAAAGTTTTGGAGCTGATTACTTCATTAAGAAAAATAAAATATGAGAGCCTTGCGTTAGAGCTTGAGAACATGATTAGAAATGGAAAGCAGATAAACCCAAATGAATTTGGTGCTCCGCTTGTAGCAAAGGGAAACAAACAATCAACATTAATTAAGCAATTTCCCCTGGAGCTAGAGAAAAATAAGACTGTATTTGATGATGGTGTCGGAGGGATGAAAGTTCGTTTAAGAGAGAAACCGCTTGTTTACGATAAGCCTGACCTTGAGAACATGACAGGTGCTGAGCGTATTCGCGAATTAAGGAATAGAAAAGACGCAGCAAGTTCAATTTTTGGCGATTATTATGGAATGACGGGACATTCTTTTTGATCTCTTGGCGATATCGTCCCGAGCGAGCAAGCTTGTAGTCACAAATACTTTTGTTCAGTCGCTTCGTTATAAACCCGGGAGATTAGGGAGTTTCATTTGAGTATCTTCTGAATATTGTTTCCAGTCAACTTCGTATACCATTATCTTCGTTCGTACTGTCAGATCAGATTCCTTTATGAAAGGCTTGAAATATCTTAGGCCTTTTCCTTCAAAGAAGTAAAGGTGAACTAAAAGGGATCTTGCCAGAGGCCTATCAAGAAGGATGCATTTATATGCATCTTGATCCTTTATTAGTAGTGCAGAATATGAGAGAGTTGGGGTTTTTTGCAGTTCTTCTTTTAATTCATTATCCTCAAGATATAAGACACTTATAGGCGTGCCTTTTCCGTATGTATTTGAATTTACAATACATTCTTTTGTTTTTAAATCGATTATAACATTTTCGTCGAAGATCACTCTATTTCGGTTAGCGTCAAGCTGATTAAGAATACCGCTATATTTATAAGCGCCTCCAACAAGTTTCCAGAGGAATTGAACATACTGGTCAGAATTCCTATCAGGGACTTGTTTTAAAAGGGCAGGGTCCTTATTGATTTTCTCAAGCTCGGTAAAATTCCATTTTCCAATGAATTTCAGCTGAAGATTATTTTCTACAAACTCATTGTATATCAGTAAGTAGGATGGAGGCGGTGTTTTATGAGTTAGTTCTAATAATCTGTTAATGGAGTCAGCATCATTAAAAACAGTTGATAGGGCGATTGCAGCTTTTATTGGAGGTAACGCGGTAATAAGTTTTAAAAGTGCTATGCTCGTTGATAGTTCAAAGCCGCGTTCTTGGACTAGAAAATCAGCAGCTTTATTCCCACTATTGTTAAGCATTCTTATAAAACCTAAAGCTTGAGTTTCATCCTGGCTTAAGAATATGTTGGAAACCCAATATGCTTGGGGAACATTTATTGTAGCACCATCAAACGTAACACTTCTTTCTGCAATAGCTTTTATAAAATGCCCAGGTGGCCACCAGGTGGTAACAATGCTATCTTTGGGTGTTTTTTCCTTAATTTGGAGCAAAGCACTTTCCCATGTTTCATTAAATATAGGATTAAGCAGAGATTCAATTGTATTGTGAATAGATTTTATAGGTATAAAAACAGTAACTAGGATAACAATTGCCAATAAAATGTTAGCAATTAATTTCTTAGGATTTAAGCTGGCTGAATTCCTTGATTCAGGTATTTTTAAATTTATAATGAAAGAAAAAAATCTGTAAATCCTCTCAATTCCAATGGCAAAGAATATTGAAAGAGGGACAAATACAAGCATAACAAATCTTTGTGCTCCGGAAGCGATAATTAGGGATATCGATAGAAAGACAGTTATCATGATGATTTTTGGAACGTCTTCAGGCTTTTTTTGCCTTGGGATAGTGATCAGTGAAGCAATAAATCCCAATAAGGCTATAGCTATAAAGAATTTACCCCCGGAGTATTCAACTATATAACTAAGCGTTGCATTGTGAAGCTCAGATACGCTCATGTATAGGTCTGGCCATAATGATAATTGGGGTGTTAAGAAATTCTTTAATGCTATCCAGCCTTCTTTAAATAGAACAAAGAATTCACCGGCACCGAAAGCTAATGACACTGCAAAGAAGCTTAGAATTGAAAAAATACCGAAATATGAAAAAGAATTTTTTGACACAAGCTTATCTTTCAAAATAAAATGGTCATATAAAATTATTAATATGCCTGATGAAAAGATAACAAAGAAGATTAGGACCCATCCCTGCCAGAAAAAGGCATAAAGCATAAGCAAGAAGGCACTTAAAAGTCCATATAGCAAATTTTGTTTTAGGGATTTTTTTGATAATCCCAAAAAAATTATTGATAAGATCAGTAATGGGAAAAAGGTATTGTAGGGGTCATTATCATACCATCCGAAGGTGCTTCTTTTAATATAAATCGGAGCGAGAAGGAAAAAGACAGCTCCCACAAAAGAAGCTATTGCGCTTACTCCAAAAGAATAACAAATTGCAAGGAATGGGACCACTGATAATGCTGCAATAACAAGCGGAGTATAGCTAACAGCATGCATCAGGTCAGTACTTTGGTTAAAGATCAGCATTATTTTATAGATAAAGAAGCCAATGTAGGGATGTAGGTTTAACGGCTCATAATGGCCGTTTGGTGCAAGCATAAGAGGATTTAAGTATTTGCTTCCCTTAATAGTGTCGGCTATTTTCCCGGTTTTTACTATGTTCTTTGTTAATCCGTAATAATAAAAAGAATCTGAAGCTAAAAGATAAGGGCTATTTCTTTTCTCGAGAGATTGCTCGGCGAAATTCCTAGTGACTGAATTTATTGAACTCCGCACTTTCAGTTTTTCTGTATTTAAAAGTCTGTTAAATTGTGTTCTTATCAGTAAAGCTTTCTCCTGAGGACTAAGGTCAGGATTATTGGCCTCGATATTTTTTATCACAATTTCTCTAAGCTGATGAATAACAATTAAAGTAGCTTTTTCTCGAAAATCACCAGGAGAGTAGTTTATTAAAGGAAAAAGGCGGAAATATATGCCTATGGAGGATGAAAGTATAAAGACAAGCAAATACTTAAGGAATGTGCTTTTTTTTGAAATATTTAAAACGCAACGAGCTTTTGCGCTATTATCATTTAATGTTTTTTTGTCTGGTTCCATTTTCTTACGAGTTAATTAGATTTTAATATTGTGGTATCATACCAAAAAAGAAAGCTGTATCCTAGGGTTTATTTCTTATTTCGTAAGAGACAATAAGCGTGTTTGTTGCCTGGATCTTACTTGGATTTTTGGTAATATTCATAAAGAAGAAGTATCTTGCTTGATGGGATTGCATAGCTTTTTCTGCTTCGTGTTACATCTTTTGCAGTGATCATTCCAATCAACTCCCCGGATTTATTCAATAATGGACCTCCGCTGTCGCCTTCATCAAGATTTAAGTTTACTTCGATCATTTCAATGCCTTTTATATCCTGTCCGTCCAATTGCTTGCTCACTCCCAAACCAGTAATAATCCCTCCGGTAATGGTTTGCTGCCATAATTTACTGCTGGAAACATTGATTATATCTTGCCCCAAGCTAATGGCATTTGAGTCGCCAAACTCTATAGGAATTAACGGGGTTGAAGCCTTGATCTTTATTAAGGAAATATCAAATGCAGGCAAGGTCATCAAGACTTCAGAACTATAAATTTTATCATTATGCAGTTTAACGTTAATGAAATTACAATCAATTATTGTGTGCAGATTTGTTACGATAATACCGTTATTTGATATGATTACTCCAGAGCCCATTTTGTATTGACCAGTGTCATCATGTTCTGAGGGAGAAGACTTAAATCCCTTAATGGTGACAAGAGATTGCTTTGATTTTATAACATCATTTATTATAGAGTCCTGTGCAAAGCAATATTGTGATAATAACAAGAAGTATATTATAAAAATAAAAGATTGTCGTATGGATTTAGTTCTGAAAATTAGCATAGTTACAGTATATTATTTAGAATGCAAAATTCATATAGTTCTTTTGTCGTTTATAGCTAACAGAATACAGTATAAATGAAGATTGAAAAAAAGTAATATTGCTGGATAAATATGGATTTATTTCCTATTATATACAATAGAATATATGTATTCTTTATATTTACATAAGACTAATTTTCTAAAGGATAAGAGAGGTTTTTCACTATGCAAAAGATTCTATGGTTTACTATTTTCATATTATGTAGTGGTTGTGCGTCTGTAGATAAGGTCACTGACAAGACAGTTAATACATATGACTATTATGAAGATTCTATTTCCGATGCAATGGATGAGATAGGTAATGATTATCTTAAGGCGAACGAGCTGAGCTCTGAAAAAATGAAAGAAGCTGGCAGAAAATTTAAATATGATATTCTTGGAGCGAATAAGCCGGTTATAGATCAAAAACAGGCAAAAGCTGCAATTATTAAGGCAAAAAAGACTTTATCTGAATCAGAGCGCAAGATGGATTATTTGCTTAAATCAGCAAAGATAGATAAATCGATCGGAATGCCTGAAACAAGAGGGTATATTTTTGTACATTTTAACCCGTTAAAAGACAAGTCTGAGCTTGAAGGAACAACATATCTTGTTGTTATAAACCGCTTCTTTGATCTTGTGGTGTATTCTGATGTTTTCTCGCAATCTAAAGGGGACCCCTTCTATAAGTATGCTGATGTTTTAAAGGAAATAAGGAAATAAACAAGGTTAAATGAAAATATCCAATAAAATTTCAGTCTTTATTCTCTTCCTTCTTACAGTTTTAGGATGTAACACTATTATAGGTTTGAGTCAACTTTCAAAGATAGGTTTTGAGCTGAGAAATGTTGTTAAAAGGGACATGGCCTTAACAGAAGTTGTTACTTCAATAAATAATTACCAGCACAAAAAAGTAATCTTATTCGAGAGGGTTTTAAGGATCGCGGAAGAAGTCGCATTTGAAAATGTCACGGAAATACGCAAAAGGTATTTGCTGGAACATATTGGGCTACTGCGAGAAGGATTTAATAAAATTGGCGAGCAGGCAGCAGCTAATATTATTGATGCAAAGAACATGATTGAAGAAGAATTCACTAATACTTTATCAGAACAAAAGAAGGTTGAACTGGAGAATGCCAGGCTGATCATAAAAAAGATAGAAGAATCCCTTATTAGCTATGATGCGGTTATCTTTAAAATATTTGGCATGATAGAAAAAACTGAGTATGAATTGTCATTTGAAGATATCGACGAGATAAAAAGAAGTGAAAAAAGACTTTCTTTAAAGCTTGAATCAATGATGTTGGAAATAAGGGAGTTCTCAAAGAGGTCTTTGGAAATTGCTAATCAGGAAGAGAAGGTTGCAAGGAAAGTCTTATGGGTAAGCTTTGTTTTGAGCATAGTGATCAGTTCTATAATATCTTTTGCTCTTATAAGAAGTATTGCCAGGCCTTTAAAGAAACTTGTAAATGTTGCTCAGCAAGTGGGTAAAGGAAAGTTTGAAGTGGAAATAGACAATATTCAAAAAGACGAAATTGGCGAAGTTTCTACTGCTTTTGTTACTATGGGTGAAAAGCTGACAGAGTTTACCGATAAACTAGAAGAAAAAAGGATTATGCTTTTAGAAAATCTGAAAGTGACGGAAGGTCAGAAGCAGGACCTTCAGAAAGTTAATAAAGAATTGGATGGGTTTGTCCACACGGTAAGCCATGACTTGCGTGCCCCGCTCACAGGAATATCAGGTTATGGCGCATTTTTAGAAAAACATTATAAGGGGAAATTAGATGATAAGGCGATGGAGTGCATTTCAGGTATTCGCAGGTCAGTTACGAGATTGAATAATTTGATCGAAGATTTGCTTGCCTTGACAAGAATAACCAGGGTCAAAAATCCTTATGAGAAAGTTGATATTCATCAGGTTGTTGTGAATATATGCGAGAGGTTAGAATTTGATATTAAACAATATAATGTCGAAATGGTTATTCCTGAAAATCTGCCTACTATAATTTGCGACAGGATAAAAATAGGAGAGGCATTTTTAAACCTTATTAACAATGCAATTAAATTCTCTTCAAAGAACAAAGATATTCATCCAATTGTCACGGTCGGTCATTTTGAGCATGAAAAGTCGTATGAATTTGTAGTAACTGATAATGGTATTGGTATTGCAAAAGAAGATCAGGAGAAAGTTTTTGAAATATTTGCAAGGCTGCATAGTGCAAAAGATTATGTTGGCTCCGGAGCCGGCTTGAGCATTGTTAAAGCAGTGGTTGATTCTCATGGTGGCACTATTTGGATAGATTCAGAAGAAGGAAAAGGTGCTGCGTTTCATTTTACTATTCCTAAAGGCTTATATATTGAAGCTGTATCATAAATTAAAATGCAAGATATAATTGTTGGTTTCCCACCTATTGTAAATAAGAAATCAAAAGTGCTTGTTTTGGGTTCTATGCCCGGTGTCAGGTCTTTAGAGCTAAGCCAATATTATGGACATTCACAAAATCATTTTTGGAAAATCATTGCAAAAATAACAAAAACCGATTTTGCTGATAGCTATGAAGAAAGAGTGAAAGTTCTTCAAAAGAATCGTGTTGCATTGTGGGATGTAATTCATAGTTGCCGTAGGCCTAAAACGTCTTCTGACAGTATGATCAGGAATGCAAGAATGAATGATTTTGAGGCATATTTTAATGATTATCCAAATATCAAAAAGGTGTTTTGCAATGGCAAGACATCACTAACATTGTTCAAGAAGCACTTTTCTCATATCAATATGCCTGTTGAATACCTGCCATCTACGAGCCCTGCTTTTGCCAAACCGCTTGCTTGGAAACTAAAACAATGGCGAAAGTTGCTTGACTAAAAACTCTTTTTTTTCCTCTTTTTTCCGTTAATTGGTAATAAAAAATAATATATTGTATACTTTTTATATAAATTTTATTTTCTATTATTATTAATCTTAATTAGTTTAATTATGTTTATTACCAAACAAATGAATAAGTTGAGATCTATTTTTTGTAGAGCTAAAACATGGATCTTATTTGTAGTAATTTCCCTTCAATTGATGGTTGTGCCTATCGGTCAGGCGCAAGCCCAGGTTTTTTCTGAATTGGCCTTGACCAATTCCATGGTTTATTTAACTCCTCCATATATTCCAGTCATTTTAAAAGGAATAAAGATCTATCCAGAAGAACCTTTTAAATTTGATTTTATTATCGATAAAGGTGATTCTGCAGTTCAAGGTGATGAGCTTGAAGCTGAGGTTTCAAAATTAGTAAAATACTTCCTTGCCTCATTAACAATCCCGGATGATGATCTTTGGGTCAACTTATCCCCATATGAAAAAGATCGCATAATCCCAAAAATTTTTGGTGAAACCGAGATGGGCCGGGACCTTTTGGCTCAGGATTATATTTTAAAACAATTAACTTCTTCTTTGCTTTATCCGGAAGATGAAATTGGCAGTAAGTTCTGGGAGAGGGTCTACTCGGAAGCTCAGGAGAAGTTTGGCACAACGGATATTCCGGTTGAGACCTTTAATAAGATATGGATCATACCCGAAAGAGCTGTGATCTATGAATATGGAGAGGTTGCCTATGTTACCAACAGCAGGCTGAAGGTAATGTTAGAGGAAGACTATTTAGCCATGTCTCATCAAAAAGGTATTGGGGAACCTAATGAAAATGAGCAGGGAGAAGAGCGCCAAGAAAATAAAGATGAAAAGGTTAAGCTATCAACTCAAATATTGAGGGAGGTAGTAATCCCTGCGATTGAAGAGGAAGTAAATGAAGGCAAAAATTTTGCAGCTCTTCGTCAAATTTATAATTCTCTAATATTGGCAACCTGGTTTAAGCGCAACTTAAAAGAAAGCATGTTCGGACGTATTTATCTTGATCAGAATAAGATAGAAGGTGTTGATGTTGATGATAAAGAAGTCAAAGAGAAAATATACCAGGAGTATTTAAAGGCATTCAAAGATGGTGTCTATGATTACATTAAAGAAGAATATGACTATACAACACAACAGATAATTCCTAGAAAGTATTTTTCAGGAGGAACAGTTCTTACAAAAGTAGGTAATATTGTTGAAGAAAATGGAAGACCAGAAAATATAAATGCTAGATCGCCGTTAATTGCACAGATCAACGTGGTGCCGGAAGTTGATCAGAATTCTTCTAATAGAACAAAAGACACTTCAATGCTTAACGCAGAGCAAGCGAATTCTTTGGGCAGTAGTTTGTGGGAGATGAGACATTATCTGTTCCATGAAGTGAACAATTTCGCTCAGGCAATTGCTGGGTTCAGACAGATAATTTATCAGGACAACAAAGGTCTTATTGATGGAAATGAAGACTTTAAAAGAGCATTTGATTTTATGTTATCAATAAACCCGAATCTTCAGGGGATATTTAAGCCTAAAGATGGGATCCACGATAATATACAAATGTATCGGGCATTCGAACAATTTAGAAATAGGATTAACGAGGAAAAACAGGGATTAGAGGCTGTTCTGAAAAGTTTAAGTACTGTTTTTGAAGGAAAGGATAAGGGCAATATATATCAAAAATATATTTCCACAATGCTTACTTCGTATGAACATTTTGTTGAGTACTTAAATAGGGTGCTTGATAATAAATTAAATAAGCGGAAAGTTGATGTTGAGTTTATTTTTGCTCATTCTATTAATTCCGTGCCAGCTTCTGCTTCTGGTATACAAAGAATGGTTGAAAGAATTGCTAGAGGTGAGATCGTTATTAATAAGGATTTTGTTAATCTTGAAGCTGATGGATTGTCGTTGGAAGTTGATGATCTGAGGATGACAGAAGTTTTTATAAATATTTTAAAGAATGCAAATGAAACAATGAAAGATGGGGGGCGAATTGAGTTAGGATCAAGACTTTCCCAGAATAAAGATATGGTTGAATTGTTTATCAAGGACACTGGCGGAGGAATTAAATTAGAAGATCCTAATAGTATTTTTGAAGATTTTGTTTCTACAAAAGGTGAGTTTGGAACGGGTGTTGGATTAGCTATTAGTAAAAGAATAATTGAGAATCATGGCGGGAAGATAAGTGCTGAGAACTGGAGTCAAGCAAAGGAAAACGGGGAGATTGAAGCTGGTGCAATATTTAGAATAACTCTTCCTGTTATTCAGAATGAAGCAGGATTAAGGCCAGATAGATCTATGTTGTCTGAAGTGAAAGTGGCAGACTTAGATGGAGGAGCAAAGATCTATTCAACTCTATTAGATGATGATTTCCAGAAAATATTAACTACGCGTTCATTTTATGAGGTCAGGGATGAAAATGGTGTTATTACCATACATGATACAGGAAGGAGCTGGGCAAAGACTGATACATCTTTTGCAACGCTCAATGGAAGATATGGAATAATGAGTAAGCTTTATGAGTTAGGCGCCAGCACAGATGTTGATGCTGAGCCGATCGTTGTTGTGGATTGGGGGGCGGGTGATGCAGTAGGGGTGATTGGGCTAGCTCGAGAGCTAGAGGCCAAAGGGATTCGGAATGTAAAGATAATTGCCTTCGCCAATCAGATCCCGGAAAGCTGGCATAATGCTCCGAAAAGCGTGACTTTTATA
This sequence comes from Omnitrophica WOR_2 bacterium RIFOXYA2_FULL_38_17, assembly GCA_001805965.1. GTDB lineage: Bacteria > Omnitrophota > Gorgyraeia > Zapsychrales > Zapsychraceae > Zapsychrus_A > Zapsychrus_A unditaenarius. The sequence continues at coordinate 38,242 of MHHG01000053.1, read as the reverse complement.
TTAGATACTCCAAAAAATTTTAAAGCAATTTATGAGAAATTAATGAATGATGCAGGAATAAATAAAAAGATAGGTTTGATTTACAGTAATCTTGGTCTTAGCCACTACTTTAGGGATGGTCCGAGAGCGGAAGTTACACAGCATCTTGAAGACCTGTTTTCTATTTTATCTGCTGACGGTGAAATAAGAACGACCATAATTAGCGGGTTTGGGCCTGTTACGATTGATTCAAGTCAATTCAGGACTCAAAGAGTGGTTGAAGAGAATTATAGTTCACCGGAAGCCTGGTATGCAGGACGTTTGTTCTATTACAGGGTATCGAGGGATGGTTATGCTGACACTTCAGTTCTCGGTGATGAGAATGACAAAATGGATAGTGATTCAATAAAATCATTTAGTGCAAAGGATGCAATCTTAAGCGGAGTAAGGGGATCTGTCAATAATCGTTATTCTATCAAAGGGGATATTTATGTTAATCCGATTACGGGCAGTTTTTCTAAAGATGTGGCTGGAAGAATAAAATATCTTTTTGCAGAGATAGCAAATGAACTTATTGATAATGCTGTTGAGGCTCAGAAAGAAGGGGATATAATTGTCCGTTTTGAACCGACAGATGACCAGGGTGTAAGGTTTAAAGTTGCTAATCTTGGAGGGATAAACTGGAATAAATTGATCTCAAAAGCAAAGGCAGCTGCAAGAAATAATACATTATTTTCTAATAAAGAGGATGGGAAATTATATTTTGGCGATTTTTATGGTCTTATGGAAGGATTTGAGCCTGTATCAGAAAATGATGTTGATGCTATTGTACAGCTTCAGGCTGGACTATTAAAACTTATAACTACGGGAGGGTTGACTGAAGAGAAAGGTGCAGGTGTTCAGGGTGGATCTGGCTATGGATTGCAATTAGTCCAGGGAAGAGTTGACCAGTTGGGAGGGGTATTAGGCTTAGACAGCCAGCCGGATAGTACAACTTTTACTGTTACTTTACCTAAGATATCAAGGGTCAATTATGCTGAAGGTTCTAGTGTAGATGTTGAATTTACAGTCGTTGAAAATAAGGATTCAGCAATCTTAGGAGGAGAATTTGCTGCATTAGCAGCTTCGGTAGGGATAGATGAGGAATCCGGATTAAAAATAATTAGAGCTGCAAAGAGTCTCGTAATGCAGGTTCATGATAAGCTGGAAGGTTTGGACATTGTATTAATTTCTGGTTATAGCTCCATGTTAAGTAAAACGATGTTTGAACTTACATGGGACAATTTGTTCCCAACCGAAAAAAGGCCGCGAGTTGTTGCTTTGAGTGGAGAGGTTAACAAAACACTTTATAAAGATCAGGTTTCTTATGATATGGTTGTGCCTGCGTGGAAGAAAGATGAAGTGTTAAGAATAGCATTAGATGAAGAGGGCTTGGATTATGATGATATTAGATATAATCAAAGAGTGCTTTTCTTAGATGAATATGTTGGAAGTGGGCAAAAATATAAAATGATGAGAAATGCTTTGGTCGATCAATTATCTTTTAAAGATATTAATTTCGGATTTTTCTTTTCTCAGGGAAGCAAGAATGTCGAAGGAGAGTATATTTTAATTGGAATGACAGATGCATCTATGTCCTTGGAGCTTGCTACAGTTGCTGTGGAGCTAGCTGATAGAACCGAATTTCAACGAAGGGAATGGGGAGACTCCCGGGATAAGCTTAAAGCAAGAAAAGATTTTATAAATACCATAAGTTTGTTTATGCAACAAGGACTAAAAGAAGTTCTGGTCCAAGGAAATGTTACTGACGTAGTGGAAGAAAAAAGAGTTGGCGGTATTGACCTTGATACTAGGAATCTGGAGATTGAAACAAGAGGAGACGGCTTTGGATTTGAATTCAGTTTTGATATGAATGGATATGAAAATATGACGATATTGGGTTTTTCTCCGATGATAATTCAGATAGTACCGATTTCCAATGCCGCTATGCTTTTGGCGCATTAAATGCGATGAATTATAGTTGGGATTTTCAGACGGCTTAACGTAGAATTCTTGAAAAGAAGTGGCTGATGAACTTATTCCATGTTAAGATTTTTATTAGTATTAGATAGTTAATGAATTGTTTTGGGACGCAAAATGCCTAAAGTTCTAAGAAAAATACTTATTGTTGATGATGACCCAAGCATGGTAAAGGTACTGGAAAAATGGCTAAAGATGGATGGCTATGTTTCTATATGTGCAAGGACCGGCGAAGATGGCTTTAATATGACAAAAGCTGAAAAGCCGGATCTTGTATTGATGGACCTTATGCTACCTGATATTAATGGTGTTCAGGTAATAAGGCGGATAGTTAATGATCCTGAGATAAAAGGCATTCCGATCGTATGTATAACAGTTACAATGGGTGTTGAGATGGATAAGGGAGATGAAAAAATAGATGTAGATGGCCGTTTATTCCGTGCCTTTGCAAAGCCTCTTCATCAAAGGAAATTACTGAGCGTGATCAGAAAAGAGATCAATATTGCTGTTAACAACAATCAGTCAATTAATTTGCCCTTCACACCTTAAGGTTTTAATTATTTAATAAAGTTTTGAAATAATCATTTATGCATCAAACAAAGTTTGTACTCATTCAGGCCATTTTATTTTCAACATTTTTCTTTTACTTGCCTAAGACAGTAATTGCCCAATACGAAGAAGGTGGTTTGTTTTCTGCAGCTAGAAGCGGAAATATCGAAGTTGTCAAGGCCCTTCTGGCTCAAGAGTCTGATCAGCATAAGCTTGATCAAGCTCTTGGAGCAGCAGTTGCTGGTAACAAGATCAAGATGATAGAATATTTGATAAAGGAAGGCGCTGATGTTGATCATGTCAGCTCTTTCTCAAATTCAGTTCTTATCAATGCCATAGCCCTTGAAAACATGGAAGCAGCAGAAGTTTTAATTAAAGCAGGAGCGGAAGTCAATGTTAAGGGTTTACAGCTAATTATGCACGGGATATCTGTTAACTGGAACTGGACGCCATTAATGACTGCTGTATATAAAGGTAATCTGGATCTTGTGAAATTGCTGATACAAAAAGGAGCCAAAGTAAATGAAAAAGGGTGGTCGCGTTTGCCAGAAGAGCCTGAGACCGCTGCTGATATTGCAGCATATTCGGGAAATTTGGATATTTTGAAATATTTAATGAAAAAAAGAGGAGAGTTATCAAAAAGTGCAATATTTTTATCAGCAAGGTCCGGCCGCAAAGATGTTGTTGAATATCTGTTAGCGAATGGAGCTGATATCAATGCTCCAGGGCCTTATCAAAGTAAGACTTTGTTGATGGAGGCCAGCTGGTGGGGGCAGGCAGACATGGTTAAATTTTTGATCGGACGCGGGGCAGAAGTTAATTTGATAAATGAAAATGGCTATACAGCGCTTTCCGAGGCGATTAGTAATGCCAATGAAGATTTTTTAAACCAGCTTGAGATAGTAAAGATATTGATTGAGAATGGCGCAGATGTTTATTTGACCGGCATGTTTAAAATGACCCCGTTAATGCTGGCAGTAAAATCTGGTGATCAGCGGATAATTGATTATTTAAAGGAAAAAGGGGCCCAAGAGTAGTTTTTACAAGAGAGGCTGAGAAATGGATATTTATAATTTTATTAGCTTTTGCGGAATGTTAGCCTTACTTTTATTTGCATGGTGTTTTTCTTCAGATAGAAAGAGAATGAACTGGTCATTGATATTTTGGGGTATCGTAATTCAGCTTGCGATGGCCTTATTTATATTTATTGTGCCTGCAGGCTCAAAGATCTTTTTGTTCTTGAATGATATTGTAATAAAGATATTGAACTCATCAACAGCAGGCGCGCATTTTCTTTTTGGCAGGCTTGCGTTGGGTCCCGGGCAGGTTAATGCAAGCGGCGAAACTTCACTTGGTTTTATTTTAGCCTTTCAAGCTTTTCCGACGATTATTTTCTTTTCTTCGTTGATATCAATATTATATTTTTTAAACATAATGCCTATAATTATACGTGGGTTTGCTTATGTTTTTACAAAATTAATGAAGATCTCAGGCGCGGAATCACTTTCTGCAGCAAGCAATATTTTTGTCGGGATTGAATCTGCTTTAACGATAAAGCCTCATCTTAAAGACATGACAGCATCTGAGCTTTGTACAGTATTGACAGTCGGCATGGCAACCGTAGCTTCGAACGTGTTAGTCCTATATGTATTATTTTTGCAGGATCAATTCCCTTCAATTGCGGCGCATCTGATATCGGCGTCTTTTCTTTCAGCGCCCGCAGCTCTTGTAATGTCAAAGATCTTGATGCCGGAAAGCGAAGTCCCAAAGACTTTAGGTGAGCATATTAAGCCTTATTATGAAAGGGATAATAGTTTATTTGAAGCAATTATTAACGGAGCAAATTCCGGAGTTACGATGATAGTAGGAATATCTGCGCTGCTTATTGCAGTCCTGGGGCTTGTTGCTTTGATAGATTTAAGTTTTGCTTATATCGGCAGCAAAATCTGCATGATATTTGGTGCAGAAATTGATTTCTCATTAAAGAATATTTTCGGGCACATTTTTTATCCTTTTACTTTGGCGATAGGAATACCTGTCGCTGATGCCGGAATTATTTCGAAGATAATTGGGGAAAGGGTTGTTTTAACTGAAGTGGTTGCTTATCAGGACCTTGCGAGGGTTATGGGAGAGAATGTTTTGTCCAGCCCTAGGTCTTTTGTTCTTGCTTCATATGCTTTGTGCGGCTTTGCACACTTGCCTTCAATGGCAATATTCGTAGGAGGAATATCCGCACTGGCGCCATCAAGAACTGGTGTGATTGCGTCTGTTGCGCTAAGGGCGTTGATAGCTGCAACGCTTGGATGTTTAATGACAGCAGCTGTTGCAGGAATATTTTTTACTCAAGGTTCACTTCTGATATAATATTATTTTAGAGAGGAAAAATTCTATGATAAAAATTCTTTTGTTATGTGTTGGCGGGGCATTTGGTACAGTATCAAGGTCTTTATTGTCAACGATGATCTTAAAATCTGCTGGATCAGATTTTCCTTACGGTACCATGATTGTCAATTTATTGGGGTGTTTTATTGTTGGCGTTCTTGCAAACTTATCTGAAGTTAAATATTGCTTAACACCAAATTTAAAGCTGCTTTTAATAGTAGGCTTTTTGGGAGCATTTACTACATTTTCAGCTTTTATCCTGGAAACTGCTGACCTTATGAAGGAAGGTGAAACAAGCAGGGCTTTTTTAAATGTATTTATAAGTTTAATAGTTGGTTTTTTTGTGCTTCGATTAGGTGTTTTATTTGGTAAAAATATTTAGAAAAAGTAAGTTTATCGGAAATTAGTAAAAAAATTCATGCTAAGAGTTTCTATAATTATATTATTTGTCATTATTTTAATAATAGGTTTTTATCAGGCCAGTACGCATTTATATGAAAAAGATTTTATTGATAAAATAGTTTTTACGGATACCTCAAAAATGCATGATTATATTTTAAAAAAAGAGGCAATGGTTGAAAAGCAAATTGCTAACAGAGGCGTCAAGGATAGTAAAGTTTTAAAAGCCATGCTTAAAGTGGACCGACATCTCTTTGTTCCTGAAGAACAGCGGCCATTTGCTTATGAAGATTACCCTCTTCCGATCGGATATGGCCAAACAATATCGCAGCCGTATATTGTTGCATATATGACAGAACAGCTAAATTTAGATAAGCTTGATAAAGTTCTTGAGATCGGGACAGGCTCAGGTTATCAGGCGGCAGTTCTTGCTGAGCTTGCTGATGCGGTTTATACAATTGAGATCCTCGATGAGTTATGTAGCAGCTCTGAAAAATTATTAAATAAATTGAAATACAAAAATGTCTCAGTTAAATGCGGCGACGGGTATCAGGGGTGGGAAGAACATGCGCCTTATGATGCCATTATTGTCACAGCTGCACCACCACAAATACCAAGAATTCTTGTTGAACAATTAAAGGAAGGTGGCAGGATGATAGTTCCCATAGGCTCTTTTGATCAGGAACTGGTGCTTATAACCAAAACAAGTTCTGGTATTCAAAAAAAATCACTTATCCCCGTCCGGTTTGTTCCAATGATAGAAAATTAATCATTTAATAGGAATCAGTTATGTGGGTCATATTAGCATTAATAACAGCGATATTTACTTCCCTAAAAGATGTTTTTGGGAGAAAAATAATCAAAAAGTTGGATCCTGAAATAGCTGCTTTGGGTTGGATGGTTTTTACTTTGCCATTTATGTATTTAATGTTGTTTATTGAAGGCAGGCCAAAACTTGATTATCTGTTTTGGTTTTATGTTGGTTCAGTAACGATCATTTTGACTATTGCATCAGTTTGTTTCTTTAAGGCAATTAAGTTATCTGATATGTCGATATCTATGCCGATGCTCACTTTCACTCCGGTTTTTCTTCTTATTACATCGCCGATTATGTTGGGTGAATTTCCCCGGCCTGTTGGGCTTTTAGGGATCATTTTAATTGTTGCTGGTGCCTATGTTATTAATTTTTCAGATCGAAAAATAGGATATTTTGAGCCTTTTAAAAGTTTGTTGAGGGAAAAAGGCCCAAGGTACATGCTTGTTGTTGCTGTCCTTTATAGCGTTGGTGCAAACTTTGATAAAATGGCGGTTGTTAAGTACTCTATGTTCGCTTATTTGTGCGCGGCGAATTCTTGTGTTTCCCTAGTGTTATTAATTATAGTTTTAAAGAAGTCAAAGAATATTATTTCCCAGTTCAAGTTTGGTTGGCCCTATATGTTGTTAATGGGTATTTGTACGACGGTCGCATTCTTTAGCCAAATGAATGCAATTAAAATGACAATAGTCCCGTATGTTATAGCAATAAAGAGAACAAGCGTCGTGATGAGCAGTTTGTTTGGTTTCTGGATTTTTAAAGAAAAAGATTTTAAAGAAAGAATAATTGGTGTTATCGTGATGATAATAGGGGTTTTTATTATCTCTTTTTACGGATAGGTCTAAATGAATTTAAAGGATAAAAATCTGCTAACAAGGTTAGCCATACTGATCTTTCTTGGCCTCGTAATATATTCCAATACTCTAAGATCCGAATTCCAATTAGACGATATTGAGTTCATTGTTAATAATGAGCATATTAGGAGTTTTGATGAAATAGCCGCTTATTCAAGGACCATTGCTCCTACCCGTTTTATCTCTTTTTTATCCTTTGCTTTAAATTATCATTTTGGAAAATTGAATGTTCTTGGATATCATGTTTTTAATTTGGGCATTCATTTAATCTCGGCTTTGCTTGTGTGGTGGTTAGTAGTTCTTGTTTATTCAACACCCTGGCTGAAAACAATGAAGGCCAACGATGATGGACAATATATCGGATTTTTTGCAGCGCTGTTATTTGTTAGCCATCCTGTTCAGACCCAGGCAGTAACGTATATAACTCAGCGATTCGCATCGATGGCTGCTATGTTTTATCTTGCCAGCGTTTGTTTCTATTTGAAATCGAGGCTTTCTGTATCAAGAAATAAATTTGATGTCAGATATGCTGTTGCTGCCCTTGTTGCTGCGATATTTGGATTATTTACAAAAGAGATAGTTATAACTCTTCCTTTGGCTATTTTATTGATAGAAAGATTACTATTGGCTTCAAAAAGGGAGCAGGGAAATAGTCCCGGGATTTCCATATTTAAGCTTTTGTTGTTTTGCTTTATATTCATAGGCTTTATATCTCCATTTTTATTTTCTTTTAATATCTCGAACATTTTTCTGGGTCAGAAGATGTCCGGATCACATGACGGGGATATTATTACCCTGGGGAAGTATTTGATCACTCAGTTAAAAGTCTGGGCCATTTACTTAAGGCTGGTATTTTTTCCGATAAATCAGAATATTGATTATGATCTTGCCTTGTCTTCTAATGTTTTTGAGCCGGCAGTTATGTTTAGCTATTTCATGCTGATGACGGTTATGTTTTTTGCTTATAGGATCAGGCGTGTTTATCCTGTTTTTGCTTTTGCTGTCTTTTGGATTATTATTACTTTGTCATGTGAATTGATCCCTAGGAGTCATGTGATCTTTGAGCATAAGCTTTATTTGCCTTCTGTTGGGATCTTTATAGCAATAGCTTTCTGGCTATCGCGATCGATCAAGGATAGAGAGAAGTTAATGGCTGTTACAACAGTCATTGTTGCGGTCTTGTCTGTAACGACCTATGCCCGTAATAACGTCTGGCGCACCGAAATATCTTTATGGGAGGATGCTTGTAGCAAATCACCAAATAAATATAGGCCTAATTTAAATTTAGGTAAAGCATATCTGGCAAATAATGAGCTGAATAAAGCCCTTATGTATATTGAGAAAGCAATTGAGATAGTTCCGAGCAGCTATGCATATACAAATAGAGGGATAATTTTTAGCAAGAGGCAGAAGTTTGATGAAGCGCTTAAAGACTTTCAGATGGCTTTAGACATAGATGGGTCTTTTCCCCAGGCATATATAACCTATTTTCATAGAGGCAATATTTTTATGGCGACGGGAAAATATGATGAGGCTTTTGATGATTATAAAAATGTAATAAAGCTGAAGCCAAAATACCTTAGAGCATATAATAACAGAGGGACGCTTTACTTGCAGTTAAACGAATATGATCTGGCCTTGAAGGATTTCAACAAGGTGATTGATATAAATCCTGATCTTGGCTTTGGATATTTGAACAGGGCTTTGGTTTATCGTGCAAAGGGCCAGTATAAGGAAGCAATAGATGATCTGAACGAGGCTGTTAGGATCGACCCTAAAAATGAAAAGGCATTCTATTGGAGAGGCGTGATTTTGGGGAAGTTAGGTGAATTTAAACTTGCGGTTCGTGAGTTTGACCATGCACTTAGATTGGAACCTGGTTTTGAGAAAGCCAGGATGATGAGGGAAATTGCAGTAAAGAGTTATGAGGCAAACAATAATTATAAAAAATAAATTCTTTGTTTCTTCTCTCTATGGCCAGGAGGTATTTTTATGGAAAAGCATTTTGTTCTAGATACAAATGTACTTATTCACAATCCACAATCTATCTATTCATTTGCGGATAATATTGTAATTATCCCAATTACGGTAATCGAAGAGCTTGACGGTTTTAAGTCTAGCGCCGATAAAAAAGGTATGCATGCAAGGCAGGTGCTGCGCGAGATAGATTCCCTTATAAAGAAAGGTGCTCTGAAAAAAGGGGCAAAAATGATAAATGGAGGGACTTTGATCCTTTATGTGAACGTTAAGGACCTAGGCCTTCCGCTGGACCTTGATACTGATCTGCACGACAATAGGATCTTGGGCGTAGCTTGGAAGCTCCAAGTAGAAGGGAACAAAGTGTATTTTGTTTCAAAGGATGTGAACGTTAGGATCAAGGCTGAAGCCATTGGGATCAGTGCGGTTGATTATGAAAACCAGAAGGTTGAATACGGCAAATTGTACAGAGGCTGGAAAAAAATGTCAGTTTCAAGGCACGATGTTGCTAAGCTTCAAAAAGGGGTGCCATTGGTTGTCCCTGAAAAATCATTTCTTTCTAATGAGTATGCCCTTGTTCAGGCAGAAGATGAGCCTGGATATGATGCGATAGGTAAGTATTCTGATGAGGAAAAGAGCATAGTTGCAGTAGAACAAAAATGCTGTGCTATGGGTATTTCCCCTCTAAATGTTGAGCAAAGGTTTGCTTTTGACCTTTTGCTTGATGATAGGATCAAGCTGGTAGCCCTGGTTGGCCAGGCAGGTACGGGGAAAACGCTTATGGCGATCGCTGCAGCGCTTTTGAAGACCATAGGTGAAAACAGTATTTATGAGAAGCTTCTCATAGTCAGGCCTATCGTCCCGCTTGGAAAAGATATCGGTTATTTGCCAGGGAGCAAAGAGAAAAAATTGAATTACTGGATGCAGCCAATATTTGACAATTTGGAATTTATTATGAAAAGGTCTATATCTTCAAAGACCAATGGTGTTTCAACAAGCGACCTTACTGTTGATAATATGATGAAGTCAGACATAATTGAAGTAGAGGCCCTTACTTATATTCGGGGGAGAAGTATACCAAATCAGTTCCTGATAGTTGATGAAGCGCAGAATCTAACGCCACATGAAATTAAGACGATTATTTCCCGTGCAGGGGAGGGCACTAAAATTGTTTTAACCGGTGACCCTGATCAGATAGATAATCCATACCTAGATGCTAATTCCAACGGATTATCTTATACGGTTGACAGGCTGAAGGCCTATCCTATTTTTGGATCAATGCTATTGTCGAAAAGCGAAAGGTCAGAGCTTGCTTCAGTTGCAGTAGAGGCGCTTTAAGGTTTTGATGGGCGTTAGTTCTTATCGCTGATATCTCTTTTGTAGTTTTCAAGGAGATGCCTGTACTGTCCCGTATTCATCTTCCAGATCTCCACAAATCTGTTTTTATCTAACAGATCCCCACTTATTATTAGAGATAACTTGTAATAATACTTTTCTAGGTCTTTATCCTTGAACTGGCTTTGTGCAATATGCATGCTCCCTGTATAACCGTAAGGAATTATCCTTTCAAAGTGCCCGATTCTCCAGTATTTTTTCTTTGGCACAGGTAGCCTTGCAAGCAAGGGATCGCAAAGTGCGACAGCATCTATAATGCTTGTGTGCGGCCCTGCAAAAAAACCTAAATAGCCTACGCTAGTGTAGTAAATAAGAGAAAAAGGTCTCTTCTCTCTAAGCTCAATGCCCTGGTCAACCCATTGGTGAGCCGGCATTTTTTCACCCTTTAGCGCTTTAAGAAGGCTGGAATGCTTGTAATAGAACCCGCGCTCGTCAGAAATGCCTTTGTTGTAAACAAAAACATTATCATTCGTGTTCTCATAATTAATGCCTGAAAGAACAGGATTGAATGGTGACAGGGATCCAAGAATGATAATAGAAACGAGCGCCGGAACAAGTATTTTGTATTTATTGAAAATTTTATTTCTGCTGATTATGACAACCGAGCACAAAAGAGGCGCAGCAAGAAATCTGCTCATCATAAAATCGCCACCTATTTTTACTATGTAGAGAACATACAGTAAAATACCTGCTGCAATGGATTTGTTTCGGTTGCTTTTTGAGAAAACTGCAAGAACGGTCCCTGATAAGATGACAGTAGGTGTCACAAGGTCAGTTTTTTTAGGGAGCGAACCTATTAAATAATAAAGTCCCTGCTTTACCAAGATAATGGCTGGGATTCCGGTATTTAACTTTGCGTATGCTGTGTTTGGAAAAGGGAATCCGTAGTAAAATACTGAAAAAGCCTCCCAAAGGATAAAAGGTAAGAACCCGGTCAATAAGGAGAAAAAAGTTTTTATCAGTCTTGATCTCAGGTTAACGTCAGATGAGGTTATTAAATACTCAAATATTGCATAGCACAGAGAAGGCCCAAAAAGTAGCAGTGTATCCATGCGGTTTAGGATGCCAAGGGATGTGAAAAGAGATAATGCCAATAATTTCCTTCTTGAGGTATCAGGCTTTAAAAATGCAATAAAAAAGAGTGCTAATAATAAATGTGTTAAGGGGTTTTCAAGCCCGGATGCAGAATAATCTATAAAGGCCTTGGACATGCACAGTATTGTTATTGCAAGAATCGCATTTCTATGGTCTTTAGAGAGCTTAAAAGCGGTTAATGTTATAGCTAGCAGAGATAAGATTACAGATATTGCATTGCTTGTAAAAAATATCTCTCGTGTAAAAAAATAGAAAGATGATAATAGGAGCATCCAGAGAGGGTGGGTATATACTTGTACTCTTTCTGCAACATTCCACCTGAGGCCGTAACCATTTATGAAATTATCCACTACCCTAAAGGTTATGTAGGCATCATCGCAAAGCCATGCGTTACGAACGATGATAATAGCTGACAAGGTTAATAGTGTTATAACAATTATTCTAAGGATTTTCATTATGGTCAATATACTACTATCATGGGAATATTGTGTCAAATGAAACCTCTTTAAATTGAACGAAATTCCGAGTGATCAAAAGTGGTCGAACTGTTAAGTCAGGCTGTTGATCAAGAAGTTGATTGGCGTTATAAATATGTTTTGGGGGAATCAGGGGCTGATGATAGCGATGAAAAGGTTTGTGGTATCGATTTTGATCCTGAGATCTTAGGGATAAGTTCTTTTAGTGAGTAGGGCAGTGGTTTTAAGGGGTGGGGGCAGCAGAAGGGCCAGATCCCAAGAATAGCTGTTTGCCGACGAGACAATGGCTTGGGCACAAATGAGCAAATGCTCATAAGGGGAAGAGGTAAAACCAATGTCTTGGGATAAGCATATGCTCATAATGTTTTGCGGCCTAAACTGGTGGTTGTTTTGTCGGACTTTGCAGGAAATGCCTAAAAATTTCACATTATTACTTTACACTGTATTTAAAGTCTGATATAAATACATCTGATTTAGCCTTAGAGACAAATCGAATTTATTATAATTCTTAATACAATAATTCATTATTGTAACTTATAGTCCTTTCGATACTCATAGGACAAGTACTCCAAAAAATTTGATCGGTACGGTTTTAATTTTGGGCCATTAGCTCACATGGTAGAGCAACTGACTCTTAATCAGTGGGTAGCAGGTTCGATTCCTGCATGGCCCATAAAATTTCATCATAATAATCTTCTATTAATTTGATGCAAATATTTAGCATTACAAACCAATTTTTTAAAACGTACAATCTACAGTATAAAAAATTATAAAATATGAAACTTGTTAGGAGGAGTTGTGTCTGAAATACCAAATTTTGAAGCAATTAAAGTTAAAGCTAATCAGGTAAGAAAAGATATCCTTAATTTAACAAACTCTGCAGGTTGCGGTCATCCTGGCGGGTCGTTATCAGCTGTTGAGATATTATTAAGCCTTTATGAATACCAGATGAATGTGAAGCCAAATGAACCTGATTGGGCAGAAAGAGACCGTCTGATTGTTTCTAAAGGACATATTACGCCGGCTGTTTACGCTGTATTGGCAAATTACGGGTTCTTTAGTAAAGAAGAGTACAAATTGTATAGAAAATTTGGCGGGATACTTCAGGGACATGTTCATAAAAAGGTACCAGGTGTAGAATTTAATACGGGTTCATTAGGCCATGGCCTATCAGTGGCAAATGGGATTGCCTTGGGCGCGAGGCTTTTGAATAAAAATTTTAAGGCATATTGTCTTATGGGTGATGGTGAAATTCAGGAAGGGTCAGTTTGGGAGGCAGCTATGTCAGCTTCTCATTACAAGCTTGATAATGTTTGTGCGATAGTTGATTATAACAAGATCCAGGAAAATGGTCCTATAAATGAGATCAAGGATCTTGAGCCATTGGCGGATAAATGGAGAAGCTTTGGATGGCATGCGGTTGAAGTAATAGGCCACAACTTAAAGAGCTTGCATGAGGCTTTTGCGCAATTTGGAACAAAAAAAGGTAAACCATTTGTTATTATTGCTCATACGATAAAAGGAAAAGGTATTTCTTTTATGGAAGGTGAAGCGAAATGGCATGGTAAAGCACCTAATAATGAACAACTTAAAGAGGCTTTGGCTGAATTGGGAGGGGAATAATAATGGCTGATCTGATCGCAACAAGAGATGGTTTTGGAAAAGAGTTAGTTAAATTAGGGGAAGAGAACGAAAAAATAGTTGTTGTTTCTGCGGATCTTGAAGATGCAACTCGTGCAGACTATTTTAAAAAGGCGTTTCCTGATAGGTTTTTCACCGTTGGAATTGCTGAGCAGGATATGATCGGCATGGCAGCTGGCCTTAGCCTGCAGGGATTTATAGTGTTTACTAATTCTTTCGCGGTCTTTATGACAAACCGTGCATATGACATGATCAGGTTGGATCTTTGTTATAATAATTGTAATGTGAAGGTCATTTGTTCGCACGCTGGTGTTACTGTCGGTGAAGACGGAGCATCTGCGCAGTGTCTTGAAGACCTTGCGTTAATGAGGGTATTGCCTAATATGAAAGTTGTTTGTCCTGTTGATTCTGTTGAGGCTGCAAAAGCAACTCGGGTATTTGCAAATGAATTTGGACCGATGTACATGCGTACCAGCCGAGCAGCTCTTCCAGTTCTAACCGCAGAAGGTGATATTTTTGAGATAGGAAAAGCAACAGTTATGCAAAAAGGTTCAGATGCGACTGTTATTGCTTGCGGAATAATGGTAAGTGAAGCCCTTTCTGCTGCAGAGATATTAAAGAAGGACGGGATAACTATTAAAGTCGTTAACATGCATACTATTAAGCCTATTGATGAGGAAATGATAATTCAGTCAGCGAAAGAAACAGGGGCTATTGTTACTGCTGAAGAGCATCAAATGTATGGTGGATTAGGGAGTGCTGTAGCTGAAGTTGTTGTTAAGAATTGTCCGGTTCCAATGGAAATGATAGCTGTTAATGATACGTTTGGGCAATCAGGGTCACCTCAGGAGCTGCTTAAATACTATCATTTGAAAGATATAGATATTGCTGAAGCTGTTAAGAGGTTAGTTGTTAAGAAACTGTAAGTTGAAGAAGGCTATTTATTCTTAATACTAAAAATAAGGACATTGTATGTCGCATACAATTTTAGAGGATTTAGCCGTTTTAGGTCAAAGTGTTTGGTTGGATTATATCAACAGGTCTTTAGTTGAAGAAGGAAAGTTAACAGGCATGATAGCAGGAGGATTAAAGGGGGTCACTTCTAATCCTTCGATATTCAATCAAGTTATTAGTGAAAGTGAAGATTATGACTTGTTGATAAAGGATTTGAAAGATAAGGGAAGGTCTACTTTTGAGATATATGATGAGCTGACGGTTAGCGATATAACCAGCGCTGCTATTGAATTCAAAGAAGTTCATCAGGACTCCAATGGCCTTGACGGATATGTCAGCCTCGAGATCAATCCTCTTTTAGCAGATAAAGTTGAAGAACAGATTCAAGAAGGAAAAAGGCTGTTTAATAAAGTATCTAAAGCTAATGTAATGATAAAGGTGCCTTCGACAGCCGCCGGGTATAAAGTTATTGAGGCGCTTATATCCGAGGGTATCAACGTTAATGCTACTCTGATCTTTTCGCTTAGGCAATATGAAGAAGTAGCTAAGGCTTATTTGAGAGGAATTAGCAGTCTTATCAATAAAAAGCGTGATCCCAGTAAGGTCAGGTCTGTTGCAAGTGTTTTTGTTAGCAGAATTGATACAGCTGTTGATAATTTGTTGGATGAGAAGCTCCTTTCAGCGACAGATACAAATACTAAAAATAGGATTGTTGCGTTAAAGGGAAAAGCTGCAGTTGCAAATTCAAGATTGATCTTTGAAAGAGCAAAGGCATTATTTGCTTCAAATGAGTTCAAGGCTCTTGGGCAAAAAGGCGCTAATATCCAGCGTGTTCTTTGGGCTTCAACCGGAACGAAAAACCCGAAATATTGCGATATTAAGTATGTTAAAGAATTAATATCCGCACCTACGGTAAATACAGTACCCGAAGCCACATTAAATGCATTTATTGATCATGGAGATGTAAAAGAGGCATTTGTGAATGATGCAAAGGAGTCAGTTGAAGTTGTAAGATCTTTGGGTTCTCTTGGTATTTCAGTTGATGAAGTATGTGTAAAACTTCTTGATGATGGGGTTAAGGCTTTTAATAATGCTTTTGAATCGCTGCTGGAGAGTATTGCAAAAAAATCACAGGGCCTTGACGTTAATACAGCTGTTTAAGCATGTTGTCTTATTAATTTAGTTCCAGAATTAATAATTATGTTCCCAAAAAGAAAAACTCTTATTTTTCAGGATTCATTTCAATTGACCAACTTTCTTATTAAAAAATGGAAAGAAATAGCAAATGAATCAATATCAAAGAATAATCGTTTTGTTGCAGCCCTTTCCGGCGGTAAAACGCCAGTTGAGTTCTATTGCAGATTATCTGGAATAAATGATTTTGATATCTGGCAGAAGACACATATATTCCTTACAGATGAAAGATATGTCCCATATGACGATCCAAGAAGTAATTTGGGGATGATAAGAAAGAATATCCTTGATTATATAAGCATTCCTGACGAAAATATCCATCCTATGGGGACATACAACAGCGATATTAACCTTTCTTGCGAGCTTTATGAAAACCATATCAGGCAATTCTTTGAACTGGAAGATAGATGTGTTCCTTCCTTTGATTTTGTCTTGCTGGGAATTGGAGATGATGGGCATGTTGCTTCTTTATTTCCATGGGGAAAAGAAGTGCATGAAATTGATGATCTGGTAACATTTTCGCAGCCTGAATATTTAGATACAAAAAGGATGAGCATGACTTTAGCTGTTATTAATAATGCAAGGCATGTTGTTGTTTTGGTTACTGGAAATAAGAAAGCTGAGATAATTAAGAAGGTTATTGAAGAAAAAGAAGAAAACAGTTTTTTGCCTGCAACAAAAGTGGCCCCTAGGAACGGGGAGCTATTGTTCCTTCTCGATAATCCTGCAGCAAGCAAATTGTCATATGGAGAAAGATTCTCTCATGATGGTCAAGCCATATCAATATAATATTTTTTTGAGCCCAAATTTGGATTTATATCATATTAGTTCTATGCATATCTATGGCATATGAACAGGCAATATTTAAATGGAATTCTGATGGCGCCTATTTTTAAATTTAATTAGTACGTCTTTGCAGAAAATTTGGTATTATTAATTATAAATACTTTAATTGCCAAGAAAGGCAGTTGAGCAGATTTTGATTATCATTCCAATGAAATAATAAATCCAAGGAGGTAGTTTATGGATTCGAAAATGCCGGATATTAAAGAACTTCAGGACCTAAGAGTTGACTCTTTAGGTAAATGCAATGTGCCGACTACATTGAAAAAATCACCAAATCATTATGTTTCTGATGAAGATAAGATACTTGTTTATGCTACAAAAAGGGAAGCTGCCCGGTTTTTTGGGTCTAAGGAAGAGCCTCCTATGTTTGAAGCTGCAGGCCCAAGAAAGGATCTATTCTTTGGACCATGCAACTTGACTTGTGGAATTGTTACCTGTGGAGGTCTGTGCCCCGGGCTCAATGATGTTATTAGAACGATTGTCCTTTCTTTAAAATGGCAATATGGCGTTAAGACTGTTCTGGGATTCAGGTATGGGTATGAAGGATTGTCATCAAATGCAAGAATAAAACCTATGGACATGACTCCTGAAGTAGTTGAAGGTATTCAAAATGAAGGGGGGACTATACTGGGAAGTTCAAGAGGCCCTCAAGATCCTAAGGATATTGTAGATACTCTTCTTAGAAATGATGTAAAAATATTATTTGCTATTGGAGGAGATGGGACATTTAAAGGAGCGCATGCAATTGTTCAGGAAATAAAAAAGCGCAAGCTAGATATTGCAGTTATTGGCGTTCCAAAAACTATTGACAATGATATTTACTGTTGTGAAAAGACATTTGGTTTTTCAACTGCTGTTGAAAAAGCGCGTGAGTCAATATATTCTGCCCACGAGGAAGCTAAAGCAGCCTGGAATGGAATAGGATTGGTGAAACTTATGGGAAGGGATTCAGGCTTTATTGCTGCAAGGTCGACATTGGCAGACAGCGATGTGAATTTTTGTTTTATTCCTGAATATCCTTTTGCCCTTGAAGGAGAAAACGGATTTTTAGCTAAGTTAAAGAAAAGGCTTGGCAAGAGGGGGCATGCAGTTATTGTTATAGCTGAAGGTGCCGGTCAGAATCTTATTAGTAAGAATGGTGTTTTAAAGAAAGATGAATCGGGGAACGTGCTGCATTCTGATATAGGGATATTTCTGCGAGAGCAGATAAAAGAATATCTTAAAAAAGAGAAGATGGAATTCAGCATCAAATATATTGATCCGAGCTATACGATCCGCAGCTGCCCTGCAAATGCAGATGACTCAATATTTTGTCTTATGCTTGCACAAAATGCAGTTCATGCAGGGATGGCTGGGAAGACGGATATGTTCGTTGGATATTGGAATCATCAGTTCATTCATGTCCCTTTAAAAGTCGCTCTCAATAAGCGCAAGCAGGTTGATGTTGATGGTGCTCTTTGGCAGATAGTCAGGGAGATCACAACTGAAGTTGAGCATGCATGTTATAGCTCGCAATAAATAGCTGGTAAAAATAAAACAGGGACAGACATTTTTTTCCTAAAAGTGTCTGTCCCTTTTTATTTTGTGTATTTTTTGTATGAAAATCAGGATACGCCAAATGAAATAACGCAGAAGTATAATTGTTGACAAAAAATTTAATAGGTGTATTTATAGTTTAGAATTAGTTTCTTTCGTCAAGATATCCTTAATTGTGCAAAGAAAAAAGGAGAATAATATGAAAACGAAATTAATTTTAGCTATATCCTATATGTTTTTAATGTCAACCTTGAATGTATATGCACAGGAAGTCCATGAGGGCCTGTTGTTGCTGAAGAAGTGGGGAAGTGTCAAAAAGTCGTTTTATAATGTTGGTGGAAGCTATTATAAGCTGTGTACTGATAAAAAGCAGATAGCTAAGATAAAAAGCGGAGAAAAATCGGATTGCGGTGGGTCGGATATTGAGAGTTTGATCTTAGGTGTGGTTGACGATAATGTTAATAAATTGCTTAGCGATCATGTCGGGAAAATTATTCGTGTAAAAGGAAAGTGGCAGGAGGAAGATAAGGCTGCGTTAATTGAATCTGAAGATGCCAAGGTTGGTGAGGAATTAGAAGATATATTTGTTTCAAAAGAGGATGGTCTTGAATATAGATCATTTGTTCTTATAGATGAAGCTGATAGATTAAAAAGGCAAGCGTCTCAAGCCGGTTATGCTCTTCCGTTGCATGCGGGGCAATTTGTAGTAAGTGAATTGCAGGAATTGGATAAATAAATCTTTGTTGCTCATTGTAAGTGTTTTTGCCTATCAATCAAAATTAAATATCAATAAATAAAAGAGGAAAATTGTCAAAACTTAAGTATAAAAATTCTTGACAAAGGATACAGGCATGGTATCATTTAAAAAAAGTAAATTCACAAAGAGAGGGTATAATGAAAAGACAAATTATTAAAATTGACGAGAATAAATGCACGGGCTGCGGTTTGTGTGTCCCCAATTGTCCAGAAGGGGCGCTTAAGGTTATTGATGGTAAAGCGCGCCTGGTAGGAGAGCTATTGTGTGATGGACTTGGAGCTTGTATCGGCAATTGTCCTGAAGGTGCGATACTTATTGAAGAGAGGGATGCTGAGGCTTATGACGAGAAGAAAGTAATGGGGAATATTGTCAGATCAGGTCCAGCAGTTTTAGCGGCACACCTTAAACATTTAAAAGAACATGATCAAGATGATTATCTTAAGATAGCGGAGGAATATATGAAGGACAACAATATAGAGGAACCTGAAGTAAATATTTCAGATAAACCAATGGCATGCGGATGTCCGGGAACGATGATGAGGGACTTTAGAAAAGAAGATTCTCCTGCAAAAGCACAGTCGTCCACGGGAGCTGTTCAGTCAGAATTAAGGCAATGGCCAACACAGCTTCACCTTGTTAATCCTCATGCGCCATATTTTGCTGATGCGGACCTCTTGGTTGCAGCCGATTGTACGGCTTTTGCCTTTGGAGATTTTCACAGAAGGTTTTTGAAGGGAAAAGCGCTTGTAATGTTTTGCCCGAAGCTTGATACTACAATGGATATGTATGTTGAAAAATTAACGGCTATTATTCGTGACAATAATATCAAGTCAATAACTGTAGCTAAAATGGAAGTACCTTGCTGCTATGGAGCTTTATCATTGACAGAGCAGGCATTAAAGGCTTCAGGAAAGAATATTGTCCTTAAGGAATATACCGTTGGAATTCAGGGAGGAATAGTTTGATCTTGCGGTTGCATGTTTTTCAACATATTTGGTTTGAAGATCTAGGTGTTATACAAGATTGGGCACATGACAATGGTTTTAATATAACTCGTACAGTTTTCTATAAAAACGAATCTTTGCCGGATATAGATGATATTGATTGGCTTATTGTTTTGGGAGGGCCTATGAATATTTATGAGGAGGATAAATATCCATGGCTTAAACAGGAAAAGCAATTTATTAAGAAAGCAATAAAAGAAGGGAAAAAGGTCTTAGGTATTTGTCTTGGAGCCCAGCTTATAGCTGACGCATTAGGAGCTAAAGTATTTCAATGTAAAGATAAGGAAATCGGTTGGTTCCTAGTTCGTTTTAAAAACATAAAAGAATCCTCAATTTTGAAAGGTATTCCAAAACAGGTTACTGCTTTCCATTGGCATCAGGATACTTTTGAAATTCCTGCTGATGCTGTCCATTTGGCACAAAGTGACGCCTGTTATAACCAGGCATTCTCTTATAACTGTGATAAAGTAATTGGTTTTCAGTTCCATTTTGAATTTAAGCAAGAGAATATAAAAAGACTGCTTGAACAGTATTCGGGCAAGATCGATTCAGGGCCATATATTCAACATTTTGAAGGTATCAATTCTGGTTGCCATAATGCAGTTTTAAATAATGATTTTATGAGAATTATATTATCTAATTTGAAGGGGATTGATTAAAATCGAAAAGGGTATTGACAAAAATGATTTTTTATGGCACAATCTCTACTAAAGCAATAGACATAGTAGTCATAGCTGGAGGTGGATTGAATGAAGTTATCAACAAGAGGAAGATATGGAACAAGATTAGTAATGGATCTTTCCGTTCATTATGGAAGAGGGCCAATACTATTAAAAGATATTGCTAAAAGAACAGAAATAACGGAAAAATATCTGTGGCAGTTAATTGCTCCACTAAAAAATGCAGGTTTAATAAAGTCAACCAGAGGCGCAAGCGGTGGATATGAACTTGCTAAAAATCCCAAACAGATATCTTTGAAGGATGTTATATATGTTCTTGAGGGATCTATGTGTATTGTTGATTGTGTTGATAACTCTGATTGTTGCAGCAGATCAGAGACTTGTGTTTCAAGAGATATATGGGTGGATATATCAGAAAAGATAACACAAACATTGGAGTCAACCAATTTTGCTGATATGGTAGAAAAGTTCAAGAGTAAACAGAATCTGCCAGCTTATTCAATATAAAAAAATGTATTTTAATCTATTTTAAAAATGCTGATTAACCCATGGAAATGGGTAATAGGAAATGATCAGGGAGAAAAGAATGTCAAACAATAATACTGAAAAAAAAGTGAATCCAGAAACAATCTGTCTTCATGGAGGGCAAGAGCCTGACCTGGCAACAGGGGCAAGAGCAGTTCCGATATATCAGACAACTTCGTATGTTTTTAAAGATTCTGATCATGCAGCAAATCTTTTTGCATTAAAGGAATTCGGCAATATATATACACGCATAATGAATCCGACCACAGATGTCCTTGAAAAAAGGATCGCAGCCCTTGACGGTGGTGTAGCCGCGCTTGCAACAGCAAGCGGTCAATCGGCGATTACTCTTGCATTGCTTAACATTGCTCAATCAGGAGATGAGATCGTTGCAGCAGATAACCTTTACGGGGGGACCTATACTTTATTTAATTATACGTTCAAGAGGTTTGGCATAAATGTCAAATTCGTAAAATCGGATAATTTAAAAGGGTTTGAAGCGGCTATTACTCCAAAGACAAAGGCTATTTATGCTGAGTCAGTTGGTAATCCAAAATTGAATGTGACAGATATTCAGGCTTTAGCCGATATAGCACATAGGAATGGGATCCCATTAGTTATTGATAATACGGTGACGCCATATTTAGTGAAACCAATCGAATATGGTGCTGATATTGTTGTTTATTCAGCAACTAAGTTTATTGGAGGTCATGGAACATCCGTAGGAGGGCTTATTGTTGATTCTGGAAAGTTTGATTGGACAAACGGTAAATTCCCTCTTATAGCTGATCCAGACCCGAGCTATCATGGCCTTGATTTTGTTAAAGCGCTTGCGCCTATGGGTAATATTGCATATATCATTAAGGCAAGAGTGACTTTACTCAGAGATATTGGCCCTGCAATGTCCCCGTTCAATGCATTTCTGTTTTTGCAAGGATTTGAAACACTGCATCTGAGAATGATAAGGCACTCTGAAAATGCTCTGAAAGTCGCTAAATACTTAGAGGGCAATAGCAAGGTAACCTGGGTGAATTATCCGGGTTTGGGATCAAGTCCGGAAAAAGAAAAAGCAGATAAATATTTATCAAAAGGATCTGGTGCTATAATAGGTTTTGGAATTAAGGGTGGGACAGAATCAGGAAAGAAATTTATCGATTCCCTAAAATTGGTCTCACATCTTGCAAATATTGGTGATGCAAAATCTCTTGCTATTCATCCAGCAAGCACAACTCATCAGCAGCTTAGTGCGGAAGAACAGTTAGCAACAGGGACTACTCCTGATTTTATTAGGCTGTCTATTGGAATTGAAAATGCTGATGATATTATTAATGATGTAAAACAGGCACTGGAAAAAGTTTAGGAGGGCAAAATGTCGCATATCTATGACGATATAACAAAAACGATCGGCAGGACTCCGTTGGTAAGGATCAATAAACTTGCAAAGGATCTGGATGCGACTATTTTAGTTAAATTAGAATCATTCAATCCACTGTCAAGTGTTAAAGACAGGCTTGGAGTTGCCTTGATCGAGGCTGCTGAGAGAGATGGTTTGATAGATAAGGATACTGTTGTTATTGAACCTACAAGTGGCAACACGGGTATAGCTCTGGCTTTTGTTGCAGCTGCAAAGGGTTATAAATTGATTCTTACAATGCCTGATACGATGAGCATGGAGAGAAGGCAGTTGTTAAAAGTTCTTGGTGCTGAGGTGGTTTTAACTGAAGGTGCAAAGGGTATGAAAGGTGCTGTTGATAAGGCAGATGAGCTCTCAAAGACGATCAAGAACAGTTTTGTGCCGCAGCAATTCAATAATCCGGCTAATCCTGAAATCCATAGAAAGACAACGGCTCAAGAGATATGGGATGATACGGATGGTAAAGTTGATATATTTATTGCCGGTGTTGGCACAGGGGGAACTATAACAGGTATTGGAGAAGTCTTGAAGAAAAAGAATCCTAAGGTTAAGATTATTGCTCTTGAACCGGTTGAGTCAGCTGTTCTTTCTGGGGGTGCTCCAGGAGCACATAAAATACAGGGAATTGGAGCAGGGTTTGTACCAGGTGTTATTAACATGGATGTTATTGATGAGGTCATAAAGGTTGCACATACGGATGCAGGTGAAATAGCAGGGCTTCTTGCGAAACAGGAAGGCATGCTTGTTGGGATCTCAAGCGGTGCTGCAATGTGGGCTGCTATGGAAGTTGCAAAACGTCCTGAATCAAAAGGGAAAACAATTGTTGCTCTTTTGCCTGATTCTGGCGAAAGATATCTGTCAACTTGGCTGTTTGGAGAATAAACACTTAAGTGGCAGCTATTTTCAATGCTGAAAAAGTCTGCTATTTTTTATTGCTCTGCAATGACACATTGTTAGTGTCATAGCTTTTGGGTTAGCTAATTTTTGAGAATATAATTAATTTTTATTGGTTTGTGAATTCTCTTGCTATTTCTTTACCATTGTAATATCGTCAAAGTAACATTTATAAATTAATAGCGTATGTTTTCAGTAAATGCTTAGAATCCTCCACCGAGAATAACCAGCAATTAAAAGGAGAGTTAATCATGGAAGCAATACAGGTTTTATCACTTGAGCAAGCCCCTGAAAAATCAAAGCATTCATTGGAATCAATAAAGAAAAAATTTGGCAAGATCCCTAACATTTTCGCGATAATGGCATACTCGCCATCTACATTAGAAGCATTCTTATCTTTCAAAGAAACGCTTTCCAAGGGAGAACTTACATCAAATGAGCAGGAGGCTATTGCTTTGGCTGTAGCTCAGCAAAATAAATGTGATTATTGCTTGGCTGCACATTCTGCTGTCAGCAAATCGCTTGGAATATCACAGGAAGAGATCTTGAGAAATCGTAAAGGCGATAGTACAGATAGCAGGGTTGAGGCTCTTTTAGACCTGACAAGGAATATTGTTGCAACAAATGGCAATCCTTCTGAAGGAAACATTGATGCATTTATTTCTGCCGGATATAGCAAGGGTGCATTGTTAGAGGTAATTGGCTTTGTTGGATTGAATCTTTTTACAAATTATGTTAATCACATTGCTAAGACACCAATTGATTTTCCTAAAGTTGAGGCTCTTAGCATATAAAAGGAAATTGAAATGGAATACAAATGTGATTTGTGCCAAAAAATTATCTCAGGCGGGGTTCTTCCATATTCTAAACACGTGGAAGAACATATTATTGAACTGATAAAAATAAAACATCCAAAGTGGGTAGAAAAGGATGGTTTATGTCGTCAATGCTATGAATATTTTAAAAAAGAGCTTAGTGGGAATAAATGACATCTGTGATAATTCCAGTTTTTAATGAAGAGGATACAATTGAAAATGCTTTGTCTCAATTTTCTGATGAAGAGACTGAGGTGATCGTTGTTGATGGAGGCAGTACTGATAGGACTCGTGAAATTGTCAGAAAGTTCAGTTATAAATTGATCGAGTCTCAGGCGAACCGTGCAGTTCAAATGAATCTTGGAGCAAAGGCCGCAACAGGGGATAAATTAATATTTCTTCATGCGGATTGTCTTTTGGACAAGGGAAGTCTTCAAGCAGTAGACAAGTGTCTTTCAAATGGCATCCTTGGTGGTTGTTTGACCCACAAGATCGCATCACCTAAATTAATCTACCGCATTATTGAAACCTCCGGGAATATACGCGCAGCTCTTTTAAAGATATTTTATGGGGATCAAGCGATATTTGTTAAAAGGGATGTTTTTTTTGCTTTGGGCATGTTTGAACAAGTGGATATATTTGAAGATGTTAAATTTTCCAAAGCACTTAAGAAAATGGGCAAAAGCTGCATATTGAAAAATAAGGTTTTTGTTTCAGCCCGTAGATGGGAAAAGCAGGGGGTAATAAGAACAACATTAATAAATTGGCTTGTATCTGTTGGCTTTGTATTAGGTGTTCCATTGGTTAAATTAAAGGGCCTTTATAAAAATAGCAGATGAATAGTGTTTGTATTTGTGTAGAAAATCATTTAATTATCAAGGAGGGGTAAATGACTGAAAAAATCAATAGAAGAGCATTTTTGTCAAAGTGTTTTAAATCAACTGCAGCAATTATCACGCTTACTGCGTGCGGGAAATTAACTCCGTTTACCTTTGCTCAAGATAATAAAGAAATTCAAGTTGATGAAACCAGGCTTATATCATCTATTGCGGTATTAGCAGAAAAAAAGGCCATACCGTTTGTTTATAAAGGCAAACAATCGATACTTCTTTACAACGATGGAGAATACAGGGCTTTTGAGAATATATGTACTCATAAAGGTGGGCCTACGACGCTATCTAATGACAAATTGGTTTGTAAATGGCATGGCGCAAAATTTGACACTTTAACAGGAGAAGCCTTGACAAGGCCGGCTCCGGAAAAATCAAAATTACCTGAAATTAAACTTAAAATTGAAGGTAATGACATTTATGTTGTCCAAGAGGATGTGGCGGCAGCAATATAAAATAATAAGTTGTTTATGATGGAAGAATACAATTCATATTGGGGGGGTATCATGAGCAAACAATATGATGTTGTGGTAATTGGTGGAGGCGCTGGAGGATTGTTTGCCGCAAGTGTTGCAAATGCCTTGGGAGCCAGAACATGTATCGTTGAGAAAACAAGATTGGGGGGAGATTGCACATGGTTTGGATGTGTCCCTTCAAAAGCACTATTAAAATCTGCACAAGTTTATAGGTATATAAACAATCTTCCAAAGTACGGCCTCAAGTTTAAAAACAATGTTGATGTTGATGCCAATAAGGTTATGAGTCATGTTCGTGGGATAGTTGATGAAATTGCTACACATCATCCCCACGAGGTCTTCGAAAAAAGGGGAATAGACATAATAATTGGCCCTCCTGCATTTGTAGATAAGACCTCAATAAAAGTAAATCATGAGATTTTAACTGGTAAAAAATATATTTTATGTACTGGTTCGCGTCCGGATATTCCTCCCATAGAAGGTTTGGGGGAAATAGATTATTTGACCAATGAAAACATTTTTGAACTAGAGGCGCTTCCTAAAAGTATGATAGTTCTTGGAGGCGGTCCTGTCGGGCTTGAGCTGTCACAGGCTATGAATAGGCTGGGAGTAGATGTGACAATCGTAAAAAGAAGCAAAGGGGTCTTGCCAAGGGATGATGTTGATGTTGTTAAGGTTTTAGAAGAGAGCCTTAAGAAGGAAGGGGTGAAAATACTTACTGGGAAAAAAACGGTAAAGTTCAAAAAAACTGAAAAAGGGGTTGTTGTAACTTTAGAATCAAGTGACGGCAGTAAACAGGAAATAGAGGCAGAGAGGGTTTTGGTAGCTACTGGACGTGTGCCAAATTTAGAAGGTCTAGCGCTTGAAAATGCAGAAGTAAAGTATGATCAAGCTGGTTTGGAAGTTAATGATTATCTGCAGACGACAAACCCAAATATATTTGCATGCGGGGATATTGCAAGCAGATATAAATTCAGTCATGTTGCGGCTTATCAGGCATCTGTGAGCGTGCGTAATGCATTATTTAAACGAGTAGCCTGGTCTAAAGTTGATTATTCAAATGTTGCATGGGCTACATTTACAGATCCGGAGATCGCCCATTTAGGTCAGACTGAGGAAGAGGTTGTTAGGTCAGGCAAGAAATATAAAGTTTATACAAATGAGTATACTGGTTCTGACAGGTCTGTTACAGATATTGAGAAGCAAGGGTTTGTAAAGATTATTACTGATAATAAAGGAATATTATTAGGAGCGCATATAGCGGGAGCCAATGCCGGTGAGGTGATTCAGGGATTCCTGATAGCAAAGTCACTTAAGATCCCTGTTACTAAATTGACGCGGGTCATGTACATCTATCCTACATTGTCAGAGCTTGTCAAAAAGACTGCAGCAAAGCCATTATTAGAAAAGATGGACAATCCATTAATAAAGTTGCTATTAAAAATTCTGAGAAAGAAATAGGCATATGCGTGCTTTAAAAAATCCTTGGGTAAAGATTTTACTGATTATTGCTGTCCTCTTGGTACTGTTTTTGGGCTCTAGATTTCTTAATATTGATCTTTCAAAGGTGAGTGAGGAAGAATTTAAGCATTGGGTCGAAACCCTTGGTGGTTGGGGACCTGTTATCTATGTGCTTGTTTACGTCCTTAGGCCCTTGATACTTTTTCCCGCAGGGGTGCTATCTGCTTCAGCCGGGGTTATTTGGGGACCTTTAGTCGGATTTCTTTATCTGCAGATCGCAGCAAATATTTCTTCAACGGTTGAGTTTTTATTTGCGAGGTATTTAGGTAGAGCGGTAGTTGAAAAACATTTAAAAGGAAAGATGCATGATCTTGATGAAAAGATCGAGAAGCATGGCTTTCTAACGGTCTTGCTTATCAGGCTAATTCCAAATTTGCCTTGGGATGTCCAGAATTTAAGTTTGGGGTTAACAAAGGTAAGTTTCAAAGATTATTTTATTGCTACGCTGATAGGCATTATGCCTGGTTCATTTGCCTTTGTGTTTTTTGGGTCGTCGCTTATCAAAGCACTTTTTGACCCTAGAAATTTATGGATGGTGGCAGTAGGAATATTGATATTTATTGTTTTGTACAAACTGCAAAGAAAAATAAGATCTGCAACTTCAAAATCGAACCAATAAGGGGGTAAGTTTAGTGGATGCATTTATAAATAAGTTAAGAGAGCATGATCTTGAACATAGTGATAGTTTGTTGCGAGGCAAAATAACGACGCTTCAGGTCAATCTGGGAAATCTATGCAATCAGAGCTGTGTTCATTGTCATATTGAGGCGTCACCTGATGGAAAGAACATTATGTCTAAAGAAGTGATAAATGACATCCTGGGATTCTTATCCTGGCATAAAATGAAGACATTGGATATTACAGGGGGAGCACCTGAAATGAACCCTAACTTTGAATATTTTGTTGAGAAAGCCCGCGGCTTGGTTGATGAGCTGATAGTTCGATCGAACCTAACAGTTTTGATTGGTGAGAAATACAAGCATTTTCCTGAATTCTTCAAAAAATACAATGTTCATTTGATATGTTCAATGCCTTGTTATTTGCAGCAGAACGTTGATTCGCAGAGAGGAATCAATGTTTTTAAGAAGAGCATAGTTGCTTTAAAGATACTTAATGAACTGGGTTTTGCGAATAAGAAAGGTTTATTGCTGGACCTGGTTTACAATCCTGTTGGGGCAATCTTGCCGCCAAGCCAGGAAGATCTTGAAAAAGCTTATAAGAAAATATTGAACAGCGAACATGGGGTCAATTTTAATAGATTGATAACAATTACCAATGTGCCAATTAAGCGTTTTAAAAATTATCTGGAATCTAAAGGTGAATACATTAAATACAGGACTTTGCTTAAAGATAGTTTTAATCCTGAAATTATTGGTAATATTATGTGCAGGACATATTTGAGCGTTGCTTACGATGGAAAGATCTATGATTGTGACTTTAATCAGGCCCTGGGTTTATCTCTTAAGAATAATGAAGGGGTTTGCTTGACCATCAAAGGTCTTGAATCTGACTCTATAGAAGGAAATGAGATCATCTTAGGTGAACATTGTTTGTCATGTATGGCCGGAAGTGGATCTAGTTGTCAGGGGGTATTAACACAAGAGAATTAATAAGTTTAAGCTAAGGTTAAGTATTGCAATAGGGCTAGCTATTGAATAAATAAAGGTATTATTTGTGGAAGCAACAGATAATGTTTTAATGATATTTTTAAAATATCCTGAAGCTGGTAAGGTTAAGACCAGGCTTGCTAGTTCAATTGGAGAAAAGCTGGCGGCTTTTTACTATAAAGGCTTTGTTGAAACTGTTATTAAAAACACAAGGTCATTTAATTATACTAGGCAAATTATATTTACTCCGAGACAAAAAGGGAAAGAGATCTCAGAATGGCTAGGCACAAATGAAAAGTATTTTGCACAGGAAGGTTTGTGCCTTGGAGCGCGGCAGGCTAATGCCTTTAAAGAGGCTTTTAAAGCTGGGGCACGAAAAGTGGTTGTAATTGGTACTGATAATCCTCTGATTGACAATGATATGATAAATCAGGCAATGCAGTTTTTAGAAAATAATGATTTAGTGATAGGCCCTTCAGTTGACGGGGGGTACTACCTTTTAGGGATGAAGGAATTCAACGAAAAGATCTTTGAGAAAATCGATTGGAGCACTGACAAGGTATTTGAACAGGTGCTGCGTAATGCTAGTGATATTGGAATGAGTGTCGGGGTTTTAAAGGAGAGTTTTGATGTTGATACTCTTGATGACTTGACACTTTTGAAGGAAAAATACGGTTATGTTATTTGAAAAACATTTACACCTTGACATACCCTAGGGGGGTATGCTATTCTTTTTCTGAGGAACAATAGCTATGTCAAAGAACCCCTGTCACAGAGATCAGTTGAACTCGCTTAGGCGTATAGAAGGACAGATACGCGGTATCCAAAAGATGATAGAAGAGAACAGATATTGTGTCGATGTGTTAACACAAACTGCGTCAGTTGTTGGGGCATTATTGAGAGTTCAGGATAATATTCTTGAAAAGCATCTTAACATGTGCGTGACAAATGCTTTGAAAGGAAAGTCTGAGGATGAAAAGCAAAAAAAGATCAATGAAATGCTTGCTTTAATAAAAAAGTTTAGAAGGAAGGCTTAAAATGGTAAAATCCATGAAAAAGATGACAGTTTTTGTTTTAATCCTTTTTCTTTCCTTTGTGTCTGTTTTTTGTTGCTGCTTAACAGGAATAGCGAAAGCAGAGTTACATTATAAAACTGGACAAAATGGCACTGATGGAAATAAATGCTGCTCTGCTAAAACTAACAAAGCAGATTCAAAAGAGCATAAAGAATGTGGTTGTGAAAAAGTTGCAGGTATTTTAGCTGATGAAGGATTTAGTATTTCTAATTTCAGAAGTTCTTCTGTTAGCTTTTCGGATAAGACGCTTTCTTTATCTGTACAAGCAATAATATCTAACACGGAATTTATGAATAAGCATTATTTTATGATATCTTATCTACTAGTCAAGAGTGATCCCCCCATTTATCTGCAAAACGCTGTACTCCGCATTTAATAAATTCAAAAATTTGTTGATTCTGTTTATTGCTTTTGAAAAAAAATTCTTAGTAAAAGGAATTTTTAACAAGGAGTTCAGCAATGATAAGTATAATCGAAAATTACAACAACAAAGCGGGATTGTTTTAATAATAGGATTATTAATAATATGGGGGTATAATAAACAAAATTTGTTTGTAACACAATCATAGTTAATAAGTTAGAAAGAATAAAAAATTTCAACAAGGAGAAGATGAATGTTCTCACAAAGAGTTAAGATCAGTTTCATAGCTTTTGCATTGATAAGCCTGCAAATAGGTTTTTCTTATGCCGATGTTGTTAGTATCAAAGAAAGAAAAAAACAGCTAATAGCTGAAGAGCATTTAGTGCATGAAAATGAAAAAAATGAAAACTTTATTATAGATAAGAATGCAAAATTGGAGGATTATATCAGGATCGGCCTTAAGAATAATCCTGGCCTCAGGTCGGAATTCTATAAATGGAAATCTTCATTTAAGAAGATTTCAAAAGAATCTTCTCTTTCTGATCCGCAGTTCACCTATGAAGTAGAGACCCGAGTTGTCCCGCAAGAAAGAACCTTCTCTATAAATCAAGAATTACCGCTGCCAGATAAGCTTTGGATACGTAAAAGTAAGGCTTTTAAAGCCTCGGAAGAAGCGTATTATAACTTCCAAAAAAACCAGCTGGAGCTTGTTTACAAGATAACGGATGTTTATTATGAATATGCTTATTTAAGCAAGGCGATACTTTTGATGGAAGAGAATATAAAGCTTTTGAAAAATTTTGAAAGCGTTGCGCAAGCGAGATATAAATCAGCCTTAGCTCAAAATCAAGACCTATTAAAAGTGCAGGTAGAGCTCGGCAGGCTCGAGAATGATCTTTATAGCCTAAGGGATATGCAGTTGCCGTTGGTATCTAGATTGAATGCGTTATTGAACTTGCCTAAAAATAATCTTTTACCTTGGCCAAATGAATCTTTAGAAGATGCTGTGATGCAGGAAAGATACAAAGAGGTAGATGACTTATACGATGTTCTAAAAGAAGAGAATCCGGAAATTTTAGCATCGTCTAGCAAGGTTGAGGAAAATAAAGATGCTTTAAAGCTTGCCAAGAGAGAATATTTTCCTGATCTTACAGTCGGGGTTACACAGATCGATACAGGAGATGCACTTAATTCAAGTACTGTTGACAGTGGCAAAGATCCTTTAATGGTAATGTTTTCGGTTAACGTACCGATATGGTTCAATCGTTTGAACGCTGGAGTTCAAGATGCAAAGGCATCATTAAATGCATCAGAGAATTATTTAGAGAATAAAGAGAATGAACTGTTTTCACAATTGGCCCTTGTTCATTACAAGTTGCGAGATGCGCTAAGACAGTCTCAGTTATATAAAGATGCATTATTGCCGAAGGCATCCCAGGCATTAAATGCTACACAATCCGGATATGAAAGTGGGAAAGTGGAGTTTTTGTCTTTGATAGATGCGCAGAGAGTTCTGTTTAATTTTCAGTTAGCTTACTATCGTTTTAACGCAAATTTTCATCAGCGTTTATCTGAATTGCAAAGTTTGTTAGGAAAAATTGATAGGGATAATTAATAAAGTGAATATTTTATCCTCTAATAAAAGGGAGAAAAATCATGTTGAAGAATTTTAAAAATGAGATCTTAAATGAGAGCAAAAAACATTGGAGATTAGTTGCGCTTGGAATTATAGCTGGTCTTGTTATCGCTAATATACTACCAGGACGTTCCTCCAAATCAGGTGATATTCATGCAGGGCACAATATGGCTGGGAGTTCACAGGAAAAGAAAATATTGTATTGGACATGTTCTATGCACCCTCAAATAAAGCTTCCCAAAAAAGGATTATGTCCAATTTGTGCGATGGATCTTATTCCTGTTTACGATGGTGGCTTGGAAAGCGAAGGAGGATCTGAAGTTTCTTTGACGCTTAGTGAATCCGCTCAGAAATTAGCTGAAATTGAGACAACAGAAGTTAAATATCAGGAAGTTTCAAACGAGGTCAGGCTGGTTGGAAAAGTTGATTATGATGAGACGCGCCTTTACTACATCAGCGCATGGACCTCCGGACGTATTGACAGGCTCTTTGTTGATTTTACGGGAACAAAGGTGAGAAAAGGCGACCACCTCACTAAATTATACAGCCCGGAGTTGTTGTCAGCGCAGGAAGAATATTTACAGGCGATCAAAAATTTACAGGACTCCAAGGATAGCCAATTAAGTGTAATTCGGGATACGGCAAAAACAACGCTTAACAGCTCTAAAGAAAAATTAAGGTTATATGGTATCGATGAGCAGCAAATCGACGAGATTGTGAAGCGCGGGACCCCGGATGAGCATATGACCATAACTTCACCTGTTACAGGCACTGTTATTCATAAGAACGGTTTTGAAGGGATGTATGTTAAAACGGGAGACCAAATTTATACTATCGCGGATTTAGGCAGGGTTTGGTTATTTCTGGACGCGTATGAAAGCGATATTCAATGGCTGCATTACGGCCAGAACGTTAAAGTCGAAGCAGGGAGTTTTCCGGGAGAAGTCTTTCATGGCAAAATTGCGTTCATTGAACCGTTCGTTGATGAGAAAACAAGAACAATAAAATTAAGAGTAAACGTGGATAATACCGGGGAAAAGCTTAAGCCGGGCATGTTTGTGCGGACAACAATACAGGCGGTCTTGGGCGAAGGCGGGAAAATTTATGAAGAGGATTTAGCCGGTAAGTGGATCTGTCCGATGCATCCGGATATTATAAAAGAGAAGCAGGAACCATGTGATATTTGCGGTATGGATCTGATCAAAACGAGCGAGTTCGGTTTTGCTGAAAAACCGACCGTAAAAAGACAGGTTCTTGTTATCCCGAAAACAGCACCTTTAATTACAGGGAAGAGAGCTGTTGTTTATGTTGAAAATAAAACTAATAAAGCTACTGCAAAACGATATGAAGGCCGCGAGGTAATTCTTGGGCCGCGCGCCGGCGATCATTACATTGTTCTTTCAGGATTAAATGAAGGAGAGCGTGTTGTATCGAAGGGGAATTTTAAAATTGACAGCGCTCTTCAGATTCAGGCAAAGCCGAGCATGATGAATCCGGCAGGATATTACAGCGAGACAGAAAATGTTTTGACTCAGGACGGCGCAACGCTAAGTGAAAACGCGGGTATATTAGCCCCAGCTTTGCCTTACTATTTATCTACTGCAAAAGGCTTGTCTGAGGATAATCCGCATGTTGCGGCGGGCGAGCTTGAAAAATTCCGCGGCCAAATTTCCCGGATTATCTCAGGAAATTCATTGGAAGGCGAAACGGAAGGAATTGCCGCAGATATAAACCAATTAAAGGCAGGATTAGACATGATTGAGCATAATCTTGATTCTCTGAGAGTCCAATTCTCTAGGCTTTCCGACAATCTTATGAATATTTTTGAGAAATATGAATACAAGGAAGATACAACATTGTATTTGATATTTTGTTCGATGGCTTTTAATAACAAAGGCGGATACTGGCTTCAAGATTCAAAAGAAATTAATAATCCTTATTTTGGGGCCAAAATGTTGAAGTGTGGTGAAATAAAAAAAGAGTTTGGAAGAAAAATTATAGATACAAAACCTGTAACTGGCCATGAAGGTCATTAAATATGAATTGAACGCCTTCTAATGGGGAGAATTTATGCTAAATAATCTTATAAAATATTTTCTGGAAAATAAGTTAGTCACCGCGTTGTTCGTCATCGGGATAATTCTTTGGGGGATTGCTGTCATGCCCTTTGAGACGGGTAAAATTGAAAGCCTGATGCCCCGCGATCCAGTTCCGGTCGATGCGATTCCTGATATCGGCGAGAATCAACAAATTGTGTTCACCGAGTGGATGGGCCGCTCCCCGCAGGACATGGAAGATCAGGTAACCTATCCTTTGGCGATATCGCTACAGGGAATTCCGGGTGTTAAGAGTATCCGTAGTTATTCGGCCTTTGGGTTTTCCTCTATTTTCGTGATCTTTAATGAAGGCGTTGATTTCTATTGGTCACGGTCACGTTTATTGGAACGTTTAAGCAGCGCGCAAAAAGATTTACCTGACGGAGTTATCCCGGTAATCGGCCCTGACGCGACGGCTCTGGGGCAGATATTTTGGTACACCCTGGAAGGGGAAGGTTTTAGCCTGGATGAATTGCGTTCTATTCAGGATTGGTATGTAAAGTATTCTTTGCAATCAGCGGAAGGAATAAGCGAGGTTGCTTCCGTCGGCGGTTATGTCAAAGAATATCAGATTGATGTCGACCCTGATGCTATGCGCGCTTACGGCGTGGGGTTACAGGATATTATGATGGCGGTTAAAAGAGCCAATATAGATGTAGGCGCCAAGACAATCGAATTTAACAGGGCGGAATATGTGGTGCGCGGTATCGGGTTTGTCAAAAGCCTTGAGGATATTGAAAATATTATTATAAAAACAAATGAAAACGTTCCGATTTATGTGAAGAACGTTGCCAGTCAGGTAAACTTCGGCCCGGCGTTAAGAAGAGGCGCTTTAGATAAACAAGGCGCGGAAGCTGTCGGTGGTATCGTTGTGGTGCGTTATGGCGGCAATCCCATGGAAGCCATAAAAAATGTTAAGAAAAAGATCGACCAAATCGAACAGGGGTTACCGACAAAAATACTTCCTGACGGAAAAGTATCAAAAGTAAGGATAGTCCCCTTTTATGATCGGACAAGGTTAATCAAAGAAACACTGGGAACCTTAAGCGAAGCGCTTACGCAGGAAATACTGATTACGATTATTGTCATACTTGTGTTTTTGATGCATCTGAGAAGTTCTCTGGTGATTTCATTTACGTTGCCGATAGCCGTCCTTATGGCCTTTATCATGATGAAGGTTTTCAAGGTCGACGCCAATATTATGTCCTTGGCCGGGATTGCTATTGCCATTGGCACAATTGTCGATATGGGCATTATTATGTGTGAGAACATTATTAATCATTTGAAGGAAGCTAAAGAGGGAGAGAGTCCTTTAGCTGTTGTTTATAGGGGAGCCAGTGAAGTTGGCGGGGCGATCTTAACCGCGATTTCAACGACTATTGTTTCGTTTTTAGCAGTGTTTACTATGACCGGGCCGGAAGGAAAGCTTTTTAAGCCGTTAGCTTTTACCAAGAGTTTCGCGCTCCTTGCCTCTGTTATCATTGCGCTTTTAATTGTTCCGGCATTGGCTCATATATTCTTTGTCAAAAGAAAAAAAACTCTTGAAGGGATAAAGCAAAAATTCAAAGTAATTATCGCCGCAGTTGCCGCTTTTGTTGGGTTTAAAGTGTCTTTGATTCTCGGGTTTGGTATTTTGGTATATAGTTTTTATCTTATTTTTGAGAATCGGATACCCGCATGGATAAAAGATTTGTTTTTAAAATATTCCAATTGGATTGCCATAGGACTCGTTGGTATTTTTCTTACCAACTACTGGATGCCGCTGGGATTCGGCAAGGGTTTTATTCTAAACTTACTCTTTGTCGGTAGCTTGCTTTCCGGGCTTATGGTTTTCTTTTTCAAATTCATGAAGTTCTACCCTAACATCTTAATGTATTTCCTCAGCCGCAAACGCTTATTTATGATGATTCCTTTGTCGATATGTATCTTCGGCATGACTATTTGGCTGGGGTTCGCGAAGGTCATTTCACCTATTACCGGGACATTAGGCAGTATTGGTATCAAGGAATCTTCAGTATTACGGATATGG
Organism: Omnitrophica WOR_2 bacterium RIFOXYA2_FULL_38_17; assembly: GCA_001805965.1. Classification (GTDB taxonomy): domain Bacteria; phylum Omnitrophota; class Gorgyraeia; order Zapsychrales; family Zapsychraceae; genus Zapsychrus_A; species Zapsychrus_A unditaenarius. The sequence continues at coordinate 2,351 of MHHG01000053.1, read as the reverse complement.
CCTGCCAGTTTCCTTCATCACGCCTTCCCAGGACTAGGCAAGGAATTTATGCCGCCGTTAGATGAGGGGTCATATCTTTATATGCCGACAATTATGCCTCATGCCTCAATCGGAGAAGCCCTTGACGTGCTGCAAAAGCAGGATATTCTCATCGGTCAAATTCCCGAAGTTGAATCGGTTGTGGGAAAACTCGGAAGAACTGAATCGCCTCTGGATATGGCGCCGATCTCTATGATAGAAACGGTCATCAGTTATAAACCGGAATACGGAGAAAAAGATCTTAAAACAGGAAAAAGACCGCGGTTGTGGCGAAGCCACATTAAAACGCCTGATGACATCTGGAAAGAAATTTTGAAGGCGGGCGATATTCCCGGGGCAACATCGGCGCCGAAGTTACAGCCGATCGCTGCAAGGATTGTCATGCTTCAGTCGGGAATGAGGGCGCCTATGGGCGTAAAAGTATTAGGCAAAAGCCTTCAAGAAATAGAGGATGTTGGTTTTCAGATTGAAAAATTTTTAAAAGATGTTCCTGGTGTTGAGCCAAGCGCGGTTATTGCCGACCGTATTGTAGGGAAGCCATATATCGAATTTAATATTGACCGTGAAAAAATCGCCCGATACGGCATTAATATCCGGGATGTCCAGGATGTGATTGAAGTCGCCATTGGCGGCGCCAAATTGACCACGACGGTTGAGGGCAGGGAACGGTATCCGGTAAGAGCCCGATACCCGCGAGAATTAAGGGATTCAATAGAAGATTTACAGGATGTTCTTATTCCGACGAAAACAGGCGCCCAAATTCCTTTATCTCAAGTGGCGGTGTTAAAGTTTGTGCGCGGCCCTCAGATGATTAAGAGCGAAGACACCTTCCTGGTCGGATATGTTCTATTCGATAAAAAGCCCGACGTTGCTGAAGTTAATGTCGTCCATGCCGCGGGAAATTATCTGCAAAGCAAAATCGATTCCGGCGAATTAGTTTTGCCGCCCGGGACAAGTTATAAATTCGCGGGTAATTATGAAAACCAGGTCAGAAGTGAAAAGAAATTAGCGGTTGTCCTGCCGCTAAGTTTATTTATTATTTTTATCATACTCTACTTTCAGTTTAAACGAGTGACAACGACTTTTCTTGTTTTTAGCGGCATTGCCGTGGCTTTTTGCGGAGGTTTTATTTTGATATGGCTCTATGCTCAGGATTGGTTTATGCATCTTCCTTTCTTTGGGCATTATTTCAGAGATGTGTTTAATATGCAGACCTATAATTTAAGCGTTGCGGTCTGGGTAGGATTCTTGGCCCTTTTCGGCATTGCCAGCGATGATGGTGTCGTTGTCGCGACCTACCTTGAACAGAGTTTTGCTGAACGCAAACCCAAAACTATTCCGGAAATAAGAGAAGCGACGCTGTTTGCAGGGCAGCGCCGTGTGAGGCCTTGCCTGATGACGACCGCAACGACAATATTGGCGTTATTGCCGATATTGACCTCAACGGGCCGAGGGTCAGATGTCATGGTCCCAATGGCACTGCCTGCTGTCGGAGGAATGAGCATTGAGCTTATAACCTTGTTTATGGTGCCGATAGGTTATTGCTGGTTAAAGGAAAGAGAATTAGAGAAGTTTAAAGTTTCTGAAAAATAAAAGGAGGGAAGGATGATAAACAAATTATTGATAGTCCTAGGTGTAGTTGTCTTGGTATTAATGGGTCATTCTATTGTTTATGCTTGTGGTGGTGGATGTGGGTGTGGGGCAAATAAGGCTGTAGGACAAGAAACTACAGGTAAGTCGACTGCCATTGAGGTCGGGAACAAAACTTGTCCAGTTATGGGGGGAGATATCATTGAAGGAAGTGAAGTTAAGGTTGAGCATGAAGGAAAGGTTTACAATCTCTGTTGTGTAGGTTGTATTAGAACATTCAAAAATGATCCCAAAAAGTACATAGAGAAAATCAAGGAAAATGAAAAAAATATTTCTCAACAAGGTATTTGCAGCGATATTCAAGATTGTAATGGTTAAATTGTGTATAAAAAAATAATTTTTGATCTTTAAACCAGGAGAGCGAAATGAATAAAAAAATAATTATATTTGCACTTATTATGGTTTTTTCAATAACATCTTATGTTATGGCTGAAGAAGCTAATAGTGATCATGAGCATGGTAAAATGACGATTGAAGAGAATGAAGGTCCAATGATGGGACATGATGAGATGGAGCATATGCAGGGAGATGAACAGATGGATTCAATGATTGGTGAAATGGATGAAGAGGATTCACCTGTTATTGAAGTGGGTAATAGTGTTTGCCCTGTTAGTGGTGAAAAAGTGGGCACGATGGGACCAGTGGTCAAATATGAATATAAA
>MHHG01000052.1 GCA_001805965.1 Omnitrophica WOR_2 bacterium RIFOXYA2_FULL_38_17 | reverse complement strand
TCAAATAACGCGAAGCTATAACAATATCAGCCGCATCCTTCTCCACAGGGCCAACCAGATCTTTTATTATAGCGACTTCACTTGTCTGATCACTTTCCATTATCACCATAATATCATCGTCTTTAGCCTCAGATAAAACTCGATCTATCCCCAAAGAAAAAACCGCGCCTACATTCATATTCACAACAGAGCCTTCTACAACAAGATCTTTCCCTTTCAATTCATTTAAAATTTTAAGCGAATTATCTATACTTCCATCATTGACAGCAACGATCTTATAATCCTTGCCTTTCATTAAAGAACGCAGCTCTTCTATTGTTTTTTTAATATTGTCTTCTTCGTTGTAAACAGGCAACATAAAATATATCATAAAAAATAATTCTTTTTTAAGGCCTTCGATAAACTACCCAATTGTTACTATAAAAGATTACACTCCAATTTTTAAAAACAGAAATATCCGCTCTCGGAAACCTAGAAGAATACAAATAATACCTCATATTCTCTTTCTCGTAATCATTTGTTTTCATAGACCAATGAAAGTGACTAATATTTAAATCCCACAGCTTGTTCATTACTGAAGGTATTGCTGATGCCGGTTCCATGGCATTTGAAAAGATACGATAATCTTCAATATTATTCTTGAAAATAGGATTATTTCTTATGTATATCATTAAATTCATAGTATCATTTTGATAAGAAGACTCCCTTTGGAGCGCATATTGACAAACAAACTGGTTCAAAAAAACTGCTAATATAATGATAAGAAATTGCAGTTTAATATTTAGCCTAGTATTAAAATCACAAATCAACAGTGTTACTATAAAAGCAAAAAACAATCCCATGGGGGCAGCATAATAACTAACCGTATTCCACGGCAACAACATCAGTAGAAATCCAGCGTATAAAACACATCCCAAGAATATTCCATATTTTTGATTAAATGAAAAATTTAAAAAATATTTTCTAATTCCGCATTCCTTTTTGCCTTCAAAAAAAATAAATATAGCTGTCCACACCACCCATGGCAAATGATTAAGAAAATCTTTTTTGAACCATGCAATTAGATTGTTCTCAATCCTTACAAAATTTGTAAAACTAAAATCCGAAGTATATGCAGATTTTATAAAATATTTCAAACCTAAAGCATATGAAACAGTTATTGCTATTACAAACATTCCTTTTATAAGAAAACCTTTTAAACATCCTTTTTCTCGGGCTTTAAATGCTAGATACAAATATGATATACCAACAGCAATTCCGCAAGAAACAAAAGTCTCTTTAGCTCCAAAAGAACATAAAAGAAAAACCATCCCAAAAAAGAAAGAAAACACATTGAGCGTTCCTATCTTTCGATCCTTGAGAATATTCTTAGAATCCAAATCCATATTAATATCTTCAATCAAAAACACTAAACAAATCCCCAAGAATATGAGCCCTAAAAACTCATGAGAAGAAAGATAAAAGAAGGTATCATAAAAATAATGAAAAGAAAGTGTTATTGCGCCGACTAAAACATAAGACAATCTTTTTTTAGTTAATTGAAATGCAACATGCCCCCAAATAAAAAGCAACAGACAAATCTCAGCTAATTTAAATATATAGAAACCTTTGGGACAGCTTTCAAAAACAGTATAGAAAAAAGCCGAGTGTAAAACAAATGTAGGCCTAAACACACCCCAGCGACTCAAGCTCACAAAATAAGAATATCCCCGTTCAGCAAAATTATTTCCAGAATTTAATATTGCCATATCATCCATCAGACCCCAAGACCAAGAGGAGAACATATAAGAAAAAAATATCGCAAATATTGGTGAAAGAACAACAAGTAACCACGCAGCAATAACATGACTTTCATTACTTCTTACGCTAACCTTTTTTCCTGTTTTTCGGCACGAAGATGCATACTGCTTATCCATTATTTTCCCTGTCAATATTAATTCTCATTCATTAATTATTCATTCTTTACAACTATATTGTTCTTTCAATCCTTCTTGCATATACTTCCATAAAATCCCCCATACAAACCGTCAAATATATATTTCTATCAAGAAAAATTATTCTTTTTATAAATACAACAGTATAATATAAGATTTTATTAATCCTTTTCAATTTATAAAGGAGATAATCAGCACTTATCGTGTGTTTATATTGTCTAATCTCTAAGATCTCAAATCCAATTTTTTTGAGGTATTGCCTTATAGTTTTCTTATCAAAATAGTAAATATGCATTTTCATAAGCCAGGGCCATCTTTTTCCTAAAATTTTTGCATATATGCTTCCGATATTAACCGTGGAAAAAGCTAAAATGCCATCTTCATTTAATACATCAGCACAATTCTTAAGCGCAACTAGAGGATCGTCCAAATGCTCTAATACATCCCACATAGTAACAAGATCAAACTTTCGACCAAAACAACTTAAATTCCTATAAGTACCAACCACAACATCTTGCAAATCAAACAATTCCCTGCATTGGTTGACACACCACTCTGAAGGCTCAATTCCTGAAACACTCCACTCTTTTTTTTGAGCCTCTGCCAAAAAAACACCTAAAGCACAACCGACATCAAGAAGATCACCCTTTATTTTAAATCGCAATACATTCTTTAAGTTTCTCTGAAAAGTTTTTTTTCTACCTTCAATCTCACTTTTATAATTACTATCTTCTACAAGATTATAATTAACTTCAAGATTTTTTCCATCTGGCCTCGGGCTTGAATAAAATAATCCACATAAATTACATTTTACCACCCTATAATGCTCTCCATGATGGTCATTTGTACATGTAAAATCCCAGCTATCATCAACAGCACTAAGCTTTTCGCCATAAATGACTTTATAATCACTACTACCACAATAATTACAACTAACTTCTTTCAATGCCGACCTTACACGTTAATAGTTTCTAATTAATCCATATCTAAGAATTATATAGATTGCAACAAAACCATCTTTCCAAGTGATCTTCTTGCCTTCTTCATAAGTCCTGCCGCTATAACTGATACCGACTTCGAATATCCTGCAACGCTTTCTTGCTATCTTGGCAGTGATCTCCGGTTCAAAACCAAACCTGTTACACTGTAAAGGTATAGATTTTAAAATGTCACATTTAAAGGCTTTATAACATGTTTCCATATCAGTCAAGTTCAAATTTGTGAACATATTGCTCAAAAGTGTAAGAAATCTGTTCCCCAAATAATGCCAGAAGAACAAAACTCTCTTTGATTGAGAACCTACAAACCGTGAGCCATAAACACAATCTGCCCTCGTATCAACAAGAGGCTCTAATAAAAGAGGGTAATCTGAGGGGTCATATTCAAGATCAGCATCCTGAATAATGCAGATATCTCCTGTCATTTTATCAATAGCCGTCCGAATAGCTGCTCCTTTTCCCATGTTCTTTTCATGAAATACAGGAACTATCTTATCTTTGTATTTATTTTTAAGAGATTCAATAATAGCGCGGGTATTATCCTTAGACCTGTCATCAACTATAATTATTTCAAGGTCGTAAACACCTTCCACTTTTTGCTTTATAACTTTTTCGACTATTTTCTCAAGAGTCTTTCCTTCATTATAGGCAGGCATTAATACACTTAGTTTTAGCATAGGATTCTCCCTAATAGTATTAAGAATAGTATGTAAAGATTTATAATAGGGTTTAATATACATCAAACCCTAAAAGGTTTCAACCCAAATTATCAGCTAATAAATTCTTCATTTTTTTTATATACCTTAACCAAATTATTGATATAATAGCCCAGCGATTTAGGAAATATCTCTGATCTGTAAATTACACTAATTCACAATTCTCATAGAAAGGCCTCAAAATGAACTTTGCTCAATTTGGCATGTTTTTTGTTTTTTTAGGTTCAGTTTTTCTCCCAGGTGTCTATCTTCATTATTTCCTATCAGATAGAGATTCTTTCAAGATGAACAAATCAGTGTTTCTTGGCGAATCTCTTCTTTTAGGCAGCACCCTTCTTTATGCTTCAATAATGATCCTTGGAATGTGCCATTTATACACAAAAATTTTTTTATGGGGAGCAACACTTATTAACTTCCTCTTTATTTTCAGCAAATATACCCGCAGACAGATCTGGGATCTTATAAAGATTGAAAAGTTCAAATTCTCATTTTCTTTTACAATTTTTATCCTTCTAATGGTCTGGTTTATATTCAGGAATTGCTTTTTTCTTGTAGATGTCGATTCACACTCAACTTATCTTCTTACACAAAAACTCTGGCTCACATTTAAAAAGAGCACTATTGCCGATCCAGGGATTGACGCAAGATTTTTCATTCCCCAATTTGATACGATCTTTTATGGACTAGGCCTTTCCGTTTATCCTAATGAAACCCTTTTTCCCCAACTGATAAATATATACTGGAGAGTCATTTGTCTTATTCTGGTTTTCGGATACACATCATACAGGTTTAACAAATACTACGGCCTCGCAGCAGGCATGTTCTTAATGTTCAATCTTCATTTCTATGTCTCAGGAGCGAATCACTGGGTAATAATGAATCCCGCAATTATTGCATTTATATTTGCCGCAACATACAGTTTTTGGGAAAGCAGAAGAAACCTGGATTTCAACCGTTTTTTCCTGGCAATAATATTCTTAAGCCAACTTCCAAGCAATAAATATCAAAGTGCTTATATATTTATCTTCCTTTTGATAATCGGAATATTTATTCAACCGTCTCCTTGGAACCAGTTAAAGGAATTATTTTTAAACAAAAAAAGACTGTGCTTCTTGATCGGTTTTTTCTCAGTAGCAGCTTTGATCCTTATTAAGAACTGGATCGCAACAAAATTGCCGACATTTCCAATATTTGCGGGCAAATTCGGCATTTTGAACAGGCATCCTCAGATGGATCAAATATTTAGAGCTTATGCAAGAGGTGTCACTTTAAACCAATTCTTCAAATATGTGGGATTTTTATTCATATGGGCTGGAATAATTCCGGCAAAATATGTTTTTATAACAATGATCTCGACACCTTTAATTATTTTAAGATTATGGACAAGAAAGACAATAAACATGGATAAAACCATGGAGCTTCTTTACTGGCTAACCACATCAACTTTATGCCTTTTGGGTATATGTTTAGTTACCCATCAGGATCCAAGATACTATGGCTATGCTATAGCAGTGTTTACTTTTGCTGCAATATTTGCAATAGATTTCGTCGTCACCCAAGTCTTTTGTATCAGGAACAAATTCGTGCTGTGCGCTTTTATATTACTGCTTGCATCCCAGGGACACAGAATCTTTCTTGCTGAAGGAGGATTTTTCGTCCTGCCGACTGTCAAAGAAAACTTTGCAGTCCTAACAGACAAGATACATACAGGAGATGTTATCCCAAGATACTTCACTCATCAGAACTGGGCAATGATGGGATTTGCACAAAATCTGGATAAAGTGCAAAGGTCAGCCTGGGACTATTCTCAATTTGGCTGTAATTATTCTCCATTCCTTGTTCCCATAAGGCCTCAGATCTCCTTATGGTGGACATCAATAATTAAATGGACATCCTATGCTAGCGAGGAACTTATCATTCGAGATTTAAAAACTTACGGAATTGACTATATAATGATAGTAAAAGATTCTAAGCTAGTCTTCGTGCCTGTTGAAGAATATGCAAAAGATGCAGTAAAATTTGACAGGTTCCCGACAAAAACACAATTTGATTATGGCTTTCCTGCAGAATTGACCGTGATCAAATATCAAAACAGGCCGAACCAATAATATGAATCATATTCAATTTGGACTTTTTGTTGTATTTTGGATATCCGTTCTCATATCCGGATCATACTTTTATTCTCACTTAACAGAAAAAGACCCTCTAAAAGGGAACAGATGCATAGCATTAGGAGAATCCCTTCTTATTGGAAGCATTATTCTTTATGGATCGCTTATGCTGTTAGGGATTATGGGTCTTTATTCAAAACCATTTATCTGGGCAGCTGTATCAGCTAATTTCTTGTTTCTTTTTAAAGAAAGAACTCGCTCAAGACTGAAGTTATTCTTTTCAAGGAGCTTCCCAATAAGCCTTCCATTTTTTGTTTTTATTGTAATGCTGCTTTTGTTCATATATAGAAATTGTTATTTTTTAGTCGATGTAGATTCGCATTCCACTTACCTGCTAACTCAAAAGATCTGGCTCACGTATGGGAAAAGCACCATCGGCAGCCCTGGTATTGATGCACGATTTTACATACCTCAATTTGATACTGTATTTTACAGCCTAGGGCTATCTGTTTATCCGAAAGAAACCCTCTTTCCTCAACTAATAAATACATATTGGCGGGTAATAGCTTTAATACTTGCTTTTGGATACACAAGCTATCGATTCAACAAATATTACGGCCTTGCAGCAAGCATGTTCCTTTTTTTCAATTACCATTTTCATTTTTCCGGAGCCAACAAATGGGTGATCATTAATCCTGCAATCATTTCATTCATATTTGTCTCTAGTTACTGCTTTCTTGAAAGCAGAAGAAATAATTCAAACAGCAGGTTTTTCCTGGCGCTGATATTCTTGAGTTTTATTCCCAGCAATAAGTACCAGGGCATTTTTGTGATGTTCTTTATTTTTGTTTTTGGATTATTTATACAGAGATCCTTAATCGAAAAGATCAAATCTCTTTTTGATAAAAAGAAGAAAACAATTATTTTTGTTTTATTTATTTCAATTTCTCTTTTAATTTTTCTAAAGAACTACATTGCAACCGGATCAGCCATTTTCCCTATACTCGCAGGAAAGTTCCACCTTTTAAACAGGCATCCTGAAATGGATGAAGCTTTCAGGCAATATGCCCATGGCGTTGACTTTAGGACATTCGTAAAATACATCGGATATTTACATCATTTTTCAGAGGTAATGCCTGCAAAACGCGTCTTCTTTACATTGGTTTTATTACCTTTGATACTATTAAAGATACTTACAAAGAACGAGCTGAACAAAGAAAAAACTATTGAGCTTGTTTACTGGATCGCTTTGTCTGTTTTTGCATTATTCGGCATCTGTTATGTTACGCATCAAGACCCAAGATATTATTGTTATCCAATTGCTCTGATGGCTTTTGCTTCTATCTATTCACTAGACTATATTCTGACTGAATGTTTTAGAATAAAGAATATCGTTATTCTTTGCATGTGCATGCTTTATTTTGCTTCCAGAGGCTATAAGCTTTACAAAGAAGAAGGCGGTTTTTACAATCTTCCTTATTACAAAGAAAATCTTTTGGTTCTAAAAGATAAACTGCATACAGCAGACATAATCGATACATATTTTTTACATCAGACTTATGTAGAAAAGGGATTAGAGGAAAATCAATCTTTGATCAAAAGATCTGCCTGGGATTATTCTCAATTTGGCACCAACTATTCTCCATTTCTTGTCCCGATAAGGCCTCAGGTCTCATTCTGGTGGACAACGATAATCAAATGGGAATCATATGAAAGCGAAGAAAAGGTAATTAAAGATCTAAAAGATTTCGGCATTGAATACGTCATGGGAGTAGAAAATGCAGAACTAAAATTCATCCCTATTGCTGAATTTGCTAAAGAAGCAGTAAATTTTGATAAATATCCTAAAAGAATACAGTTCCCGGGATATTTACCTGAAGAATTAACAAGAACAAAATACACCTACTAGTTGCTATTGATTATCTATCTAACCATTATAACTTGAATCGATTTTTACCTTATGATAGATTATTATCTCTTAAATTCAAATTAACCATAATATGATCAACAAATGTCACAAGGCGTATATCAAACTTTAGATACAATAAGTTCATCGGATAAATATAATACCTGGATCTATAACAGTTTCAAGGATCACCTTAAGGGGACTGTTCTGGATATAGGCAGCGGCCTGGGTGACATCGTTAAACACTATTCAGGAAGCAATATAGATAAAGTGATCTTAAGCGATTATTCTACAGACATGACAGACAATCTTAACAGGATTTTCGCTGATAATAAATTTTTCAGTACTGTTCAGATGGATATTCAGGGTAATGATTTTTACGAGATCCTTTCATCAACTTCTGTAGATACGATAACATGCATAAATGTGCTTGAACATCTCAAATATGACCTTGCTTCCTTAGTCAACATGCATAGGCTGCTTAAAAAAGACGGCAAGCTTATTCTTTTGGTCCCTGCCTTCCAGTGGCTATATGGTTCGCTTGATAAACTTGTTGATCATCACAGAAGATACTCAAAAGAATCTTTAAGCGCAGTTCTTGCCAGATCAAAATTCAAAGTTGATGAATTCAAGTTCATCAACTTTTTTGGAATAATAACCTGGTTCATTTCAGGCAAGGTCCTGAAACATAAAGAATTCAATAAAGATGCATGCAAAAAACTGGATAAAATCGTACCCTATCTCGAAAGATTTGAATCCATTTTTCATCCACCAATCGGGCAATCGTTAATTGCGATTTGTTCAAAAACTTAATTAATTAGGAAGAAAATGAAACTTTCAATTATCATCCCAGCATACAATGAAGAACACACAATAGAAACCGTTGTCAATGCAGTTAAGTCAGTAGCTCTTCCTGAAAATCTGGAAAAAGAGATCATCATTGTAAATGACGGCTCTACTGATAAGACTGCCCAGATCCTTAAACAATACGAGAATGACCCTATTATAAGAATATATCATCAGGAGAATAAAGGAAAAACCGCGGCACTTAATGAGGGAATTAAAGACGCTACCGGAGATATTATTATCGTTCAGGATGCTGATCTTGAATACAGCCCGGATCATTACCCAATGCTGGTCAAGCCTATTTTAAACAATGAAACAAATGTCGTATATGGTTCAAGATTTTTGGGAACGATAAAAGATATGAAATTTATCAACAGATTTGCTAATGTTTCCTCCAATATTGTCTTTAATCTTTTATTCGGCACAAAAATCACGGACATAAACACCTGCTATAAAGCTTTTAAAAAAGATGTTATAAAAAGCATTACCATAGAATCAACTGATTTTACTTTTGAAACCGAAATCACCTCGAAATTGATAAATAGAGGAGAAAAGATCGTAGAGCTGCCAATTGATTATGTCGCAAGATCAAAAGAACAAGGGAAAAAGATCAATTGGGGCAAAGCATGGAAAATGTTTTGGGGCATGATCAAGTATAAAAACAAGACTTAGGGTATTTCTCCAGAAAGGCGCTCTTAATGTTCGCACTCCTGCCAGTATTCAGTTTTATCTTAATATTACTTTGCTTTTATCGAAATGAATTGTTTTCAAGTAAAAAACCTTGTTTAAGAACAGCCTTTTTATTTGCATCAACCACCTGTGGGCTCTTGGTTGTTGTTTCAACAGAGATCCTAAGTCTGTTCAATCTAATAACATTTAAAGCGATATTGTCATTCTGGCTATTTATTATTTTTTCAGCGTCAATATTTTTATTCAAACAACCGAGATCTAAGAGACCCTTCTTTTCTTTTGAACTTTCTGACTTTACCCTAAGTAATAAGATATTTATTTTGCTTATCATTTTCATTGTTGTAGTTATTGGCCTCATCGCTTTTGTAGCACCTCCAAACACTTATGATTCTATGACCTATCATATGGCAAGGATACCTCACTGGATACAGAACAAAACAGTGGCCTACTACCCAACTAATCATATGCGTCAACTATATACTCAACCGGGAGCAGAGTTCTCGATCCTGCATCTTCAGATCCTTAATAACGGAGATCATTTTGCTAATTTTGTTCAGTGGTTCAGCATGCTTGGATGCATTATTATTATTTCACTCATAGCAAAACTTTTAGGAGCGCCCATTTCCGGACAGATATTCTCTTCAGTACTGGCAGCAACAATTCCCATGGGCATTCTTCAGGGATCGAGCACTCAAAATGATTATACTGCAGCTTTCTGGCTGATCAGTTTCATATGCTATGTTTTTCTTAGAATACAAAATTCAGATAAGCGCTATATTATTTTTGCAACTGCAACATCGCTTGGGTTAGGCTTGCTAACCAAAGGAACAATGTACGTCTACGGTGCGCCATTTATTGTGCTTCTTTTAATTTCTGAATTTAAAGAATATAAGCTCCCTGCTTTCAAATCCTTGATTCTATTGCTCACAATTCCCATATTGATCAATCTCGGATATTTCTTAAAAAATTATGATCTTGGACAGGATTTTTTCTCACCTTTCTATGAGGGGAAGCAACTGTCAAATGAATCAATGTCCCTGGCATTGTTCATTTCAAATTCAACAAAAAATCTGGCACTTCATTTAGGCTCAAGATCGGACAAAACCAATGAACTAACAAATAGGTCAATACTGAAAATGCATGATCTAATAAAAATCAACATAAATGATCCAAGGACAGCTTTTTTAGGAATGGAGTTTGTATTACCTAAACCAAATAGGAGTGAAGATCAGGCCGGCAACACCTTACACCTGTTCATCTCCTTAGGGTGCATGCTCTTTCTATTATTCTCAAAAGATCTACGAACCAATAGGCACCTTACAACATACCTCCTTTGCTCAATTTTATCCTTTGCACTATTTGTTTTACTGGTTAAATGGCAGCCATGGCATAGCAGATTCCACCTATCAATTTTTGTTATCTTTTGCGCTTTCTCAGGTGTTGTTATATCAAGATCAAATAAGTTCGTTGCAATTATTATTTGCTCAATATTGTTAGCAAGTTCAATCCCTTATATTTTTAAGAACAATTCCCGAAGGATCCTTTCAAAAAAAGCCACGATCTTTGACACGCCAAGAATAGATCAATACTTCTCAAATTATCCTTCACGCGCTTATCCTTACAAAGAAGCTGTTAAAAGGATAAAATCGCTTGGGTGCAAAACAATAGGCCTTCTATCTCACGGAGAATGCTGGGAGTATCCTCTCTGGGCTCTATTGAAATCCGAAGACAATTATGATTTCCAATTAGATCAAGTTGATGTAACCAACATATCAAATAAGTATTTAAAAAAGTTTGGCCTTACAAATTACAATCCTTGCGTGCTAGTAAGCATAGCTAGCAAAGATAAACCTAAGCACATAGTCAACGGATCAGTATATATTAAAACCTGGGAAATTGATCCAGTCAGTATTTATGAAAAAGATGTCGATGGAACATTACTCAGATCTAATCTTCTTATACATTTCAACAATGCAGTTAAGCTTATCTTCAACTCCACTACTCAAATATACCAAGACAAGGAAAATCAATTCTTCAATCAAAAGAGCATGAAGATCTTTAATTATTTACAAACCGAACTTAACGAAGCTAAGATTGTTGATACTGATGCATTAGACAATATCTTGCCTGAATTGGGCAAGAATTTTAAAGAGGTACTAATTACAGGCCTAGAGTTAAGAGCTGCAGGATATACCAATTCAAATAAGAATTATTTTGATGCTGGTCAAAAACTTGTGATGCAATGGTTAACATGGTTCATTAAAAACAAAGCTGCCGTTCAAAAAGCTTTTGACCAATAAGGCTTTTATTTTATTATCTTTTCAGTGTTCAAAACAAACATAGAACTTTTGTAATTAGTTGCTTTAATAGGAAAATCTGCAAAAGCAGCATCCTCAAAATCTAATATGGTTATTTCATTATGATTTACAGTTCCAGACATTTCAATCAACATTTTATCCTTACTCCTGATAACTTCTATCTTTTCTCGACCAAAATCTCTCTTGTGTGCTCTAAATATTGATAAACTGGCTATCATTAAAGATATGAGAATACCTATGCTAAATACCCTAGTCACAAACCTTTTATTTAAAATCACAATAATATACATCCCAATTATTGGCACATACAAAAACCTTGTTTGATTCGATCCTATCCACCATAACGCCCAATAAATAACAATGAACATCATCATCAAATCTATTTTTTTCTTTTTTATACTTTCATAAAACAATAATATAAAAACCCCAGCACATAAAAGATATGGCAATCCCACAGGATAGTCATAACTATTATTTACATCTTTTTCTGGAACCGAAATTAGCCATAAATGCTTTATGAATGCAGAAATCCCTTTTCCCTTACCATATTGATCCTTAACACCAAGCAACTGATTTGATACGTTTAAAATCTTAGACATATAATCAGATTTCACATTAATAGTTGGATTCAGGTTAATCTTTCCAACAAAGAATGGGAACAACGGTGTTCCTGTATATTTTATTGATTTTGCTATAAAGGGCCCTCCAATTACCAAGCTTAACATTAAAAAAAACGCTGCATATTTTTTCAGATCACATTTTTCTAAATTCTTACAACTTTCAGAAATAAAATATATTTTAAAACCTGCCTTTTTAATAAAAAAAACAAATATTATCGAAATAAAAAGCAAAGCTGATATCAGTATCGGCACTTGAGGTTTTGACCAAAAACAAAAAGCAAATTCAACTACAGCAAAAACATGTTTTCCATTCAATAAACTGTCTATAAAAGCAAACAGTAAATAACAAATAATCATATCTATCATGGCAACACCCATTTGAATACATATAAAATGCGATCCTAACACTGAAAATACAATTAGAAACTTACCAAAATAATTTCTTTCCTTGTAATGGCCTAGAATACTAATCAATATAAACAACAAACCAATAGAAAAGAATATCTGCGGTAATTTGTTGGGCAGTTTTGTTGCAAGCAAATATGGTGCCAATGAATAATCTATTGGCGAAAGAAACAAGTCTGCTGTAGACCATGAAAGATGACTAAAGGAATTAACTATTAAATGTTGACGGGGTAAGGTTATATGATAATTAAGAGAGTCATACTCCTGTGGTAAGTGTGGCGGCAACAATGATGCTTTTATGGCAACAAATATTATAAAAGCACAAAGCAAAGTCCCAAAAACAAGAAAAAGCCTTTCAAAAAGGCTCTCTTTTTTAATAAAATCATACAAATTACTTAATACCCTTAACAAACAAACCCTATTTTCAATCAACACAATCAAACAACTTGCTAAAAACAACATCCAGCTAAGAAAAGAAGTCGAACCCCTGCTTGTATCAAACAGAAATAATTCTACCCAAAAAATACTATAGCCAACAATAAGCATGACTGTCGGCAAATGTCCTATTGTCAATTGAGTCTTTTTAGGAATATGACAATTCTCCATATAACATAAGCAACTATTATAAAAATATAATAAACATTAATCCCGCAAAATCTCTTTTTCAAATCTGCATCTTTCACGGATCTTTCTTCTTTAAGTTGGTAAAAAACCCCTCTGTCATTAATACTATCCTTATAAAATTTTGCCTTCCCTGTTCAACCTTGAAAAGACTAAAAATACCCCAGAACCAATAAGCATACATGCTAAAAAATACATAACAAGAAAACCCTCGGAGCTAGCTGGCCCAAATGATGTATACATATGATGGATCGACCCCAATAAAATTCCAGAGGCAAATACAATCAATTCTTTCCTATCAAATCTTTCTGGCCAGCATTTAATACTTTTAATAAAAAAACAAAATGCTGTTAACGTTGGAATTATCCCCATCATGCCTAGGCGGGTTCCGTTACCTTTCGGATATCCAGTATGAAATGGACCAGCTAAAATTGGCTGAGACACAA
This sequence comes from Omnitrophica WOR_2 bacterium RIFOXYA2_FULL_38_17, assembly GCA_001805965.1. Classification (GTDB taxonomy): domain Bacteria; phylum Omnitrophota; class Gorgyraeia; order Zapsychrales; family Zapsychraceae; genus Zapsychrus_A; species Zapsychrus_A unditaenarius. The sequence goes on along the minus strand of MHHG01000052.1, from coordinate 94,454 downwards.
CTACAAGCATCATTATAATTAACGCCCAGAATTCAAATGGTAACTTCACATCAACAAAGTATCTTCTCATATTTATAGTTGCAGCGGCAATAAAACTCAAGATCAATAGGTGAGACATAAATGTCCTTAAGATTAATTCTGAAATAATAGAAAGATTGAATCCATTCTCCTGCACCCATTCTATAATGCCAATCATATGATTCAAATTCTCCGACTCTGACAATGATAAGGAAGCAACATGTGAAGTTATAAAATACGTAAATATTATTGATAGCACCGATAAAACTGCATAAAACAATCTAGGCTTCAAATGTTTTTCTTTCCACCCACTGCCGAATAAAATCCAAAGAACTAACCCAGGGACCATTAGAACTGTTGTCTGTCGCGCTAAAACAGATAGAACGCATCCTGTTATTAGCTTTGTCATCCTTCCTTCTATAAGTCCAATAATTAAAACAAGAACTCCTATTAAAAATATAATTTCATGTAACAGCCCCGGCACTAAGGCATGATACCTAAAGATATATGGATTAAAAATAAAAAAGGCCATACCTAAGCAATAATTATGCAAAGAAAAATCAAACAATAGTAAAAGCTTATGCATATACCATATTAAAATAATAGAGCATAAAAATGTCATGAAAGAAAACACTGCAGCAATCCCAATTCCCGTAAAGTTTGCTAGATTGCCAACGATTGAATTAACAAAGAATCTCTGCGCAATATGAAATCTCATTCCAATATATTCAACACTCGGAGCTTTCTCAGCCATCTTGACATATAATCTCACATCATCTGCCATCAAGTATTTATTGCCAACCTCCCAACTGAGCCACTTATTTGTAACAAATAATACAATAATACAAGCCAAAACAAACAATAATTTCTTAAAATTATCAGAAAATGATTTCATCTTTCTCACCTTTATTTTCCTAACTTAAGTCAACTTGCTTACCAATTAAAACAACTGGCACTAAGAATCTCAACATAAACATCTTTACATCAAAACATAACTAACATCAAGTTATCCTACCACAATACGCCATACAAATAAAATGCTACCCAACATAGAAATTATTTCAACCCGCCAATATCTTTTACAGTCCTGACCATCTTTTTCCCATAAGCTTTCAAAGAATATTTTTCCAAATAATTTTGTCTGCCAGCTATACCCATTTCCTTTCTGAGACCAACATCACTTGCCAAACTTAGGATATTTTCTGATAATTTTATGTAATCTCCAACTGGAAAAAGTAAGCCGGTCTTACCATCATCAACGATCTCAGGAATAGTTCCTTCAATCGATGCGATCACAGGTTTAGATTCCGCCATTGCATGCAGAAGCACTATACCAAAAACATCTCTATGTGTCGGAAAAATAAAGATATCACAATCCCTAAAGTATTGGGTTCTTTCATATTCGCCTTCAACATATCCGACAATATCAATATTTGCTTCCAATTTATTTCCAATTATAAAGTCTCTAATCTTTTCCTCTAATTCAGCTGATTCAACTGGCCCTGCAAATGTAAACCGGATCTCTTTGTTTTTTTCTATTACCTTTTTAGCAGCTTCTAGTCCAGTCCATATCCCTTTGGAAACACTTAGATAAGAAAAATACAGCACTCTTACAATTTCATCCTTTTTCTTATTAACTGACAATGGGTCTATTTTTAGATCAGCTGTATCATTACAAGAGCCTGGAACGACAAAAAGCCTGTCCTGCGGAACAAATCCTTCATAAACCTTTCTGACATTTTCCCCCATAATGATCGATGCCTCGATATGATTTACAAACCATCGCACCAATTTCTTTATAATTGGGGAGGATGAATTATACAGTTCAGTCAAATACTGGCCAAGGTCATGAACAATAAACTTGCTTCTGCATATGTTTGCCGTAAAACAGAATAAAAAATCCTTCAAGAACGGCATTTTGTAGAAACTCATATTATAAAGGACATAATCCGGTCGTTTAAAAATTAGAATAAATACGTACTGCAAATAATATTTTATAAGTTTTAGTAATTTATCGATAGTTACCTTCTTATGCTGTTTATAGGACCAGAACTTCATATTCAGAAAAATAATATCGAACTCATCAACAAACTTTGAATCCATCAACATCTTATACATCATGCTGTGACCAAAATTAGGCGGTGGTAAGATACCACAAATCAATATTTTCTCTTTTTTATTCATTTTTAATAATTCTTTATTGATTCGTAATACAATTTCAAAATTGTTTTTACACCAGTTTTCGGCTTCCATCCCAACTCTTTGTACACTTTATCAAAAATTATCCTCGAACCTATAACAGGCGCATCATTCTTAAGCAAGATCTCTGACCTAGAATCGGTCAACTCGACTATCATCTCTGCCAAAGCATCAAGACAGATATCTTCCTTTGATGACAAATTGTAGGTAGCTCCTTTTGCACTTTTATTAAGCAATCCTTCAAAAAGATCGACAACATCCTCAACATAAAGAAGATGAATGATTGATTTCCTTGGAGCAAAAATATCTAAAGATTTACCCGCAATAGCATTTTTAAAAAGAACCGGTATCAAGGCCTTTTCAAATTGTCCCGGGCCAGCAATATTGACAGACCGGAATATATATAAGTTCTTAACTTCAAATCTTTCCCTGCATATTTTTTCAGATTCAAGCTTGCTCTTCTCATAAGGATTGACAGGGGCTATCGGTGCATTCTCATCTATACGCGCACAGGTATGATCATAGACTTTTATCGTTGAAAGAAAGACAAAATTCTTTATATTAGCGGATCCCAATAAATTAGCAGTTCCTTCAATATTAACTCTTTTATACTTTTCAGCATTTGAATCACCTACGTGTGTAATATTGTATGCCCCTAAATGAAAAACAAAATCAAAATCTTCTTCCAGCTTAAATGCTTCAGATATGTCTTGCTGAAAACATCCTTTAACCTTATCCATATATTCAAATCCATCAAGATCAATATCTAAAACATATATTTCATGATCAGAGGTTATCAATCTTTTAGCCAAAGTCTTGCCAACAAAACCATTCGCCCCAGTTATAAGTATCTTCACTTCTTTGCCTTTTTCTTCTGCATTTCTTTGTCTTCCAATTTTTTCATCAACACAGTCGCTTTGTACAAAGACTCAAAACTTCCTGCATCCGTCCATTGAGATTTTAAAATAGAATAGGATAGCTGATCATTCTTTACATAATGCGATAGAACATCCGTGACCTCATATTCCCCTCTGGGACTTTTTTTGAGATTCTTCAAGAGAGTGAACACTTCAGGCAAGAACATCCAAAGGCCGGTATTAACATAGTTTGATTTAGGCTTTTTCGGTTTTTCCACAATATCCACAATCTTTTTACCCTTAAAGGTAACAACACCATATTTTTCGGGATCATTGACCTTAGCAATAAGAACTTTAGCCTTGAACCTCTCCTTATCTTTTTTAAAATCATCAACGAACCTACCAACATTCTCGCTGACAACATTGTCTCCTAAAATTACCATGAACTCTCTATCATTAACAAATTTCTCAGCAAGCAATAAAGCCGCACCGGTTCCTCCGCTTCCTTCCTGGATCTCATAACTAAAACGCGCACCCCACTCCTTTCCGGTTCCAAGCAGATTAAAAAAATGCCCGATATGCTCTCCTCCGGTAACGATCAAAATATCTTTTATTCCCGCGTTCAAAAGTGTTTCCAATGGATAGTAGATCATCGGTTTTTTGTAAACAGGAAGTAAATGCTTGTTCGTCACCTTAGTCAAAGGCCTCAATCTCTGTGCGGATCCACCAGCTAATAAAACACCTTTCATTTTCGATCCCCCTTGCTGCCCCAGAAACCTGTAGCAAACCTTTTATCCAATGTTTTTTTTAATGGCTTCCACCATGGCTCATTATTCTTATACCAATCTATCGTATACTGCATACCACGCTGGAGATCATATTTTTGTGACCAACCTAATCCTTTAAGTTTTGATGTGTCGAGACTATACCTGAAATCATGGCCGGGCCTATCATTAACAAATTTGATCATTTTTTCATCATGTCCCATAATTTTTAAAATCATCTTTGTAAGCTCAATGTTCGTACATTCCTGGCTACCTCCAATATTATAAACTTCCCCGTTTTTCCCTTTTTCTATCAAAGAGAATATCCCGGAACAATGATCTTCAACAAAGAGCCAATCCCTTATCTGTTTGCCTTTTCCATATACAGGAACTTGAAGCCCTTCTATCAAATTCGTAATGAACAATGGGATAACTTTCTCCGGATAAGCCTTAGCGCCATAAGTATTAGAAGCTCTCGTTATAATAACCGGCAATCCGTATGTTTCAAAAAAACTGTAAGCAAGCCTTTCACCACCAAGTTTCGATGCAGAATAAGGATTTCTTGGTTTCAATTCCGATGTCTCAGTAAAACTCCCTTCCATGATCTGGCCGTAAACCTCATCCGTGGAGATCTGAATAAACCTTTGAAGACAATCGCTTTGTCGCAATGCATCCAAAAGAGTGTAAACACCGAATATATCAGTCTTTAAAAAAGATTCCGGCTCATCTATCGAGCGGTCAACAGCCACCTCAGCTGCAAAATTGACAACAATGTTTATATCTTTAACTGCGGACCTGACTAACTTTTTATCGCATATATCCCCTTTGATAAATTCAAAACCTTTCTTTGTTTTAAATGACTTTATGTTCTCGGGATTACCGGAGTATGTGAGCTTATCCAGAACACGAACCTTTGCATCCGGCTCATTCTTATAAACATACTCAACAAAATTACTTCCTATGAAACCGGCCCCTCCGGTTATCAAATAACTTTTAGACATTTTTACCTCTTTCACAATGTAAGACTAACCAAAATATTTTTATTCAGAATATATTATCTCTAGGGCCTTGACTTCTTTTTCAATAGTAAAATTTTCCAAGACTCTTTTATAAGCTTCTTCACCGTATTGAGCAGCCTTTTCAGGATTTGAACACAAAAATAATACTTCTTTTGCAAAAAAATCAGCATCACCAGTATTAACTAACAATCCGTTGACCCTATGGTCTATGACCTCATTTACCCCTTCAATATTTGAAGCAACTACAGCCCTCTTCAAAAGCATCGCCTCAAGCAATGCATTCGGACATCCTTCTCTTTGTGATGATAGTAAAAATATATCAATATCCTCCAACTCTTCATATATATTATCAACCCAGCCTTTAAACTCAACATATGCTTCAACTTTAAGAACTTTGACTAAATTCTCAAGGTATTTCCGCTCAGGCCCATCACCGATAAAAACAAATCTGGCTTTTGGATATTCATTTATTATCCTTGGAACAATAGACACTATTCTATCTAAAGCTTTTTCCTTGCTAAACCTCGCAATTGTTCCTATTCTAGGTACTTTAATATAAAGACCACTTAGTTCATATTTGCGTTCTAAATGATCCTTGGGAACATCAATGCCTACATGTACAACCTCAATAGAACCTTTATTACGAAAATTCATATTGATCAGTTCTTTTTTTATTTCATTTGAAACAACTATTGTCTTTCTGAAAATATTCCGGATAAAAACATTCAAAATTTTATAAAAGACAATTTTAACAACAGACATGCTTTCTTGTATTATCTTTGATTCAAAAAACGCATATACTTTTTTAATCCCTGCTAACTTTGCTGCAATTCCCCCAAAAATATCAGATTGAATATGGAACGTATGCACAATATCAATATTCTTTTCCTGAAAATACTTTTTCAGTTTCCATATCAAAGGAAATATCCGTTTTTTATGAATATTCTGGATAACAAACAAATGTTCCTCTTTTATCCCAGATGAAAGCATAATGCTTTCTAGTTCATATTTGATAGCAGAACAAAAGACAAGAAACACTTCATACCTTTCCTTGTCCATAGCATGATATAGTTTTTTTAAATGATTATTAGGACCACCCAACTCATTAAGCCCTGTGTAAACATATGCAATTCTTCTTTTCATAAATCTTTCCTAACTATTGACCACATTCTTTTTGCCTAAATAATAAGCAAAGGTAAATCCAAATATTATCCAAAAAGGTATTGCATACTGCGGCAATTCAAATATAGTAAGAAAATTTGCAGACACCATCCAGTAAATTATTACACTGCAAAGAAGAATTCCGGACAACAATCTTTCAATAATAAAATATTTGATCATTCTAAATAAAATCACAAAAACACAGACAATAAAGAAAACTCCCACAATTCCTCCACGATATAGTAAATTTAAATAAGAATTATGAATCGCAATCCATCCGTCCCTTTGCCACTCAATCGTACCCCAATTTAAAATCTCTAATCTTTTTGAACGAAATGGTTTACCAAAATCAAGCCCAAGCATCTTTTTTTCTGTTTTTATTTCTTCGACAACATCTGTCCAAATAAACAAACGGAATACTATGTTAACCATCCTATAAACTTCAATTTTTTCATATACATTTCCAGGTGAACTTTTAGCCACACTTTCATTCACCAGAACTAACTCTTTTTGTTTATCCTGTAAAACAACTTTATTATTATCGTCGTCCCTCACATCATGCCTACTCAAATCTTCTTTTTCAAACTCTACATTTTCAAAAATATAATTAATAGGGTTCTCATTATACAATTTAACTGTCAACTTTTTATAGGTAAAATTTTTAAGCCCTTCATTTAGAGCTTTGTCATAAATAGCAATCGTCTCTTTTATTAATGTTACATTAAATATTGAGGCGAATCTATCCTTGTTCATCTTTAGACTAATTACTAACAATAAAAGAACAACCGAAGCACAAACAATAAAAACATTAATCAAATTCCTCTTTCTAGAGAAAGCGAAGAAACAAAGAATACTAACAGTAAAGACTATCGATACAACATTGCTCAACATTCCCATTCTGCTAATATTCATAAAATGTCTATAAGGCGTTAAAACCAATAAAAATGTTATAAAAACAACTTTCATCCAAATTTTAGGCAATGAAAGAACTAAAACAAATGCTATACATAAACATGTGTAAATCCAATCAGGCACAAAAACCCTGCTTATAAACAACAACAAAATAATCGAAATGATTAAAATTTTTCTTTTTGTATCAAAATATTCGCGTGAATAGAAAGAATAACTAAAAAATGCAAATATTGGATAGTAAAATAAAGCCGCATGCCTGAAAGCTAATGGGCCCCATATAAAATAACCGTATATTGCTTTTAATAAAATAAACAATAAATAAACAATCAAACAAATCCCATACCTGAACGGTATTTTTTTGATCTTTTTGTCCTTAAAGAAAAACCAGATTAAACATATAAACATAAGAATTTCACCTATAAATATTGGGAAATCCAAACATGACAATTTAATATGCAGTTCCGCAAAAGTAGAATTAAAAACCATATTAAACAGAGAGAATAAACCAAGAATAATTGTCCCGACTGTAGCAGTCAAATTATTATCTTTACTTCTATCTACCATTATCCACCTTAATACTTTTCACATTAATATTATTTTGGTTTCGTTAGACCAAAAGTCATCCCGAAGCTAATAAATCCAAGCTCTTTACGGGAACCTTCCTACATTTCATACTAAGTTAAATTCTACTATATAAAAACCATGCACATTATTAGTCTTTTCATTAACTTAGAGGAAAACAAACAACCTTTCCTGACAAATAGTCCTCCCTTGAATCTTTTGGCAAAAACGGCCATGGATAACATTCAACTCCGCACTGCCTCATCTTATCAAGTAATATTTCGGATTGATTCGTAATAACAGGAAAAACATATGGAACAATCCCAGGTTTGAGCTCAGGAAAAATAATCCTTACTTTATATTCTTTCTGCTCTTGAAAATACTGCAACCATTTGAAATACCTTTTTCTTCTTCGGGATGCTACACTGTTTATATTCAAATGATTTAAAAACCATTTACTATAATTTGAAATACTAATAAAATAACTTTGGAGATCAAATTCCTGTTCCTTTTCAATATTAGGATTAAGATCTATTTTCTTATCAGCAACCTTATTGACGTTCAAGAAACTCAGACAATTCCTTATAGAAAGAATTAACGTTTTAACAATAAATCTTACAGTCCTTTTTTCGCTGATAAGGTTATTTTCACCATCACCTACCATACTTATAGAATGTTTATTTATTACCATTGCAGAACCATTGAAAATAGGCACAGTTTTATGAAAGGAAAACACCGATATATCACCGAAAGTACCCAGAGGCGTCCTATCCAAATGGCTTAAAAATCCATGAGCATTATCTTCAATCAAAAACTGTTCGTGTTTGTCACAAAATTCTCTAGCCTTAACAAGATCATTCGGAAATCCAAAATAGTTTACAATAAGAAAGGCTTTGGACTTATCTGCAATTCTTTTATCAATCTTATTCCATTTCGGTTTTAATAGTTCATCAATTTCATAATAATCCACATGAAGCCCCAGATAATGAGCTGGAGCAAGTGCTACATTACAAATGTAATTAGGAAACAATATATGATCGCCTTTTTCGAGACCCAAGGAAAGCATCCCCTGATACAAGGCATATCGTCCATATCCGTAAAAATACACTTTTTCTTCTTCTAAAGGAAAAGGCAACTCTTTAGATTTTTCAAAAGAAAGCATACCCTGATAATAAATTGGAAATCTTGTGATGCTTCTTAGCTTTACCATGCTTTTTTCAATATCCTTTTAATAAACATGTTAAAATCAGAAAAAAGAAACTTCGCAACTATTCCTCTTTTGGTTTTTTGCGCACATGTAAAAAAATATAAATCTTCAATTATAGGATTCCAATCATTTTTATAACTCTCATCTCCCAACATAAAATCAAATTTCTTAATTCCCAAGTCAAAACACTCTTTCACTAACTCCATAAGCAGTAAACGACTGACGGCATATGGTTTATATTCCTGATCAAATACTGGAATTTGATAACCATAACTAGCATCTAAAGTCGTCCCAAAATTAACTGCAACAACTTTCTCATTTAAACGCAAACTGCTTAAGTGTAAAACATTTTTTTCGTGCATTTTTCGAGCAAAATCACAAAAAAATTCAAAACATGCGGCATCTTCAAGAAAACTTTTCTCTCCTTTTGAATTTCTCCGAGTCTTATGAAGTTCTCTCAATTTATCCATTGTCTCTTTTATTTCTTTAGCATCTTCAATATTCCCACTAAAGCTAACCTCTCCCATATCCGACAGTTTCCTCCTTCTCCTTTTAGAATCAGACAAAAACTTTGTTTTTAATTGTTTGGCAAAACTCTCCCAATTCCCCGGATTCTCAAGATAAGGCGCCCCCTCCTTATGCTTAGTCAAACAAGAACTAAAATCATTGTTCTGGACAAATTCTTTAAGACACGAATAAAGATTCGAACTTTTTTTAATTTTTTTAACTCTCAGAATATCCCATCGTTTATAACTCTCCAACACAGAGAATATGCTCATGACAATTTGATTAACCCTGCTACCTTCCAAAAAGAGAAAATCTTCAAAATCAGAAACTGCCGAACCAATAAAGCTCAAACAATTAAAACCGAATTTCTTCCCAACATAAAGTGGTGCAATAGCAATAGTTTCTCCATTTTCAACAACTCTTACAATAACTAAATCATTTTTACCACAAAAATATTTCCACCATGTAAAATGCCAATCATAAGATAAGAATATATTTTGACATCGGCTCTTAATAAAAAGATTCTCCCATTCATTTTTCAAGCCTTCAAACTCACTTACGTTATTTATTATGATAGCTTCCATTAATTCTTTCTTTAACACTAGATAGAAACGGTATAAATCCAGACACTTTCAAAACGAACTTCTTGAAATTATCATTCCCCCCAACACCCACACGTTTCAACAAAAACCTATTATCTCCAGCACAAACTAATCCTTGTTCCATTGTTACCGCACATTTATAACCTACTTCCTCTGCTATTATTGCTGCATTCTCACCGACATCTTTCAAACTACCAAAAGGAAAAGCAAAACAAGTTGTTTGTTGACTTAACTCCCTATTGAGAATATCCATTGATATAATCATTTCTCTCTTGATATCATCACTATTTCTACTGGCAACAACACAATGCGTATGGGTATGTGCTCCAAAAGTTATATCATATTCCTTCATTTCTTTCATTTGAATCCAAGACATTGTCATTGACTTTGACTCACAATCTAAACCCAATTTGTCCTGCAATTTTTTTTTAAGATCTATGATTTCATTCCCATCAAGTTTTTTAAAAATTGCAACAATTTCACCATAAACCTTGGACATCATATTCCTACTTAAATCGAAATAATATTCTTTTTCTCTAAATGTAAACTGCAAACTCTTCAGCTTGGAAGCACAAAGCAAAGCGGCAACATCATCCCAGAAAAAGCTCTTTTCACTATCGATATAAGATGTAGGCACAAATATTGTTGCAGGTATCCCATACTTTCTAAGGATCGGCAATGCATATTCATAATTATCAGAATAAGCATCATCAAAAGTTACAACAGCATGCTTCCCATGTAAAGAATCACTCTCCAACAAACCTGCTAATTCATCTAAAAAAACAACATTATAATTTGATGCAACATATTGCATTTGCTCATCAAATGCTTCAGGGGACACAACCATATCTTTGATTAATGTTTCTTTTGGATCAATAGGACAAACCCTGTGGTAGGCCAAGACAACCACTTTATTCTTATTGAATGATTCAGACAGTTTTGCAATCCCTGAGATAAAAAGCAAATTAATTAGTATTCGTTTAATCATAAATAATTACATTTTAGAAATGTTTATTGATATCTGACGAGCAAACAATTTTGTAAAAAAAGGCATTAAGTTTAATATTTTTTCAATATAAACTATTGCATTGAATTGAGGAAACAGCTTAAAGTTTGGATGGAAAAATAATTCGCTATATTCTATTTTTGTTTTACCATCCCTAGTAAACATCTCCCACAAAAAAAGTAATTCCTTGCCATGAAGTTTATTCTGCAACATCTCACCATACTGACCTTTAATATGAAAATATTTTCCGAATAATCTATAGATCACTTTGTGCATAAAATCAGGATTAAGATTATAGATTTCAATAACATGCTTAATCTGCAAAACTCGTTGCAATTCATTTAAAAAATTGGTCATTACCGTTTCAGGGAAATGCTGCGTAACCTGCACACTCCATATCCCAGAAACAGCATTATTTTTAAATGGCAGACATGAAGCATCTGCCTGAACAAACAGGACATTATTAGAATCTTTAAGAATATTTCTTGCTGCTTTAAGATTACTCATAGCAAAATCCATGAGAATCAATTTTGCCCCCGAGTCAGATTTCTGCCAATAATAACCAGATCCGCACCCCACATCAACTATCCACTGATTATTATTGAATTGATTACGAAACGCTTCTGCCTTAGAACTCATGAGAGGCATACAATGATGCTTCTCAATAGCTTTATATATTTTTTCAATATCCTGAGAACCATGCTCTTCTGCAACCTTTTCACGCAACTCTCTTTCTTCATTTTGTGCCTGATTCCCATTTTGGGGCATTAAAACAATAATCCCATCATTTATGTCAAAACCATTACCACACTTACAACACAATAGCTTATTATCATCCTCTATTTGCAGATCACTTTTGCAATCGGGACAACACAAGATTTCTTTAAGACTATTCTCAAAACATTTCAAATCAAAACCTCTCTTCACTAACTTTTATACATCTTAATTATGCACTTCAACAATAAAAACCAAGCCCTAATATTAAATAAAAATATTTTTAACGAACTAAGCGCATATTTTTTAGATAATTTTATTTCACCTCTTTGAAACAAATCTGAACTCGTTTCTCTATGCAGATCTGACTCTCTCTTCTTTAATAAATATCGATAATAACTACCCTTTTTACCTAACTTATCATAATGATGTTTCACAACATTAAATGTCGATTGCAATTTACTTTCAATTGTTATTGTAAACGATAAGGAAGTTGTATGTACCGTATATTCCCCTAGTACTTTATGTAAAAACTTTATCTTGCAAAATCTTGACAACTGTAGCCAAAGTTCATAATCATCAATTGGCTTAAAATCATCTCTTTCAGAAAATAATTCTGATATCAACAATTTTTCTTTTCTTACAGCAACAGCTGAGATTGAAATTCTATTACCTTTAAATAGAAGATCTTCATGTGAATTCCAGGGGCCATAACTCACTCTCTTGCTTTCTTCATTTGATCCCGCAAAAACCCAGTTCTCATCATGACATATAAGATCAACATCTTTGTTTTGATCAAAATACCGAACAACCTCTTCTAATTTATTCAAATACCAGCAGTCATCTGAATCAAGAAATGCTATTAAAGAACCTTTTGATTCCCTAATTCCATAATTCCTTGAAGCAGCTACAATACCATTGTTATGAATTTTGAGATATTTAATACGATCATCTTGGTAAGAACTAACAACTTCTTCAGTGTTATCATCAGAATAGTTGTCAATGATAATCAATTCGCAATTTGTATGAGTTTGATTTAATGCTGAATCAATCGACTTGGAGATATGATCACCATAATTATAGGTAGGCATAATTACAGAAACCAAAATATTATTTCCAGCCTCTTTCTCTGGTTGTAAACTTTCAATTCTTGTCATAAGAAATAATGGAAAATATCCCTTTTACACTGACCAAGCAATCTTCTTTCGTTTAGCCTTGTTAACATATTCATCAATCTGAGCACTAGAGAAAGAAAAAATATCCTTATCATCAATATAAAACTGCTTATACCATTGAGCTGTCATTTCAATCGTTTCTTGAAACTCCAAAACCGGAACCCAACACAACATTTCTTGAGATTTATCACAATTCAAAGGAAGAAATGTTGACTCAATCTTTTTCTTCTTCGAAAAATTATGATTTAACTTTTCATCACCTAAATTCTCCAAAAATAGTTCCTTAAGATCGCCCACTGTTCCAATACTGTTTTCTTTTGGACCAAAATTAAAAGCTTCTCCATTCATTTTACCACTCAATAATAAGCTTGCCCCTAGCCAAAGATATCCACTTAATGGTTCAAGAACATGCTGCCATGGACGTGTAATGTCAGGATTGCGAATAATTACGTCTTCACCTTTCTGCCAAGCTTTGACACAATCGGGTATGATTCTATCCTGAGCCCAATCACCTCCACCAACAACATTTCCTGTACGAGCAGAAGCAATTTTTACAGTACCTTCCTTATTGAAAAACGACCTAAAATAAGACTTTGTTACTATTTCAGCACAACCTTTAGAGGCACTATAAGGATCAGAGCCTCCCATAGGATCAGATTCAACATATCCCCTCAATAAACCTGTATTTTCATAACATCTTTCACTGGTTACAATAACCGCAGCTTCTGTACAAGGAACAACTCTAATACATTCAAGCACTGCGACTGTTCCAAGAATATTAACTTCAAATGTTTCCAAGGGCTCATCTAAAGATCTTCTAATAATTGGCTGTGCAGCCAAATGAAAAACAACATCAGGCTGAAAAGCTTCAAATGCTTTTTTGATATCATCTAGATTGCTTATATCCCCTTCAAAAGTCTCTACTCTATATCTCAACCCCAAAGAATTAAAAAGACATGATTGTGTCGGCAAATCAATTGAAAAACCTCCAACTTTTGCCCCAAGTTTCAATAGCCATAAAGATAGCCAAGCACCCTTAAAACCTGTATGACCCGTAATTAGGACTCGCTTGCCCTTATAGCTATCTTTAAAACAATCTAATTTAGTCAATTTTTCCATAAAGCATTACCTCTTCCCAACACTCAATTATCCCCACCCTTTAAATATTCTCACTAAAGATATAATCTGCATTTTTCTTTGTTTCTTTGACAGTTGAAACTTCTTCAATCTCACGCTCATCAATAATTCTTTTTGCTTCTTTATGCGACAAACCTTTAAATTCTGTATAAAATTCGTTCAAACGATTCAGTCTAATATTATCCTCTACTTCAACAAATACTCTAGTCATCGCCCATTCATTAACTTTAAGCAAATCCAAAGCAACTACTCCCTCAACAACACAAATCCCCTTCTTGATGAATAAAGGAGATTGTTTTTTGCTTTTTAACACACTTCTAGTTTTTGCATCGTAAAATGGGGGGGATATTTTATCACCTTGTTTGATCTTCTGAAGATCCAATTCAATTTGTTTGTAATTATATCTTTCCCTGACTGTTTCTTTTCCACTTCTTTCTTTGATTCCAAGAAGATAGTTATCTAATGAAAAAACAATAGATTCAATATTTCTTTCATGAAACTCTGAACAAAGCATTTTCACAAGTGTAGTTTTTCCTGACCTGCTACATCCTCCAATAAAAACAAAATATAGATTCGTTTCAAAAGATTTGTATTCAGAAATTAAATTTTCCAACAAACATTCGAAAGTATTACAATTTTTCATTTTATAAAACAACTTCTTTAACTACATTTAAAAGATTTTTCTCTTCTGTAACCAAATATGTTTTTATACCTGCTGCTTCACCTGCAACTTTATCCCTCTCATCATCACCAATATAGATCGTTTTACTTAAATCTATGTTATGCTCATTTGCAGCCATATAGAACATACCCGGTTTAGGCTTTCGACATTTGCACCCGTCATCCCATCCATGAAGACAACAATATATACCATCTATGCTTGCACCTCCTTCAAGAAGTTTTTCTTTCATATTTTTGTGAACACTATCTAAATCTTCTTTTGTCATCATCCCTCTAGCAATTCCTGGTTGATTGGAAATCAGATAAAGAGTATAACCTTTCTTTTTCAAATAGAATATTGCTTCAATTGATCCAGGAATGAATTCAAATTCTTCCCACTTTTTCACATAGTCTGCTTTAGGAGGTCTCTTATTTATCACCCCATCCCTATCAAGAAAAATAATCTTTTTAGGTTTGAGGAATTTTTCAACAATCGGTATTCTCTCCATTTTACTCAAACCACAATATCTATAATCAGTAATAATTCCTGCCAACTGCTTCATGTTCACAAGCTTGAGTATGATTTCTTGAAAAGAGATATTGTCCTCAGGCATATTATCAACAATTTGTTTATTAACAATGAAGAATCCGATATCAACTCCAGAAAGCTCTTGAGAATCTCTTTTCTTATCATACAAAGTAACAACACCTTCTTCATTTATTTTTATGTTGCTCTTTGTAAAACCGTCTTCATTGGAATATATTAAACAAGAAACAAGAAGTTGTTTTTGATTATAAAACTCCACTAATTTACTGAGATTTAATGGAAGATAATTGTCGCAATATAGCAATAAAAAATGTTTATCTAACATTCCTTCTGCAAACTTTAATCTTTTACCAGTATCAAAAGAAACATCGCCCACAGAATATTTAATGCTTAATCCAAACCCTGATCCATCTCCAAAATATTCTTGGATTTTCTCATGTAAATAACCCGCCAAGAAAACAATTTCTTCAATACCTTCCTTTTTCAATAATTCAATTAAATTCTGGACAAATGGCTTCCCGTAAAACTCAATCATTGGTTTTGGAATTGTCTTAGTTAAAGGTAGAAGTCTTGTTCCTTCACCACCCGCAAGTATTACAGCTTGTTTGATTTTGATATCAGGCATATTAATACATATCCTTCTCGACGAAGTCCCTCCAATAATTCAATGTGTCCTCCAAGATTTGATTGAATGGTATTTTGGGCTCCCATCCAGTTAAATCATTGAACTTTGTCATATCTCCTATAAGCCTTGGCACATTAGTAGGTCTAACAAATTTTGGTTCTGTCTCAATTTTGACATCATCCTTATCGAGGCTAGATATTTCTATAAGCATATGCAGAACTTCTCTAAAAGTATGCACATGGCTTTCCTTTTCAGAACCTATTAAATACATTTCTCCTGGGATACACTTTTCCATGGCTTGGTAGTATCCTTCCACGAGATCTTTAATATGAGTAAAATTTCTTTCATCATCTATATGCCCTACTTTAATAACCGGCGCTTGCTTCCCCTGTTCAATTTTTGCTATTTGATAGGCATATGAAGAAATCCCGAAAAAATTATCTCTTCTTGGCCCTTCATGATTAAAAGCTCTTGTTCTGATAACATTTAATCCATAAGATCTAAAGTAAACATAACCAATGAGATCCTGTGCAATTTTTGTAACAGAATAGGGATTAACTGGTCTTAAAATAGTTTTTTCAGTGATAGGCAACTCTTCTTTATAAATTTCACCATATTCTTCACCCGAGCCCGGAATAAGAAACCTTGGGTTAATCTCTAATTCTTTCATGGCATCAAGAAAATTAACAGTCCCTTTATAATTAACATCCATGTAATGACAAGGATGATCCCAAGATGGTGCCACTGCACTCTCCGCCGCTAAGTGATAAATTTTATCTGGGCTAATTTCTTTCAATAAATTTCTCACAGAAATTGGATCAGTTATATCACATTCAAAAAAAGGAATTTTATCTAATAGGTGTCTTGCATTCCTTAACCTAGTAAGATTCCATTGTTTTATACCATAAACTTCGGAATCTCCCTTTTCTAGTAATAAATCAGCCAAATGAGATCCTGCAAAACCTGTAATACCTGTTATTAGAATTTTTTCTTTCATTTATGATCTCCTCTATCATACTAAAATAGTATCGTGCTATAAGATTTAAAAATAAATTCTCTTCAATTATTCTCTAAAAAAAATAATCACTTCATAAGATAGTAACTAATCATGTGTGCTAATATTAAATGAACATCCTCAACTATTCCATAGTGATCAGAATATACATGGATGTAGTGATCAAGCATCGGTTTTAATATGCCCCCATCAAAACCAACGAAACCTATTGTTATTGCCTTTCTTTCTATAGCAGTTTCAACAGCCTTTATAATATTTTTCGAATTTCCACTACCAGTTATTACTATAACTATGTCTCCGGGCTGTACCAAATTACAAAGTTGTTGTGAAAAAACGTGATCATGACCAAAATCATTACTATATGCAGTATAAGTAGCCATATTATCCAATAAAGAAATAACTTGAAACCTAGTTTCTTTAATATCATGATGATCTTTTACTGTTCCTTTTCCCAAATCACAAGCAAAATGGGAGGCTGTTGATGCACTACCTCCATTTCCTGAAATGAAAATCTTTTTGCCTTTCTTTCGAGCATTCTCGAGAATTGCTGCTAACTCTTCAATTTTATCGATCGGCAATTCATCTAACTTGTTTTTTAAATCTTTTAAATAATTTTTAATAAAATCCATTTTAATCTCCCAAAATCCTTCTTAATCACTCACATAAATTATCCGACTTCCTTGTTGCTCAAATCTAAAAGGTGCTTCTTTTAAATCACAAAGAGCCTTTCTGACATTATCCTGTTTTTCTTCTTCACAATAAAACAATAAAAAGCCTCCACCTCCAGATCCTAAAACTTTACCACCAATAGCACCTGCAACTCTAGCCTTTTCATAATACTTATTGATCAATTCATTTGAAACATTACTAGACAATTTCTTTTTAAGCTCCCAGTTTGCATGTAACAAATCTCCAAATTTGGTTAGATCATTTTCTTCCAGAGATTTTTTTAATTCAATTGACATCTCCACCATTTTATCTAGAAATTTTAAATTTATTTTTGTTTTTTCCTTTTGCTCCGTTAAGATCGTATCTGACCTGGCAGTTATCCCTGTATAAAACATAATCAAATTTCTATTTAGTTTCTTCCGAATATCCCTGTTAAAAATTACGGGGTTAACAAATACACTCTCATCCGCATTAAATTGTATGTGATTAAAACCTCCATATGAAACTGCGAATTGATCCTGTTTCCCAATAGGATGTTTAAGAATATCTACTTCAATTTCACAGGCTTCTTTTGCAAGTTGATGAGAAGAAACATGCTCTCCGCGAAAGGCATGTAATGCATTTAAAGTTCCAACCACAATAGCACTTGACCCAGCTATACCTGAACCAACTTTTCCTGGTAAAAAGTCTGACATATATGTAATATCTATAGTTTCTCGAATATTCAAATACTTCAAACATTCTCTAACTAAATTATGTTGGATTTCTTCTATACTATTTGCATACTCAACAATCGAGTAGCTAATTTTTAATTCATCACCAAATCTTTTATTCACTAGAATATAAACATATTTGTTAATGGCTGTGCTAACCACAGACCCAAAAGAGCTTTCTGCATGGCCATAATAATCGGAAAGATCTGATCCTCCACCCACAAAACTCATTCTTAAAGGTGTTTTTGATATTATCATTTTAGTATTCCTTATTAACTATCAGTACATTTTTTTAGATACTGTTTATTATGAAATGTTGTTACCTCATCCCCAAATTTCTTAGTATAATATTCTTTTCCAATCTTATTAAACTGCGCATTACCTTCTTCTGTAAACTGTTCCGCCAGACGAATATTTTCCCAACATGCTTTAGGGAAAAAGGCATAAAATGAAAAAGTTCTGAACAACCCATCAATTTCTGTAGGCTGAAGATAAGGCTTAGGCATTTTCAATAATGACGATCCGGAAATTCCAGATGGAAAAATATTTTTATCTAACCAACCATTGTTAACAACTACATCTCTAAGCTCAGTACCTCTGTATGGCGTGAAGATATTAACTGTCAAAGCATCATAGCTAGGTACCTGCCGAACTACTTCTATAGTATCAAAAACTAAATCTCTTGTTTCATGCGGCAGACCAATCAAAACATCTATTGAAAAAGGGATTTTGCATTGTGAAGCAATAATAGCTTTTTCTAAAAACATTTTGTTTGAAAACTGTTTTTTGAGATGTTTTTTCCTATACTCTTCATTTCCTTGCTCAAGACTAAAGCTAATCCGCTGACACCCTGCATTTTTTAATGCTTCTAATTTTTTTTTTGTAACTGATTCAACTCTAGTGTTCATCCAAAATGGTATTTTGTATTTATTGTACATTTCACACCATTTGTAAAATTCTTTTTCAGGTCTTGTTAAAAACGTATCATCAACAAACATAAAAAATTCTGGTTGAACATTTTTTGACAGTATTTTAATTTCGTTTTCCAATACAGATATCTTTTTATTACGCACAAACGTTTTTTCACCAGCATCAACAGCAAGCTTATTATGCATAGGCGAATTGCAAAAAGTACACTCGTAAGGACATCCTCTTACAGATTCTATAGCGATCGTTTTATAAATTTTACCTCCCCATGGCCTTAAAAATTTATCTTCCTCAAATAATGAATAATCAGGCAATGTATCATTAATATCAACTAATTTTTCTAGTTTGCTTTTTGCAACAGTTCCATCCTCGCGCTTAAACCAAACATTGGGGATTCCCTCACATGATTCTCCCTTTCTAATATGTTCACAAACTTTTTTTATTGTAATTTCACCTTCACCAATGCTAACCATGTTTACACATTCAGGCTTGATAGCTTCTTCCGGTGCCATTGTAGGAAATACTCCTCCTATAATATTTGGTATTTTAAACTCTTCAATAAGACAAAGCAACTCAATGCCTTGCTGAAACGTATCTTCAACAACAGACATAATTATAATGTCTGGGTAAAATTCCTTTACTTTTTCAACAAAATCTTCCGTTAGGTTAGTTTTCACATTCCAATTAATCAATTTCTTATCAAGCTTACGATATTGAAAACTCCCCATTCTTCTATCATCATGATCTTCATCTTTAAGGCTTATATAATTTGAGGCATCAAACAAATCTACCTGGTACTTTTCTTTTCGTAGAATAGCTGTAAATAAAGCAATCGCTAAAGAAGGTATTTTCATTAAACTTAAATTTGGGTATACAAGCAGCACTTTAAAATTATTTTCTTTTTTCATAATTGATTAAAAATACTCCTTTTGCCTTTTATTACAAATCTTCGCTATATATTCATCCTTGATTGGATTAAAACAACTCTCAAGAAAACTATCAACTTCCAGGAAGTATTTATTTTTTTCGTCATGAGGCATGTTTAGAATTGTGTTTGTTGTATCTAAAATTTCATTAGGCGTAAGACATTTATATTTTTTTCCTTGAAAATAATCTATTGGACTCATATTTGAGTTTACATTAAACAATATTTCAATAACAGGTACTCGAAATTTCAAGGCTTCAAACCCCACTGTAGAATCTGCATTGATTACAAGCGATGAACTGCTCAACAATTCAGATATCGGCTGATTAACTATTTCAAAATTATCGGGCAATTCATTATTAAATATTGATTCAAGATTTGCAGGATTCGCCGGATGGTCCTTTATTAAAACACGGTATTCTTTCTTATCTTTATATGCATAATAAATTTTATCAATCATCTCAGCTTTTTTTTCAACATCAGACGCCAACGCGACTAATATTACATTTTTTTTATTCTTACTTATAACTTTATTCTCAAAACAATATTCGTATCTAAAAGCACACGCATCTTCAATTTTTGTTTTGTCATAATATTTTCTCAACTCTTCTGAAAACAATTGACCTGTTGTAAATATTTTATCAGGCTGAGGCATTATTTCTCTTTCGTTCTGAGAAGGATACAAACTGAGCAAATATGGCAATGTAACAGAATGCATAAATCCAATCAATTCAACTTCGGGATAGAATTCTTTAAAAGAATAACAAAGTATTTTTTCCCACGGCTGATTTTCAAACAAATAAACTACTTTATCAAGAAAAACACCTTTTTGTTTTAAGCATTTTACTGCAAAATACAACAAATAATATTTCGATAACCTATTAGCCAACCAATCATCTTTTAATTTTTGCTTTATAAATAAACTTACATTTTCGCCATCAAAAATAAACTTTTCATTTTTGTCAAAATTAAAACCCATTGATAAAAAAAGCGCTTTAAGGACATCCAGCTTTGTAAAATTATCGAATAAACTAAAATAATTAATGGATTCCTTTCTTAAGGCTGCGAATGCTTCATCTTTATATTTTCTAAATATGAAATTGGGTAAATACAAAAATTCATCATTGTTTTTTTTACTTGAAAACAATTTTCCAAAATAACTATCTTCAAAATCACCAGATTCAGTATTTCGATCATCAACCCAAGAAATCAAGCCAATATATTTTTTTCCTGAAATATAACAATCTGGGGCTTTCTTTCTGAAAAAGTGCATTATAAAAAACTTTGCTCTACTTTTAAAATATCCAATGATTTCAGCAATATAACTGCTTTTCTGATAAATATACGTTTTTACATTATAATTCTGCTGAACTGCTTCCAATAATGTTAAATTATCTAGAACTATCAACACATCTTGATTCATGTACTGCTTGATAAGTTTAAAATAGCAAAACTCCATAAACAACGGCTGGCCTTCAAACATCCCTTTTTCAGACACAGAAGAAGCCCACCATTGAAAGGAATCATATTTGACTGATAAAGAACCTATAAAATCAATGAATTCTTGCTTATACTCCTCTTGTATTGATTTTAACTCATGGAATACATCCACATAACCATCAGCTTTCAAAAAACTATTTTGCAACACTTTGATCTTCTTATAATCGGTCCCCAAATAAAACCATTTTTTTTGATACAATGACTCCTTAGAAGACTTATTAACCAAAAAAAGATAATCTATTACAATCATAAAATTTTACCTAGACTGCTGCATTACAATTTGCATAAGTTCGTTATGCGCTTGCTTACCTTCTTCATCATCCTTTTCAGCAATCCTGATACGCGGGTAATATTCTTCATTTAAACGTACGTACAGGTTAAAAGTTTTGAGTAATCCCTTCAAATCTTGTTTAAATTCATCCGAAAATTTCAATAATGATTCATCGCTTAGATCAGTACTGTTAATAAAGTCCGTTTTATCGAGAAAACCTTCCGAAACACATAAATCATATAGTGCACACCCTCGAAAAGGAGCGAATATATATAAATTTGTTTCAATTAGTGGATTTATAGATAGCAACTTCTTGTTCAGATTAATGGTATCAAAAACTAATTCCCGGGTTTCAAACGGAAATCCAGCCATATTGTTTAATGTTGTTCCCACTCCACAATTATTCAATACATGCATACCAGCTTCTACTATTTGGTTTTTATAATGGCGGTTGAGAACTTTTTTTCTAAACTCTTCATTTCCATGTTCAACACCAAGTGTCATCCAATACAATCCTACCTCCTGCAACTTTTTTATTTTTTCTTCGGTTATTGTTTCAAACCGAGTCTGAAACCAAAATGGCAGGTTAACTTTCTTATATTCTTTAATAAAAACTTCAAAATCACTTTCTGGCATTGCTAAAAACGTTTCGCTTGAAAAATAAACAAATTCAGGATTATGAATATCAATTTGGCAATATATCTGAGACATAATTTTGTCAATATTCAGAGTACGAAAATATGAACACCCGTCTATCTTCTTATATTTTGATTTAAATGCGGGTGATGCACAGTATGAACAATTGTAGGGACAGCCACGTGAAGTCTCAATATTGACCATCTTATAATACTTACCTTGCATTGGTTTATAAAATAAACGAGAGTCAAAACCTGTATAATCAGGTGGTGGCAGCTTGTTTATATCAGGAATTGAAGCAATACTATTTTTAATAATTGAACCATTTGATTTAATCCACATCCCTTGGATATGACTAAAATCCAGGTTACCGTCAATAGCATCACATAATTCTAACAGCGAATTTTCTCCTTCCCCGACACAGACTATATCGACATTTTTATCATCAACAACCACTTCTGGTGCCAACATCGGGAATGTCCCTCCAGCAATAGTAATTATTGACGGAATATTTTCTTTTGCTACAGCAAATAATTTTTTACTCAGCAAATAAGTCGATTCAAAAATAGAAATCCCCATCATATCAGGTTTGAATTCTGATAAACGTAATTTTAAATCATCAAATATATTACTCGAGTGGTCCGTACCTAAATGCTCATCTTCATTACTGACTTTTTTTGCCATCAACCGATTTTCTCTGTCACGAATCTCTACCGAAGACTCATCTATACAATAAAATGTGGTTTCAAATATTGAAACTTCATGTCCATTATTTTTAAGAATTGCATTTAAAGATGCAACACCAAGCGGCAAACCGGTAACTTTATACAAAGAGGAATATACAAGCAGTATTCTCATTAATATCCATTCTCTCTTTCATTCAACAACTCTTCATGTGTTTTATAAATAAGGCTCAGGATTCCTTCTCCTAGGTCATAATAACTATCCAACACATATTTTTTTGCCACTTTAGGCTGAAAATAATACGGAGTTATTCCATAGTGTTCGTCAGCCAGGGCAGGTGTATTATATTCAATCTTTATTTTACCCTTCATCATTTCTTTAATCATTTCCAACATATCTTTAATTTTCATAGATTGATTACCTGATATCATCATATATTCATTTTTAAAACCCCGTTCTATTACTTCAACACTACTTCTTGCAGCATCGACAACATTAATATATTCCCTAATCTCTTCTCCATTACCTTTTCTTATAATCTTTCCCTTTTTAATTGCTTGTTCAATAAAATCTCTTAATGGATTAAAACCCGTCGCCCTGTCACCATACAAAGAACCATATCGCAAGATAATAAAATCTAATCCAAATTTCTTTTGATAATCCTCAATTATTAATTCACAAGCCTGCTTGCTGCTTCTATAAAATGACCCCAGATTGCCATAAACATAAAGGCTACTTGCAAAAATAAACCGTTTGACTTTGTTAATACGACAAGCTTCAAGAATATTCGTATTCCCCAAAATATTTAACTTAACAACATTCAGTGGGTTTTCACTAGCCTCCTGAATATCTGCTATTCCAGAAAAATTATAAACAATATCAAACCCCTTAAGCACCTCGATCACTTTATCATAATCTGTTACATCGCCAACTATCATCTTTTGACCTTCAGTCAAATAAGAAGATTTTTTAATATCATAGATCGACACATCATAACCTTTCTCTACTAAACAATCAGCTACATGGCTTCCCAAAAATCCTGAGCCACCAAAAACCATAACTTTTTTTGACATATTTCCTCCAGATCTTCTTAATTTGGCAATTTTAAAATTAAATCACTCAATGCACTTAAGTCATCAATTTTGTATTTAGATCGCTCAAACAAATAATCATTTTCTGATGTTTTTCTCAAGACAAAAAAAACATCATTGCATTTTGCTGCTTTTAAATCACTCTCTCCGTCTCCTACAAAAACAACTTCCGACTTTTTATACCCGCGACTCTGCATAATACCTTTAACCACATCTTTTTTTAAACTAGGATGCCCATAAATATCGCCAAAATACTTCTCTAAATTCTTCACTCTAATAGTTTCTTTCAATTCGCCTAGAGGTGAAGCAGATGCAACAAATAATTTGTATTGCTCAAAATATTCTTCTAAAAACTCTTGTGCTCCTTTTACAAACGGCGCTTGCTTAACTCTTTCAAAACAAATTGCACTAAAATCATCACTTAATTTCTCTCCAATCTCATCAGTATATTCCAGCCTTAACAATTCTTCATAAAGATAACGAAACTTTTGAAATCGAGTAACACCAGTATTTACAAGATGATATTCAAGCGCTTTATTAGAAACATCCGGCCATTGAGAAAACAATTCACCAAAAGCTTCCGTTTTAATATTCGCAGACTCACAAATAACTCCATCAAAATCAAATATTATTGCTTTAATCAAAAAACATCCCTCTCTATTATTTGTTTTTTTCAAAATCACTATACTTTTCAAGCCAAAATTCAACCATCGGTATTTGCCAATCATAATCAATATCACAACCAAATGGATTTCTCACAGGAAGAATTTTCTTCCCCATCCATTTTTGTGGAAGAAGACCATCTTTCATATCATCATCAAAACACCTTGGCTTACATACTGAATGACTCATATCAGCATAATAAACATTCCCTTGAGAATCTCTATCACAATTAACTTTTGATGAATCACCCCAAAATTCCAGTGGAATAAAAGGATCCAAATATCCTTGATCATTCAATTTTCTCGCCCTCATTGGTGACCACATATTGAACACTGATACTGTTACTGCTGAGTCAGCTTCATCATCTGCTCTTAATTTCTCAATTGCTTCATCAATTAATTGAGCATTGACCGTTGGAGCATTACACATTAAAGCAACTAAAAATTCCGGGATCTTTCCTAATCTTTTGGTCACTTCATGAAAACCGTGTAACAATGCATCTTCAAAAAGAGCTTTATTTGTGCATAATTCAGGTGGCCTCAAAATATGTTCTGCTCCAAAAATTTTTGATTCTTCAGCTATTTCGTCATCATCAGTAGAAACAAATATGTTTTTTACATATTTTGATGTTTTAGCTGCCATCAAAGGATAATGCATTATCTTTTTACCCAACAATATCATACAATTTTTTCCCGGTAGACCTTGACTCCCTTTCCTCCCCATCAACAAAGCGACTGGTGGAGCAAATTTATTATTACCCATTATATTTGCCCTCCATTAACATCCAAAACAGCACCACTCATATATGATGACATATCTGAACACAAAAATAATACCGCATAAGCTTGTTCTTCAACCGTAGCCAACCGCTTCAAAGGTATTATTGCCTCCAAAGCCTCTATTTGTTCCTTGTTCATGGAACTTTTTAACATTGGAGTCAATGTTTGGCTTGGACAATGCACATTAACATTAATGCCAAAAGGAGCTGCCTCAAAAGCCAACTGCCTTGTAAACCCAATTATCGCAGCCTTAGTAGCTACATAATGAACTCCACTCACTGGACTTCTGTGCCTTCCTGCAATAGAAGAAATATTAACAATCTTTCCGTACTTTCTTTTTTTCATGTGTGGAATAACTTCTTTACAAAGCAAGAATATCCCAGTTATATTAGTATCAACAACATCTTTCCAATCATCCAGCGATATCTCTTCAATTGGCTTGCATTGATTTATGGCCATTGAATTAACTAAAATATCGATATGGGTTTCTTTTGAAATAATTTCACCAACAAGGCCTTTAACCTGTTTTTCGTCTCTCACATCACACTTAATAAACCCAATACTATCCAGTGATCCATGGTCATTGCGAGAAGCAACAAAAGTTTTCGCACCACTAGAACTTAATTGCTTTGCTAAGTCAAGCCCTATACCACTTGTACCTCCAACAATAAGTGCTACTTTTCCAGAAAAATCAATATTCATTTTTCTATTCTCCTTTTGAACTATAAACATGATTTACATCAGGAGCGGTTACAGCAAAGCGTATCCCCGGAACATCTCCTATACAAGTAATCTTATGATCCGTGCCTTTTTTTACAACAACAATATCTTTTTCCTTAACTTTTTTTGTTCCTTCACCCTCAATATACCATTCCCATTGGCCTTCCATAATAACCCAACATTCATCCGCATCAGGATGATAATGAAGCCTATTTCCTTCTCCTGGCTTTTGACATATTAAAACTCCGCCAAATAATTCATTATAAACAATCCTTACAGCCCATGGTGGTGTGCCACATCTTTTTTTAATTGTTTCAAGATCCGTACATGAAATATTTTCATACTCTTCTCCTATCAAAACCGTATGAACTCCATCATCTTTTAATACATGACTTACATCTTTATCACTGATTTTATTATCAGTCATATATTTGACCTCCTATTATAAACAGTCTTTAAGCTTATTAATTAAATTTACTGCTGATTCTATTTCCATTTTTACTCTCGCCTCTTTTGCATAAGACCCAACATGAGGCGTCAAGATAACATTATCTAAGTGCTTCAACATACCACTATATGGTTCTTCATCAAAAACATCTAAAGCCGCACCACCCAAGTATCCGCTTCGCAATGATTCATAAAGGGCTCTTTGATCGACAACACCACCACGTGCCACACTTACGATCCATGCTCCTTTTTTCATTAAATCCAGTTGCTTCTCATTAATTAAGACACTGCTTCCAGAGGAATGTATTGTTACAAGATCTGACCATTTCAATAATTCTTCTAAATCCATTTTCTTCAGCCCAAGGATTTCACAATCGACATAAGGATCAGAATAAGAAATCTCACAGTTAAACACTTTCAATAATTCAACAACCTTTCGACCAATTCTTCCACACCCAATCACCCCAACTCGCTTATTAAAAAGCAAGTTACCCATTCTCTTTTTCCAAATTCCCTTTCGAATGTCTTTATCCATCCACACAACATTTCTTATAAGGCTTAATATTAATCCTATAGTCAATTCCGCAACAGCAAGTGTTGGCCCGTCAGGTGTATTAACAACCCAAATATTTAAGTCTTCAGCAGCATTCAAATCAACATTATCCAAACCAACACCACATCTTGAAATAACTTTAAGATTAGGAAGCGCTTTTAACACATCCGCATTTAATTTTTCTGTTCCAGCGATCAGGCCCACTGCATCCTTGCCGTATTTCATAATATCATCAGTCGTCATTTTTTGTCCGGTAGGGTTGAGACTAACTTTATAACCCTCTCTTTCTAACAAATCGATAGGTTCTTTTGAATACTTGGCAAAAGTTGATGTAGATATAAAAACTTCTTTCACGCTCTATTCCCTCCTAGAAAGACTTCAATTATTTAATCTTAATTTTTTACTTAAGTAATCGTGAGATTTAATTTCTCGAATGTAATATTTCAAGAAAAGGCCAATCCTCTTCACAAAATAATATAAATTACTAAGAAAAAGAGTCCTATTATTTAACAAATATGACAGTTTAAAATATCTCAATTCAAACCTTAACGGCAAGAATATAAGAATTGGAACCAAAAAATAATCTATTTTTCTAATAGGACGCACTTGATATCCATAATATTTTAACCTTTTATTCGTAATAAAATTAAAAATATACTTATCAATAAAACTTAATTTTTCATTCCAATTATTTTTTAAAATATTTGCAGAAAACCCTCGCCCTTCCTTCTTTCTCGTTGAGAGCTTATCTCCCTTCCAAAGCATTCCTCCCCAAGTTGATTCTTCAAGAGTTTCACTATACTCAACGCCTAACCAATCACATAATTTCTCCAAAACTATTTTCTCTCCAAGCTCTTCGATTTTGATCACCCTTGAATCATTCTTAAATTCATTTAAAAATTGTGCATCAAGCAATATCCTCTCAATATAAAAATAAAGATGTGCTCCTCTATCACTATCTTTGTCATGCTTTGCCCAATGTGTAATACCTGACACAAAATTAGCCCTAGGATCTCGCGTCATACAAATAATCTTGCTATCAGGAAAATCAACTAAATAACTTTTTAGGCTAGAAGAATGATGATTATGATGTAAGAATAACTTTTTATTAAGTAAATCCTGTCCTAAACACAAAGCATATGCACCATTAACCGCTAATAAAATATTCTTTGAATTAACTTCTCTATCACTAATCAAACCAACAATGTGTACTCTAAACAATTCTAAATCAATATCAATACTTTGATCACCTTCTTCTCCCAGTTCATGTTTTCGTTCAAACAAATCATATTTTGATTTAAGCGTTTCAATATGCTTGCCAATAAATTCTGCAATAAGATCATTCAAATCAAATTTTCCAGATGATACACAAAGTGATTCTTTCCAAAACTGATGAAACAAAAAGTCCCCATTATAAGTAAGCACTTGTTCATGGGAATCAAATAAACTTTGTAAGAAATCAGAACCAGTTCTACCTGTTGTAATGAGGGAACAAGCTGGCAACTGCAGCAAAACATCCATTAACTTTTTATAGTCTTTCATAAATATACCGAGTGTTTTCAACTTAAAATCTTTAATTGTTTAATAACAAATTCGTATAGCATTTTAACTGACTGCTCAACACTCTGATAATTTGAATTAATAACAAGATCAGCATCCTTAGGTTCTTCATATATTGTATTCTTCGAGTAACCAATCAAATTATCTATCAATCCAGAAGCTGCTTTTGCATATAATCCTTTAGTATCACGAGCAATAACTGTTTTAAGCGACGCCGAAACATAAACTTCATAAAATTTATTATTTAATAACTCTCTTGCCTTTTCCCTGGATTCTTTATAAGGAGAAATGATCGGAACCAAAATTATATCAAACAAATCCTTATTTTCGTGACACAGCTCAGAGATCAAACGATTATTCTCTTTTATATCTTCTACGTTAAACCCCAAATTTTTATGGAATCTCTCCCTTACATCATCGCCATCTAAAATTAAAACTGAACGCCCTTCTTTCTCAAGTAATACTTTTACTGTTTGGGCTATTGTTGTTTTTCCCGAACCAGACAATCCACTAAACCAAAATATCAACGCGCTTTTCATTCCACAAATACTTCCTTACCATCATTAATATCACTTATAATCATTCTAGAGATTTCTTCCCTCATAAACCATGCTGGAGGAATTTTACTTTTTTTAAACATTTCCCGACATTGGGTACCACTTATTTGAAGAATATTACTTTCTGAATGAGAACAACTCTCAACATATTGATCACACTTCAAACAATAATGAACCTCATTAAAATATATAGGCTTAATACCTATGTAACCAAGCTCATCGAACAATTTATGCGCGCCATCTTTTTGATAATAATTACCTACGCCAGAATGATCCCGCCCAACAATAAAATGAGAACATCCAAAATTCTTTCGGCAAATAGCTGTAAAAACAGCTTCCCTTGGCCCAGAATAACGAGGATAATTTTGAAATGCACCCAAAAGAACTTTTCCTTTTGGATAAAACTGGCTAACCATTAAGTCATAACACTTACAAATAATATCTGGATTAAAATCACCACTCTTTTTAGGCCCCACCAAAGGATGAATAAAAAGGCCATCACAATGTAACCTTTCAAACGCCTCCAATTGAATAAATTCATGAGCCCTATGTACAACATTTCGCGTATGAAATCCAACGATCCGACTCCAACCCTTATTCTCAAAAATCAACCTAGTCTGCTTAGGGGTCAACTCAAAATATTTTAAAGAAGAAGGAAATCTTTTTACCAAATCAATTTTCCCACCTAAAAAACAATTCCCATTGTGCATTAACTTTCTAACCCCAGGGTGAGCTTCCTCAGTCGTATGAAATACTTCAGTTGCGATTTTATCTAAATCATAATTAAATATTTCATCCAAATGCAAAACCGCATAAACATCTTCTTCACCCTCTACACATAAAGCAAAACTTTTACCTACTTTTAAATCTTTTGCTTTTTCATCTTTAATTTGAAGTAGAATCGGTAGCGGCCATACTAATCCACCAGGAAGGCGCATATCCTTTAAAACACTTTCCAGCTCCTCCTTACCCATAAAACCCTCCAAAGGGGAAAATGATCCTACTGCAATTTGCTCTGCATTTATAATATCTTCATGGCTAACGATTAATTTACGCATCTCCTGAATTTTGCCTAAGTTATCTTTAGAAAAGCGCTCAACCAAAACTCCACCATGAGGTTCAACCAAAAACAAAGATCCTTTTCGGTGTAATTCCTCTGAACTAAAGCTACGTCCCTTCTTAAATTCTCCATACTCAGCAATCATCTTCGAAATCATAACTGCACTTTCAATTGGATATTTTCCGATAGCAGTCTCTGCTGCTAAAACAAGACCGTCAACCCCATCAACTAAAGAATTAAAAACATCATTTACTTCTGCCCGAGTTGGAACAGAAGATTCAATCATAGTTTCAAGCAAATTCGTAGCAATATAAAATTTTGTTTCAAAATGCTTTATCCTTTGTCCTATCTCCTTCTGAACTCTTGGCACCTGTTCAATAGGAATTTGACGGGATAAATCCCCCCGGTCTATAAGGATCGCATCCGATTGCTTCGCTATCGCCTCCAAATTGTTTACCCCTTGACAGGATTCAATCTTTGAAATTATAAACTTATTCTTCCCAACAAGAGATCTAATCAACTTCACATCTTCACCCTTATTTGCAAAAGAAAGGGCAAAATGATTAATCCCCATCTTTAAACCAATTTCTATACTGTTTAGATCCTTTTCTGTTAATGCTGTCATAGCAATTTCACGGTCAATACTAACAGCCTTATTTTGTCCAAGCTTTCCACCTGTTATAACACGCGCAGTTAACGCCTTCTCTCCTTGTTCAATAACCTGAATTAATACAGAGTTAAAATCAATACTAATAATATCACCTACCTGACATTTCTTTGCTATATCAGCTGGATAAAAATTAAATTTTGTTTCATCACCAACAATCTGCTCAAACGGAATCTGTATCAACTGTCCTATGTTAACATTAAGAGAGGTTTCTTTTAATTTGCCTGTTCGTACTTGAGCACCCTCTGTGTCCAAACAGATTGGGACTGTTGTAAGCTTTTGAATAAATTCAATAACTTCGGCCAAATCATCAATACTAGTGTGAGACAAATTTATTCTAAACAATGTAACTCCCAAATCTTCAAGACGCTTAATAACCTTTTCATTCCTTGATGCAGGCCCAATCGTACACAGTATTTCTTTTTTTATATCTTTATTCACTTTTCAAATTCCTTGTAATAATACATCGTATTGTCCATCGCTTCCCACCATACTCAAATGGTGCCAATTTCTTAGCAATATCCAAGTCTTCATCATAAAGTAAAGCTTTTATTGCTTTTTTAATGCGTTTAGGTATCATCATCTTCAATTTTGATTTAAAACCTTTCATAATCTTAGCAATAAAGGATTCTTCTTTTTGATTAAAAGCATTATACTGATTCAATCTATATTGTAATGCATCATCAAGTTCCGTGCTTGCAGTTGTTATGTGTTCCAATTCCAAATTATTAACATCCACAAGTTTTTTTAACGAATCTATCGAAAAATAAAACATTACTGGACCATCATATGGTCTTTTTGTATACGAATCATCAGAAAACACATGATTGGGCACTTCTAAAAAAACCTTTCCCTTTTCTGATAAATTTTTATTTGCAAAATCAAAGAAGCAGTGTGGATTAGAATCATACATAATACTGCCCGAAGCAATAATTAAATCATATTTATTCTTACTCTCTGCAGAATCCAAACACTTAAAAAGATCATATGTTTCAATATCAAAAGACTTCAAATACTCAAGACTTTGCACATCAGGATCATATGCTGACATTTTAATATCAGGATGGTGAAGTTTTATTTCTCGCAATAACATGCCGTATCCTGCGCCATAATCTGCAATCGATTGAAGTTTATCAAAATCACAAAATTGAGACATGTAGGCATACTGAGCTTTCTGCCATAACAAAATTTCTGCTTTTCGTGGATCTTTTTTAAAATGCGGTCGATTCGATTGACGATAAACAATTTTAAAATAAAGATCTAATGCCGCCTTATCGGGCATCGGGCTGTTGAACCCAAGACTACAACTCTGACACTGATAAACTTTCATATCCCCAAGATATTTGCGGTCTTCAGACTTAAAATATCGATAATCATCAAGAAAACGACAATCAGCAGATTTACAACTTGGACATGTCAATTTATTCATTCAGTCTCCATCCTATTATTTTGCAACCACTCATTAAAATATTTCAAAAACTTCTTCATACTGTCCCTTGGACCTAAAGTAATTCTCAAACAATTATTAAAAGGCTCCTTGAAAGAGGCACGAACATAGATTTTTCTTTCTCGCAAATACTCCAAAGCACTATTCGCATCATCTTCATTATCCATAAATAAAAGTGTAGAATTAGTATAATCTCCACCAAAAGATTTAATTCCTAGCGTAGTTAACTCTCGGCGTAAATATGTCAATCCTTGTTTGAGATCAGAAACATATTCTTTCAAAATATCGATATTTTCTATCATATATTTGGCCACTACCAAGGTCACACCATTAGATTCAACCAATGCTCGTGTTTTAGAAAAATAATCAATATTCTTTTGGTTTGAGACCATCCATCCCAGACGCACACCAGCTAAGCCAAACGCCTTTGACATGGTTTGAAAAACAACCAAATTTTCAAAATCATCAATCAATGAAATCGCACTTTCCCCACCTAGAAACGCATAAGCTTCATCAACAAAAAACATTACATCATGCTTTTGACATTTCTTGGCAATATCCTTAATGATCTTTAATGATAAGTAGCTCTCAATAGGTAAATTAGGATTAGGAATGCAAACAAAAGCTGTCTTCTTCGTGATCATAGATTCAATTTTTTCATATTCTAGGTGCAACTCTTGTGTAAATTTGATCGGAATAAATTTTGTTTGATAAATATCTGAATAAACCCTATACATAGGATACGTAGGCTCAACAATAATAACCTCATCTCCCGGGCTTGTCAGAGTCTCAAAAGCTACCCGGATTCCTTCTGTAATTCCATTTGTAAGATATATACAATTTTGGGAAACAGACAAAAAAGACGACAAGGCTTTGTATAATTCACCTGGGTCTGGATAACAACTCAATACAGAGCTTGTAATGCTATCGAGGGCTTCATCCATAATTTTCTTTGCAAATTTAGAAACTCTTTCATTTCTGTCAAGACAGAGACCTCCTTCAATATCTCGACCAGTTGAAGTCCGATAACGCTTTAACTCAAGTAAATTCTTTTTAAATTGTTTATTCATGTTATTTCTTTTCGTTTTTATAAGACAAGGAATATTTTTCCACAAGCGGCTCCGCTTGCTCATTAACATTATTGAGGCAATTGTTACACATCAATCTAGACAGTTTCCCTTCAACATGCTTTCTTCGCAAATCAACATAAACATCATCATGCCAAGCCTCTTTAATCGTAACTTCATGCAAGTCGGCAACACATAAATAATTTCTATAATCAACTACACAAGCAGACAAATATCCCTGTGGGGTAACAACCGTTCGCTGAAATAAATCGGGACATTTCCCGCAGTGTTTTTCTGTAGTTAAGCTCCCCAACAAATTATCCTTATCTACCTTGGCATTGAAATTGTTCTCATACATATTGCCACCTTGATTTGAACATCCTCTATTATTTATTAAGTCAACATAAGGACCAATTACTTTTTCTAAAACAGGAATTTCTCCTTCGGTTAAATGGGTAGGCACCATGCTCACATACATTCCAAATTTTAATCCTGATTCTTTTCTGTAGTTGTGAATCCATTTCACATTTTCAATCACTTTTTCAAAATCATCACGACCATGAACTTTGTGATAAGATTCTCTCGTGCCTGCATTAATAGAAAACTTTATGCTATCCAAACCAGCATCAAGTACCGCCTTAGCCCTTTGAGCCGTTGCTAAAGACCCATTTGTTCCTAAAAAAACATACTTAATATTCTTACTTTTGGCATATGCAACAAATTCATGCAAATCATTACGCATAAAAGGTTCTCCTGTCGCATACATTGCCATATCTTCCGTACCATTCTCTGAACACTCATCAATTATCCTAAATGCTAACTCTTTATCTAGATGACATTTATCTGATAATTTTTTATTGCTACAAAAAATGCATTCATAATTACAATAACTTGTAACATCCATAAATACTTCTTTTGGAAAAGGAGGCTTTAAATTTGACCAATCCGCAAATGTTCTTTTTGATCTTTTTTCTTCAAAAACTGTTTTTTTGTTTTCCATAATAAGTTATTTCTTGTTTGATACAAAATTCAATATTAGATTTTATTCAGAAAGATTCCTTACTTTATCATTAAATATATAATCAGAAATTCTCTCACTTGCCTTTCCATCTAGATTTCCAATATAAGGGACACCATTTGTTTCAATGAAAGCATCCAGAAACTTATTTAATTCAGCAGGATTATCCTTATTACGTTTAACAATATTCATCAAATCTTTGCCAGTTGACACACGAATAACATCTTTCATATGCTCTCCACTCAAAGGCATCTGAAGAGCATCCATAATAACATGCGGCTCAAGAAATATCGTAGGAATACCTGAAGCTTGAGCTTCAAAAAAACATGTAGTAAAATTACACACCATTAAATCCATCTCTCGTATAACATCACAAAATCTACCTCCATGCTTTAATTTAAAAGTTGTCCTATCTACATCAAAAAGATCAAACATATAATCATGATAAGCTTGATTTTCACTATGAGTCCTATAATAAAGTTCCATACCCATCTCTGACAAGCCTTTGAATACAGAAAATATTTCTGCATAATATTTACCCCTATAAGCTAACCTATCTAATCTTGCATAATGACTATCAGCAAAAGTCAAAAAAAGAATTTTTTTTATCCTAGAAACCTTCTTTCTTGGTCTTTCAGCATGCTGATCCATAATAGGCGTTCCAAGCGGTTCGGGCAATAATGGCATTTCGTAAAAGGGTCTAGTACTTGCTTCAAAATAAACATCAGGAGCAACAAATGGTAAAGGATACGCCGATCTCCATGCTTTGATTCCATGATCAACAAAATAAACTTTTACATTGGATTGTCGACATGCTGCAATAATAACACCATTTTTCTCGTCTGTGATATCATTCACAACTAACTTTGCAACTCTCATCCTCTTGAGAAAATTCCTAACCTTAACCATATGCGCTAAATAAAAAGGAATAAGACATTCGACAAAGTTCTTTAAAGCAGGCTCATAAATCGAAGAATAATCAATACCATTGAATACAAAGTCACAATCAGATCGAACAACACCCTCATCCAACAATCTATCCCGAATAAATTTCAGATAACTATTCTCAGGCTTATCTAATTCATATTTCTCATCATCAATGTCTGCAAATGTCAATCCTGAGAAAAGCGTTTTCAAATGATCCTTTAATCCAAAATTTGGGATCACAAGATCTTTGGCGTGATGTTGTACAAAACTATTAATGTTGTAATAGTTAAAAAAGTAAACTTTCCCTGCATTAAATGTACCATTAAACAAAGATAGAAAACGGCTTATAGCATTATGAATCAATTTTGCAAAATAACATATCGTGCCACGTAGATCTTTTTTGTTTTCTTGGAGCTTCCCGTTAAAATCTATGCAAACTTTCTCATGAAGATATGGAGTCGGCAACACCTTATCTGTTATAATTTCTGAAGTCTTTATATTTAATTGTTTAGCAACACATTCAACAAGTCTTTTTTTATTGAAAAATCTACCACCATCGTTTTGAAGATAGTTAAAGTAATTACTTTTATTTGTAAAATCATAATAAATACAATTGATTTTGCCCCACTTTTCTACAGATTTACGAATAGCTTCACCATATTTAACTAAAATATGAGACATATATGTTCTTCCAATAGCTGGTTTTATCAAATCGCCAAAAGAGACATTATTAAACAATGTTACATCCGCACCATCTTGGTAGAACCAAGTCGAAGCAAATCTTTCTGTCTCAGAATGCATACAATCATAATCCTCTTTAAAAAAAAGGTCATCATTAAATACGCAAATATGTTTGTCGCTCTGATTCTTTAAATACCAATATGAAAGATAACAAAAACATAAAATCACGTCTCTTCCTTGAACATATTCTGGATGAGATATGACTTTATCTATGCTTTGGTCATTTTCTATTAAAATCAAATTCATTTAAAATACCATCCTTAAGTCTGCCTAAATCCTCTAAAATTAACATTATGATCAAGATACAATTCCCTTGCTTGTTGAATAACACTTTTCTTCTTGTTTCGAAAATAATTTTCTAGCAAACGGCTATTCGCCTCAAAAAGGCTTTCATGAAATTCATTGTCTGTCATATCTGTAAAATTAACTGCCAATAAATCAGAATTAGAATGCTTATTCTCATAAAAATCTTCACAATCCTTAAGCAACCCTTTCTCAATGGCATGATAGTATAGTGGTGATCCTGGATATGGTGTTACAGGCCTAATTGTTCTCATTTGGGCACCATCGTCATATTTTAATAAAAACTCCACACCTTTGTTTAACGTCTCTTTGGTATCTCCAATATGTCCGAAAATTATATTAAAACCTGGGCTGATTCGTTCTTTCAAAGTAGCCACAATCCCTTCTTCTATCTGAGTCGTAGATAAAGATTTGTTCATTTTCCTCAAAACATCATCATCAAAAGCTTCAATACCATAATTGATAAAAACGCATCCAGCCTTTTTCATTAGCTTCAACTCTTCAGCTTTAGCATAATTTAATCTCCCATTGCAATACCATTTAAATTTTAACTTCGATTTTATAATCGCTTCACAAACTTCAATGATGCGTTGTTTAGAAGACATAAGAAGCTCATCCATAAATTCTATATAGTTAATCCCATAATTCTCTCGAAGATATTGAATTTCCTCAATAATTGCTTCAGGCTTTCTTGTCCGATAGCCTTCATCCATACGATAACAAAAATTACATTTAAAAGTACAACCTCGCGCAGAAAGAATCGGCATAGAAAAATCTTCATTTGTTGAATTTGGCGAACGAGTCAACCTATAATGATCAATAGCAAACATATCATATGCTGGCCACTCAATAGTATCAATATCTTCAATAAGAGGCTGTCTAGGATTAATAATTATCTTATCTTCTTCCTTAAAAGCTATGCCCAACACATTGTTCAAAGCTTCCTTACACTCAATAGCTTTTAGCAAATTCAGAAAAGCAACTTCACCTTCACCCATAACAACAATATCTGCACCTGTTATATTAAGAAAATATTCTGGATCAGGCGTCGGACCATGGCCTCCCAAAACATAATGTTTAGGCCGATTAGAAGAAGTATTGATTGCTTCAGAAATTTTTAGAAGTTTTCTATACTGATAGTATCCTGCAATAACACCTATACCAACAACATCAAAATCATTTTCATCTAAATACCTAGTTAAACCCTCATCTTTATAATGATGAATATCTTGATTATAAATGACAACTTCATGATTATTTTTTCGAAGAGCCGATGCAAGATATGCAATCCCAATAGGAAAACTATGAATATAAGATCCATTATCATACACGACAAATAAAATTTTCATTTAATACTCTCCAGACAATCATTACAATAGAATACTTTCAATTTCTTCTTAATACTCTTAATTTCTAGTAATACTCGCCAAAATCGTATCACACCCACCAAAAGACCCAAGTTGCTTTTCGTAAATAGCATTAAGTTCCGGAGAATCGAGAAACTTCCACTTCTGATGTCCACCAGGCTTTCCCTTTGCCAACCAATATAAATGATTTGACAGTGGATACCTTTGAATTTGTTTAATATAATTCACTTTAAAGTTTACTTGATCAAATAACATTTGTAATGTTTCAGTGGTATATAAAAACAAATGGCAGCTCCAATAAGTAAAATTTGAAAATGGCTTATTTTTAAACAAGGTCAATAATGCATCGCTCGCATTTGGAACCTCAACAATAATCTGACTATCGTCTTTTAATAATTTGCTCAACTCAATCAACAGTGATTTCGGTTTTGGTATATGTTCTAAAACATGAAACATAGTTATAATATCAAACCCATCATCTTGAACATCTTTTGGAATTTCAGATAATTCTTGAAAAACACTCAAACCATTATTCTGAAAGTGACTTTTTAATCGGCTTTCAGATTCAACACCATATGCCTGTTCAGATAAATCCCGAGCTTTTAGAAGAAAACCTCCTGCCCCACACCCAAAATCTAATAACTTTCGATTTTGCAATTCCGCTTTAAAATACTGAAAACGACGCTCATCATCCCACTCTGTCTCATTTAGCCAAGATTGAATATCTAGATCATCGTCACCATGCATCCCTGACTCTTCATAAAATCCTTCGTTGATATGATCAAACGACGACAAGAAAACTAATCCACAAGATGCACACTCAAGAATTCCCAATCCTGACATATCTCGAACACTACCTTCTCTCTCAACGAGCTTTGTTCCCTCACATAAATAACACTTCATTTGATTTGTCACTTTTAACACCAATAATATTATTTAGATTCAATTTCAAGAACTAGTAGCTACTCCCCAAAAATCACATTTACTACACAGAGGTATTTTGTCCCTCTTTCCTTGCTTATGATACTCAACCCACTCTTTTCTCTTTTCACCATTCCAAATATCATATAGCGAATCAATATTCGCATCTCCAATAACTCCCACACGCTGAGGGTCAAACCGAACACATATTGAAACTTTC
Source organism: Omnitrophica WOR_2 bacterium RIFOXYA2_FULL_38_17 (assembly GCA_001805965.1). Classification (GTDB taxonomy): domain Bacteria; phylum Omnitrophota; class Gorgyraeia; order Zapsychrales; family Zapsychraceae; genus Zapsychrus_A; species Zapsychrus_A unditaenarius. Next base: position 55,335 of record MHHG01000052.1, on the reverse strand, counting down.
CCAAACCTATCAATAGCCATATGGTTCAAAATTTCTAAACATATTCCTATTTCAGGAACCGTTGGAGACTTTCTATACTCAAAACTTCCCAAAGGATTATGCAATGTTCTCGTTGCGATAATACCTCCTAATTCTTTCCATTTTTCCACGCCAACATCACCCATACATCTAAATACAATATTTGGCTTTCTATCACCTTTAATTTTTATAAATTCCTTGACTAGTTCAAATTGCTCATCCCCTTCAGGATCATTTTCAAATATTGAAATGGTAATAGTATCAATGCTATCAATTATTTCATCAGCCCGTTCAATAATAAGCTTGGCATTTGTATCCATACATTTTATTTGATTTTCAAATAACTTTACTACCTCTCCAAACTTTGGATATAAAAGCGGTTCACCATTATTATGAAACTGAACAACTATGTCCTCCGGCACCTGTTCAGAAATTTTCTTAACCAACTCAAAGTCCATTTCACCATAATTAGCAGCAATTTCAGGGTACTCTCTATCAATTTTACGACGACCACACATCCAACAATTCTTATTACACCTACTAGTTAATTCAAGATGAATACAATATAATCCATTTAAGCATTTACTCATTTCTTACTCTCCACAACACTCTTGGGTTTAACAGCAGTTGAAAGAAGCATAATTTCTTTTGAAAACCTCACTAGTTTACTATATGGCTTCAATACACAAGGTGCTGTCATAGCTACAATAGAACAAAAAGGCTTCAACCAAGGCGATGACCATAAAAACGGAAGCTGCATAAATCTTTCAACATTTATATCTTCAAAATTATGCATAAACAATATTTCTCTAAGAGAGTTTATTGTAAAAGGTGTTCTATGCGTATAGTCGTCATAAAATATTTTATAAACTGATTTCCATTCTGGAACCATTGTGATTATCAATCCACCAGGCCTAACAACACGGTATATTTCTTTAACTAATTTCTCAGGATAATAAAAATGCTCAATGACAGATTTTGAAAAAACAATATCAAAAGCATTGTTCTCATATGGCAAAGGTTTATTCTCTAAATCCGACTGAACTATTTCAGCCTCAGGACAAACAGACTTTGATATAACTGACTGATCAACTCCACACCCTTCAAGACCACATTGTATAAATCCCTTCAAGAATTCCCCTCGGCCACATCCTAAATCCAAAAGTTTACTTCCCTTTTTCAAATTGTATCTTGAAAACAAATAACTCGATAACTTCTCAGGATACTGCGTAAAAGGTCTATCTTTTTCGTTATAAGTTACAGCAACATAATCTTTTTGCATATTATTTGAATTTGATGCCATTATAAAACCTCTACTAGTTCAATCATTGTCCCTTCTGGAGCCCGACAAAAAACAACTTTTGCATAACCATCCGGAGAAATTTGTGGAGATGAATTAAATTGAATTTTATTATCCATTAACCTTTTATACACCACGTCCAAATCATCAACGGTAAATGCAATATGAGAAATTCCAACATCATTAATATCATGTTTTTTTTGATCTGCAGGATGAGATTGATATTTCAACAGCTCTATCATTTGCCCTGATGAAGACGCCATCTTTACAGTTGTAACCTTTACATTCTCCAGTAATAGAATATTATCAATAAAATCTCCTGTTTCATCCATTTTCTTAACAATGCTAAAGCCAAGAATATCTTGATAAAATTTTAGTGATGCCTCCAAATCCGCAACAACTATACCTGTATGTCGAATATCTTTTATCATTGCACTTTGCTCCCAGCTACTATAAATATTGTACGAATCATACCATCATCAAGATAAACAGGCATGGAATCCGTATATTTATCACGAATCACCTTTGAAGAAAAACCATTCTTTTCAAGTGCTAAAAATAATTCTCTAAATGAAAACTGATGAACGTTATAAGGCACTTTTGCATCTTCTATCATTCTCTTTGAACATAAAGTTTCTTCCCCTAAGAATGTTCTCAATAAAAATAATTTTTTGGTAGATTGTAACATATTATCAAGACCTGGTTGAAGATTCTCTAGATGCTCTAGAGTAGCAGAACAAACAGTAATATCGCACTCGGGAGGCTTTTCCTGAGTAACATCAAACTTGAATAAATTATCAGATATTTCAGAAAATACTTTCTTTGCTTCTTCAAGATAAAGATCGTCACAATCATATCCAAAATAATTTATATTCTTTCCCCATTCACGCTTCTTCAATCCCTTCCAAAATTGACCAAGATTGCACCCTATATCGTTTAATCGAAAATAACTATCAGAACAAATTCTCTCAGAAATAATATCTAAAAATTGCTCGACCCATATAAGATCAATGTTTTTTACACGATCAATATAAATTTCGAGACATTTTTCATTTAAAGCTTCATGAAACATAGAAAATCCTTCCTGCGTCAACTAAGTTCTTCGATTGATTCCTCAAGTACATCAAGCCCTTCTACTAGGGCCTCGTCTGAAATCGTTAACGGTGGTCCTATCTTTATTGACTCTCTTCCAGTATGAACAAGAAGCAATCCCTTTTGCATAGCTTTTTCACAAACTCGACTTGGAAATAATACATCAGGCTTTCCTGTCGCAGGATCTTTAAAAAGCAAACCAGCAACCAGGCCTTTCCCAAGGACCCATGAGATTCTATTTGAATATTTATTTTTTAATTCGTTAAGACGTTTATGCAATATCACGCCCTTTCTAGCAGATTCTTCAACTAAATTTTCAGACTCAATAGCTTCTAGATTTGCTAATCCAGCAACACAACAAAGTGGGTTCGCAGAATGAGTACTGCTCATAGAACCAATCCCCGGCAAATCCATAATTTTTTTACTACCAATAACTGCTGATAATGGTAAACTTCCACTCAATGATTTTCCAAGACAAAGCATATCTGGCTCAACATTATAATGTTCATAAACAAACAACTTCCCACTTCTTCCAAATCCTCCTTGAATCTCATCAAAAGTAACTAAACAATTATGCTTTTTGGCAAATTTGGCAATAGCTTTAATATAGTCTTTTGGATAAAAAATTGCCCCCCAACCTAAATAGGATTCAATAATAAAACCTGCAATATTTTCAAAATCCAAACCACTAGATTTCAATTTATCAATATTATCTTCAAAACATTGTTCCCAATCACATTCACTCCTAGATAATCCTTTTTCATCCCAAGGATAAGGAAATGGAAGGTGATAAATATTAGGATCATCATGTCCAACCCAAGTCAATTTTCCTTGCTTCCCTTTAAGCATTTCAGCTGCCATAGTCCTCCCATGCATCGCACCTTCAAAAGAAACAATGCCAACCTTAGAAGGATGTATCTCTTGACCATGCATTCTCATTAACTTTACTGCACATTCCGTCGCTTCTGTTCCAGCTGACAATAAAAAAGCCTTTTCAAATTGGGAAGGTGTTGATTCTATTAATTTCTTCAGAAACAAAGATCGAGCCTCATGAGCATATGTATATGTATGCAGTAACTTTTTATCAATCGCTTTTCTTAAAGCATCTACTATTCGAGGATTTGAGTGCCCAGCATTTGCAACAAAAATTGTAGATGTAAAATCTATCCAACAATTACCACACTTATCGTAAACTTGAAAATCCTCTGCCTTGTCCCAAACCACAGGCAGCTGTCCATGCATAGAGTGAGATTCATACTTTTCTTGTTCCAATAAAACACTCAATGTCTCTGACGCTGGAATTGCAGTCTTTATAGTGCGATGCTTTGTTGAAACAAACGGAACATCAACAGGTATTTGTGAAAATCGATAACTCATAAGTTCATTTCCTTTTTTAAAAACAATTTTTTAACAATATCTGGATTTTTTGATGCTTGATACTCCAAATGGTCAAAATCCTCCAAAACATCTACCTCAACTACATATGGTGTAACAAACGCTGCTACTCGATTTCCATGCAGTTTATGATTGTCAATAATGTATAATGTTTTTAAAATATCAACATAACCATTAGCCTGATAGGTTTTATTAAAACTTTGTCTTGGTTTATTAGCTTCATCCAAATCAAAAGAATTTGATCCAATTGTTTTTAAATAATCTCCGTCTACTTCAAATGACTTATACGCTGATTCTGACATTTCATGCACGGACCTCAATGCAGTAGCTTCTTTATCTTGTTTTAAACACATAATAGCTTTTTCAATAAGCCCAGGATCTCTAAATGGTGTTGTCGGCCGTAAGTGAACTAAATAACTAGGAATAGCGCCCTCTTCGTTCTTTATCCAATCTAATGCATGCTTCATGCAATCATAATCTGTACTATAATCACTCGATATTTCTTCCGGACGTAAAAAAGGAACTTCTGCACCATACTCACACGCTATGTTGGCATATTCCTTAGAATTTGTTGAAACAATAACTCGATCAACACCTCTTGCAAGTTTTGCAACAGCAATACTATATGCAATTAAGGGATAGCCTGATAACAATTTAATATTTTTATCAACGACTCCCTTAGATCCTGAACGAGCAGGAATTATTGCTACAACGTCTGCCATAATAATAAACCTCTATTTCTTAGCCTCAAAAGGAATATGAGCTCTTAATTTTTTTGCTACACCTACTTCCTTTTCATTCATTGCAATATTACCATCGCCCATTGCTTTTTCAATTTTTCGAACTGCACCAACCAATTGAATTAATCCCATTGGCTCAACTGAAGCAGCTTGATCCGAACCATACATTGCACGATCAGTTGTAATATGTCTTTCAAGGGATGAAATTCCAAGTGAAGCAGCACCATAAGATACTGCAAGACCAACTTCATGCCCACTATAACCCACGTCACACTTATACTTATCACGAAGAACTTTAATACGATTCAAATTTGCATCCTCATCGTTCATAGGATAAGTCGAAACACAATGCATAAGCTCAAACGGACAATCATATTCTTTAAATATTTCTACAGCTCTGTCAATCTGAGACTCTTCCGACATCCCAGTCGAAATGAATGTATGCTTTTTTTCTGAAGCAATTTCCTTAAGCAAATTTTCATAAACAATCATTGCTGAGGCTACTTTATTGTATTTACAATTAAACTGTCGCGAAAATTTTTGACTTTCAATATCCCACGCAGACATAAACCACTCAATGCCTTTTTCTTTGCAATAGGCATCGATTTCTTTATACTCCTTCAATCCAAATTCAAGACCTTCCTTTTGAGCTCGTTGCGTTGTTCCCCATGGACTTTCACGCGGTGAGTCTAAGAATTCCTTTGTATAAACCAAATCAATCGTTCTTTTTTGGAACTTCACCGCATCAACACCAGCCACCTTCGCAACATCAATCAGCTGTTTCGCTATACCCAAGTCCCCATTATGATTAATACCTATTTCTGCAATTACAAATATTGACATTGTACTTCCCTCCCCTTTTTTACAATATTAAATTTTCCAATACCCTAAAACAATCTAAATTTCTTATATTATTAAAAACATATTAATCTGACTTTCAACTAAGAGCACACAAGATGGAAATATCTTCTCTAATCCTATCAATAGCGAGATCATCATCAAACGCATCAATTTCTCTAATTTCTTGTTCACTTAAAACATCAATACTTGAAAATTCGCCTTTTAATATTCTATCTATCTGTCTTAGTATTTTTTCTTCATCATCAAAAACCAAAATATTAAAATATTCTTTAGCCCATGGATGCTCCTTATTCCCTGTCTTATCGTAAAACAGTGCATCTTTTCTACAAATCAAAGAGACTACCGAAGTTGAGTTCATACCCATGCTTACACAAAGGTCAGAAATAGACAATAACTTAACAAAACTAACTTTTTCGCCATCAAAATGAAAATAATTCTCACGCTTACTTAAACACTTAACTAACTGCCTATACTCTTCAGCCTTATCTCCCAAAGCTAACTCTATCGCACCATCTAATTTCTTAGGCTTAAAGAGAACATTAACACCATCATGACTCTCACAAAACCTTGTCATAATTCTTATAAACTCTAGAAAATTCATCTCTGTTTGTTCACAATTAGATGAAAATGATGTATCACAAAAAAGCACTGATTGACGTCTGCTATCAAAACCATTAATCTCTGATATAATCTCTTCCACGGACTTCAAAGAATCAGAGAATTCCTTCTTGTAAATACAGCCAACATTAACTCTTTTATCAATCAAAGCATTAGAATATTGAAATTCTGAATGTGCAGGACCCCAAAAATAATATACATTATGTGCAACAAAGGCATGAGACGATATTTTATAAAACCTCAAAGCACTCCAATGAAAAATTACACACTGTGAACCATGTATATTCAATGCTATCGTCTCTTCCACATTACCCCAATCCTTATGAGACAAAAATACTTTAAAACTAACTTTCTCAAAAATCATACTCAACAAAAAACAATGCTTATAAAACTGGCAAATATTTGAAACAAAATAATACTTTCCTTCAATCAGAAGAAAAAACAAACTTTTCAAAGGCCTAAACACATAATTAAGTAAATGTTTTGGCAAAGAATCAATCCTTATCTTAAAATCACTAACATTCTCAACAGAATACCCTTTTTCCTTCAATTTTTCTCCCATATCATTAAAAGCACTATTTTCCTTTTCAAAATTTAAGAATAAAATATCATCTTTAAGGAATTTATCATTATCTATCAGAAGATCATCACTCAATGTTTTCTGCTCACAACCAAAAACTACCGCTTTAGCAAGTTTATATGTTCTCCTTTTCTGCCCCTTAGTCAGGCCCCTTAGAAAGCATTCTTTTATCAACCAAATAGCATATTGAAAACAAGCTAATACTGGACTATATGAGCGAACCTCTTCAATATCAAACGTCACACCATACTTCTTTTCAAAATAATCGATCGCAACCTTGTTTATAGGACTAATGATAATAACTAATTTTTTTTTTAATTGAATATTATCAAAGCTTATCAGTTTCAAATTAACAAGAAAAGATATCATTTGTTTAGCTATTTCATCTTTTATAAAAGCTTCCATCTTATTAGTTTTAAATATCCTATCGCAATATTTTCCAAACAAATTTTTTTCACTAAAATGCTCTTTATAATAAATTATTGTCAGATCAATAACATCCTTGTAGGCTTCAAACAAAAATCCTTTGCTATCCCCAATCCTCCCAAATCTCTCATGAACAGAACTTTCCCAATATTTTTGCCAAAATGGCACTTTTTTCATTGTTGACAAAACACCATTAGGGATTCCCGAAGAAAATGTTCCATAGGAATAAACATCTGCATCGTAATTCTTCAAGAAACAGTAAAAAAGTGCGGCGATCTGATCAAATTTATTTAATCCAAGAGCAACAACTCTTTCATTGTTCTTTTTTTCCTTTGACTCAATATTTTTTTTCATATCATTACTCAATTAAGCTCCACTTCAAAGGGGTTCCTTTTTTAATATTCCTTTTTGCCTTTTTTTTTAAAACTTTTTTCAGATCATAAGGATTCATACCATTACCTGGCCTTATAGAACGTACATTTATGTGGGTAAAATTGTCTCCTTTTGTCATATCCTCTACAACAAACAAAGACCGTGCAAACTTTCTATTTCTCTTAACTGCCTCACTCAATACATATGTAACCTTACCTAGCGCCTTCTCTGCTTGCCTAACAGAATCCACCATTAATTTGAACTCCTCAGGTTCCAGTGAAAATGCTTCATCAGGCCCACCCATATTTCTGTCTAGAGTAAGATGCTTTTCAATTATTTTAGCTCCCATAGCTACCGCTGTTACCGGAACAGATATACCCAATGTATGATCTGATAAACCAACAACTGCTCCAAACCTCTTGTTCATATCAGCAATTGTTTTCAAATTCATACTTTCAAAAGACGCAGGATAACCTGAAGTACATTTTAATAAAGCAATCTGGGAATTTTTCATTCTTCGACATGCCCTCACAGCCTCTAATATTTCATCCTTAGACGCAATGCCCGTCGAAATTATTACAGGCTTATTTTTTGATGCAACATATTCAATAAGAGGAATATCCGTAATTTCAAAAGATGCGATCTTGTACGCAGGAACATTCATCTTGGTTAGAAATTCAACAGACGTCTTATCAAATGGTGATGAAAAGCATGCGAGACCTAATTGTTCTGCATACTTTTTTAATTTTGGTTGCCATTCCCAAGGCATATAAGCTTCTTGGTAAAGTTCATATAATGTTTTTCCATCCCATAAAGTTCCTTGATCGATCAGAAAACACTTATTACTAGAATCTATAGTGATTGTATCAGGGGTATATGTCTGAAACTTAACAGCATCTGCGCCTGCTAACTTTGCCGCCTTGATTGTCTTTTTAGCAATTTGATAATCTTTATTATGATTGGCCGATAACTCAGCAATTATAAAAACTGAATTATTCTCTCCTATACTTTTCTTCCCGATCTTTATCATACTAATGAATTCCTTCTAAGAGAATAAACATATTCACAAGCTTTTACACCATCAAACAATTTGCTTCCCTTGTAAACAAAATTATTCTTTTCAAAAAACTTGATTGATACGACATTTGATTCTTTAACAAAAGCATTTATCAACTTTAGTTTTGGCTTAAGCTGTTTTAGTTCTTGAATTGATCCCCGTAAAACAATACTTCCCACACCGCTACTTCTATATTTCTCATCCAAGCTAATACTTATTAACGCACTTACCCCATTTTCATCATATCTAATTTGGCCTAAAAACTTACCCTTAATCTCTGCAATAAGAAACAAGCATTTTTTATCTTTAATTTTTTGGCTAAACCACTCAACATGATCTTTTAATAATATTTTTCCGGGATTGAAAGAAACTTCTCTTACTGCCTTTGAGTTAGAAAGCTTATAGACCAAATTCACATCTGTTTTCTTTGCTTTTCTTAGCTGTATCGTATTTTTAAAAGCTTCATTTAAACAATAATAAACAACTCGCTTCGCACCTTTTCCGTCTACTTTTTCCTGACCAGCAAGAGAGCTTTTTTCGCGAAAATCCTTATGTTCCATCCTTCTTATACTTATTCTTACTTTTTTTGCTAAATCCTTATCCTGAACATCTCCCGCATACTCAATAAATCTTTTTTTTAACCACCCATTACAATTCTTAACCTGATTATCGGCAACACAAATTGCTATAGTCGGCAAACCCATTCGAGCAAGCTCATATAGAGTCTGTCCCCCAGCACTGATAGATATATCAGATTTCTGCATTAAATTTTTCATTGCGGAAGAATCCAAGCAATAAAATAGCTGTGTGCGATTATCCTTCTTCTTTTTAATTCTATTAATACTACTGGCACTAAAACCTTTAGCAATAACAACATATTTATTTAAGTCAGGATAATTATCTACAAGCATTGCTAACAATTTACTTGAAGTATCTTTCAAATCACACCCACCTAAAGTTATCATAACATTCTTGATCTTTGCTCGAATTTTCCTCTTCTTGACATCCCAAAATCCTTTTCTTATAGGAGCATATTCAGATCCTAATAAATATTTAATATTCTTTCCTTTAGGATAATTAAGATCCTTAGCACATATAGAACCGTTAACTATAGTGGCTTCAGGATATTTTAATCTATTGTTATCATCAATAAAAACTGGTACTTTTATGTTCTTTGATATTTTGTTATAAAATACAATATCTGCTAAATAAGAATCAACAATTACAATATCTACATCTATTAATAAATCACGTAACTTTTTCTCATTCTTCAACCAATTAAATGCAATATAATTTTTATCCCCAAGCAGTGCTTTAACACTTCTATCAGCAATCACAATAAAGAGAGGTGTTATCCCTCTATCTTCAAAAGCCTCATATATCGATAAGCATCTTGTTATATGACCAAGACCTATTCCCTTTCCGCCTTCTGTAATTATAAATACTTTCATCAATTCCTATATTTATCAAACACTTTCATGCAAACTTGAATTACTTTGATTACATCTGAATTAAGCATCTTTGGATAAAGAGGCAATGATATTGTTTTGCTATAGTATTGCTCGGCAATCGGACACAACCCTTTACGATAACCAAGCTCCCGATAGTAAGGCTGAAGGTAAACAGGGAAATAATGTACCTGAACACCCAAACCATTCTTTCTTAAGTCTGCAAATATATCTTTTCTACTATGCACATAGTTAGTTTTCACCCTAATAGGATAAAGATGATATGAAGAAAAGCTATGATCTTTCTCTATTGGGATATCAAAATATGGATTATCCAAAAAAGCCTTGTTATAAAGCTCGACAATTCTCCGCCTTCTTTGAACAAATTTACCCAGCTTTTTCATTTGAGATACTCCCAAAGCACATTGAATATCAGTAATTCGATAGTTGAAACCCAGCATTTGCATCTCATAATACCAATCCCCCTCTGATTTATTAACAAAATTATCTTTTGTCGCACCATGACTTCTCAACATTAAAAGTTTTTCATAAAAATCTTTTCGGTTTGTCAGTATTGCGCCACCTTCTCCGGTAGTAATATGTTTTAATGGATGAAAGCTTAGCGTTGTCATGTCCGAATATTTACAAGATCCAATGTGGGAGCCTTTATATTTGGCCCCAAGGGCATGCGCTGCATCTTCAATGATGATCAAATTATATTTTTTCCCAATATCCCGAATCTGATCTACCTCACAAGGCTGTCCTGCAAAATGAACTGGGATTATTGCTTTTGTTTTCTTAGTAATATTTTTTTCTACCTCACTAGATACAATATTTGCTGTCTGCGAATCAATGTCCGCAAAAACAACTTTTCCGCCACAATAAAGCACACAATTGCTGGATGCAAGAAAGGTCAACGGTGATGTTATAACTTCATCACCTTTTCCAATTCCTGCTGCAAGACAAGCAAGATGAAGAGCCGCTGTACCATTTGAAACAGCAACAGCATATTTTGCTTGTGTAGAAATACAAAGAGCCTTCTCAAATTTTCTGACCTGTGGTCCTTGCGTTATAAAATCGCATTTCAACACCTTTACCACAGATTGAATATCTGAGTCAGTTATTGATTGTCGCCCATATGGAATATACTTGCTCATATTTTAACCCTCAATAAGCGATTGCACTTCTTTTTCTGATACCCAATTATCATTTGTATCACTACGATAACAAAATCGTTCCTTCATTGATTCGGCATTTTTATATTTGGCATCTAAACCATCAGAAGAATGAAAACTCGGCAACACTACGTACATTCCATCAATTTTCTTCACTTTATATGACTCGTCTTCTGAAATTAATGTCTCATGGAGTTTTTCTCCAGGCCGAATACCAATAACCTTAAAACTACAATCAGGAGAAATAGCTCTTGCCAAATCAGTAATTTTCATAGACGGGATAATCGGGATAAAAACTTCACCTCCTTGAGAATGTTTAAATGCTTTTAATACTAATTCAACAGATTGTTCTAATGTAATCCAAAAACGCGTCATACGCTCATCTGTGACAGGAAATTCTTTCTGGTTTTCTTTTTTAAAATTAACAAAAATTGGAATAACACTACCCCTCGAACCAACAACATTACCGTACCTAACAACAGAAAACTTAACTTTTCCCCCACTATATGCATTTGCTGCTATAAATATTTTTTCTGCGGCTAATTTAGTCGCCCCATAAAGATTCACAGGATTAACAGCTTTATCTGTAGAAAGAGCAATAACCTGCTTCACACCACAATCTATAGCTGCATCAACAATATTATCTGCTCCCATAATATTTGTTTTAACAGCTTCTATCGGATTATATTCCAATGCAGGAACTTGTTTTAATGCGGCTGCATGAACCACATAATCTACATTTTCAAAAGCCCTGCAAAGACGTGCTTTATCACGAACATCTCCCAAAAAATAACGTATAGGATATTTAGACTCCGGGAAAATATTTGACATTTCATATTGTTTAAATTCATCACGGCTTAAAATAATTAATTTCTTAACTTTAAATTTATTTAGAACAATCTCTGTGAATTTTTTCCCAAACGACCCTGTTCCTCCTGTTATTAAAACTACTTTATTTGACAAATCCATTAAATACTCCCTCCTATTACTGAGAAATTACAGTTATTTAATCTCTTACCATTTAAAGAACTAGCATGTGGCAAGACCTATCACTAACCCTATTTAGTTAATTCCTGCATATCAACCATAGAACTAAAACGTCCCCTTTTGGAAATTAAATCATTATATTTTCCTTCTTCAACAATTTTCCCTTGATCCAAAACATAAATATGGTCTGCTTTTCTAACCGTAGACAACCTATGAGCAATAATGACAACCGTTGTCTTAATTGCAAATTTATCAATTGCATCTTGAATTAATTTTTCAGAATGAGAATCCAACGAGCTTGTTGCTTCATCTAAAATCAACAAATCCGGTTTTTTTAAAAAGGCTCTGGCTAAAGCAACTCTTTGCAACTGTCCGCCTGACAAACGGACTCCTCGATCTCCAACGATAGTGTCGTATTTTTCAGGAAAATTATCAATAAACTCATCTGCGTGAGCTAAAAAGCATGCTTCTTTAATATCCTTTTCTGAAGCATCCGGTTTTGCCCATAAAAAGTTTTCTTTTATCGATGTATTAAATAAAACACTATCCTGAGGCACATAGCCTATTCTACTTCGATATGAATCAATATCTATTTTATGAATATCAACACCATCACATTCAATACATCCTACTTGCGGCTCATTAAAACCCATTATCATATCTATTAAAGTTGATTTTCCTGATCCTGATTTACCAACTAAAGCGATCATCTTGCTTTTTTCAATGATTATATTTATACTTTTAAGTGCCCATTCATTCTCTTGATAAGAAAACGACAAGTTTTTTAAACAAATTCTATCTTCTAATGTTTTAAATATTTTCATGCCTGTAAATTGTTTTTCCAAATCTGCTTTCTCCTTCAATGACTTCATCAGTTCATAACTTGGAAAAAAGTTCCCAATAGCGGTATTCATATTCACACAAGCACCTGCAGATTTTGCAATTTGAAAAAATCCCAAAAGCAATACTGACATCTCTGATACAGGGACATTGAATTTTCGAGAAAAAAACAAAGCAATCGCAACAATTAAGACAGCAACTGGCCTAAACAATAAAAACAAAGCGTTACCCAGCGTCAACCATTGAATTGTTGTATTTGCATATCTAACATATGCCTTAACTAAATCAGTGTGACATTTCTTTTGGTTAGCAAAACCTAAAACAATTTTTAGTAAATTAAAATTTTCATTGAGAAGCGAAATAAATTCTTTTGAATAATCTGTTCCTTTTTTTCCAAAAACATACCCATACCTACCGAACAAAATAAATGGGATTGATAAAAGAACAATACCTATTATGCAAAGCAAAGTTACTTGCCAAGAAATATAAAAAGGCACACTTAAAAAGAAAAATATTTGCACTACACCAACAGTAAACTGAGAAACCTGGCCCAAGGCGCTGGCAATCATAATCAATTCCCTAGAAAATAAATTTATAAACTCACCTTGCTTCTGGCCAACAAAAAATTGCCATTTAGCGCTTAAAAAACTATTCAGACAATCCGAAAATAATGCCTCTACAATTTTAAATCTTGTCTTCTGAACAACATACTCTGAAACAGCTTGAAACAAACTACCAAAAAAAACAAAAGAAACAAAAAACAGCAAGAAACTACTCAAAGAAACAGGAAAAGCAAAAGACTCAATCACAGAAATCATTTTTTCTGTAAGCGGACTGATATTTTGAAGATCTGGGTGGATAACAAAATCTACAAGGGGACCAATAGCAAAAAGAGAGCCAATATTGAAAAAATTAACAACCATTAATAATAGCAAATTTACTGTCATCAAAAAAGGAAATTTCTTGAACATTTCCGTTATAAACATTATTGTTCTCATAACAATAATCTCTTTTTTTAAGCCTTTTTAGTAATATTGTTTAACAATTCTTCATCCTTCGCTAATTCATGAACTAAATCAACATAATTTGTTGCATTTAAATCAATCCCCGAATAATCCATCTCTTTGCAAACCAACAAGACTCCGTAAAAACCTTCTTTAGGAACATGGTCAACATAAGTAAGAGTATGCTCCTGTGGACAAATCTCTTTTAAAACCATTTCAACAAGAACAGAAAAGTCAGATTCACCTAACATAATAAATCTCTTTTCACCCTGTTCAACCAGCTTAATTAATACTGCCTTTAGTCCATTTTTTATCAATCCAATTGAATTCATCGTTTTCAAAGTATATTTTACTGATTTCTGCATTTTTTCTGCAAAACCCTTTGGTGTTAACAAATACTCCACTTTTCGTTTATCCAATTGTTGAATACGAATAAAACCCTTTGCAATCAATCTTCTTATAAGCATATTGATCATTCCCAAAGAAATATTCATATGCTTAGAAAGATCCCTTTGATTTAATCCTAACTCAGGACCAATAATATTAATAAGTTCAAATTCTCTTTCGTCTAAATTATCTTTTGTCATTCTTCTCTCTGCATAATTACCAAAACACCCTTGGTCAAAATATTGTATTAACAGATATTATCGCACTACACCAAAACTCAAATTAATTTCTACTAAATATTTTCCTTACAGGATATCCATTTTCTTTTAATTCATTTTTTACTTGTTCAGGTGTAATGTCTGTAAAATGAAAAATGCTAGCAGCTGATATAGCATTTGCTCCAGCCTTCATAGCTTTAACACAATCCATTTCATCCTTAGCTCCTCCTGCAACAATCAAGGGAACACCAACATGTTGGGATATTTTCTCAATTAACTCTATATCGTAACCCGCCATTGTGCCATCTCTATCTATCGAATTAATAATAATCTCTCCAACCCCAAAATCTTCAAGACTTTCAATCCACTGCATAGGATCTTTTCCTGTGGCCTGAACCCCTCCGTTGCTATAGCATTTATATGATCCATCAGATTCTTTCTTAACATCTACACTTCCAACAATGCATTGAGATCCAAATTCGTCAGAACACTCTTTTATTAATTGAGGATTACGATACCCCTCTGAATTAATTACTACCTTGTCAGCACCTGCTTTAAGAAGAAGCCTAACATCATCAACACTCCTAATGCCCCCTCCAACTGTCAATGGCATAAAACATTTTGAAGAAATTTCAGAAATTATAAATTGATCTATCTTTTCCTCATGCTTTGAGGCATCTATGTCTAACAATATTAACTCATCAACATTTCTTGTATTATAAATCTGAGCGACTGTAATCGGGTTTCCAAGATTTCTTCGCGTTGAAAATTTAATTGTCTTAACAACTGAATACCCATCAAGCATTACAATTGGAATGACCCTCACTTTTAACATATCATTACAATTCCATAAAATTTTTTAATAATTGAAGTCCCAACTCTTGACTCTTTTCCGGGTGGAATTGAACTCCAAAAACATTCTTATCCTCAACCGTAGACACAAAACCATTTGCATAGGGAGTCACTGAAACAACCTTATTCTGCTCAACTTTGCTAAAATGATAGCTATGATTAAAATAAAAATCCATTCTATCTGGAATATCTTTGAATAAAATAGATTTGTTTTTAAAATGCACTTCGTTCCACCCCATGTGAGGAACACGCTCAGAAGAATTCCCTTTTTCCAGCTTAACAACCTCTCCTGAAATAAGTTTAAGGCCCTCCGCCTCGCCTCCCTCATATCCTCTATCGCACAACAGTTGCATGCCTAAACAAATTCCCAAAATAGGCTTGTTTAAATGTAAGACATGTTCTTTAATTGCGATATTAAATCTGGTTTCTTTTAAAACCTCTGATGCCTTATAAAAATTCCCCACACCTGGGAAAATAATTCTATCCACGTTTTCAAGATCATCAATTTTAGCGCAGAGTTGATTTGCAAAACCCATAAAAGTTAGTGCTCTTCTTACACTATCGATATTTCCCAAACCAATATCTATTATTCCAGCTACAGTTCCCATAATGGATAACGCCTTTTTAAATTCCCTTGTGAATCCTTTATTAATCGTCCTGAATCATCACAAAAGAACAAACGCCTGTTTGTAAATTTATCAAGATTTGCCTCAAACTCTTCTTTGGATATATTCAGATATTCTAAAAAATCCGGAACAAATTTCCAGGGAACTTCTCCCTCAGAACTGTTTTTTAAATTCTCAATTGCTTCTTCTCTAGACATCCTACCTGCCCGTATCTCAATACATAATTGATCTGTTGCTCTTCCAAAGCCAAACTTAATAAATTTCATATAATCATGCAAACCCCCAATCCATTTGCAATCAAGATTTTCTATATCATTATATGCTCCCTCAACTGGTCCATCAGGATTTCTATTCCATCCTAAAGAAATAGCACGATTTGCATTTTTCTTTGAATCCCATTTCGTATAATATCCTAAAAACAGGCCTGTCACCCCCACATCCTTCATTTCCTCATCTGTTGGATAATGAAAGGTTTTTACATCATTTAAATTTATCCCATCTAGCACAACATCTGATATCCTATAACCTAACATCTGGAATTGTTCCAACCAGTTTCTATCCAAATAATTATTTTCTCTTTTAGAAGCAGGTCCTCCGTATTCAAACTGAGAATTCTCTCCCCAAATTAACAAGGGAATTCTATACTGAACGGCTACTCTTACTGGAGCAGTAAATATTCCTATATGTTCCTGCCAACAGCAATCACCAAGTTTAAAAAATCCAATTCTTGTCATTTCTCGATAAGCTTTTCTATTCGCCCCAACATGAATCACATCAAATCCTAAATCTCTTAAAAATATTAAGTTTTTCCAACCCACTTCAGTTAAATCACAAGGCAAATGATTAACACACAAAGGACTCATATTAAACTCATCTCGCATCGTAAGTGCCTGAGAAACACTGTCTTTCCCTCCACTAACAGGAATTATACAATCATATATGCTACCATCCCCCCTATATCTTTCCAAAATTTTCTCAAACTCAGATCTTCTTGCATCCCAATCAATTCCCGTATGTTTTGACTCTGCTGAGCTACATGCATCACACACTCCCTCTTCATTAAAAACTTGTTCTGGTCGAGTTATTGGAATTATACACTTCTTACAATATTTCATAAAAACCTCTATAGTCTGATTTTACTCTTAGATTATTTGGACATAAAACAATCCCAAAAATCTTTGTTCAATTATTGAACGTAGTTATTATATAATTTGTGCAAATAAAGTCAAATAAAAAAACGCACTTAAATACTTTTTCGTAAATTATTGCAATAGAATATTTTACGTCCTTACATAAACACAATTGTTCAATAAATGAACAATTGAATAACTACAGAAATCCATACGCTACACTTCCCTTCAATAGACTCGAAACATCCAAAATAATTCAATAATCTCTACGTGCAAATATCATTAACTATCTCTCTCAAAACATCTTTATCCTTATCGTAATCTTCAACAAACTTAACAATTCCCAATCTTATACAGCATTCCTTGACTGCATTCAACTTAAATGTTAATATTAAAATCCAATTGAGCAAATGTATTTTTACAAGGCAAGCATGAATAAAAAAAATAAAATTGCAATTATTACAGCTAGAGGCGGAAGCAAACGTATCCCCAACAAAAACCTTAAACTTTTCCTGGGACACCCCATTATCAAATATTCAATTGATGCTGCAATTAAATCAAAATGTTTCGATGAAATTATGGTATCTACTGATTGCAAAGATATTGCAAATATTGCAAAAAGCTTAGGAGCTTCAGTCCCTTTTTATAGATCTGAAGCCAATTCAAACGATTTTGCTACAATCAATTCTACTCTTTGCGAAGTACTTGCAAAACATAAAGAAATGGGGAAAATTTTTGAACTATGCTGCTGCATTTTTCCAGCGGCCCCATTCATTACAGCTCAAAATCTCAAAAATGGAATGGATACTCTTATTAAACATAACGCTTACTCGACTTTTCCTGTCACGAAGTACAGTTACCCTGTTCAAAGAGCTTTAAAAATTGAAAACAATCTACTCAAGATGTTATACCCTGAAAACAACGAAAAACGCTCTCAAGACTTCGATCCAACTTACCATGATACAGGACAATTCTATTGGCTTGACGTCAAACAGTTCATAAAAGAGAGGAAAATTTTCTCTGATAAAACCGTACCAATAATTATCCCTGAGATTGAAGCACAAGACATTGACAACGAAGAAGATTGGCAAATTGCGGAGAGCAAGTTTAAAATATTGAGAGACCTTGGAAGGTTATAACTTCTTAACTAATACTTCTTCAAGAGACCTTTTTGGAACATAATGAATCCCTTCTTCATCCCTCCAATATTTAAAATCTCCATTTGAAGGCATTGACTCAACGATAACCTTTTCTTTTGGTTTACCTAACGCAATAACTAACATAACTTTTAAATTCTCTGGTATTTTGATAATATTGTTAATTTCTGTAGTAAAATTACCAATTCTACACCCGCCTAATTCTCTATCAACAGCACCTAATAATATATTTTGGGTAGCAATTCCCAAGTCTACCTCAGCCCTCTCGCTTATACTTGTATCAAGAAAACAAATTATATATGCAGATGGCCGCTCACCCTCTTCTGGCCCTGACCAATCAGGCAAAAGCCCCGCCCATCCAAGAGTATCAAAAATCCTTGCATTTGTTTCTGGCGTATTAACAATCATATATTTCAATGGCTGTTTATTGATGGCGGAACCTCCCAACCTAGCCAAATCAATTAATTCTCTTAGAATTTTCTCACTAATTTGTTCATTTTGATAGAATCTCCTATAACTTCGCGCCTTCTTCACAAGTTCTTTTATCATTT
The DNA here is from genome assembly GCA_001805965.1 of Omnitrophica WOR_2 bacterium RIFOXYA2_FULL_38_17. Taxonomy (GTDB): domain Bacteria; phylum Omnitrophota; class Gorgyraeia; order Zapsychrales; family Zapsychraceae; genus Zapsychrus_A; species Zapsychrus_A unditaenarius. The sequence goes on along the minus strand of MHHG01000052.1, from coordinate 36,501 downwards.
TCGGGCCTCTTTCTGTTTTAATTAGTATTCACAATCACTTAATAGCACTAAAAATTATTTCTGTCTCTTTTATCCCAGACAAATGAATAGGAAGAACAAAATTCCAGCACTTATTATTTTCATATAAACTAAGACGAAGTATGATAAGTATCCTTCTAAATATTTCAGCAATTGCCGATAAATAAAGTACTCTTATTTCTTCATCTGAAAAAGCGAACTTCTCTTGCAAAGAAAACAAGAAGCCCCTTGCATCTTCAGCAATTTTGCTAGGATTATCAACTAATTTTTGCCTTATAGAATATTGCTTCATGAGCTTATAAATTGAGAACCCAATGGCTACACAAGGCTTGGTTAAAACCAAAGAATCCAGATCAATAAAATGAATAACGCCATCATTGACAAAAATATTATGAGGATGAAGATCAATATGGCAAGTCTGCGTTTGTCTTCTGAAGATAGTCTCTTTATTTGAATTTATCAACGCACAAGTAGAGAGCATTAAATCTGTATTATCTTCTATTATGGGAGCAAGATCCTCTCCAAAAACATCTACCCATTCTTCCCGTCTAGAAAAAGTTTCATCAATTATTTTTTCAGAATCAATCGGAAAAAGCTTTATTTTTTTTTTCGGACACAAGTGAGAAGGGATATCCCTCAAAACATCATGCATCCCACCAATAGAATGGCCTACAGCTTTCAGCTCATCAATACTTTCACCAGAAAAATATCTTCCTGGAATAAATTCAGAAACAGACCATAGAGCCCTACCCTGCTGTGACACCAAACTTCCATTATTACACGGAATAATTTTAAAAAAAGCTTTCATTCTTTCTTGAAGCCAATTTGTCAGATCAAGCATTCTTGTTAATTCATATATATTGTCGTGCAGGACATTCCTTTTTACAAACAAAAACATTGAATCAGTTTCTACTTTAAAATTGTTTGAATTTATTTCATTTCCCTTCACCTGCTCAATTTTTCTTATAGCATTAGTTTTAATATCATACTGCTGTTCCAATAATTCCCCTATCTTGCTAAAAACATCATCTGTTACAGTCACAAAGGCTGGAAACGGAACAGAAAAAATATCTGGTTGAAATAATTTCATTTTTTTATCTCTTTTTCGTCATGTATCCAATCTTACGACAATCCTCAACAAGCTCTCGCATATATTTTGAGAGCTCTTTTAAATCTCGATCAACCATTGGAATTATATAATCTTCGATCTCCTGCAAATATATTCTTCTAATCTCATCATCACTATTAAAACACAGCAAGAACAAATTATCTAACTTATCTAATATTTTTACAATACGTCCTCCAAGAAATAACTCATTGATTTTTTGATAATAGGAAGCCTTATACTCACGATTATATTGGCGAGAACGGTCAACAGTAAGAGCTTTCATTGAACCTGCTACCCTACTATTAAATTTTTCTCGCATGTCCTCAAATGTAAGAACCGACACTTCAAGTACATTATGCAATAAAGCAATGACAATAGTATCGACGTCAACTGGTGGGTCAATCTGTAAAGCAAGACATGCAACTCTAACAGGATGAACAAGATAATCAGCGCTGGATAACCCTGGATGAATATATTCAATTTGCTTTGCAAATTCATATGCAGCAAAAATTTGCTTCCTATCTGGAATTACTGGGAATTCCGAGACATATCGATTAAATGCCTGCTCATCTACTGTCACATTTTTATTCCTTGCAATTAATCTTTGGCTTCTTTCTTTCTCAATAGAATAAAGTTTTATCATGTCTAACTTTTTAATGATAACAGATATTTTTGAACATTTTCAAGACAAAAACATATCTAACTTCTTGAAAAAGTCAAAGTCTCAAGCTCATCCCACAAAGCATCAACAACATTATCTGGCTTTCCAGACAACACGGCTCTTGACAGGCTATCCCGCTTCCTCATAAATTTGACCAATTCCTTTTTGCTCTTGGAAGAATATCCATCTAAATAATTAAACACAGGTTTCTGGACAGAAAGCGCCACCTTTTTCAACATAGCACTTGCATAATCCGAATCCATCGTTTTATGCTTCCAATCTAGAAATGCTCCCTCAAGGCCCCATTGGTCTCTCATTTGCTTTTCGAATATTCTCGACAAAGGTGCCAAATAAAATTTAAAAAGATATAAATAGGGAATTTGCTCATCAGAGTAAGGCATAGCGTTAATAAAGTCTATTGTTTCCTTAACCGTATCATCAGTTTCCCCTGGATGACCTATAATGAATGAAATCTCTGTATCTATATTGTTACTCATTAAAAGCGACATTGCACGATGGACATCTTTCAAGATATCTTGCTTATTCATAGCTTCAAGAACTGTGGGACTTCCTGATTCTAACCCTAAAACTAATAACTCTGCATTGCTCTTTTTCATTAAATCAACCGTTTTGGACGTAATAGAATTCGCTCTAATAAAACTCATCCAACGAAAAGAAAATCCTTCTTGAATATACCGCTCACAAAACTGTTCAACCTGCTTAGGCGTCAAAAGAAAATTGTCGTCAGAAAACCATATCTTTTGAACAATACCTAAATTGGAAATCTCTCTTAATTCAGCAAAAATAGTATCTAATGATTTCTTAGAAAGACTAACGCTCCTGAAATTGCAAAAATTACATTTAAATGGACACCCATAAGTTACTGAGAACGGCATCACTAAGCTTAGATATTCTCTAGGAATCTTCTCCCAGTGAATACGACATTTATTCATGTTAAATTCTTCTGGAGCCTCTTTATTAAAAACAAAATTCTTGCCATTATAAGTTGCAATATTAGGAATAGAATCTATTGATTTGCCTTTCTTGACTGCATCCAAATACATCAACAATGTTTCTTCACCATGTTCGTCAAAAATATAAGCATCAACTTCTTGAACAGGATTATTTGATGTAAAAAAATATCTAGTCTGAACTTCATGCATATTGTAATAAGGATCTTCGATCCTCTGCCATATTAAATAAGAATGACGAACATATCCCCCTCCAACAATAATTTTTGTATCAGGCAAGTACTGTTTTATATCTTTTGCAACTAAACGTACTGCCTCCATATTCATAAATGTTGTAGATAAAATAACAACTTTTGGATTCTGCTTAAACACTTCGAATCGTTTTTCATCCTGAGGACAATGACAATTAAGCAAAGCGGCATTATAACCATTTTGAGATATATAATTATAAATATGAAGCGAAGGGTAATAGATTTGTCGATAAGGGCGATAAATTTCTTCTCTTTGTCTTCGTTCGGCATCTTTAAAAGATCTATTGTTCCGAAAAAATTCTTTTAAATTTTTTGTCGTCATGGGAACGCCGTCATATTCCAAACGAAAATCATCTACATGACGCATAGTATCAATTCTATCTTCGGAATAATGGCCACCAATAACTAAAGCATCCATTAAATCAAGCTCCTTTTTCTATTAAAACAAATATTGTACTTGCTATCTTTCAAGCAATTCTATTAACCCATATTCCCTACTGTAAATCCAAGCAATCTTATTATTACCAAAGGCAACCGCTTTAGCTGGTCTAGAAACACAGTAAAAGTCATTTTCCTTGGATATTTCCAAAGTTCTTTCAACATCCTTTACCGAGAAACACAAATGATAGAAATACTGTTTCTTTTTTAGAAATTTATGTACTGGAGATTCGTCCCCTAATGGTTCAATAAGCTCAACCTGCAATCCATGCATATCAGCAAATGCGACTCTTACTTTTTGGATAGGATCTTCAATTTTTAGCTTAGGATCAATAATTTCATCCATGGATTTTGTAACAATTCCAATATGATGAAAGACAACATCATCCCCCAATACATTTAGCCGATAAACTTCTTTCACTTTACCCTCACTACACAAGCATAATTAATAGCTTCTTTTTCCATACTCGGATCATAGTCCTTTAAAGAAGACGGTAATATTAACTCTGACTCAATAACAAAATGATTATTAATCATATCCCTGACCTCATCTACATTATTAAACAGATAAATATGATCTTCTGATGCAGAAAATATTGCTGTAGTTAAAAATATCCTGCCATCGTTATTAGTCAATGTTTTCAGTTTTCCTAATAATCGCTCTGGATTTTCAACATGCTCCAAAAGTTCACCACAAACAATAAAATCATACACTTCACTTTCAGAAAAATCAAAAACATCTTTTACCATATAATAAATTTTATCAGTGCCCAAATTAGATGCTTCAAGAAATTTTTTAGTGTAATCAATACAATAAGAACTGATATCAACACAATGAAGCTCTTTAAAAGAAAAACACTTTGATAAATAATAACTAAAGATCCCATCACCAGACGGAATATCTAAAACTTTTGAACTCGAATTCGTTAAATCTGATAAATTGATAAAGAATTGGCCAAATTTGTAATGATTTGGCCAAAAAACTTGAGATATCAACAGTGCATCCATATGCCCAATAATTACATCCTTATTTTGATAAAAATTTGCATTTACCTCTTCAAAGGAGCTAAACTCATATTTTCCGTTCATCTTCAAACGCGCTTGTGATAGCATCATCCCTCTTGAAACCTGGACCAGAGAATCTAAGGACTTCATCAAACCCTCTTTTCCCCCAGTCATGCGCATCATGATTCTTAAAAGTTCTTCTGAAGACAAATAATAGTTATCATCAAAATTGTTTAATATATAGTTGTTTGCTGTTGAATATAGAGAAAAATTGTTATTCAAATACATCAAACAATCTTTCAGTAGAGGATATTCATTGGGAACTTTTTCATTTAAGTTTTTTGAAAGAGTTTTTGACATTTAGCTTCAATTTGTTATCTTAGATTAAATAATATTCAAAGTATTATACATAAAAATCAAATATTAACAAGAATGTCATTATAAAAAATTTTATGAATATTGCCTCAAAACAGTTTACAATCTATATATTTTTAACATTTTTAGCGTTTCATATTACACCCATTAAGACATTCAAATCTTTGGGTATAGCTATTCTTAATATTACTTTTCTTTGTCTTCTGGCCAAAAGTCCTTATGAATTAATACCCCTAGGACTTTTCCTGGTTTTTTGTTTTACAGCCATAAAACTTATTGAAAAACAATGCTTTAAGAATGCCTTTCTATTTTTGCTACTACTATTAATCGGAATATTCATATATTTAAAAAAATATGCCTTTCTATTCTTCGTCCCTTTTTACAATAAACCCTATTTATCCATTGGCTTTTCCTTCATTCTTTTTAGAGTTATTCACCTTATGATTGATGTAAATGAACGACAATATAAAGAAAAAATTGGAATTTTTGACTTTTTTAATTATGTTTGTTTTTATTTATGTTACATATCTGGGCCCATACAGTCCTTCAAAGACTTCAAGGCTCAGCTGAAAGACCTCAACAATAAAAACATTTACTTCGATTTCCTCATTCACTGCAAAAGACTCGTTAATGGATACCTTAAAATCTTACTGATAGCCCCACTTTTCCATATAATTTATGAAAATTTAGCTACATCTTTTTATTCAAATCCTCAGAATATTTACACATATTTTGGAGCATCCAGCTTCTACTATTTGTACATATATATTTATTTTGCTGGATACATGGATATCATCATTACAATTGGACAAATCATTGGTTTTAAGTTACCTGAAAATTTCAATCAACCATTTCGGGCAACAAGTCTCTTAGATTTTTGGAGTCGTTGGCACATCACACTATCAAACTGGTTTAAAACATTTATCTTTAATCCAATATTAAAGAAATTTGTAATCATGAACAATAGTCCTAAATTGTTCAATCTATTTGGCATCATTGCATATTTTATTACGTTTTTCATCGTGGGCTTGTGGCATGGATCTACATTTTCATCAGTTATTTATGGACTCCTCCTAGGAACTGGAGTTAGCCTCAACAAACTTTACGACAACCTTTGCCGCCAAAAATTGAGCAAAGAAAACTATTCTAAGCTAAATAATAATATTATTTTTAACACTTTTACCTCTGGATTGACTTTCAGCTACATGTTCATAAGTACATCATGCCTTTTTCTAAGCGCACAAAGAATCTCTTGGCTTATAAGATCATTATCATTCACAGGATTATTTGCAACTTTCGCAGTTGGCACTATGATTCTCGCCTTCATAAAACTTTTGCTTGTCGCTATCGAGAAACCCCTTTTAAAATTGACAAAATTCCTACCTGAAAATTTGAAGCTATACTCCTCGTTTCTTTCATTGAGCATTAAGTTTTTAGCAATTATAATTACTGCTCTTTTCTTCACAGATAACACCCCTCAGTTTATTTATCAAGTTTTATAGTAGAGCATTATCTTTTTCCTCTGATTACTAAACAGGCGATAGCTACTGATCAAGTTCACTCGGCCTTCGGCCTCATGTTCACTTTAATCAGCAACTATCCCCTATCAAATACAATCAGATATAAATGCTCATTGTTAAAACTTCAAATGTAATGAATTGATTTCCTACAAGGGAGAAATTATTGCTTCATTTACTTTGTTTTGCTATCTTTAAAAAGCCCCTCAAACTGATCAGACAAAAACTCACCAATAATTCTGTGTCCATTTCTGTTTAAATGTCCATCTAGTCTATGGTACAATTTTTTTCTTTCTCTTTTATAATTCTCGGACAAAGGTGTTAGTGTAGAAAGCCAAAAAATATCCTGAGACTTAGAAAATCCCGCCAATGCTTTATCATTAATTTCAGGGTCAATGTTCTCAATTTGAATATTATTCGCTTTTATAAGAGTTTGTGTATTTTCTGGTATTGATAAAACTACCAAAGAAGCACCTTTTTTTGAGACAAACTCTTTAGCCCTCAATAAGAGTTCCTTCGTTATCTCAATTTGATTTCTTCTAAATTCTCCGTCTACTTCAAAAATTGGGGCCCACCCTTTCTTCATATTGTAATGAGAATAGACAATATCATTCATCCGAATAATTCTTTTAATCAGACTGATAAGGTGCAAATCCTTCTTGGGCTTATGTGCAATTTTAAAATTATAATCACTTTGTTTCTTTTTTTCTTGAAATTTCGACATTGGCGCATTGGTGAGAATCACAGCAGAATCAACAGAGATAACAACATAGTTGGGTTGATATTTATCAAAAATTCTCTCCATAAAAAGAACTGTTGATGCCGTATCAAAAGCAAACATCCCTGCTTTAACAACATCAACATTATAACCCTTTCGCAAAAGTTCACTTTCAAGAATAGCGGGCCATCCCTCATCTTGCTCGACACCTTCTGAAAAAGTATTAGAACTTCCACAAACTAAGATCCGTTTCAATCCTTTTGGTTTAGGAATAATATGATTAGTTTTGTCAGCCAAACCCTGACTATTTGTATAATGTGTTACTTTAAACTCTGGTCTCTCAATGATCCAGGTTGCATTTGGTGCAAAAATAGTCCCCAATTGCTCATCCTCAATGCCCGGAGAAAACTCATCCAAATAAGTTGTTTTGTACATTTGCGGATAAAATATCCGAATGCCTACTTCTGCGACAACAATCAATGTAAAAGAAAACAAAAGAAATGCGCTAATAATCTTTAGTTGCTTCACAATATTTCTTTTATTATCCATCAAATTTTTCCTTCCAATATTCAGGATCCCTCTAAATACAATTCACATTATGTTTAATTAAGTTAGCCTTCATATCAGAGCCCTTTACATCAACATACCAATATCCAGACTCACAAGAAAAACCCAAATCTTCATAAAGATTTTTTGCAATACTATTTTTTGCCGTAGGGATATACTCTCCAACAATTCGCTGACATCCATTGGTCTGTGCGTATTTTAAAACTTGATTAAAAACAAATTTTTCAACCCCTCTTTTGAGCACCCTGCAACTCATGATCCAGGTATCAACAAACAATTCCTTGCCTCTATTCTCCAGGATAACAACGCTTATCAAACCATAATCACCAAACTTATCTTCAAGAGTAAAAGATAATCCATGGTGATCTTTAGACTCAGATATTCTTCGAATATCATCTTCAGAATATCTTATAGTCCTCAAATTAAACTGATTGGATCTTTGGGTTAATTGCGCAATTCTTGGAATGGTAAACTCATCAAACTCTTTAACATCCGATTGCATTCCTAAACTTGCTAAAAATTCATCTTCATTTGCAAAGTTTTTTTGAATTCCTTTTCTCTTTGCTTCCTGTTGATACTGCTTAGTCCGATTGCTGTCATTTGAAGAATGCGAAGCTGTTTCAAAAAAGTTACAACTCTTTATAAAATCTAAATACTCTGATGGATCTTCAGGTAAGTCAGGAATAGAAATGTCCGGAATAAAGGAATGCACTATCTCCCGCTCAAAAGGATTGTCGTCAAGAAATACCATGGAATCAAAACCAATATTGAGAACAGCTTGAATATGCTTGATGTTCTCGGATTTGTTTTCCCAATTGGATACAAAAACAGCAATATCATCCAACTTAAGAACCATGTCTGGATGTTTTTCAAAAGGCTCTTTTGCATTATCCTCATCATTCTTACTGCATACGGCAAGAATAATACCCCGATCTTTCAACTGCTTTATCCACTCTTGAAGCTCAACAAATACTTTTCCTATACCTAGATCACCCAATTCTATGCCATTGACCCCATCATCGCCAATTACTCCACCCCACAAAAGATTATCTAAGTCCAATATTAAGCATTTTTTTAATTTTCCATTTACAGCTAAAACAATGTCCGTCACATTCTTTGCGATGATCGGAAGGGAATCGACGCTAAATACCATATCGGCATTGACATAAAATTTAGCATCATGAACAAATCTTCTTCCATATTGATGCTGTAAGGAGCAAATATCATTTATGAATAAATTACAAATATCCTGACTAAGGTTCATCAAATCCAGATTAATTTTCCTAATCTGATAAAGCCAGGATTCCTTGACCTTGTTGGAATAATTTCCATAAATATTATCATCGCTTTCTGTGTAATTAAAATAAATTACCCTGCAAGGATGATTGTCAAGAATGGTCTTCACCTCAGATTCAATCTTGTTTATCTGTTCACTAGCAAAAACTGCCTTCTGCACATCATTGAGCTTATAGAATTTTTTAAGAAGTTTTTGAGAGGAACATGCGAGAACAGCAAATTCTGGTTTAAACTTGTAAAATTCAGAAGATCTATCAAATATCTGCAGGTCTATCTGATTGTAATCAGCTTCAAAAATGTCAAAATTGATACTAATCTCATAACCATATCCCTTCAAAGCTTGAGCAAATAATTGTGTCGCATTATCTCCCAATATCGCAATTTTTACGATCTGAAACTTTGAAAAATCTTTTTTTAGGTTCTTTTTTAACTTTAAAAAATCCACTATAACCGCAAATCCCAAACAATATTTTTTATAAACCGTTCTTAGTTACTATTACCCCTAAAACCAATCTAAGAACGTTCTTTTATTTTTTCAATTAAACTTCCAACATTTTCTAAAGAATTAACATCTGAAGTATTAAATTTTATACCAAATTCTCTCTCAATGGCAACAATAAGCGTAATATGCATAAGAGAATCCCACATATCCACATCTTCTGCTGTCATCGTTTCATTAATTTCAAGAGAATCATCATCAAAAACATCTTTGAAAACCTTATTTAACCGTTCCTTAATATCCACTTTCTGCCCCTTTCAATTTATTTCTTTTTTTTCATGCAATTTTGATTACTATCATTTATGTCCTTTTCAATGCTAAAACAGATGACGCAAAAGCAAGAACATAAGTGAACAATGCAATAATATAAAGCGAACGAAAACCAAAATACATTGAATTATATTCTAGAAATCCACCCAACATAGCTCCCAATAAATTCGAAGATAATGCAACTCCTATCGAAGATGATTTTTTTAGCTCAGTTGAAAATGCAAATCCAGAGAAGAATAATGGTAATGTAATAATCATTGGAACAACAATGCGGCTCAATGAAATAGACATCACAGAGTGCAAATAAGTGAAAAAATATCCAATCAATATCGCAACAAAAAGCAATCCATAGGTTACATAACTAGACGGCTCTTTCCGTTTAATGACCAATAAATTAGCAAAGAACGCCATAATAAGGATCGCTAATATAACAATACTTATAACAAACCATGTACTGCCATAGATCAATGCTAATTCAGTTATTCCCTTAGTTTCAATAAGCATAAATCCAGCGCCTAAGAAAAAACAAGGCCATGAGAAACCGCCTTCTGTGCCAGATACAGACATATACTTTCTAACATAAAAACCCGACAAGAGAAACAATATAGAAAAAATCATAAAATATGATTTCGGATATTTTCTCTTAGGCATATAAAAAAACGGCCAATCGTCAGTTGAAATGTCTACTTTACTTTGATCATTTAAAAATTCATGTGTAATATTTTCAACTTCATTAAGACTTGAATATTGTTGTGCTGTTACAGCCTCTCCCGCAATAAAAGTTAAGCTTCCATCGTAACTGCTTCTAAACACAAGTGGATTCTTTCCATCAAAAGCCATAGCTAACATTTTATAGAGCTTTTTTCCCAGATTCTCATCAAGAACAGAAAATGACAAACAAATTATACCATCTGATTTAAGAAGATTTTTTGCCTCCTGGAAACTCTCAACCGTATAAACATAACTATCCAAACGCATATTGCCTGCTCGACCTGACAACAACATATGAGAATCTAACAGTGCATATACAATAATATCATATTTGCTATTTGCTTTTCTGAAATATGCCCTCGCATCATCAACTATGGCATTAACTTTTTCAGATTGGTAAGGAAACTCCGGATGAATAGCTTTTCCAAAACCCATGATTGCAGGATCAATTTCAACTGCGTCAATTCTTTGAGCATTATTATGAAGAGCTGCTGAGACATCATTACCTGTACCGCTACCAACTATCAAAACATTATTTGGATTTTTCTTGAAAACATATGGAAAATCATAATAAGCTTTAGAGCTTGCCTCTGTATCATGTTCTTTTTTCTCTTCCTTACTTAGATCCAAGATCTTTTGAAGATAAACATTACTTGTCTTGATCTTAATAGGCCTCCCCCCTTGGTCAATACGCAAAGTAAGCGTTTGATATGGAGAATAGATATCGTATTCATCAAGTTGAGTTGGGATAGAAAAGAATAAAACAATGAGGAAAATACATAGTAATGAAATAACAATGCTTTTATTATCCTTATAGAGAAACGCCATAACCCCTAGCGCACATATGAAAAGCCAAAGAATCGGCGGAGCCCACAAAAAGGAGATAACTCCAAACAGTATTACCCCAGCAATACTACCAATAAGATTCCAACTATAAGACACAAGTTTGTCCTGCTTTGACATAAGACGTGAAACCAAATGCCCTAAGGGAATAAAACAAAACATATTAACAACAAAAATAAAAAGAAGGAATCCATATGTGACAAACAGTGTCAGAAGACCCGTTATCTGACTGATACCCATTCCTAATTGTTCTGACACAGGATTCTGAAGTAGCTTTGCAATAGGTGAATGTCTCAAATTAAACAAAAACAAGATCTGCATTGTTATCATCGGCAAAACAACAGGAGTCTGCAAAGGCTTCTTATTCCCACGTGCAAAACCAATACACAAACCGAGAAAACATGACAATAAACTAATGTTCTTAAAATATGCAAAAAGCTGAAAAAACGATGAATGAATACGAATGATCATCAACTCCGCATATAGCCCTACTGCTGCTGCTAAAACAATCCATAATCCCAACTGCGCAGCTGGTATTGAGTCAATATCCTCTGTATGTTTTTTAAACCATTTGTCCCAAGGAAGAAGAGATTTTAAGAATGTTGGCCTAAAGATTAGAAGCAAAAAACAAACTAAAATTGGAAGATTAAAGAGAAAACCGCCAATAAGCTTATTAGCAAGATCATAATAATGTTGAACAGGATAAGCACTTTTGCCTCTAATTATACTATTTAATTGCGGGGAAAGCCTTTCATAATACACATTATCAATAAAAGTGTATCCGATTGTACAAAACAATAACCAACCAACAACAATAACGCATAAAAGAGATCCTAGAAACAAACAAAACTTTTTATTATTGGTAAAAAATCCCCGCGCCATTAAAACCTCCTTGTTCTGTAGAATGATATTTATGTAAACTTAATTGACTTGGTACAAAATTAATGCTAGGAATTGCAGATACAACTTAAACCTATAACGTTAATAATCTGAATCAAATCTCACAAGGATATAAAACTTTAGCAAATAAAATCTGAACTCTTTCAGTTATTTATCTAAAATGCTTATAACACAATGTGACCCACTGCAAGCAAAACTCTATGTTTCTTCCAATAAATAAATTATAAATAACCAAGCAAATTATTCTATCTCTCCCAAAAACATCGTGATCTTTTGTCATCGATGATGAACACGAATATAAACATGATAAACTATCAGGAAGAAAAGAAAGAACATGAAAGCATGAAAAAACATTAAACTTTTCTTTTAATAAAAATAAACATAGGTAAACTAATATGAGTATAGTATCACATTTCTTAATACATTCAAATTGTTTCACTATTTACAACAAAAAGGGCCATTCAGCAAATCCCTACCAAATGACCCCTTTTTATTACTTCTTAATCTTATCAGAACTTCAAATTAACCCCAAAATTAAAATTCATTTCAGGTGCCGGATAATAATACTTTGTCGTGCTCCATGATGACACATAGGTCGAATACTCTTCATCAAAGATATTGTTCACCTCGGCGTAGATCTCCATGTTCTTTTTTGTATATGCAAGTTTACCATCAACAATAAAATGCGGTTTAAGCGGGGTTAAGGCATTCGCTGTGTCACTGCCTACAAATCTTGTTCCGACATAACGGCCTAACAATGAAACATTGTAACTTTCAAGAAACTTTGCAATGATCCCGAATCCTGCCTGATGCCTTGGTACCAAAGGAATATCTTCGCCATCATAATCACCTTTTTGGAACTGCGGATTTTGATAAGTATAATTAGTGAAGAATTCCAGGTCATTAAAGAAATCAAAGTCAAAGAACTTCAGGATATTGAACCTGCTTCCGACTTCAACCCCGATCCTGCGGGTCTTATCATAATTCTCGTTCGCCCCCCAACCGAAATTACCGCCTGTAGGATTATAATAGATCTCATTCTCGATATCGATCACGTACGGGGTAACATTAAGCTCAACCTTATCATTAAAATTATGCTTTAAACCGATCTCATACTGCATGCCTTCTTGCTGCTTAAGGTCCGAGTTCAAAACCCCGCTGATAGTATTGAACCATTCATCCGTTGCTAAAAACCGGAAGGTCTCCTGGACATTAGCATAAATATTGGATCCCTTGGCATATTCATATTTGATCCCTGCCATAGAAACCCATTTGTCAGGGTCCTGGCTATCATCTGCAGTCCCGTTCCTTTGATTGAAATTATATTCCGCTTTATGGAACCTTGTCCCTCCGTTAATGAAAACATCGTCGATCAATTCATATTCCAGGAAGCCATAAATACCAAATTCCTCTTTTGAAATGACCAGTTCCGTTGTACTGCCCGCTTCCCTTAATATTTCATGTTCATTATCATAATAATCAATACCTGTAACAAAATTAACCTCTTTATCAAATATAGTCCTGTCAAAAGTATATTTTGCATTAACACCTTTTGTGTCTATCTGATTCTTTGTCGTGCTTGACCAGGCGACATTATCCGTGTAAGCATCCCTGTTCCTGTAGCTTACATCAACGATCAATTTACCAAAGTCCATATCTTCAGGCCATGGATTGACATCAAATGAGAAATTGATGAACCTGTCCCTTGTCGCCGCGGTATCATCTTCATTAGGCGAACCTCTTCTGCCTAATGAAATAAGCTGCGCCTCTGTCAAACTTCCCGGCTGTCCATAATCATCTTCATGCCAGCCCGTTTCAACATCCAGGGATATTTTATCTGAAAATTTATAGCCAAATCTCCCGTTGAAATCCTTAGCCAGCATATCACTATTCTGACGATATCCCCTTTCATCGGTATATTTTGAGCTTACATAATAAGAGATATTTTTCTTCTCTCCGGATACCTCTAAATTAGTCGCTCTTTTATCATAACTTCCATAGGAAACACCAACCTGGCCAGAAGCAGCACCTTCGCCTTTTTTTGTAATAATATTGACAACCCCTCCGACAGCATTATCCCCATAAAGAACAGAACCAGCACCTCTAATGATCTCTATTCTTTCAACTGATTCAATAGGTATCTGCACAAGGTCTGAGCCTGACATATCAATCGAATTTGTCTTTCTGTCATTTACAAGGAACAAAACACTACTGACAGCAGTTTCGCCAAAACCTCTGATATCGAGCTTTGACGTCTTTGTCGTGCTATTATCTGAGATTGAAACACCTAAGGCCTCTTTCAAAACATCAGGAACACTCTGCGCATTTGACGCCTCGATCTGATCCCTGTCAATTACAGTGACATTTCCAGTTATCTTATAATCATGCTGGCCAATACGTGTTGCTGTAACTATTATTCGCCCTAATTGCTCTTCAAACGTTTGTTGCGCATACACTGCTGGCGATACAACTAAAAACACTGCAACCAAAAACAAACTAATTTTCTTTTTCACGTTTTCTCCCTTTTTAATTTAACTCCAGGGTATTTATTTACCTTTCTGGTACAAAAAAAACTCCTAATCGAACTTAATCGATTAGGAGTGCACCCTGAGTCTTTTTCCTAAATATATGATCACCTAATACTGTCCGCACGCAGTATTTGATAATTATCTGTATGGCAGTATTCTGGCTTAAGAGACTTTTATCTCTATCACAGCGGCGGGACCGCTCCTGATTCTCTGCCTAAGACAGATCACAGGTATTTCCTTATTATCCTCTCGAAGAGGGCCTATACAGCGAAAGCAGTTTTAAAGAGCAGTAGCTAAACGCGTACTTTTGATCCTTGAGGCAATAAGCTCATATCCGCCAAATAAAACAAATGAATAGATTAATGCGCTTGCTGCCGTGTATCTAAAGAACGGGATTGCCATTGTAAAACAAGTGACAAGCCCGGCAAAAGATCTTTCATACATACCTGATACCAGCCAAACACCAAAATTAGTAACAACAAAGAAAAAGATCGCTGCTAACAAACTTCCTGAAAAAATCGACTTGAAATTCACTTTACCCTTCATTGTTGTTCCCAAAACCGCTATCAAGGCAAAGCTGCCCCAGGTAAAGAACATTATATTATGAAATCCTAAAAACACATCTGTAATTGCCATCAATGCCAACATAAGCACAACAGCATATTTCTTCTTTAGATAAACACCACTGAACAGTGCGATCGCGATCACTGGCGTAAAATTCGGCACATGAACTATAAGTCTTGAAACTACCCCTAAAACAATTAATAAATAGGCTAACATTTTAACTCCTCCTTTTATGTTTGAAGTCAGTATACTTATTGAGAATCCTTATGTCAATTATTTTGTTAACAATAGCTATCAAAATTAAATATTACCACCTATCAACATTATTCTCATATATCTGAACGATCGTATCTTTAAGAGAATAGTTTTGTCTCCACTGAGGATAATGGTTTTCGAATTTTCCCAGATCGCTTATATACCAAATATGGTCACCTATCCTGTTCTGCTCGACATATTCATAATCAAGCTTTCTCCCGGAAACCTCTTCGCACAAGCTGATCGCTTCAAGCATAGAACAGCTGTTCCCCCTGCCGCCGCCAATGTTATAAACTTCAGCGATCCGCGGTTCTTTATAATAAGCATAAAAGGCATCCACAAGGTCGCTGCTATGGATATTATCCCTGACTTGTTTGGCCTTGTAGCCAAAAACAGTATATTGATCGCCAGTCACGCAACATTTCATAAGATATGCCAAAAATCCGTGAAGCTGTGCCCCAGAGTGATTTGGCCCTGTCAAGCATCCACCTCTGAATGAAACTGTTTTCATGCCAAAATACCTTCCATACTCTTGAACAACTATATCTGCGGCCACCTTTGAAGCGCCGAACAATGAATGCTTTGACTGATCTATGCTCATTGTCTCATCAATTCCCTTAAAGAAAGGATGGTCCTCTTCAATTTCCCAGCGTGTTTCAAGCTCGACCAATGGCAAAAGGTTAGGAAGATCGCCGTAAACTTTATTTGTGCTCGTAAAAATAAATACAGAATTCGGGCAATACTTACGCGTCATCTCAAGCAGGTTTAATGTGCCGTTAGCATTTATAGTAAAATCCGTGAACGGCTCTTTAGCCGCCCAATCATGGGACGGCTGCGATGCAGTATGAACGATCAGGTCAATATCGGTATTGTATTGGCTAAAAACTTTATCAAGCGCATCGCGATCACGTATATCTATCTCATTGTGTTCAAAGCCGCTTATCTCTTTTTTGAGCACTTCAGTATTCCAGGCCGTCGAAGCTTCATCCCCGAAAAAATATCTGCGCATATCATTATCAATACCGACAATTTTCATTCCCTTTTTTGCAAGGAATTTTACCGCTTCGGAACCTATGAGACCTGACGAACCTGTAACAACCGCTATTTTCATATTATTAAATTTTCCTTTGATTAAATTGAATTACGCTTTATCATATGAGATATAATTTAAGTTTGCAACTCAAAATCATATAATCTTAATTATTATGAAAAAAATCTCAGACATTTTTAATGAAAAAGAAAAAACATTCTCGCTGGAGATCTTCCCCCCAAAGACTGAAAAAGGTCTAGATAACCTTATTGAGATAATAGCTCAGCTCTGCGAACTTAAGCCTGACTTTATTTCATGCACCTATGGAGCCGGCGGAGGCAGCAGGGAAAAAACACTGGACCTGGTAGAGCACATACAGAACACTCACAAAGTCCCTTCGATGGCCCACTTGACCTGCGTCCTGCACTCTAAGGATGACATTAAGACTATCGTTAAAAACATAGCATCACGACAAATAAAGAACATCCTTGCCCTAAGAGGCGATCCCCCGATGGACGATCCTGACTGGCAGCCTACTGAAGAAAATTTCAAATACAGCTGCGAGCTTGTTTCTTTCATAAAAGAAAACTTTAACAACTATTTTTCAATAGGCGTAGCCGGTTTTCCTGAAGGGCATCTTCTTTGCAAAGACCTGAACAGAGACTCTGAATTCCTGAAAATCAAAATTGATAACGGAGCTGATTTTGTAATAACACAATTCTTTTTCAACAATGATCACTATTTCAATTATGTGAAGCGATTAAGAAAACTTGGAGTAACTTCCCGCATACTTCCGGGCATACTGCCAATAACAAATTATGAAGGCCTTATTAAATTTTCCAACCTTTGCGGCGCAACCATAAATGCTGAGATCAAGGACATATTTGAGCCGATCGCAGATAATAAGGATGCCACAATAAAAGAGGGGATCAACTTCGCAATAAAACAATGCAAAGAACTTCTTGCCGGAGGAGCGCCCGGCCTTCACTTTTACAGCTTAAATAAACTTGAACCGACAAGATCAATCCTTGAAGAAGTGCGCTAATTATATCCTAACAATAGAGAAGCATTGGAAGCAGCCATCATTAATGAGGGATTATACTACTTGGGGAATATCTTATTTAAAAGATCCATATAATTTTCGGGAAAACTGTGTTTTACACCAGTAACAACACCATCCGTATTAATAAAAACCAACGTCGGCAACCCGATAATATCATAAATCTTCTTTGAGCTGGTCATGCTATCTATCAAGACTTCGAAAGGAACATTGTTTTTCTCGACAAAATCACTAACAACTTCCGGGGTTTCACCAAGGTTTACCAAAAGTATTTTAACTCCGTTCTTGTCTAAATCCACCTTATTTTTAGTCAATCCCGTCAATTCATTCCTGCAATAAGGGCACCATGTAGCCCAGAAGAAAATAACCGTTCTTTTATTATCCCTAAATTGATTTAAATTCGAGTCAACCCCAGATAGATTTTTCAAAGTAAAATCAGGCGCGGGGTTTGCGACATTTGCATTATCCATAAAGATCAACTCAGCTGCGACAATTGAAGGGATCAAAATCACGCATACTATTAATAGTATTAAATATATTTTACTTGTCATTTCTAATAGATAATTGATAAAGCTTTTAATAAGTAATATATAGAAACCAACATCAGGATTATTGCACAAATATTCTTGATCGTTATAAGCCATTTTCCGGACTTAGGCAAACTAGGTATTATACCGCTGAACGTCCCGACAAGTATCAATGAAAGCCCCATTCCATATGAAAAAACAAACATCAGACTGGCACCATAAACTATACTCTGTTTGTAAGCTATGATCGGTAATATCGCTCCCAAAGCGGGACCAGTACATGAGCCTACTACAAATCCAGAGATAATTCCAGCATAAAAAACACCAATAATATGTGTCGGTTTCTCCCCCACTTTTACAGACAATCCCAATGAAGGCATCTTAATAACTTCAAACATTACAAGAGAAAAAAGTCCTAAAAGAATGGAAATAATAAAATAGGCTGACCGGCTGGATTGCAGTTGTCCAAATATTTTGCCTGTCAAAGCAGCAATCACAGCAAGCAGACTATACACAATTGCCATACCCAAAACATAAACAAGAGAGATAAGAAAACCTCTCAATTTTGATCCGTTTATATTTGCATCTGCAATAAAAGCTGCAGTTAAGGGCAGAACAGGGTAAACACATGGCGTAAAGCTAACGAGCACGCCACCCATAAAAACAATAAGATAATCCGATATGTTACCAGTTAATTGCATTTAACTTAAAGCCCTTTATCACTATTAAAGCCAAAAATAAGTATCAGCTCATTGCCTCTGTCCTCAACAAGCTCAGCTACTATCTCAAAACCTTTTTGATTTGTCATTACTGTCTTCACTCCAACCCGTCTTCGGAACTCCCCTTTTAATGTCAGGTCATCTATCCCTGAAGGTTCAAACATTATATGGGGTATCTCGATCTCAATTTTTGCCTCTGTCCCTGTAAACTGATTAGGGGCAATTGGTTTAATTGCAACTTCCCACCAGTCAAATCTTAATTCCTCATTCAGTGAATCTATGCTTGTATGCTTGATCTTCCCGTTATTAAAAACAATCAGCTTAATACCGCCATTAAACCTGTTTTCCCACTCCGCAATTTCAAAAGGCGAGAGCTTCTCCACATAAGCAGCTCTTTCAACTTTACTGTTCTTGTCTTCCTCATAGGTCTTAACTTTTACGATAATAAAGACAACAACGCACAATAAGGCGATCTTCCATGCAGCATTAAATAAAGGAACCCATGACGGAAGACCCACTTTCCTTGGCAGATCCATGGGACTTGCCGACCACTTTCCTTTTTTAACATTTATTATATGCTTTTTTTTACTCGGATGTTTTTTCTTTTTCCTTGACATATAACCTTAACCATAATGAACAATATCAATTATTCTAACATAGTTGGGTCCAGGATTTTATCACCATTTACAAAATCCTGGGTCCTGTAACTATCATCATTTTCTACAAGCTCTTTTATTTTCACAATATCATTTTCATCAAGCAAAGTTCTTGCAACGGTAGTCCTGAATTCATGCCTGATACCGGAATCCATCACTAAACGAATACTTTCCTTTACTTTATTTTCAAACCCTTTTACTTTGGTAACAAAAAAATACTTTTCAAGAGGAGCTTTTACATCCATAGCTATAAAATCAACCAGCTTCTTATCGATCACATTTTTCAAAACATCGGGCCTGCTCCCGTTAGTGTCTAGCTTAACTAAAAAACCCATATCCTTTATTTTCTTAATAAAACCAACTAGCCCTTCATGGATACACGGCTCTCCTCCGGTAATTACAACACCGGTGAGCTTTTCTTTCCTTGTTGCGAGAAAAGACAAAACCTCGTTTTGATCTATTGTTTCTTGGAATTGTTTTGGGTCAACTAATTCAGGATTATGACAATAAGGACATCTGAAATTACATCCCTGTAAAAATATTACTGCAGCAATATGGCCGGGGAAATCAATTATAGTAAGTTTTTGTAATCCGCCGATATTCATGACAAAAATATAAGTCGTAAGCAGTAAGCTTTGAGACATAAGAAGCAGTTTACTACTTACGACTATTAAAATTATTATAAGTTAGATTAACTTACTTTTTCTTCGTTCAGCGTTTTTGTCTCGGAAAATCTTCCGCCTTTGTCAGCCTTATAGGTCGTTCTCTGGAAAAATTCCTCTTTTTTACCTTTATTCCACTGCTGTACCGGCCTTAAATATCCAACTACGCGCGAATAAACTTCACACTGGCTCTCACATTTAGAGCAGAACTGATGCTCGCCGGCAATGTATCCGCAATCCGGGCAAACGCTGAATGTTGGAGTTATTGTAAAATACGGCAATTTATATTTTGTGCATATAGTTTTTATTAAAGCCTTCAGGCCAGTTATACATTCTATTTTTTCACCAACAAAACCATGCAATACTGTTCCACCGGTGTATCTTGATTGAAGGTCATCCTGCAGATCTAATGCTTCGAAAATATCATCTGTATAGTTTACAGGAAGATGTGTTGAGTTTGTATAAAACGGCTCTGCGTCTTCTCTTGAGCCTTTTGGGTTTCCGCAGATAATGTCGGGGAACAACTCTTTGTCAAGCTTAGCTGCGCGGTAAGAAACGCCTTCTGCAGGAGTAGCCTCTAAATTATAATTATTTCCGGTCTCTTCCTGAGTCTTAACTAATTTTTCCCTCATGAAGTCCAATACTCTGGCCGCAAAAGCCTGACCTTCAGGCGTTGCAATGTTCTTTCCCATGAAATTAAGACAAGCTTCATTCATACCTACCAAGCCAATAGTTGCAAAATGGTTTTTCCAATATTGATCAAATCTTTTTTTGATATTCCTTAAGAAAAATTTCATGTAAGGATAAAGCCCGCCTTCAGTAAATTTTTCTAATATCTTTCTTTTGATCTCCAGACTTTCTTTAGCAACTTCCATGTTGTTTGCAAGCCTTTCAAAGAAATTCTCTTCGTTTGTTGCTAAATAGCCTATCCTTGGCAAATTGATAGTTACGACACCGATAGATCCAGTTAAAGGAGAAGCCCCAAAAAGCCCGCCACCGCGGCTTCTAAGCTCTCTGTTATCAAGCCTTAGACGGCAGCACATGCTCCTTGCATCTTCAGGGTCCATGTCAGAATTAACAAAATTTGAAAAATACGGTATGCCATACTTAGCTGTGGCTTCCCATAAGTTAGCAAGATTTGCATTATCCCAATCAAAATCCTGGGTAATATTATAGGTAGGAATTGGAAAAGTAAAAACACGCCCCTTTGCGTCACCTTCAAGCATAACTTCAAGAAACGCTTTATTGAACATATCCATCTCTGTCTGAAATTCTTTATAAGTTTCCTTCTGTATCTTTCCACCTATCAGAACACCCTGATCTGCATAATATTTTGGCGCATGAAGGTCCATGGTTATATTTGTAAACGGTGTCTGAAAACCAACTCTGGTAGGAACGTTCACATTAAAAACAAACTCCTGAAGAGCCTGTTTAACTTCTTTATAGCCCATATTATCATATCTGATAAATGGGGCCATTAATGTATCAAAATTTGAAAATGCCTGCGCACCTGCGGCTTCTCCCTGTAGCGTGTAGAAAAAATTAACAACTTGTCCCAAAGCGCTTCTTAAATGCTTCGCAGGCTTTGATTCCATTTTTCCTGCTGCACCGGTAAATCCGCTTACCAGAAGATCATACAGGTCCCATCCGACACAATAAACACTTATCAATCCCAAGTCATGAATATGATAATCGCCATTCTGATGCGCCTGCCTGACTTCAGGCGGATAGATCTTATTAAGCCAGTAAACCTTACTTATTTCAGATGAAATATACTGGTTCAAACCTTGCAAAGAAAAGGCCATATTACTATTCTCGTTGACCTTCCAATCTGTTCTGTCCAAATACTGATCTACAAGCTCTACATTGCTTTTAGAAGTAATCTCCCTGATTTTAGCATGTTGATCTCTATAAACGATATATGCCCTGGCAGTTTTCTTATATGGAGATGCTATCAAGACCTCTTCAACAATATCCTGGATCTCTTCAACTGTTGGATAACGATCGGTAAATAACTGTTGTGCAAGTGAAAGGGCCCTAATTGTAAGCTTTTTTGCTACGGCTTCAGAAAACTCTCCAGTTGCCTCACCGGCCTTCTGGATAGCTTTTCTGATCTTTTTAGGATCAAAGTTCTCTTCCAGGTTGTTTCTCTTGATTATTTTTGTCAATACCTCGTTGTATTCCATATGGCCTCTTTCTTCATAAGGTTTTTTAGAAATGTATCAAAAAATGCGGTCCGATATCAAAGCTGAATCTTATCTAAAATTACTGATATTTGGGAATTTGTCCTCGTGATAAATGTATTATTACATACAATATCTTGTATGTCAAGCACTATTTTGTACTATATGTGGTGTTTTCTTGCTTTTTTTAAAAAAATCAGGCATCTTTGTATTTTCCATGCCTTAAAACTGTGTTTTTCTCACAAATTGGTGAAAATTCCACCTTTTCAGCATCATAAACAGAAACAATATTCAGACCTATGAATTGTGATTTTAATCCCTCTATATCAGTCTCATCCAATGGCTTTTCGCCTGAAGGCCTCAGGGGAGTATTAATTTGAACCTCATCAGGATTTATCTGTTTGGCTAATTCTGCGATCTCTGAAGCAAGAGATTTATTCTTATCGATAAACATTACCTGCAAAGCCAATTTCCCTTTAAATATTTTTCTCAATTCCTTTAATCCTTCGACAACAGAGTCAAAATCTACACCATCTGCAGGCCTTGATATCCCGATTAAGGAACCTTTATCACAGGCATCCAACTTAGCAATTACAAAATCCGCCAATGCAAGTTCCCCACGGACAGAAGCATCACAGATCAAGGCTGAATTTGTAATAACAGCGACTTTCCTGTCGGGGACTTTCTTGACAGAGGCTATCATCTCTCCAAGATTCTTTGCCAAAGTTGGTTCACCTCTCCCGGAAAAAGTATAATAATCTATTTCCTTTGAAGGGAACATCTCGATCTCGCGAATAATAGCATCAGTGGCAACAAAGACTTTTCTCTCATTGCTCAAGATACCGGTGTTACCCAACTGACAATAAATACAGTCAAAATTACACACTTTCTTCTCAGTGGATATCGGATCGATGCCCAAAGACATTCCCAATCTCCAGGAATGCACCGGCCCGTAAACATATTTAAAATCCTTTGTTTGATTCATGGCAATAATTTAAAATAACGGTTTTAACTCTAATTGAGAACTGCTTAATAAGAATGATACTCGTTAAATAAGGACAAAACAAAATACACTATATGAATGATCATGCATTTTCACATGATCCGTTGATAGGCGTTTCTAGATTGGTTATTATAACTATTAATATGGATAAATCTAGCAAAAATTTAAGGGCAGGCTGAACACTTTTTTAAGATCCATTTTCCACGTCCATGCTTGGATCATAAAGAAAAACCTGATTTCTGCCTTTATGCTTTGATTCATAAAGAGCCTTATCGGCCCTGCGAATCAACTCTTTCTGCTCTATCCCGGGTTCATATTGGGCAACTCCCAAACTAATCGTCACCTTCCTTTTGAAAGGATAGCTCTCGACTGTATCCTTTATTTTTTCAGCAGCTTTTTTTGCTCCCGACCTCTCTGAATCCGGCAATACTATACAGAACTCATCACCTGCATACCTGCAAACAACATCAGTCTCTCTCAAGCTAGATTTTAAGATCTCTCCTAATCCTGAAAGCAAAGCATCTCCCTCTAAATGGCCGTATGTATCGTTGTAGGATTTGAATTTATCGACATCCATCATCATTATGCAAAGAGTGCCTTTTGAGCGCCTCAATCTTTTAAATTCAAACTCCAAGCTGTCCGAAAATTTCCTGTAATTATAAATATGGGTCAAAGGGTCCGTAACCGTCAGCAGATTAAGCTCTTTATAAAGCTCAACATTCTCCAGAGCAACAGCAACTTCTCTGCCAATCGCGCAAACAATCTTGAGATCTGTCTCGTCAAAAGAAACCTCGCGCCCATGGACCGGCATTTTATCCGCAACATTAATAGCCCCGATCAACTTCTTGTCATTTAAAATAGGGACGATAATAAAAGACCTGCCCATATATGAAAGCTTCTTCGCTCTTTGAAATTTACTTTCATACTCAATGTTCTTGATCAGCAACGGCTTTCTTTCTTCTGCAACAATACCTACAATAGGGTCTCCCAGCCTTACTCTGACTGACTTAAAATATTCATCTTCAATTCCCACGCTGCCAATAATATACAACTCATTTTTTTTATCATCAAATTTCATTAAAGAAACTCTTTTGGCCTGCAGAATATTAGAGATTTCGTCAACAACAAAATTTACCAATGTTTCCATTTCCTTGAATGAGTTTACTTTTTCATTAAGGCCTAACAACAGCTCAAGCTTATGCTTCTCATTCAACAAATTCGCTTCCAACTCCGCCTTATCTGTAACATCATACACAACACCCTCAACCCCGACAGCTTCTCCTTTTTCATTGCGAATATAATGACCGCTCATAGTCAGAACCATATCAAGTCCGTCCTTAGGTCTTCTGTATTTGAATTCATAAATCTTTTTAGAACCAATATTGGTAATTTCATGAAGAAATGCTTCTTTTTGTTCCGCAGATTTGAAAAACTCCTGGAACAAGTTTAAACCTGTTACCGCTGCCCTTGTATCATGCCCGATCATATTAGCTAAGGCAATGTTAGCATAACTAATGACACCACTTAAATTAACCATAAAAATACCGCTTCTTATAGACTCAATAAATCTCCTATACATAACCAAAGATTCAGAACCTAAAGGATTCATGTTGTTTTGATTTATTCCTTCACCTTCCATAGCCCATCCTTCCTTTTATTAATTTAACCAGAAAAACAACTCTGATAAAACCTTCTTGCCGCCTGTTTCAATGATATCCCCATGAGCCAGAATAATCCTGTCAAAATCCCATCCCAGAATGTACTCAAGCGACGCCGCTGCCATAGCCTTTTGATTTGCAGTCAAGCCTGTATCAACAGGGGATATCGGCTTATTATACGAACCAACGACCTTTAAAACTAACTTTGTTAAAAATGCCGTATTTTCACGAAAATTCATTATAAGATCTGCAACGATCAATGTTCTAGTCTCTCTATGAAAAAAAACAACCTCTCTAAAATCTTCACCACAATAAAATATTTTCTGACCCAAGTAATGAGCCCACTGATTCTCTGGGTTGTCCTTTAAGAGATATTTGAAAGCAACATCTTTCCTTTTTTCTGGCAAGCCGGGCGAAGCGAAAACTAAAGCCGCCGGATATCCCTGCATATAATCAGCAATGAAGAAATGATGCATCTTGTTAGGAGAGACAACAAAATCAACACGACCGATCCTGTCCAATTCTTGCTTTAATTTTATATCAAGGGATATTGGAGAATGAATAAACAAACTGTCACCAGCGAGCCGGATAACTGTCATCCGAGTGCCTATCTCTAAGCCAAAGAACGTCAACTTCATTCTTTGAACCCATAATTTATTTTCAACAATTTCTATCATAATATCTATCCCCTGCGTTTCAACTAACCTGTTTTATATAGCAAATAAACTACTGGTCACTTTTTTCTTCTCTTTTATCTTTTGTCCTATGAAGAATTTTCCATGGATGCATTTTTAGGTCAAAGGTCAATTCTTCTAGATTGCTGGTCATAATAGTAAGATTTGCTGATGTCCTGTTTAAATTATCAGCGATATCATTAATATTACTTTCATTGCTTCTGAATCCTTGATCTATACGGTCAGTAACAGACGACATATTTTTCAAGGTCAGGTCAGCATTTGCAATAACATTATCAATATGTTCTTTATTAATACTCAGCCTTTCATTAATATTTTGGGAGATTTCTTTCAACTGTGAAGCAATTTCTTGCCCATCAGAAACAAGCTGTCCAAAATCTGCCGGCGCCTGACCAATTATTAAAGCGTTCTCATCCAGATAAGGATTATCATTATCACCAGATGTTAATCCTACATATTTTTCACCCATAAACCCAAGATTTTTCACATAGGCTTTTGAGCCTTTTCTTAATTTAGCCCTATTCTCAAGCCACAAAACAAGTTCCATTTTTGTCCCGTCACTATCATCTCTAATTATAACATCCTCCACAATCCCGACCTCGAAACCATTGAACATTACCGGAGAATTGAGGTTAACACCGTCAATATCCTGAAAATGGACCCTGACCCTATATCCATCCTTTGCAACATTAAATTTCTCAGTTTTTATAGTTAAAGTAACAAGAATAAGCAGAATGCCTGTGACCATAATGCCTATCTTTGTCTCATTATTTATTTTCATATATCCCCTCCCGTTAAAGCCGCAAATATTTTTTTAAACAATATTATTCACCAACTGCATTTAACTGAATCGGCCCGACTATCTCTCCTTTTATAAATTGCTGGATTATAGCATTATCCGAATTTTTGATCTCTTCTTTTGTCCCAACCTGAAGCAGCTTCCCATTATAAAGCATAGCAATCCTATCGGCAATACGAAATACACTTTCCATATTATGCGTAACGACAATTGATGTCAAATTAAGCTTTTTTGTCAGGTCCAAAATAAGCTGATCAACAACAGCACATATTACGGGATCTAACCCTGCTGTTGGTTCATCATAAAAAACAATTTCAGGGTCCATAGCTATTGCTCTTGCTAAACCAACCCTCTTTTTCATACCACCCGATATCTGGCTCGGAAAATAATTCTCAAAACCTTTTAACCCAACAAAATTAAGCTTCATCCTGGCAATTATTCTGATAATATCATCATCCAGTTTAGTATGCTCCTTAAGCGGCAAACTAACATTTTCCTCAACTGTTAAAAAATCCAGCAGCGCTGCTGACTGAAAGCTCATCCCAAACCGGCGCTTAACCTTTTCTTTCCCCTCTCGGTCTAAAACACCCATATCTTTTCCGTTAAAGAACACTTGGCCTGAAGTCGGATCTAACCCTCCCGCCATGACCCTTAGAAGAGTGCTCTTCCCGCAACCTGATCCGCCGACGATAACAAAGGTCTCTCCCTGATAAATATCGAAATTAATATTATCAAGGACTTTTCTTCCATCAAAAACTTTAACAAGATTCTTAACTTGTATTGCAATTTCTCTGTTAGCCATAATCAGAAGTCATTAAAAAAGTAAATTCCGGTTAAAATACAATCCGCAACAATTATCAATATAAAGCTGACAACCACGCTTATGGTCGTTGCCTTTCCAACTCCGACAGCGCCACCTTTTGTTTTCAATCCTTGATAGACTCCGACTAAAACAATAATGATCGCGAACACTAAAGACTTTGAAAGCCCGGTATAAATATCTTTTGTTGTTAAAAATTTTAAAGCTGTTTGAATATAAAGCCCTGAATTAATCCTAAGATTATAAATCCCTATGAGATATCCGCCAAAAATACCAGCTGCATCACCAACAACTGTTAAACAAGGAAGCATTATTACCAGCGAAATTAGCTTTGGAACAGCCAAATATCTTATAGGGCTGATCGCCATAGCATCAAGCGCTTCGATCTGCTCATTAACTTTCATTGAGCCTATTTCCGCAGTAATTGCTGCCCCTATCTTGCCCGCAATAACCAAGGCTGTCAATACCGGCCCAAGCTCCCTACATATAGAAACAGTGACCAATCCGGCAACATAAAAGACCGCACCCATCTTAGAAAGCTGAGGCGCTGATTGCATTGCAAGAACGATTCCTGTAAAAAAAGTCACAAAGAATACAATAATGATTGAATTAAAACCCATAAACACCATTTGTTCAAAAGTAGCTTTATAGTTTATAGGTTTACTTTTGAAAGGGCCGACTAAAATCCAGTATATTGTCTCAATAAAAAGAGCAATAAACTCAACAACAATGGTTATCCATCGACTTACAGTAGAACCGATATTTTCGAAAATTTTCAGCATAGAACCTTAAAAATATTTGATCAAAAAAAATTCAGCTTTAACCTAGATACATCTTACTGCAGAATATAAAAATATGTCTTTTTCGATACTTAAAGATAAAAAGATAAAAAGCACCCATGATAAAATTCGTTACAATAATTCATTGATTTTGGCAATAAGAACGCCCATATCAACAGGCTTAGTCAAATAAGCGTCCGCTCCCATTTTATGGCCGATCTGAATATCTTCTTTGGAGTTTCTTGAAGTTAAAAAGATGATCGGTATCTCTTTTTTACCTTCTTCCGACTTCAATAAATGACAAAAATTGTAGCCATTTATGATAGGCATCATTACATCCAGAACGATCAGGTCAGGAGAATCATTGATTGCCATTTGCAAGCCATCAGCTGCTTCAAGGGCTGAAACAACTTTATAACCTTTTTCGGTTAAACGATTTTCAAGCAATTTAACAATAACCGGGTCATCATCAACAACTAAAATTCTCTTGGATTTTTCTTTCTCAATCATAGCAGTATTCTAACTTTTCTTTTCATATTAAACAAGCCAAATTAATACAATTTAAAATAAAAAAGGGTAAACATTACTTGCAAAAAAAGTTTACCCTTTAAATCTATAAATATATTAATATTAATAAAGTCCGTCAGGCTTAGTATTCACGAATTTGGTTTTTTTATATTTATCTATTTTTTTCTTTTTATATTTATAATCCTCTTTTTTATATTTATCATTATTATCGGATAAATCCGCACCAAATCTTTTAGTCTCTGCCTTGCCAAGGCCTGTCCTTCCACCAAGATTCAACTCTTTTTCATACTTAGCCTCTTCGTACTTAGAAGTATGCTTCAAATCTTGCTTATTGACCTTGTTCAGTTCTTTATAGGTTTTTTTAATGTATTTTTGCGTATGTTCTTTTTCCTGCCTAACTTTTCTTACTTTTCCCCCATTTTTTGCTTCTTCAGCCTTTTTAAGCTCATTTTCCTTTGCCTCTTGAGGAAGCTCTCCTTCCGCATTTAGGCCGACCCGGAGCTTATTCTTTATATCAACATACCCTTTTTCCTTTGGCTTAAGGGTAGCATCTTGATTTAATTTAACACCATTTTCCGCAAAATCCTTTTGCATATTAGCTGTACTATTTTCAAAATTTTCTTTAGACAATAATACGTCTTGCCTGTACGAACATATGCTTTTTATTTGACCATTATCATAATATTCCCTAAAAATACCATTCTTTCTACCCCACCTATAAGTCCCTCTTGATTCAAGAACACCATTTTCATAATAGGTCTCTATCACCTTTGACTCACCATCTTCAGCATAGGCAAAGCTACAATAGATAGATGCAAATAACAATGTAAAAAGCAGTAATTTTTTCATATCAAATCCCCTTAAACATAGTATAACATAATTGAACTGATCCCAAGTTACTTCCAAGGAGTCTGGGAATAAACACGACTTTCATACTCTTGGCGCACTCTTCGTTCATACTCTTCCTGCATCATCCCATTGTATTTAGATTGAACTGCCTGCTGCTGATAATATGCCTGCTGTGCCTGCTCCTGGGAATACCTCATAATAACCTGCTGCTGATATTGCTCCATTAGTGCCTGTTGAGCCATCTGATATTGCTGCTGCATAACAGCGATTTGCGCCTGCTGCTGGGCTAAAGCCATTGCCAGGATTTTCTGCTGTTGTCCTGCTGCAGTCTTCAATACTTCCTCAACAATTTTTTTGTATATAGGGTCCTCTGGTATCTTTCTTAAGATCTCATCAACTGAATCTCTGATATTCTGCTGGATAACTTCCTGCGGTATGTTCTGCTCAAGCTGTTTTAATGCTTTATCCAAAGTGACCTGATAAGCTTCTTTTGCGATATTCTTTGTAGACTCTTGCTCAAAAACCTGCATAGAAGCTGCCTGGATTGCGTTTGTAACTATTACAGGATAAAGACCAATATTATTGTTCTTTATCAGTCTCTGCATGGTTTTACCCATCATGTCGAGAACTGAATTTATAACTACTTTCTGGGTATAATTCTCAACCATAGACCTTTTATTTTCAACCTCTTGCGCCAAAGATAGCCGCGCGATCAGAAAAACAGCGAAGGCAAAAACAACAACTGCAGAAATAATTTTATTTATTTTATTTTTCACAAATGTATTTTACATCCACTTACAAATCTTTAAAAGAGATTTCACTAAGAAATATTTTTTCATGACACCTTTTAAAATTTTTTATGTATAATATCATCAACCAACAAGGAAAGAAAACATGTTAAAATTTTTTGAGCTAGAATTATTTCAACAGTGGTTTTTTGAATATACTTCAAGATTCACTTCAATTGACCCGGAATACACTCGAAACATTGTTTTAAAAACTGCTCATACTAAAAATGTATGCAAAGAAATAATCGATATCGCCTCAAGCCTTGGCCTTAATCAAGGTGAGATCAACCTTGCTACTGCTATTGCCTTATTTCACGACATTGGCCGCTTCGAGCAATATAACCGTTATCAAACTTTTGCTGATCACAAATCAGAGAACCATGCTGCCTTGGGAATAAATATTTTAAAAGAGAACCTTATCTTAGAAAACATTGATCCCGAAGCAAGAGATCTGATCATTTATTCTGTTCTTCATCATAATTGCGCTGTGCTGCCGTTAAAAGCCCCGGAAAAAGAACTTTTTTATGCAAGGATGATTAGAGATGCTGACAAGCTTGATATATTTCGCCTAGTGATCGACTATTATCAAAATAAAGAAGGGACACAAAACGTTGCGCTTGAACTTGGACTTCCGAACAATAATGAAATTTCTGATTTTGTAATATCTGATATTAAAGCAGGAGAAATAGTCAAGATCCAAAACGTTAAAACATTAAACGATTTCAAACTTCTTCAATTAAGCTGGATTTATGATATAAATTATCATTGGACGTTTAAGTGCATAAAGGACAGAAACTATTTTGAGGAACTATTTGAATCTATTCCTAAAAATGACAAAACAACGGAAATTTATTCTTTAGCATGCTCATATTTAGAGAACAAACTATCAGTATGATCAAAAATAAACAAAAATTTACATTTCTGTTATTAATCACTCTTCTTTCTTTGTTTGTATCAAACATCTCCAGCAGCAGTGCAGAAACTGAAAAAGACATGTGCAAAGCTATATTTTCAGATGCGGATATAATATCAGATAAATTTGAAAACCCGCCCCATTATAAAATTTACTCAATTGATAAAAAAACAAAAAAAGAAACATTGATAGGCATAGCATTTTTTACAACTGACCTCGCTCCAGACATCTATGGGTATGGGGGAAAGATCAAAATACTGGTTGGAGTAGACTCTTCAAATTCTATAGTCGGGACAAAACTAATAGCCCATTCAGAAACACCGTCTTTCACAAAAAACTTTCCAACCTTCCTTGAACAATTTAAAGGCAAGAATATATCTGAGAAGTTCACATTGGGAGAAGATATTGACGGCATAACAGGCGCAACCATTTCCTGCTCTGGCGTTACAAATTCAATAAAGGAAAGTCTCATACCTATAAAGACTTTGCTGCTAAATACTGCTCCTGAGAATAACAAAAAAAAGACAACCAATAAACCTTTTGTAATGATAACTATTCCTATTTTTATTTTTTTGCTAGGATCAGCTTCCTTCTTTCTTAAAAAAACTTATCTTAGTAAAATCACAATGCTCTTAAGCCTTATATTTTTGGGACTATTAACAAATTGCATGCTGTCCACCTCTCATTTCTCTGGCCTTTTATTATTAAATATCCCTTCTTTCGAGCACAACACTATAACGTGCATATTGCTCTTGCTAACAATTACTTCCTGTATTATTTTAGGTAGAGTATATTGTTGCAACATATGTCCTTTTGCTGCTATTCAGGAAATGATCTTTAACATTTCAAAAAAAGCTGGGATTAAACCAAAAAACATTAATAAAGGCCTCGATTACAAGTTCCAAAAAACAAAATACGTAATTTTGTTTGCCTTGTTATTTTGCAGCATATTGTTTAAAAAATCTTATATTGGCGCAATAGAACCGTACATTACCTTTTTTTCATTAATGGGCTCCAAGGCCGCCTGGCTGCTTTTATCATTTGTATTGTTTTCATCAGTTTTTTATTTTCGTTTCTGGTGCAGATTTTTCTGCCCGACAGGTGCCTTTTTAGGGTTAATTTCTAAATTTAATTTTTTAGGATTTAGATTGTCAAAAGACAGCAAGGATTGCAGCAATGTCTGCCCTGTAAGGGCAATAAAGTACACGGATAAAAACATAGCAAAAATAAATGGTTCTGAATGCATTTTATGCCAAAAATGCTCAACCTTTTGCAAGTAATGGATAAATCAACTAAACAATTCCTCGCGCTATTCATCTCAACCTTAGTTCTAATTATTGCTATAATTGCAACAATCATAAAGCCGCTATTAAAGAACGAGCCTTCTGATAAACCAGAAACTAATATTAATTTGACTGATGAACAGACCGAACCGGCTCTGATAGTTCAAGAAAATATTGATATCAGCAGAATAAAAGAAAAACTTAAACAGTCTGGAATACTTCCGAAAGAAGCAAAATATTGGAAAACACTATGAAAACATCCGTAGTTCAATGTGAATTGTGCCCAAGAAAATGCATTTTAAAAAATGGCGATAGAGGCAACTGCGGCGTCCGTATCAATCTAGACGGAAAATTACAGACCCTTGTCTACGGCAATCCTGCGGCAGTTCACATTGATCCAATAGAAAAAAAACCATTGTACCATTTTCATCCTTCAACCCTTGCCTTCTCTATTGCAACTGCGGGATGCAACCTTCATTGCAAATATTGTCAAAACTGGCAGTTATCGCAAAGAAGGCCTGAGGAAACAAGTAATTATGACCTGCCTCCAAATAAACTGATGGACCAGGCACTTAAAGCAAAATGTAAAAGCATTGCATACACGTATTCGGATCCGGTCGTTTTTTATGAATATACCTATGATTCAGCCAAATTGGCAAAAGAGAATAATATTTTAAACGTCATGGTAACTGCAGGCTATATCCAAGAAAAACCTCTGCTGGATCTATGCAAATATATAGACGCTGCAAACATCGACCTTAAAGGCATAACTGAAGAATTTTACCAAAAAATGAGCGCTGCAACACTGGCCCCGGTACTCAATGCGATCAAGATCATGATAGATCAAGGCGTATGGGTAGAGCTTACAAACCTTGTCGTACCAACATGGAATGATAAAAAAAGTGACTTTCAAAAATTATGTGACTGGATCTCTGAGAATCTAGGCCCTGATGTCCCTTTGCACTTCTCTAAATTTTGGCCCCAACATCAGCTGAAAAACCTGCCTCCAACTCCCGTTGAAACGCTTTCTATAGCTTGGGACATTGCAAAAAAGACAGGATTGAATCACGTTTATGTAGGCAATGTTCCTAATCATCCCGGGAACAGTACATATTGCCCTAATGATAGTAGACTTTTAATTAAAAGGCAGGGGTATACGATCATTGAGAACAATATTATTGATGGTAAATGTAAATTTTGTAAAACTAAAATAGCTGGTAGATGGACTTAATAACAAATAATTGCGGAGCTTAAAAAATGAAATCGAAAAATATGTCTAGGCGTAGTTTCTTAAAACTTTTCGCTGGAGCAACGGCAGGCACTTTACTGCTGCCGATCAGCAAACTAACAGGAAAGCAAAACTCCTTATTTAATAAAACAAATTCCACAAGAGAGGCGAAATACTACAAAGCTGCAGACAAGCTGGCGGGTTAAAATCCAATTAGCCGCTAGAAGAGCCCAGCCTTAAACATGAAAGTTTCTTTCGAATCTTCAAAAGCTTTCCTATATTCTTTAAATTCCTGCTGATTTGCTGCAAATATTATTTTCATAAAACCGTTCTTCTCATCACAAGCATAAAACTCCAGCCTCCATTTTTTAGTCTCGTTCTCTAAAAATAAAACCCATTTTGATATCTGGCCATTGATCTTTATTTCACCTTTATCAATGATCCTGACCTTTGAATCAATAATCGCTTTTACGATATCCGGCCATAAATCCTGGATCCATGCTGGGGAGGCCAATTTTCCGGATACTATTGTCATATGAGTTTCAGGCTGGCCACTTTCCGGGTTAAGAGCTCCTTCAGGATAAAAAGTAACAACATCTTTATCCTCAACAGAAGTAAAATATATCCCTATATCCACAAGCTCTTCCTTAGTTGTTTTCCATCCCGTAGGAAAATTTATTGTATACCCTGTACCTTTATATGTTACTGAATCAAACGTACCCATGCTGAACAAAAACTTAACAGCAAGAATAATAACAACCACATGACATATTTTTTTAATTATTTGATCAGAATTCATATAAAACCTCTACACGATTAAATTTTCTCATTACTAGCTTTATAGAACAAAACCACGCCTAAATCAACTGTTCTCTCTCAATTTTTCATTACAAAATAACAATAGCAACACCGCAAAATTGGTCATCGAACAAAATATAGCTACTTTTATAATACCATATACAGGGATAAGAAAGGTAGCTGCAACAAAAGCGCCAAAAGAAGCCCCTAAAACATCCATTGCATAAAGCATCCCGGCCGAACTTGCCACAATTTCTTCTCTTTTATTGTTTATTATTGAAACTATCCTTGTAGCCAATGGATATTGCATTCCTCCGATAAATCCCGCAATGACAGGTAAAGCAGCAAAAACCGTGGCAAACAACCCCATGAACCTTTGAACAAAGATAAAATCCCCAAAATAAATGAACACCAGCGGTAAAACCAAAGGATAAAAGCATATGGACATTTGAGTTTTTTTATACACGCTAAAAAGCTTTTGTAAATCATACCTATAAAATTTCTCAGCCACCAAAACTCCAAGTACCAATCCAAACATAAATGAAGATATTATAAACCCGATCTTGTAGTAGCCATAACCATATAAAGATTGAAAAGCAAAAATAACGATTATCTGAAATAGTATTTCAGAAAAACCGGTTGTCATAATTGAAATACTGATAGGCCCTGTTGCTGTTTTCTTGTTTAAGAAAAATCCCGCAATAAAGACTCCTAAAGGGATTAATCCCAGATAATAAAATTTTATTCTTCTTAACTTCTCAAAGATATTTCTGAACGTAGTATTAAAATTAGTTGAATACACTATTAAGTTATTCAAATAGGTTATCGACCGCATATCTGAATTGATGTCACCTTTTACACCCAATATTTTATTAATATCGTTTATCCTCAGATAACTTAGCTTAAATGGAATATAATATTCGCTGACATAATCAGTCTTGATCCTTCTGTTTTTTAGCCTTTCGATCAGCATATCAGGATCAATTTCAACAGAACTCTTACTCCCCCCTGCAAGGAATATATTACTGTCACCCGGAATAGCTTTAACATCAGAGAACACCTGTTTCAATGTTGTATTTATCGACCTTAAATATTCCTTTGTTTCTTTATTCAGATAATTCTCTGAAGAAGTCACAGATAAAGACAAAATGCCATCGGTATTTAAGATCTTTTCAACCTCCTTAAAAAACTCAACAGTATAGTATCGATTTATAACAGCTGTGTAAGGATCACCTAAAGCAATAATAACAACATCATACTTGCCTTTAGACCTTTTTACAAAAGCCCTTCCATCCTGATTAACAATATGCACCCTTTTGTCCTCTATTATTTTAATATCCGCATCAGGAACATTCCTTTTTGTCATTTCTATAACCATCGGATCAAGCTCAACATAATCCACTTGAACATCTCTATATTTCAATAATTCCTGTAAGCCCCCGCCCAATCCATTGCCTATCATCAAAACACTTTTTGGGCCTGAATGCGAAAGCATCGGATAATGAACAGTTTCTTCACTTATCAAAACATCTCCTGCTGTAAAAACATGAAGACCATTCTCAAACAAGCTTATCTTTCCTTCGGATCTTGTTATAACAATATTCCCATAGATCGAATCTTTTACTTCAGCAATATCAAAACCTTTCCACTGTATCTCCCTTGTCAAACGATCAATCGCGGGCACGAGGCTTGAAAACAGCAATATTGCAATTATTGATATCCGGATGAGCATCTTCATTTTTAAATATTTTACTTTTTTGTCATCAATTAAAAGTATCGCAAAAAGGCACAACACCGAAACAATAAATGCTGATCTCATGGCAGAGAACAGGTTTATAAGAACAAGGCTAAACAGGATCCCGGCTATAGCCGAACCAAGAGATTCCCATAAATAAACCTTACTTATATCATCTGTTTGACTTGGATTGTTTTGTATAGAAACAGAAAATCCGCAAATAAACGAATATGCCATTCCAAAGACAACAGTTATTGGAGCTACAATAAGAAAAGTGATCACACAGATCGGAA
>MHHG01000051.1 GCA_001805965.1 Omnitrophica WOR_2 bacterium RIFOXYA2_FULL_38_17 | reverse complement strand
AGTTCTGGGTGAATGGTATCAGGCGAAATTGAGAGATGGCTCCAGTAGTGAAGGAGGAAAAGTTGACAAAGCTATGTTAAATTCTGTTGCCCTGAATGTTGAAACTACTATGGTGATAACTGCTGAAAGTTATCACTCTCAAATAGATGGAAAAATTATTCCTATCCTTGATGATAAAGGTTTTCAGTTTGATCAATCTAATCAGGATCTTTCCTATGTGGACCCTTCAACAGGTCATCGTATTAAATTTGAATTAATGGAGGTTAAGGGAAACGGAAATAACTTTATTTACATTGCTCGTGAATATGGGATCATTTTGCGTTTGCTTAAACACAGGTTCAGTAATAAAGTTTTAGACCAACCTTTAAATAATTTTGCTGAAGCGCACAAAGCGAAAGTTATCCCCGAGGTAATAAAGAAGGGGAGATTTGAAGTTGTATCAAAAGGAGTGATTCATTATCAGGACTTCTTTCAAGTACGCTATCTTGAAGGTTATGATGCAGATAATATAGCTGAAGGAGATAAAGAAAAAGCTGTTGCATTGATAAAAGAATTGGTGGACCGAATGCTTGAGGCTAAGATGGCTTTCTATGATTTTTGGCCAAAAAATATTAGAATTGGCAAACTAGGGCCTCAAGGAGAAGAGCTAGCGCTTATGGTAGACTTTGATATTTTAGAAAAATTTGATAGTTCATTTGAGGCAGCTGAATATTTAAGGGACCAAATGTTCCCGGAACAATGGGAATCGGCTGGATTGAGAGAAGTAAAACAATATATTTATGATAAGGCCAGGCAATACAAGGATGCCAGAGCATCAGAAGAAGTTGCAGAGACAGTTGATGTGATAACAGATGTAAAGGTGCAAAATAGCATATCAAGTAATGTAGATTTTAAATGGCTTATGCAAAACAAGGGTTTCAAGTATATGAGCACCATTGAATTTTTAAGGGGATTTCTGGGAATTAAAGAGGGGCAGAGACTTAGGTTTATGGACCTTGGAAGCAATGGTAATTTTTTGCAGGATTTGATCATGGCAAATAGCGGGTTTGATGAAGTTGTTGAATATGCTCATGCGATGGACATATCTTATCTAAAGGTTTTGAATATAGAGAAACCATTTACTATTAATGCATATACTATGTTTGAGCTGGAGGATAAAGAAAGGGTCGGTAATGATAGGGTCCAGTACGCAAGGAATTTAGCATCAATGAAAAAAGAAGATGGTTCAAGGGCGCATGAGTATGATGTCATATTTTTAAATGCGCCGCAGCTTGAAGATATTCAAGAAGTTGCAGAAGAAGCAAATATATTAAGTTCTTCTAATGGAATTATTTTGCTTAGATTGAATCATAAAGAGCGCAGGGTGCCTGAGAAAGTTGCAGTGATCAAACAGGCTCTCAGCAATGTGGGATTCAATTATACCGGACAGTTAACAAAAGGGCTTGTTGATTATCCTTTTACGGACTTTATCAAAGAGACCGGACCTGAGGAGGATATTTTTATATTTACGAAAAAGGGCTTGCCGGAAGGTTTTGAACTCGCAGATTCTTCTAATAACCAATTCCCTGCAGTGGAAGAAGACAGCTCCAAGGTTGGTGGTATTGCCCTTGATTCATCACAAATGGATTTTGAGGTTCGCGGAAAGAACGGTGTTGACTGTTTAGAAGATGCTAGCAATCCAGCTTGTTTTAGTTTTGATTTTACTTCCGAACAAATTGAGATGATGCGGCAGGATATTGACGGATTTATTCCGGTTATAATAAACATGCAACCTGTTCTAAACTTGCCTTTATTGTTAGGGGTTAAACAAGAAGAACTAGAAGGCCCCAACCATGCCTCAAGGAAAATTTTGCTAAGTGCCAAATAAGCAGAATAATATTATGGAATTGAGCTATGTATACCATCTACCGGCAGGTAACCCGAATTAATTAAGGTTCAGTTATGTGTATGATAACTATTTTGGTATAATCAAACAAACGAAGACGAAGGGGACAGTCCCCTTGAAAGGTAACCAATGTCGTTTTTAAGAAACTTTTGGAAAAAGGATTCAGGCGGCAAAAAAAATGACTCTTCTCCGGGAAGATGGCAGGTAGGTGATAAGATTGCCAATAGGTATGAGATTTATCAGATCATTGGAGGAGAAGGAAAGTCTGGAATGGGGATTGTTTATGTCTGCTATGATCATGAACATAAAAACATTTATGTTTTAAAAACATTGCAAGATAAACTGTTGATCTCTAAGGAAAGTCAAGGGATCTTTGAAAGAGAAGCTCTTGTCTGGACGCATTTAGAAAGATACCACTATATTGTTTGTGCAAAATGGGTAGAGAGGCTGGAAGAGAGATTATTCATAATCCTTGAATATATCGCACCTGATCAGCAAGGAAGGAACACTTTATCGCACTACTTAAGTAATTTGACGCTGCCTGATGCTCTCAAATTTGCTATTCAGTTTTGCTATGGCATGGAATACGCCTATTCCAAAGGGGTAGATTCCCATAGAGATATAAAGCCTGATAATATTATGATAACTTCTAATAAAACAATAAAAATAACCGATTTTGGTTTTGCAAAAGCTTGCCAAGAGATAGGACGTGAAGAAGGCAATATCTCTTCTGGCAAAGGATCTCGTTTAAGTATTTTTAAAACTAAGCAGCGCAACAGAGTTGATGGCACGTTTGAATATATTTCTCCGGAAGGATTTGATGGCTATGCTGATAAGAGAAGCGACATATATGCTTTTGGAATAATGCTTTACCAGATGGTTAGAGGTGGGGAATTCCCATTTGTTGTCAAAGGCAAAAACCTCAAAGAAGTTGAAAAAGCATACGAGAAATTACATAAATATGAGAAAGTCCCTTTAATTTCATCCCCGCTTTCTTCTGTTATTCAAGGATGTCTGGAAAAAGACCCAAATAAAAGATTTCAGGATTTTGCCTCTATACGAGAACAGCTTGAGGGCCTCTTATTAAGGAAAACAGCGGAAACTTTTGTTGTCCCAGAATACACATACTTAGAAGCATGGGAGTTGATAAACAAAGGAATTGCCTTAGGAAATCTCGGCAGGCAACAAGAAGCAATTGTCTGTTTTGATGAGGCGACAAAAATGGATCCTCGAGACCCGTTTGTCTGGTATAACAAAGGAATTATTTTAAGAAATCTTGGCAGGCAACAAGAAGCGATTGCCTGTTATGACAAGGCCATAGAAATAGACCCAGTATATGCCCGGGCTTGGAACAACAAAGGAATTGCCCTGGAAAATCTCGGCAGGTCACAAGAAGCGATTGCCTGTTATGATAAAGCTCTAGAAATAGACCCAAGAGACGCTTCTATTTGGAGCAACAAAGGAGCTGTTTTAGCAAATCTCGGCAGGCAACAAGAAGCGATTGCCTGTTATGATAAGGCTCTAGAGATAGACCCAAGAGACGCTTCTGTTTGGAGCAACAAAGGGGCTGCTTTAGGAAATCTTGGCATATATCAGGAAGAAATTGCCTGTTATGATAAGGCCATAGAAATAGACCAAAGGCATGCCGCATCCTGGTATAACAAAGGCATTACATTAGGAAATCTCGATAGGCCTCAAGAGGCCATTGCCTGTTATGATAAGGCTATAGAAATAGATCCAAAATATGCCAGGCCCTGGTATAACAAAGGAAATGTTTTGGGATCTCTTGGAATGTATAAAGAAGCCATTGCCTGCTATGATAGGGCTTTAGAAATAGACCCAAGGGATGTTTTTGTTTGGAGTAATAAAGGGACTTCTTTGGGAAATCTCGGCAGATATCAAGAGGCCATTGCCTGTTATGATAAGGCCATAGAAATAAATCCAAGATATGCCCGAGCCTGGAACAACAAAGGAAATGTCTTAGGATCTCTAGGCAGGCAACAAGAAGCAAATGCCTGTTATGGGAAGGGGACAGTCCCTAAAAAGGGACAGAGGAACAAGTAGGTGTATTTTATAATGATAAATAGAAATTCATTTTTATTTGCCCTGAGCATTTTCCTTATTTGTTTTACGGCTATTCCATATGTTATATTCGCCGAGAACAATTTGTTTGAACTGCCGCAGGACAAGGTGCTTGTTTTCATTGGCCAGGACAATAAAACTATTGAAACGTACATAGATCAAGTTGGCCACCAGCCGGATGGTTTTATGCTTTATACTTCAATTCAAAAGGTTGAGGGTCTGATTGCGCCATCTCCTGATTATGGATCAGGTATCGGTTATGCTGATGGACTTATGACGAAGTATCCAAAGGCAAGCTTACAGCTTGGCCTTTATATGGTTGATGCACTTAAGGATGTATATCAAGGAGCATATGACGATAATATTGAGATAATTGCGGATTGGTTTAAAACAAAGAATGTCCCGATCTATCTTCGCATAGGATATGAATTTGATGGGCCTCATAATCATTACGATCCCAGGGATTATATAAAGGCATACCGTTATTTGGTTGACTGCTTTAGAAGGTCCGGCGTGACAAATGTTGCTTATGTTTGGCATTCTTATGGCTATGAAAGGGAAGAGCCTATTCTGAATTGGTATCCCGGAGATGAATATGTTGACTGGGTAGGCATCAGCTGCTTTACGTTACCAAACTTTTTTATAGGATCTATTGTTGAATTTGCCAACGATCACAAGAAGCCTGTTATGATAGCAGAAGGAACTCCGAGGGGCTATGGAGTGCATAAGGGCAGGTTGTCATGGGAAGCCTGGTTTAAGATTATGTTTAGTCTGGTGAAAAAATATGATATCAAGGTAATAAGTTATATTAACAGTAACTGGGAAGGGCAAAGTATGTGGGCAGGCCAGGGTTGGGGTGATGCACGAATTGAAGCGAATGATTTTGTTAAAGAAAGCTGGCTCAAAGAGGTTCAAAGGATAAGCAAAGGGGACAGTCCCTAAAAAGGGACAGGGCATACTTGATGTGTCCCCAAATGGGGACTGTCCCCTTAATTAATAAGTGATTTGTATACCGACATTGTGGATTTTGCGACGGATTTCCAGGTATAGTTCTCAATTACTCTTTGTCGCCCGGCTTTTCCAAAACGGATTCTTAATCTTTCATCTTCCATCAACTCATTGATTTTCGATGCCAAATCTCTGGAAAGTTTATCCGGGTTTACAGGCTCATGAGAGGATTCCTTCAGCTGAACCGGGACAAGAAAACCTGTTTCATTATTTTTGACAACATCTTTAATCCCTCCCAGAGCAGTTGCTACAACCGGTGTTTCGCATGCCATGGCCTCAATGTTAATAATACCGAAAGGTTCGTATACAGACGGGCAACAAAAAACTGAAGCATGGGAATATAAGGCAACTGCGGACTCTTTGTCTACCATTTCCTTGATCCAATGAACGCACTGATGGACCCTTTGAGCTTCTTTTGTCAGCGACTCCATTTCTGTTGCTATTGTTTTGTTATCCGGAGAGCTGGCGCAAAGCACGACCTGAATATCTTTGTTCAAATATTTGATCGCATTAACCAGATGAATGATGCCTTTTTGTTGTGTTATTCTTCCGACA
Organism: Omnitrophica WOR_2 bacterium RIFOXYA2_FULL_38_17; assembly: GCA_001805965.1. GTDB lineage: Bacteria > Omnitrophota > Gorgyraeia > Zapsychrales > Zapsychraceae > Zapsychrus_A > Zapsychrus_A unditaenarius. The sequence goes on along the minus strand of MHHG01000051.1, from coordinate 27,034 downwards.
AAAAGTACATATGGTTTATCAGGATCTATCCCGCATCTTTTAAGTACTTTTGGATTGTTTATTCTCTTGTATTCATCGGGATCTATACCGTTGGGGATGACATGAATATTTTTCTGATGAACATTGAAATGCGTTATGATGTTTTCTTTGGTCTCATTCGATACAGCTATAATGGCGTCTGTCATCTCAATCGCGGTTTTCTCGATCCAGCTGCTAAAATTATAACCTGCACCCAGTTGATCCCTTTTCCACGGGCGCATAGGCTCCAGTGAGTGTGTTGTAAGGACCAGTGGAATAGAATAATTAAGCTTTGCAAGTATCCCTGCAAAGTGTGTATACCATGTATGTACATGTACTATGTCAGCGTCGATATTGTCTGAGTTGAAGTTTATGCAGCGCTCTAATGTGTCGTGTACTTTATTTAATGTTTTGGAAAGATATTCTCCGGGGGCAACATTTTGATATCCTTTGACAATTAAGTTAGGCATGTTTAATCTCTGATTCCCAAAGCATCGGACCTCTATTTGGCATAGTTCAGATAATGCCTTGCTTAAATTGTCAATATGTACACCGGCACCTCCGTAAATGTAGGGTGGATATTCATTTGTAAGTTGAAGAACTTTCATTTAAACAATATAACATTTTTTTTGAAAAAAAGACAAGAAAAGAGAAGAATATTGGACACAGCCATATTATTTAAATCATAAGTCAAAAAGTCAAAAAATATTGTTTTTGTCTGGCTATATTAATTATTTTTTAGTGTATAGTTACCTCAATAGTAAATATAAGTTTATATTAGACCTTTTTTGTTTCAAAAACAGGAAAATTTAGGACGACCCTATCAAGGCAAAAATTAAGAATAATGATACTCAAAAGGTTATAGGGTCCTACAAAAAAAGCGGTTGAATTGAACCCTGATGACACTGATTCTGCATATAATTTAGGACACATATACGAGAATAAAAAAGATTACCAGAAGGCACTTAAGTATAATAAAAAGGTAATTGAAATAAATCCTAAACAGGTGGATGCTCAATGTAGATTAAGGATGGTTTATATTGCTATTTATGATAAAGAAATGGCTTTGGAGCAGGTAACAAAATTAAGAAAACTGGGAAATATTGGGCTTGCTGAAATAGTAAAACAAGGAATTAAATAATAGTGACAGAGACGATTATTTAAATAGTCTTTGCCACTATTGTAGTAATAAAAAAAAATAAATTGTGGAAAATTTGTTAAGCAGTATAATATTTTCAAATATCGTAATAAATTAAAAACTGCCGAAAATGAAAAAAAGAATAACTGCTAAAGCAAAGCAGCTACGTAATAACCTCAAAAGGGATCCCGTAAACTCGATAACTGACAAAAGTGAGGAAGCCCAAAAGCCGGTTTCTGTAAAGAAGTCTTCCAATGTTGAACAATGCCGTAAAAAAAGACGGGCCTATGATATAAATGGGGCAAGTAATCATCTTCGAAAGACAGTCATCTTACAGGCTGACGAATTAAAGAAAAAGAATGGTCTGATAAAAAAATGGGAAGTTAAGGAGAGATCGGCAGAAGCACAGGTTCACATCCGCACCAAGGCGATGGACGTTACTTCTGATGGCATTTTTATTGTGGATGCTCAAAAAGCTAATTCTCCTATTATTTATTTCAATCAATCTTTTCAGGAAATTACCGGTTATGCCAAGAAAGATATTCTTGGGCAAAATTTCTTTTTGTTTTACGGATCTGCTGCCGATCCCCGCGTCGCTAAAGAGATAAAGAACACTTTACTGCAGGACAAGTCTTTTCATGGAGAGATGCTAAATTTCCGGAAAAATGGAGACAAATTCTGGAATCATCTTCGTATCACCCCGGTGCGGGATGCAGGAGGTGTCGTTACCCATTATGTCGGGATACAGACAGATGTTACATTAATAAGGCAGAGAGAATTTGAAATTAAGGAGCAACGTGAGGAACTTTTGCATGTCACCCGGGTTGGAAAACTCGCTGAATTTGTCTCATCTTTGGCTCATGAAATCAGCCAACCATTAACAGCTATTCTATCTTATGCTCAAGCCGCACAGCGCATCCTTGCAGCTTCGCCTCCAGGACAGGCAGGAAGAGAGCCTCAGCTTCAAGAAATTTTGCAGTATATTATTAATGATGACCAGAGGGCTGCAGAAGTTATACGGCGGTTGAAGTCCTTGCTCAAGAAAAGCGAACCTGAATTAGAGCCTCTTGATATTAATATGATCATTAATGAAACGGTTTGTCTTATTATGACAGATGTTTCTGTAAGGAATAAGATCATTAAAACTAAATTGCACTCAAAGCTTCCGTTTATACGCGGCGACCGAATACAATTACAGCAGGTCATTCTGAACCTTATAAGCAACAGTTTAGATGCGATGGAAGCTAGTGATGAATCCCGTGAAATTGTTATCAGAACACTACTTAAAGATCCCAAAACAATCCTGGTAGAAGTGAAGGATTCGGGTTGCGGTATTCCTTCTGAGAACATTAAAAAGATATTTAGCCATTTTTTTACCAGCAAGCCAGATGGTTTGGGCATGGGTTTGTCAATCAGCCGTTCTATTGTAGAAGCGCATGGCGGCTGCCTGGAAGTAAAGAATAACTCTGATTGTGGGGTAACATTTTATTTTAATATTCCTGTGATCAGAAAAAAAACCAAGTGAACAAAGACTTAATCATGACCACTAGTAAACCCATTATTTATGTTGTCGATGATGACTTATCTGTCTCTAAGGCTCTAACTTTATTGTTAAAGGCACACGATTTTGAAGTTGAGATATTCACACGAGCAGCTGATTTTTTAGAATTTAAGCATAAGAAAGCACATTCCTGCCTTGTTTTGGATTTAAGCCTTCCGCAAATGAACGGACTTGAACTTCAGCAGAAAATGACTGCGCAAGGGCTGAGCATTCCGATCATTTTTATTTCAGGGCATGGGGATATACCCAAGAGCGTAAAAGCAATGAAAGGCGGCGCAATTGATTTTCTGACGAAACCTTTTACCGATAAAGAACTGCTTGAAGCTATCCGCCGCGCTATTGTCAAATATAAGATCATTAATAAGGATCTACGCGAAAAAGAAAAAATATGGCAGCGCATTAAAACGCTCTCCCCAAGAGAACTTGAAGTCTTTCGTTTAGTAGCCAGCGGTATGTTGAGCAAACAGATCGCGTCAAAGTTGGGAACTGCACTTCAAACGATCAAAGTTCACCGCAGCAGGGTCATGAAGAAAATACATGCCACAACTGTAACAGAACTTATTATTTTCGCACAAAAAGCCGGTCTTACCTCTTCAAAATAATAGCTATCCTTTGATTTTCTCATTTATATCTTGCAGATATTATTAATATTCTTAGAAAAATTAGTATTATACCTTGGTACAATTGACTCTTCATGGGTAAAGCTTAAACTTAAATCATCTAATTACTTGTTGTAAGTGAGTATAGAAAATGCATAGTGATAAAAATATGATTTACATTGTGGATGATGATGAGTCTGTATGCCGCGCTATCAAATGCCTGTTAGTGACTTTTGGTTTTGACGTGAAGACATTCAATTCTTCAGACAATTTTTTTAGCGCATTGCCGAACAATGCAAAAGGGTGTTTAATCCTGGATATTCACATGCCGGGATTGGATGGCTTGCAAACATTAAAGCGGATCATTAAATCTGGAAGCAAGCTTTCAGTAATAATTATCACAGCAGATATAAATAGCAGGGCGAAAGAAGACGCTATCAAAGCAGGAGCGATCGGGTTTTTACAAAAGCCGTTTAATGACCAGGTGTTGGTCGATTTAATTAACCTAGCCTTTTAAAGAGGAGGATTTATACATGGAAAGAGAAATTGTTTCTGATTGCGCATCTGAAGAATTTTATCGCTATCTTATTAATCCAAGTGTTATTGATGGTGCTGAAAAGCCTAAGAAGGCACCTAATCATTGTGTTGTTCTTTGTAAAAAGATAGCACCTAATGTTTTTGATATAAAAAAAGGCATCGCTATAGTGGAAAACGCTGGTGATTATTTTAATGACGGAATTTGTATGATTGCGCCAACCACAAAAGTTGTTTTTGTTTTTGAATAAAACGAAAGAAAGATAGGTAAATTATGCTAAGCACAATAAAAAAAAGATACAGGTTTAGGGTTATTATTCCTGCTTATCCTGCATTCAATATCTATTCAAATTTTGCGAGACTAACAACGTCTTTAGGGCCAGTCAATATTGCAACCAGTGTTAATAAGATGGACATGTGGGATGCTGAGGTGATCGATGAAAACAATCTTCGTCTGTATGGCCCGAGAAAAAAAGTTGGAGCGGATCACGAATTATTGCAGAAACAAAGGCCGGCAGATGCAGTAGGTCTTTATGGAGGATTAACGAGTACAATCCCTCGTCTATACGAGATCGCGCGAATTTATAAAGACCAGGGAATAGTGACTATTGCCGGAGGGCAGCATTTTGTCGGGGAAAATATCATCAATGCCTTGGCCAAGGGGATAGATTACATTGTTATTGGAGAAGGTGAAGAGACAATTAAAGAGCTTCTTGATGGAATAAATAATGAACGCGATTTATCACAAGTTAAAGGGATTGCTTTTTTAAAAGAAGGAAGATTAGTCCAGACACCGCTCAGAGAGCCTTTGTCCGATTTTGACAAGCTGCCATTGCCTGATTTTTCATTAGTGAGATATGCGAAACTAAAGGTATATCCCGTGGAACGCATTAGGGGCTGTGGTATGGATTGCGAGTTCTGTACTGTAAAAGGAGAGCCACGGGCAGCCTGCCCAAACCGGTTACTTGAGCAGATCAAGCTTTTAGTTGAAACAAGGAATGCAAGGTTCTTTTTTATTGTTGATGATCTTTTTGGTCAGCACCGCAGAGATACAATACAGTTTTGTCGTATCCTAAGGGATTATCAGAAAGAAATTGGCAGAAACCTGGATTTTACAGCCCAGATCAGGCTGGATAAAGCAAAGGACCCGGAATTGCTTTTAGCGATGCGACAGGCAAATGTCAATATGGTGTGCATAGGATTTGAATCTCCGATAGATGAAGAATTAAAAGCCATGAGCAAACATATTAAGTCTCAAGATATGCTTTCTTTAACGAAAATATTCCACGATTTCGGGTTTTTAGTCCACGGGATGTTCATTTTCGGATATCCTCTTAAGGATACAGATGGTTTTAACATGTCGGCAAATGAGAGGATCAAAAGATACCGAAAATTCATAAGGGCAGCTTGTATTGATACGATACAGATTTTGCTTCCGGTTCCTTTGCCGGGGACTGAGCTTTGGGCAAGACTTAAAAAGCAAAATAGGATCTTTGATGTTAAAAAACTGGGTTGGGAATATTATGACGGGAATTTTCCGGTTTTTGAACCGGATACTTCAATGACTGTTGAAGAAATGCAGGATGCAAGAAGAAAGATCATGGGATCATTTTATCGCTTCAATTATTTTTTTAAAATCGGCATGGATATACTGATATTCCCTGCATTAGTTCTTTTTTTGGATAATATTAAATTTGGATGGGACAAGTGGTATAGAGTTTGGCGCAACGATATAGTCCGTTTTACGGGATGGTTTATCATAAGGGAGTGGAATTTAAATTTCGAGAAAGACAGGTTTTTGCAAAAGCTGCAGTCATCTAGAGCTAAGATAGAGAGGTTATAAAATGACCAGAGGATCTAAATTGAAAAAAGATTTTAGAGAAGACCTGTTTCTTAATTCAAGAAGAAATGTTCATTTGTATAACAATATTCGTAAAGTTTCAGAAAAGCATTATGTAATAAAAGTGCCGAAAGCTCACAGATTTAGTGATTGGCTCAAGGATTGGCAGGAAAACAATGGATCATGAGGGGTAATTAAATGCCAAATAGCAGCTTTTAGCATTGAATAATAAGAAAGCTGTAAGATTTAATATTTGCAGGAGAAGAACGCATGAGACAGTTCAAGCTTAATGATGATCGTATCTTTCTTTGTTGTTCCGTGTCTCTAATAGTTATTTTTATCTTGGATCTGGTGTTCAAGTGGACTGTTGGAGGGGTGTTATATGTTTTAGTTATCAGCCTGGCGTTAAGGTCTACAAAAGATAAGCATGTTTACTTTTTTGCAATTATAGCGTCCGTTATGCTTATAGTTAGCTGGAGACTCTCTCCTGATATTACAAAAATATGGCATGTGTCCATAGTCCTCATATGGGCTGCTCTAATTTCAGGGTTGTATTATAAAAAAGTTGGGATCACAAAATCTGCTTTGGCAGCAATTGTTGATTCATCTTGTGATGCTATTGTTGGAAAAACAATGGATAATATTGTTATTAGCTGGAATAAGGCGGCTGAAGCTCTATTAGGATATACAAAAGAGGAAATAGTCGGCAAACCAGACAGCTGCCTAGCTGCTGAAGATAAAGTTGACGATGAAATGCGATTGCTGGAAAATGTAAAAAATGGCAAGGAGATCAAGCCTTATCAAACATCCTGCAGGCACAAAGATGGGCATTTAATTGAAATGTCTTTAACGAGTTCTCCCATAAAAGACCCTTTTGGTAATATTGTAGGTATTTCCTGTATTTATCGTGATATTTCCGAAAGAATAATAGCAGAAAAAAAGTTTAAAGAATTAAGTGACAAAGTCCTTTTGGAAAGGAACAAAATTAGCAAGGTGCTGAACATTGAAGAGCATCTGAACACGATCTTTGATCTAAATAAATTAGTGGATTTTGTTGTTGAAAAGGTCACGGAATTGCTTGAAGCAGAAAAGTGTTCACTTATGCTTGTTAATTACGATACGCGTGAGCTTTGCATAAAAGCTCATAAAGGGATAGATGAATGGTTTATTGATGGGAGAGATCTAAAAACAAGGAGCTCGATTTCAAGCGCTATCGCACAAGAGGGCAATCCTGTTTTAGTCACTGATATAGAAACGGATAACCGTTTCTTAAGAAAGAAAAGGATGTCATATAAAACAAGATCGTTCATTTCTGCCCCGATAAAATCAGGCAATAATATAATGGGTTTTGTTAATGTTGCGGATAAGAATTCCATTGAGGGAAATGTTTTTACGCCTCTTGACCTGAAAATACTTTGTATGATACTCCGTCAGGTTGCTGTGGCCATGGAAAACGCAAGGTTGTATAGGGAGTTAAACCAGCTTACAATTACTGATTCGCTTACCCATATTTATAATTTTCGTTATTTTACAAAGACGCTTGATCATGAAATTATAAGATTAAAGCGATATCCGACACGGCCGCTGTGTTTGTTCATGATGGACGTAGATGATTTTAAGGCTTATAACGATACTTTTGGACATCTTGAGGGGGATACTCTCCTTCAAATGATGAGCAGGACCTTTGAAAAAAGCGTCCGTGAGGTCGATATTGTTTGCAGGTACGCCGGCGATGAATTTGTAGTAATTTTACCTGGGACAGATATATCTGAAGCTAAGCTTATAGCAGAAAGAATCCAAAAGGCAGTTGAAGCTCTTCCACTGAAGCGGAAAATGACAGTAAGCATCGGTATTGCAAAATGTACAAATTATAATATAAACAGATACGAGTTAATTCAGAACGCGGATGTTGCATTGTATAATGCCAAAAAAGCAAAAAAAGTAGTGACTGAATAGTTTGTTAGCAGGATGAATAATAGAGACATAGGTTATTGTTTTAAAATAGTATATTTGTCTATTATGAGATCGCTATATTTGTAAGCCGCTGTAAGTTAAAAACTTGCAACGGCTTTTTTGTTAATGTATCATAACTTGTTAAAAATCATAAAAAATAGGGCTTATTCCCATGTTATAATTGACCCCTATTATTAATAATATGCATAAAATAAAAAAAGAAAATATTTATGGATGGTATGGATATCGCCTTACAGCGAAGGATATTTCTTTGGGAATAACCCCACAGATCGGGGGCCGCATTATTTCCTTAAGATATCAGGGTGAAGAATTGCTTTTTGTTCAGGATGAATTTAAAGGTGACGTATATGATCTTGATAAAGTCGATGATCTGCGTGAAAAGAAGTTAGATTTCGGATTTCGTGTATGGGGAGGAGATAAAACCTGGGTATCACCACAGCAGTCTTGGTGGGAAGCGATCCCTCCGATGGATCTGGATGCAGGCTCGTATTCAATAGAAATAGATGGAAATACTGTTGAGATGTTAAGTCCGATATGCCGGGAAACAGGGCTGCGTATAATACGAAGAATAAGTTTGGATGATGGAATTGTCCATCTTAAGCAGACTTTTCGCAATGAAACAAATAATCCAATTAAACGGGGCATTTGGAATGTTACACAGGTTTTAAGGCCGTTCGATGTATATTTGCCTGCAGACAGAGATAATATTAAGGAATATCGTGATGAAGGGTTAAATGAAGATGCCGGCAGTAAAATATCTGAGGAAGGCAGTTTAGTAAAAGTTTCCTGTGAAGATAATACTCATTTTAAAATTGGCGGGTATATTGATAAAGGAAGGATAGTTGCTTTAAGAAAAACAACAACAGGCACTCTGGTTTTCAGCCGTTTATTTGATATTGATGTTAACCCGAGTTGTTATTACGCACATAATGCCTCCGTGGAAATTTATAATTCTAAAAAATATAATTATTTTGAGATCGAAGTGCATGCGCCTTTAGTTGTTTTGGAAAAAGGGCAGGAAATAACCCATTCGCAAAAATGGCTATTAAGCCGTTTTGACAATAACATTACACCAGAAGAAGTTTTTAGAATATTAAAATAAACTGAGAGTAAAAAGTTGATTTTTAAGATTGATCTTTTTGGATCAGTTTAAATCCTAGATATGCCAAGATCGCTGTTACGATAAAACCGATCATGCTTGTCCAAAGCGGGATTGTCCAGCTTCCTATAGCGGCATTCCATTTAAAAGTGATTCTTTGTAAGTGAAAAATACTTACAGCGGATAAAAGTATGGCAACTGTTAATAAATATGTTTTTGTTTTCATATATTTTTCCATTCAGTTTAATATGTTCATTGATCTATAACACTATTAATAATCACTTCAATTTCATTAGGGGATAATTTGCTCCCATTGACTCTTGGGCTGCCGCCAATGGTTGTTGCGCCACCCCACCTGTCTTTTTTATTGCCTTCAGCCATATTCAATGCTTTCATGACCCTTGCAATATTAAAGTTAATGTATGGGGACATTTTCCCAACCGTATATACCCATCGTTCGGAGGATATCTTTCTGGCTGAAACATATGCCCTGATCCCATCGGCATAGGCACCTGTACGTGCGTGCGATCCGATTTCTTCAAACATAGTCCAGTTTTCTCCGCCACCTATTATCTTGTATGATATGTCTAGAGATGTATGGCCTGATTTTCCATTAATATATCCTTCGATCCGAACAAGAACTTCATTAATGATATGTTGATATTCATTAATGTTCTTTCTGTCAAGACCGCCATTAATACGAAAGTTTCTGTATGGCTCGAATATCCAGGCTAATTCTTTTAATGTGGAAAGGTCTACCGGCAGGGGATAGGCACCTGCTGTTGCATCCATTAAGTCTTCCATCGTTACTAACCGCGTGATATGTTCCGGACATTCATTCTCAACAAGGCGATAATTTTTTAATAAAAACCATGAAAGGCAGACGTCTTCATCGCAATCATTAACATAAACATTGCCTTGAGGCTCGTTATTATCCTGAAAAAGGTCAAACAGCCCTTGTCTTATGGCTATCAAAACTTGGGCGCATGTTGAACGTGTTGCAAGGCGGTCTACCTGTTCGTGGTGATTGAAATTGATACGAGGGCCTTCAGCATCAAAGCAAGGCGCCATGTTTACATAACCGTCTAATGCTATAGAATATTTTGGGGTAATTTTGCAAAATTTCTTCCATGAAATAGAAGGGTCTTTAATGTTAATGATTAAATTAATTGACATGTATTTTCCTTCAAATAAATTATATAATAAATACTAAAAAATATCCTATAGTAAAGCTATGGGCATTATACTATTATTAATGTCTGGATTCATTATATTAATCAAAGGAATAGGAGTAATAAAATGAAGAATTTTCTTAATCATTTAAAGCTTTATATTTTTAGAGGGCTTATGGCGCTGATCCCCATAGGGCTTACGATCTTTACCATAAGGATCATTTATATTTTTATCGATAAGCGTGTTATGGGGCAGTTTGAACATTATATAGGATATCGTGTACCCGGACTCGGGCTGCTTTTATTTATAATTGTTTTATATTTTACAGGATTGATAGCCAGTAATGTATTGGGGAGCCGATTGTTTTCTTTATTGGAGGGTATTTCCAATAGGATTCCGATCGTAAAAATGACCTATCAGATCGGGAAACAGCTGTCGAATACTTTATCTTTGTCAGAGAAACAGATTTTCAATAAAGCGGTTTTGGTGGAATATTTCAAATCGGACACTTGGGTTATAGGCTTTGTTACAGGTGAGCTCCGGGATGACAAAACAGGCAAAAATCTGTTGAAGGTGTTCATTCCAACGGTCCCAAATCCAACTTCGGGTTTTCTTGTTATTATGAAAGAATCACAAGTAAAAGACCCACATTGGTCTGTAGAGGAAGCAATGAAGATGGTTATTTCAGGTGGTATAATAGGGCCTAATAATATAAATGTAGAATATAAGTGACAGTAACTATTTAAGATATTTTATTTGATAAAGGAGAGCTCAATGACAAAAATAACAAAAGCTTATGCAACTCCTGCCGCTGATAAAAAATTACAATTGGATACAATTCAACGCCGTGAACCTGGAGAAAAGGATGTTGTTCTCGATATACTCTTTTGTGGTGTATGCCATTCTGATATTCATACAGCCCGTAATGAATGGGGGGGAACAATCTACCCTTGTGTTCCCGGGCACGAGATCGTGGGTAGGGTAGCGAAAGTCGGCTCAAAGGTTACCAGATTCAAAAAAGGTGATAAAGCTGCTGTTGGATGTCTGGTTGATTCTTGCCGAAAGTGCAGTAGTTGCCGTGAAGACCTGGAGCAACATTGTGAGGCAGTACCTATATTCACTTATAATAGCCCTGAGAAGCAAACCGGATGGGTCACTTACGGCGGATATTCGGAAAATATCGTTGTTGATGAGGATTTTGTTCTCAGGATCCCTTCCAACCTAGACCTTGCGCCTTCAGCACCATTGCTTTGCGCAGGAATAACTACCTATTCGCCGCTTAAAAGATTTAATGTAAAAAAAGGACAGAAGGTGGGTATTGTGGGTTTAGGCGGGTTGGGGCATATGGCTGTCAAATTCGCGAATGCATTTGGAGCGCATGTTGTTGTGTTCTCGAGATCAAAAAGTAAAATTGAGGATGCGAAAAAGCTGGGAGCGCATGAAGTTGTCATTTCTACTGACGAACTAAGTATGAAAAAACAAAAGAACACCTTTGATCTTATCTTAGATACGGTTTCCTCCAAGCATGATATTGATACTTATCTAAATCTTCTTAAACGTTCAGGAAGTATGGTTTTGGTCGGTGTTCCTCAAGAACCAATATCGTTCGGGGCATTTAGCCTGATCTTCCAGCGTCACCAACTGGCCGGGTCGCTTATTGGTGGTATCAAGGAAACGCAGGAGATGCTCGATTTCTGCGGCAAAAAGAATATTGTATGCGATATAGAATTGATAAATATCGATCAGATAAATGAAGCCTATGAGCGTATATTGAAAAGTGACGTAAAATATCGCTTTGTGATCGACATGGGATCATTAAAGAGCTAATTGATAGAATTTGCAAAGATTTCACATAATTGTCATGTATTGGACATAGAAACATATTACTTTAAAAATGAGGTGAGTTTATCTTATTTATTTGTTAAGCAATGCTTATGTGATATTATGTTTAAGCAATTTAAGGAGAAATATTAATATGGTCTTACCTAGGATTTTAATTGTTGAGGATGATAAAAATATTTCTAAGTTGATCAAATACAATTTAGAAAAAGCAGGCTTTGCTTGTGATGTAAGCATTACTGGAGAAGATGCTCTTGACATGCTTGATTCCAAACCGATTGATCTAATAATCCTTGATATTATGCTTCCTAAAATGGATGGGTTTGAAACATGCAGGCATATTAAGCAAGATAAGATGTTATCTTCCATACCCATTATAATGCTTACAGCAAAAGGCGAAGAAGTAGATAAAGTTGTTGGTTTTGAACTTGGAGCAGATGATTATGTGGTGAAGCCTTTTAGTCCAAGAGAACTTATTCTTCGTGTTAAAGCTGTTGTGAGACGTGGTAAACCAAAGGAAGAAGCAAAGGACATATTAAGTGTTGGTGAAATAACAGTGGATGTCCCCCGCCATAAAGTGACCGTAGATAAAAGAGATGTAACATTAACTTTAATAGAGTTTAAACTATTGCTTCTCCTTATTAACAGAAAAGGCCGGGTCCAGTCAAGAGAGACATTGCTCGAAGATGTTTGGGATATATCTTCTGAGGTCACTACTCGCACCATAGACACGCATATAAAACGCGTGAGGGAAAAATTAGGGAAGTCGGGAAAATTGATCGAAACGGTAAGAGGGATAGGATATAGAATTAATGAAGGGGATGAGAATTGAGGATCAATATTCATAACAGAATTACATTAGTTTTTATAATAATAAGCGCGGTTATTCTTTTTAGTGTTTTTATTTACCTAAGCAATAATCTTCAGGTGTATACATACAATCGTATTAAAGCAAATCTTACAAAACAGATCGAATTGTGTAAATCATATATAGCTGACACATCTACAAATAATGCCATATCTTATGACCTGGATTCGGTGGCAGACAAGATAGGCAAAGCCCTTGATCTTCGGGCAACGATTATTGGCCTTAATGGTATTGTATACGGCGATTCGGAGCTGAGCGGTAATGACCTCTTGAATGTTGAAAACCATATCTATAGACCCGAAGTCCAGCAGGCTTTAAAATCAGGCATAGGTGAAAGCAGGCGATTTAGTACTACTATAAAAAAGGAATTTCTGTATTTAGCGTCGGTATTTAGCAAAAACGGGAGTAAGGGCATAATTCGTTTCTCCATACCTCTTCTGGAAATAGAGCAGCTTTTGGACCATCTGAGTCATACGCTTGCATTATTTATTTTAGCGGCATTTATATTGTCAGTATTGGTTAGCTATTTAGCTTCTTCATATATTTCGAGGCCTATAAGAGGTATCTCATTTGCAGTGAAAGATATTGCAAATGGAAATTACTCAAAAAAAATATATTTTAGGTCAAATGATGAAATAGGGGATCTAGCGGATGCCTTTAATTATATGTCAGAAAACGTGAAAGCCAGGATAGAGGAAGTGAACGAAAGCAAGTCCCGGTTAGAAGCTGTTTTTTCAAGCATGTATGAGGGAGTAATGGTTGTTGATAATTATGGAGTAATATTATTCATTAACCATGCTTTTAAGACATTTTTTAAGATTGAAGAGGATGCATTAGGCAAAAGGCCGATAGAGGTAATACGGATTTTAGATATACAAGAAATAGTTGACAGTGCTTTAAGCTCTAATAACGGGCTTATATCCAAAGAAATATTGCCCCTGTTCCCCGAAGAAAAGGTTTTATTGGTCCATGCAACTCAGATAAAAAAAGATGGGAATGCAAATGGTGCAGTTTTAGTTTTTCATGATGTAACAGACTTAAGAAAACTTGAAAAAATCCGACAGGATTTTGTCGCTAATGTTTCACATGAATTACGTACCCCTGTTTCTAATATTAAAGGATATGCCGAGACACTGGTAGAGGGAGCTTTAAATGATAAAGAGAATGCTTTGGAGTTTTTAAGAATAATTCTTTCGGATTCTAATCGTTTATCAGCCTTGATAGATGATTTGCTTAATCTTGCTAAAATTGAATCTGGGAAACTTAATATGGAAAAGGGACCATATGGGCTATTATTTATAGTAGATCAGGTTATGGGGACTTTTAAAAAGCAGATAGAACGCAAGTCGATATCAGTAAAAACAGATATCCCTAACAACATATCTATGGTTTTTATCGATGAGACAAGAATAAAGCAGGTATTTAATAATCTTATAGATAATGCAATAAAATACAACCGGCCAAATGGTAAGATAACTATATCAGCATGTGAATTGGGTAGCTTTATTAAGGTTGAAATTGCTGATACAGGTATTGGTATACCTAATAAGGAACTTCCGCGTCTTTTTGAACGCTTTTATCGTGTAGATAAAGCCCGTTCACGTGAATTAGGAGGGACCGGACTGGGCCTTTCTATTGTTAAACATATTATTGAAGCCCATGATGGCGAAGTCTCTGTTGAGAGTACCGAAGATCTGGGTTCCACGTTCAGTTTTACTATCCCTAAAGCTTAAAAGATTTAAATTCCCCTAATAAATACATAAAAAATAGTCACAAAACATTTACATTACTGTAATCTTCCCGTCACTTCTGAATTGTATATTGGATATAAAGAGGGAGATAAAAAATGAATGAAATAGTTGCTTTAATAATTTTGTTAGTCCTATGCAGTGTTGCCGGGATTTACTATTATTTTTACTGCAATAAATTATCCGACGAGATATTATCAGAAATTATAACGAAATCTAATATAAGAAAGGGGGAGAAAAGTGGATAAATTATTAAAAAGCTGTAGTCTAAGCAAAGACTATTTATCAACTTGTTTAAGAAATCAGATGATTAAATTATCATCTATTTTGCGACATGTTGAGAATGCTGAAAAATATGACAGTGATTATATAAGCGAATCATTAATAAACATAGAACAAAATCTATGTAACATTAGAAGATTTATACAAAATTAAAAGGAGTGAATTAATAATGAAAAAAGTATTTAGCACTATAATTATGATCGCGGTATTGAGTTTTAGTTTGAACTCTATAGCTTTTGCAAGTGAAATTGATATCCTTCTTGATAAACTTGTAGAGAAAGGCGTTCTTTCTCCTGTTGAAGCTACTATCATAAAGGATGAAACAAAACAGCAGGTTGCTGCGGAAATTGCTCAAGCAAAATCTGCTTTATCACCCACATGGGCACAGAAGGTCAAAATAAACGGTGATTTTCGTTTACGATACCAATATCAGCAGAAAAAAGCAAGTCAGACCCGTAATAGAGGAAGGGTTCGATACCGTTTAGGGATAACAGCTGATCCTGTTGAAAAAATAACTTTAGGTGCAGGATTGGCATCAGGAGGAGGAGATCCACGTTCAACGAACCAGACTTTCCAAAATACCTTTGAGACGCCTGATATCAGACTTGACTATGCTTACGCTGAGTATAAACCTTTCAAAGAAATAAGCCTTATAAGCGGTATATTCCAAAATAAAAACTATCTTTGGCGGCCATCTGATCTCTTGTGGGATGGAGATATTAATCCTCAGGGGGGAGCAGCTCATCTTCATACATCATTGATGGATGCAGATGTCTGGATAAATATAGGTTCTTTAGTCCTTGATGAATCGAGCAGTGATGAATCAGACCCGTATATGTTCTATGTTCAGCCGGGATTGAACTGGGCAAACGGGCCATTCGATGCAAAACTTGCAGCTTCTTTTTATAGTATAGATTTGCGCAAACATACATTAGATTATACTTCTTCAACAAATACATTGGACAGTGATGGTAAATTGCTCTACAAATACGATTCTATAAGTCCGGCTTTTGAAATTGGTTTAGCTGAACCTCTAGGATTGCCGCTTGAAAGAGTAGCACTGTTTGGTGAATTCATTAATGCATGGGACCCAGAACATAATAATAAAGGATGGTTGGTCGGTTTTAATTTTGGGAACAAGAAAATATCAAAAAAAGGTCAGTGGCAAGGAAAATATATGTATGCTGAACTTCAGAAGGACGCTTGGATAGATGCTTTTCCAGATTCTGACCGTTATGATGGAAAGACAGGTGTTAAAAGCCATGAAGCTATCCTTGAATATGGATTATTTGATAATGTTGTTCTGGGTTTCGATTATTATAATTCCAGAAGCTTGCTTGCATCAAAAGCACCGGAAAGTATTTTCCAGGCTGACATTAATTTCAAATTCTAATAATTTTTTATATGTTTTTAATAAAAGATTGAAAAAATGTTACATGATCAAGTTATTCTATTAAAAAAGGTAAAAAAATCACAAAAGGAAGGAATGAAAATGAAAAAAATTAAATCAACTTTATTGATAATGCTTTTTATCTCTATGACAAGCATAAGTAATGCGCAAGATATGATTCAGATCAAAGGTTCTGATACTCTGATCAACTTAGTGCAGAAACTTGCGGAAGTTTATATGCAGGAAAATCCCGGCAAGTACATTTCTGTTTCCGGTGGCGGTTCAGGAACAGGCGTAGCGGGCCTTATTAATAGTAAATGTGATATTGCTGATGCATCGCGTCTTATGAAAGATAAAGAGATCAAACAAGCACAGGCTCTAGGTGTTGAACCCAAGAGGGTAGTTATTGCAATTGATGGATTAAGTATCATTTCTAATAAAAACAATCCAGTAAAAGAACTAACAGTAGATCAGGTTGGCAAGATCTTTAGAGGAGAAGTAAAGAACTGGAATGAAATTGGTGGCTTGAACAAGCCGATAACTTTATATGGGCGTCAATCAAATTCCGGAACATTTGATTTTATGGTTTCTGAGATTCTAAAGGGAGATCATGCATCAACAATGAACCGTATGAATGGAAATTCACAAATTGTTGAAGCGATCGAGCAGGATTCTTCTGGTATCGGTTATGTGGGTGTTGGCTATGCTAAAGAGGCAACAGGAATAACAGTTATAAGAATAGCAACAAAGGCAGGCGGCAAATATGTAAGCCCACTTGTGTTTGAGAATGTCATAACCGGTGAATATCCTATATCGCGCCCTTTAAATCAATATGTTAATGGAGCTCCCAAAAAAAATGTGAGAGATTTTATAGATTTTGAATTAGGGATAAAAGGGCAGCAAATTGTTGAGGAAATGGGGTTTTTTCCAATTCCACAGGAATACAAAGATTTTAACAAACAGAGTTTAGGGAATTAAAGAATGATTTTGAAAGAATTATCCTCACTGCTTATAAAGTAGTGAGGATAATTTTAAAAAATAAAATGATAAATTATGCCATTAATAATTTAGTATTACCTAAAAAAATAAATTTTATAAATAGCCGTATAACAGATAAAGTATCTCATTTTTTATTTTTTCTTAACGGTATGATCGTTATTGGAGTGCTAGTAGGTATATTTATTTTGCTGGTTTTTTCAGCTATTCCTGCTTTCAAGGAGATCAAGATTCTGGAATTCCTTTTTGGACTAGAATGGAACCCTACATCTTATGTTGAAGAAAAGTTTGGTATAGTCCCGATGCTTGTAAGTACTTTCATGGTTACATTGGGGTCTCTTTGTATAGCTGTTCCTATTGGAATTGGAACAGCAGCTTATTTATCAGATGTCGCTAATGGAAGAACAAGAGAATTTGTGAAGCCAATTGTAGAAATGCTGGCGGCGATACCTTCGGTTGTAATAGGATTTTTAGGAATAGTTTTAGTAGGGCCTTTTATTGCAAAGATATTTAATGTGCCAAATGGCTTAAATGCAGTGAATGGATCTATTTTACTTGCGGTAATGGCTTTGCCTACTATTATAAGTATTTCAGAAGATGCTTTGATTAGCGTTCCGAAAGCTTATGAGCAGGCTTCTTTAGCTTTAGGTGCTACTAAATGGCAGACAGTTATTCAGGTAAAAGTACCGGCTGCGCTTTCCGGTATAATTGCTGCTTGTATGCTTGGTATGGGAAGAGCGATCGGAGAAACAATGACTGTATTAATGGCAACAGGTTGTGCTCCAGCGATGCCTAAAAGTTTTCTGGGGCCTGTAAGTACATTAACTTCGACCATTGCTATTGAGCTTGGTGAGGTTGCGTATAACACAAAACATTATTATGCATTGTTTGCTATTGGTCTGGTATTATTTTTTATTACGTTTTTAATTAATCTGGTATCAGAGATTGTTTTACATAAATATGAGCAAGTGCATAGATGAATAAAAAAGAATTTGGACAATTTATGGGTTTTAACTTGTTAAGAATGTGCTTTTTTATTGTCTTGTTGACACTTGCTGTGATATCTTTCGATATTATTTCAAAAGGAATAAAGGCCATAAATTGGGAATTTATTTCTACTATGCCTCGCAATGGAATGACTGAGGGAGGGGTTCTTCCAGCTATAATTGGTACTATTATGGTTACGGTTATTACGGCGATCCTTGCAGTACCTTTAGGTATGGGTTGTGCTATTTATATAAATGAATATGCAAATAACAGCAAAATCACAAGGCTTATCAGAATGTCTATTCGAAACCTGTCAGGTGTTCCTTCAATAGTATATGGCTTGTTTGGTGTTGTTCTTTTTGTACAGTTCATGCATCTGGGGACCTGTATCTTATCATCTGGTTTAACATTAGGATTGATGACTTTGCCGTGGACAATTACAGCAAGTGAGGAAGCATTAAAAAGTGTGCCCAATTCTTATAGGTATGGCTCATTGGCTTTGGGAGCATCAAAATGGCAGTCTATTAGGACGAATGTTTTGCCTTATGCAATTCCCGGTATGCTGACGGGAACTATTTTGGGGTTGGCTCGTGCTGCTGGTGAAACAGCTCCGATATTGTTTACCGGTGCAGCATTTTATTTGCCTTTCTTGCCAAAATCATTGTTTTCCCAATTCATGGCATTACCATATCATCTTTATATAATGTCTACCCAGCATCATTCAATATCTAAGGTTAGGCCTCTGGCTTATGGAACAGCTCTTGTTTTGATTGCATTAGTTTTTTTAATAAATTTCTTTGCAATAATATTGAGGTACCACTTAAGGAAGCGTAGGATGGAATAGATAATGGATATTAAGATTAGAGCAGATAAATTTAATTTTTTTTACAATGAAACAATGGCGCTAAAAAATATTTCAATGAACATATTTAAGAACACTGTAGTAGGGATAATAGGCCCCTCAGGATGCGGGAAGTCAACATTTCTACGAAGCATAAACCGCATGAACGATGTAATATTCGGGGCAAGGCATGAAGGGGATATCCTGATAGACGGAGAAAATATTTATGATAAAGATATTGATGTTGTTGGGATCAGAAGAAGGATAGGTATGGTTTTTCAGAAATCCAATCCTTTTCCCAAGTCAATATTTGATAATGTAGCTTATGGACTTAAAATAAACGGGATTAAGGATAGATCATATATAGCTCAAAAAGTTGAGAAGAGTTTGCAAGATGCAGCTTTATGGAATGAAGTAAAAGATAGATTATCAAAAAGCGCTTTTGATCTGTCGGGAGGACAACAGCAAAGGCTTTGTATTGCACGAGCATTAGCTGTTGAACCTGAGGTTTTATTGATGGATGAGCCAGCATCTGCATTGGACCCGACAGCAACGCTGAAGATCGAAGAACTTATACATGAGTTAAAATCAAAATATTCGATCATAATTGTTACCCATAATATGCAGCAAGCAGCTCGGATCTCTGATTATACCGCGTTTTTTATGATGGGTGAATTGTTGGAATATGACATCACAAGTAAAGTTTTCACTAAACCATCAAAAAAGATAACAGAAGATTATATAACAGGAAGATTTGGATAAAAGGCAAAGGAGTCTTAATGAAGAGGTATTTTGATGATGACTTGAAAAAATTAAATATAGATATTTTAAAAATGGCGGCGCTTGTTGAAGTAGCAATATTTAGATCCATAGAAGCACTAAAGAACAGAGATAAAGAATTGGCAGAGTATGTGATTAAGAACGACCAAGAAATTGATGAGATGGAATTAACAATAGAAGAGAATGCTATTGACCTTCTGGCATTAAGACAGCCTTTGGCCCGGGATTTAAGGTTCATAACAACTGGTATGAAAATTAATGCAGAGTTGGAAAGAATAGCTGACCTTGCTGTTAATATAGCACAACGTGTTCTTGAAATTGTTGATAAACCGATATTGAAGCCTTTAATAGATATTCCAAAATTAAATGATATTGCAAGAAAAATGGTAAAAGACGTTATTGATGCTTTTGTTAATTCTGATGAAAAATTAGCAAAGGAAGTTATTCTTTCGGATTCAGAAGCAGATAGGTTAAGAAATTTGATACAGAAAGAGCTAATAAACGATTACATGAGTAAAGATGTCTCGACAGTTACCAGAGGGGTCCCACTGCTTCTGATTGCCCGCCAACTTGAAAGAATTTGTGACCACGCTACCAACATAGCTGAAGATGTTATTTATATGGTCCAAGCTAAGGTTGTAAAGCATCATCCTGAGATGCTTGATAAAACGTAACATATCTCCCTAATTACTTAATAAAATTTTCATAATTATTGCATTTTTGTCACATATTTGTCACAATTGAATATTACAATTAACTTCATTGTTACATAATTGTCACAATGAAATAGTGAAACAAAAAGGAGATAATACCTATGAAAAAACATTTTAAAAATGTAGCGTTTTTGGTTATTGCAGTTTTGACCTTTTCCTTAAGGCTCAGCTTTGCAGAGAATATGGTCCAGGTCAAAGGCTCGGATACTATGGTTAATTTGGTTCAATCGTGGGCTGAAGAATTCATGATAAAAAATCCCAATGATTTTGTCGCAGTCACTGGCGGGGGCACAGGTACAGGTCTATCCAGCCTGATAAGCGGCACTTGTGATATTGCTATGGCTTCAAGGAACATTAAGGAAAAAGAGATAGCTCTTGCAAATAAGAAGGGTATAAATCCTAATGAAATAAAAGTCGGGATGGACGGGCTTGCAGTTGTTGTAAATCCAGATAATCCGGTTGGTAAGCTAACAATCGACCAGATAGCAGGAATATTTACAGGAAAGATCGTCAACTGGAGTGAGCTTGGAGGAAAGAACGAGAAGATAGTTATTCTTTCACGTGAAGTTAATTCTGGAACGCATGTTTATTTCAAAGAGCATATATTAAGAAAGAATGATACTAACAGCAAGGAAGAATTTGCCCCGAGAGCTCTGCTTCTTTCATCTTCCCAGGCAATAGCTGATGAGGTGGCAGGTAATTCTATGGCAATAGGTTATTATGGCATGGGTTATATTTCAGCGAAACAAAAACCGATCGCAATAGCTATAAATGAAAAATCAGAATATGTTGAACCGACAATAGATAATGTTGTTAATGGTACATACCCAGTATCAAGGCCATTATTTCTATATACAAATGGCCAGCCGCAGGGAATGGTAAAGAAAATCATAGATTTTGCTTTATCTAAAGAAGGACAGGATATTGTTTTGGCTACTGATTTTGTGCCGGTTTTCAAATAAAGTCCAAGTTTTAACATAATAATGTTGATAGTTCCAAACAATGCGTAAAGTTAAAGAATTTATAATTGAGAAACTCATATTAATTTGCGGCCTTGCCTCAATATTTTTTGTGGGTTTGATCTTTCTTTTCCTGCTTAAGGAAGGCCTTTCAGTCTTCAATATTGTAACTCCACTTGATTTTCTATTCGGTAAAAGTTGGTATCCGATCTCTGATCCGGCACAATTAGGGATACTGCCCTTAATTCTTGGCTCTCTATTAGTAACTCTTGGCGCAGCGGTCATTTCCATTCCTATAGGCATTGGATGTGCCATTTATATTGCAGAAATAGCTCCAGCACGTATCAAAGAGGTCCTCAAGGCAGGGATTGAATTGCTAGCAGCTATTCCAAGCGTTGTTTTAGGTTTTATCGGGATGATAACGCTTGTTCCTTTTGTGAAGAATTGCTTTCACTTGCCGACAGGATTAACTGCTTTATCCGGTTCAATAATGTTGGCGTTTATGGCTATGCCTACGATAGTTTCAATTGCGGAGGACGCCTTATATTCGGTCCCAAAGACATATAAGGAAGGCGCGCTTGCATTAGGGGCGACACACTGGCAAACGATATGGCGGGTAATGCTTCCGGCGGCATCAAGCGGTTTACTTGCGGCAATCATGCTTGGTATCGGCAGAGTTATTGGCGAGACTATGGCAGTAATGATGATCACAGGTAATGCTGCTGTCATGCCAAATACTATTTTAGAGCCAATTAGAACCTTGACCGCTACGATCGCTGCTGAGATGGGTGAGGCGGTCGTTGGAAGCGAGCATTATTTTGCTTTATTTGCTATAGGTATAGTCTTGTTTATTATTAGTTTTGCAATAAATGTAACCGCTGATCTGTTCTTACACAGAAAGCAATAATGAGAAATCCTTATAGAACACAAAAAATTGCTTTTTCACTTTTATTCCTAGCTACCCTTTTAATTGTTGTTCCAGTCGGGTTAATAGTTATTGTTATTATTTTCAAAGGATTCCCAGCAATTAACTGGCAGTTTCTTTCAGATATTCCAAGGCAGGGTATGCGTTCAGGCGGTATATTCCCGGCGATCATTGGAACGCTGTACTTAGTTGCAGGCGCGATCATTTTTGCTTTACCAATAGGGCTTCTTGCAGCCATCTATTTAAGTGAATACTCGAAAGAGAATGTCCTTAACCGTATTATAAGACTGGCTATTATTAATTTGTCAGGTGTACCGTCGGTAGTGTATGGACTGTTTGGCCTGGCTCTTTTTGTCGTGTTCTTTAAATTCGGGGCCTCAATACTTGCAGGCTCGCTTACCTTAGGAATTATGATACTTCCTGTTATTATCACAACATCCCGTGAGGCATTGGAGAGCGTTCCGGATTCTTTTCGTGAAGTCAGTTTATCTTTAGGCGTAAGCAAGTGGCAGACCATAAGGCACATTGTCCTTCCTAATGCAATACCAGGCATATTGACAGGAACTATTTTAGGCTTAGGAAGAGCGGCAGGTGAAACTGCACCTATACTTTTTACTGTAGCTGCTTTTTATTTGCCGCGTTTACCGAAATCTATATTTGATCAGGCAATGGCATTGCCGTATCATCTATATGTTATATCAACTCAGGTCCCTAATGTTGACGAGAAGATCAGGTATGGAACAGCGCTTGTCCTATTGGCATTGGTTTTATTTATGAATTTAGTAGCTATCATTATCCGCTATCAATTTAGAAGAAGAAAAAAATGGTAAAAATATTTACTATAAAAGACCTTAACATTTGGTTTGGTTCTGCGCATGCATTAAAAGATGTGAGCATGGATATCTATGTTAATGAAATCTTAAGCATAATAGGGCCTTCGAACAGCGGCAAGACAACTTTCTTGAGAATGTTGAACCGCTTAAATGACCTTAACCATAATTGCAAGATGGAAGGTAATGTAAAATTTGAAGAAGAAGATATAAAAAATATTGAAGTAGAATTACTTCGAAAGAGGGTGGGAATGGTGTTTGCATTGCCATTAGCGCTTCCTTTGTCAATTTTTGATAATGTGGCATATGGTGTTAGGATGCATGGCAAAGTAAAAAAACAATCTTTAAAGGATATTGTAGAAAAATCTCTCCAAGAGGCTTATTTGTGGGACGAAGTTAAAGATAGATTGAACGAGTCAGCCTTTAAATTGTCGGGTGGGCAGCAACAGCGTCTCTGCATAGCCAGAACGCTTGCTGTGGAGCCGGAGGTTATATTGTTTGATGAGCCTTGCTCTGGGCTTGATCCTATTTCTACGGCAAAAGTAGAGGAAGCTATGGTTATCTTGAAACAGAACTATACAATAGTTTTAGTGACCAATAATGTTAAGCAGGCGGCACGTGTCGGAGACCGGACCGCTTTCTTTTTAAATGGAGAGCTGATCGAACTAAACAAAACAGAAAATATATTTACAGCACCAAAAGACAAACGTACGGATGGTTATATCAGCGGGAAGTTTGGATAATGAAAAAAATAGAAACTAAAAATTTAAAACTTTGGTATGGAAAATTTCAGGCTCTGAAAAGCGTTAATTCTGCTTTTACTGCAAATAGAATTACGGCTATAATCGGGCCGTCAGGATGCGGCAAATCAACGTTGCTCCGTGTTTTCAACCGCATGAATGATCTGATAGAAGGTATACGTACAGAAGGAGAAGTTGTAATTGATAATGAAAATATTTTAGATTCAAAGACGGACTTGGTTGTCTTGCGTAAAAAGGTCGGCATGGTGTTCCAGCGGCCAAATCCGTTTCCTTTGTCGATCTATGAAAATATTGTTTTTGGAGAGAAGATCCACGTTGATCATGTGTCCAAAGAGAGCTTGGATGAAATTGTCGAGAGAAGCTTAAAGGATGTTCTTTTGTGGGATGAACTAAAAGACAGGCTTAAGGAGCCGGCTCTCCGATTGTCGCTGGAACAGAAACAAAGGCTTTGTATAGCCAGGCTGATCGCGGTTAAGCCCGATGTGTTATTGATGGATGAGCCCTGTTCCACCTTAGATCCGCAATCAACTTCAAGAGTTGAGGAATTAATGCGTGAACTAAAAAATAAATATACTATAATCATTGTAACTCATAACATGCAGCAGGCGGCACGCGTTTCAGATGATACAGGCTTTATGCTTTTAGGGGAACTGATAGAATTTGGACAAACACATAACATTTTCACTGCGCCAAAAGATAAGCGTACGGAAGATTACATTACCGGAAGGTATGGATAAAACATCGGAGGTTTAAAATGCAAAGACATTTTGATCAAGAGCTAAAAGATTTGAATAAAGATATCCTGAAGATGAGCGCTTTAGCTGAAGAGGCTATCTATAAATCTATTGAGGCTTTAAAGAACAGGGACGCAGAATCAGCGAAAAAGATCATTGATAATGATGCTGTTGTCGACACGCTGGAGCTGGCAGTAGATGAGAAGTGTATCGATTTGATAGCACGCTATCAGCCAATGGCGCGCGACCTTCGCTTTATAACAACCGGCATGAAGATCAATGCTGAGCTGGAAAGAATTGCTGATCTGGCCGTTAATATATCGCAGAGAGTACTTGAAATTGTGGATAAGCCGATATTGAAGCCTTTGATCGATATTCCAAAATTAACTGAGATCGCAAGGAAAATGGTGAAAGATGTTATTGATGCTTTTCTTAATTCTGATGAAAAGTTAGCAAGGAAAGTGATCTTTTCTGATTCAGAAGCCGATAAGCTGAGGAACCTGATACAGAAAGAGCTTGTAAATGATTACATGAGCAAAGATGCCGAGACTGTTACACGGGGAGTTCCGCTGCTTTTGATTGCCCGTCAACTTGAGAGGATTTGCGACCATGCGACAAATATAGCTGAAGATGTTATCTATATGGTCCAGGCTAAAGTTGTAAAACACCATCCTGAGATGCTTGATAATCAGGATTAAAGAGAAAGGGGCATGTCTCCTTTTTTGAGAAAAAGAGATTAGTGAAGGGGACAGTCCCCAAAAAGGGACAGAGCAACTTATAAAATGTAGCACCTTCTTTAATGATCTGTGAGCCGGCAGCGTAATGAAATGGTATCTGCCATATCATTTTACGAATCGCCATCACACTATGGTAAAACCCGGGGTTCGAATCCCCAATGTCCTGTCTTAAGAAGACTGCTGCTCAGGAAAGCAGCTTTGCAGGTGAAAAACCTCCGCTGCGATCATGCTGTTTTCTTAAGGCAGGACCATTTTGAAAGGAGATAATGCCGTGCCCATATTAAAATTATTTATAGGGAGCATAGTCGCGTGGATCGGGATTTTGTATGTTCTATCTAAATATACGATAATAATTTATGAATTTCAAAGAGGGCTTAAATATCGCAAAGGGAAGTTTGTTTGTGTATTGAAAGCAGGCAAGTATTGGGTTTTTTCAAGAAGCACAACGATCAATAAAATTGATATTCGTCCAAAATTTATTTCAGTACCAGGGCAAGAAGTTTTAAGTTCTGATAATGTTACATTGAAAGTGAGCGTTACAGCATGTTATGAGATAACTGATCCCAATCTGGCTGTGAACAAGATCGAAAATTATTCTGATGCTTTCTATGCAATTGTTCAGCTTGCAATACGAGACATTATCGGCTCGATGAAAATCGATGAAATTCTGGAGCAAAGAGTTGCCTTGAATCAAAAGCTCATGGAGCTGACCGTAAGCAAAGTGGGGGATCTTGGTATTAAAATTAAGCTGATCGGGATAAAAGACATTATGTTCCCCGGCGAGCTTAAAAAGATATTTGCAAAAGTAGTTGAAGCCCAGAAGGAAGGGCTGGCAGCCTTGGAGCGTGCAAGGGGAGAGAGTGCAGCTTTAAGGAACCTCGCTAATGCTTCTAAGGTCCTTGAGGATAATCCTGTGTTGATGCAGTTGCGGGCATTGCAATCAACAGGCAATACTCTAGTTATTGGTGTTGGTGGAAATGTTGTTCCTGTTAAAGAAAAGAAAGAAGGATAATGCTTCTTTCCCGGAGAGATTTTAAATAGTATTTAATATTTATGGGCCGATAGTTCAGTTGGGAGAACGCCTGGTTCGCAATCAGGAGGTCGGGGGTTCGACTCCCCCTCGGTCCATTAATAAAGGGGACAGTCCCCATTTAGGGACAGAGCAACTTATAAGAGGTGTCCCCAAATGGGGACTGTCCCCTCCTTTGTTTTCGGAGAAATTCTAATGGCTATCATAGAACCTGTTATAAGACCTCCCTCGGAAGCTGAGAGCTTTCTTTTGCAGGTTACTATTGGATGTTCGGCTGATAGCTGTAGTTTTTGTGGCGCTTATAAGAATAAAACCTTCCGAATAAAAGATCAGAAGGAAATTGTCGATGATATTAATGATCATTCGCGCTGGTATAAAGATACGCGGCGTGTATTTCTTATGGATGGAGATGCCCTTGTTATAAGCAACAATAGGCTGGTTCCAGTTCTGGAGAAATTGGAACAATCCTTTCCGATGCTTTCGCGTATTTCAAGCTATGCAAACGGAAGCAATATTATACGAAAATCTGATCAGGAATTAGCTGAGCTTTATGATCATAAATTAAGGCTTATATACATGG
This sequence comes from Omnitrophica WOR_2 bacterium RIFOXYA2_FULL_38_17, assembly GCA_001805965.1. Taxonomy (GTDB): domain Bacteria; phylum Omnitrophota; class Gorgyraeia; order Zapsychrales; family Zapsychraceae; genus Zapsychrus_A; species Zapsychrus_A unditaenarius. Next base: position 98 of record MHHG01000051.1, on the reverse strand, counting down.
GCCTAGAAAGCGGCTGTCAGGAAATATTGGACCGATGCGGTAAATCTTCAAGTGCTGAAGAAATGATCAAGGCTGTTCATAAAGCTGCTAAGGCAGGG
>MHHG01000050.1 GCA_001805965.1 Omnitrophica WOR_2 bacterium RIFOXYA2_FULL_38_17 | reverse complement strand
CTTTTGCGATCTCTCCTGCATTACGAAGGTCTACGACTTCACTTTTCTTAAGACGAAGAAATCTATTGGCTATCTTGTAAGCTTGAAGTTTTCTCTCTTCAATAAGGTCCATTACCTTTTTTTCAGAGATCTCAAGAATTTGCGCGGTTTCTCTAACTGAAACAAATTGTGACGATGACATTATATTGATCCAATTTATAAATTGTTAAGATACTTTTCCTGATGCTGCCCAGTCATCGATCTTGTTTCGATCAAACAACCAGGTGTTACCGCTTCTGGTTGAGGGTATTTTCCCAGAATTGGCAAGGTTTTCAATTTCTTTTAGGTTTATTTCAAGGTATTTTGCTACATCGTTTATGCTTAGCAAGGTCGTTTCCATTTTGCAGTTACCTTGAAAAATAGCGCCTTCAACGATATTTAATTTCGGTGTTGTAATGTTTCCACAGAGCACAGCAGTAGGCATTAATACTAGCATTTTTGTTGCATTGATGTCACCAGTAACTTTTCCAGCAATTATGATGTTGTCTCCGAGAATATTCGCGTTTACATTTGCAATGTTCCCAATAGTAAGCGTGCCGCATGTCTCTAGGGTTCCACTGAAAGAACCGTTTATCATTAAGTTCACAGGATCTTTGAAAGTCAGAGAGCCATGCATTTCTGCACTGATTTGAATTGATTTTTCATCTTCGTTCTTTTGGTTTGATTTACGTCCTCTTAATGCCATATCTTATCCTCCAGAATCATCTTTAAATAATTTATGAATTTTTTTCTCGATAATGCGAGTGCTTGTTAAGACAAAGAAAACAGTTAGGGATGTGAATATTGCCGCGACATAATATCCTGACCCTACAGCAATGCCTATGCCTGATACGACCCATAAAGTTGCAGCAGTGGTCAATCCGGATATTTGAGTGGTCCCTCTTATAATGGTTCCAGCGCAGAGGAACCCAACTCCCTGGATGATCCCAGTTATCATACGAGTTGGATCGATCGGGGTAAGGCCGTTGTATTCATCAAAAATGTATAGCGAAGTTATAGCAATTAGAGTGGAGCCAAGGCAAACAAGTACGTGAGTTCTTAAACCTGCTCCCTTATGTCTTAGTTCTCTTTCAGCACCTATAATACCGCTTAAGACTATAGTTAAAGATATTTTAAGCATCAACTCTAATAATTTTGGGTCCATTTTTACTCCCTATATATGTGGTAACCTAATCCCGCAATCATTGCAGCATTGTCTGCGCATAATGACATTTCAGGGAAAAAAACCTTAATCTTGTCTTTGTTTGCTTCATCGATCATTACTTTTCTTAGCTGCGAATTTGCGGCAACTCCACCGCCTATTACCAGGGTCTTGATCTTTGTTCTCTGACAAGCTGCAATAGACTTTTTAACAAGTATAGAAACAACACTATCCTGAAAAGCGGTTACGGTTTCCTTTATTTGCGTTTTTGATAATCTTTTAAATTTACGTGTATGGTAAAGAACTGCTGTTTTAACACCGCTGAAACTGAAATTCAATGTCCCTGGCAGTTCTGCAGGATTAAACTTTATAGAGCTGCTTGAATTACTGTCTGCAATTTTGTCAATTGCCGGGCCCCCAGGATAGCCAAGCTCCAATATCCTTGCTACTTTATCATATGCTTCTCCGGCTGCATCATCAAGTGTTTCTCCAAGTAATTTAAATCTATTAAAAGATGTAATTTGGTATAAAGAGGTGTGCCCTCCGGAAACAACAAGACCTATTGCTGGGAGTTTTGGCAAAATTGAATTAGCTTTGTTAGATAAAAAGCTCGAGTAAAGATGAGCTTTGATATGATCTATTTCAATAAGGGGCTTTTTTATAGCAAAGCTCAAAGCTTTTGCAAAAGAAATACCAACCAGTAATGACCCTATTAATCCAGGCGATTTTGTGACAGCAACGGCGTCAATTTTTTTAAGATCCATGCTTGCGTCAGAAAGTGCTTTTTCGACAATAGGGTAAATGCATTCCAACTGTCGGCGTGAAGCGATCTCTGGTATTATTCCACCGTACTTTTTGTGTTCTTTTAAACTTGAGACAACCACGTTAGAAAGTATTACTTTCCCGTTTTTTACAACTGAAGCGGCTGTTTCGTCGCAAGATGTTTCGATTCCTAAGATATTCATAAAGTAATATATAATTCATCCCACGGGATGTTTTAGAATGCGTTACACGAGGGAGAATCCTTCCTCGCTTTGCTTGTCAGTTTGACTGCTGTTTACTCTGTAACAGCAGTTTCTTTTACTTCTATAGCCTCTTTTGTTGCAAGAGCGCTTTCATCAGAAATACCGAGCTTCTTATAAACTCTGATCCCTTTTAGAACGCTTATAGCAGCCTGAACCTGATTGTCTTCAAGCAGCCTTTGTTTGGTTTCTGCGTCTTTTTTGTTCTGTTTTTCTTTTTCAGGATCTTCGGAGTTTTCAATATCATGTGATTCTATGTCATCAAAGACTTTATTGATTCCCAAGTCTTTTTCATCTTTTTCAGTTTCTTCTTCTACAATATATTTTACTTCAATATCAGGAGTAATTCCTATTTCGTGGATTGAACCGCCTGAGGGTGTAAAGTATTTGCTGGTTGTAAGCCTTAGACCTGAGCCGTCAGGTAAAGGTATTACTGATTGTACAGAACCTTTGCCAAATGATGTTGTTCCCATAATAATAGCCCGCTTATGGTCTTTTAGGGCGCCAGCAAGAATTTCACTGCCGGAAGCACTACCTTCATTAATAAGGATAACCATTGGCCAATCAATAAGATGGCTAGTGTTTGTTGATTTTGTGACAGTGTTTTGAGCCGCCCGTCTTCCTTTTGTGGATACAACAATTTTTCCTTCTGGAAGAAATTCTTCGGTAATATTTATTGCAACATTTAAAAGCCCTCCGGGATTATTTCTGAGGTCTAAGATAAGGCTGTCAGCTCCTACTTTGGCCAGTTCTTCAAGGGCGCTTCGAAATGCCTTTGCAGAATCTTCTCTGAATTCGGATAATCTTATATATCCAATATTATCTTCAAGTATCTGAGTGTTTTTTACGTCCTGGTATTGTATGATCCCGCGGGTAATTTCGATTTCAAGGATCTTTGATGTGCTTTCTCTGAGGACAGTAATCGTGACTTTAGAGCCAACATCGCCTCTTAGTTTCTTTACTGCTTCACTTAGAGTGATGTTCCTTGTGATTTCATCATCTATTTTAACGATTTTGTCCCCAGCCTTTACCCCGGCATTCCATGCAGGCGTATCTTCTATTGGGGTTATTACTGTAAGAAGGCCGTCTCTAATTGATATTTCGATACCTAGTCCTCCAAACTTACCTTGAGTTTCTGTTCTTAATTCCTGATACTCTTCTGGATTTAAGAATTGACTGTGTGGGTCAAGAGAGGACAGCATTCCTTTTAATGATCCATAGATAAGATCCTTGGGAGGGATTTCATCAACGTAATCTGCTTGTATAGTTGTTAGCGTATAGCTGTATAGCTCAATTTGTGAATAAAGATCATCTTTTGTTTTCCGGCTTATTTGCGAAAGGGCAAGAGTTGAAATTGAAAAGATCATAAAAAAGGTTAATAAAATTGCAAATAATTTTTTTACCATTGATACCTCCTATAAGAGTTTGTTCTTACTGGCTTTTTGATAATTTGTTTTTAATGATTTCGCCAACTTTTTTTGGATTTGCCTTGCCTTGTGTTCTTTTCATGGCTTGGCCTACTAAAAACCCAACGGCACTTTCTTTTCCTTCTTTTATTTCGTTTGCTACTTTTTCATTATCGGCAATGACCTCTTCAACTATTTTCTCAAGCTCGCTGTCGTTGGATACTTGTGACAACCCCTTTTCTTTAACAATCTCATCTACACTTTTTCCGCTATCGATCATGTGTGTCAATACATCCTTTGCTGCCAAATTGCTTAATGTTTCATCATCAATTTTTTGAATTAACTTTGTGAACTCCAGTGCGCCAAGATCAATCTGAGCTAATTTAGTCTTGCGAGAATTTAATTCTTGAAGTAATGAGCCGTTTATCCAGTTACAGATCTTTTTAAAGTCTTTATAGTGCAGAGTGCATTCTTCAAAGAAATCTGAAATAGCATTGTCTTGTATAATGATCCTTGCGTCGTACTCTGTTATTTTATACTCTTTAATGAGTCTTTCAAGTTTTGTAAAAGGAAGTTCGGGTATAGAGGCTTTTATCTCAGAAATTCTTTCATCGCTGACGACAAAAGGAACTAGATCAGGCTCAGGAAAATAACGGTAATCATGTGCTTCCTCTTTTGACCTCATTGAAAAACTCATTTGTTTGGATTCATCCCAGAGGCGCGATTCTTGAGTTATTCTATCTCCAGCTAAAATGACTTTTTTATGTCGGCTGACTTCATATTCCAAGGCTGTTTTCACTGCTTTGAAAGAGTTCATGTTCTTAAGTTCTGTTTTAGTCCCTAATTTTATCACGCCTTTTTCTCTGATCGAGATGTTTGCATCGCAGCGAAGGCTGCCTTTTTCCATGTCGCAATCTGATACATTAAGATATTGTAAAGTGAGCTTTAAATTTTGGAGATAATCATACGCTTCCTGAGGTGAACTTAAGTCGGGTTCAGTCACGATCTCTAACAGTGGAGTTCCGGTCCTGTTGTAATCTACTAAACTGCAGGTTGATTCATGTATTAATTTACCGGCATCCTCTTCCAGGTGAGCTCTTAATATCCTTATTGTTTTTGGCTTTCCGTCCTCATCAGTTATCATTAAGAACCCGTTGCTGGCAACAGGCATATCATATTGTGATATCTGATACGCTTTTGGCAGGTCAGGATAGTAATAGTTTTTTCTATCGAACTTTATCAAAGGATTGATGCTGCAGTTTAGCGCAAGCCCTGCTTTGATTCCGTATTCCAGGGCTTTTTTATTTAGAACTGGAAGTGATCCAGGCAATCCCAGGCAAACGGGGCATGTCAAACTGTTCGGATCTTCCCCGAATTTGTTCGCGCAGCTACAGAAAATCTTTGATTCAGTGCTTAATTGTAGGTGTACTTCAAGCCCTATAACTGTTTCGTATTCTTTTGTCGCTGTTTTGTCCATAATTTATAAATTAACTCTTTTTTTGTGCCAGTCTGTGATTTGCTGGTAAGTGTAGCCAATTCTAAACAACATTTCTTCATCAAAGGGCTTTGCCATTATTTGCATGCCGATTGGAAGATTGTTTCTTGAGAAGCCGCAAGGAATAGAAATTGCCGGTATGCCGCTTAAATTTGCTGAAATAGTGAAAATATCTGACAAGTACATTGATATTGGATCGCTGGTCTTTTCGCCTATTTTAAAAGCTGTTGTCGGGGTTGTCGGTGTGACGATAGCATCAACTTCCTTGAAAGCTTTATCAAAGTCCTGCTTTATCAAAGTTCGAACTTTTAGTCCGCGAAGGTAATAATCGTCATAATATCCTGATGATAATGAATAAGTCCCTAGCATGATCCTTCTTTTTGCTTCAGTCCCAAAACCGGCGGCTCGTGTTTCTTCGTACATATCAACAATAGAAGATTTTCTGGGTCTTTCCGGGATCTTTCTTAATCCGTATTGAACGCCATCAAATCTGGCGAGATTCGAGCTAGCTTCTGATGTTGCGATAATATAATAAGTTGCGACAGCATATTCAGTGTGTGGCAAGGAAATCTCTTTAAATGTTGCCCCGCGATCTTTTAATCTTTCAATAGCGTCTAATACCGCTTGTTTTACCTCAGCATCGATCCCATCAATGAAGTATTCTTTAGGGATTCCGAGCCGTAGGCCTTTGACATCATTCACCAGTGCTTTAGTAAAGTCTGGAAGGTCGCAAGAATGGCTATAATTGTCATCTCTGCAAGACAGTGTATTTAAAAATAATGCATCTTCAGGCTTTGCTGAAGTAGAGTCTTTAGGGTCATATCCTGCGATTATATTCATTAAAATAGCAGAATCTTCAACGTCTTTTGTGATCGGTCCTATCTGATCTAAGCTTGAAGCAAATGCGATTAGACCATATCTTGAAACTCTGCCATAAGTGGGCTTGAGTCCGACTACACCGCAAAAAGCTGCAGGCTGACGAATAGATCCTCCAGTGTCCGAGCCAATAGCCCAAATTGCCTGATTGGAGGCTACTGCTGCAGTTGATCCACCGCTGGACCCTCCAGGAACACAATCAAGATCCCATGGATTATGTGTTGGTCCGTAGCATGATGTTTCTGTTGATGAGCCGAAAGCAAATTCGTCCATATTTGCGTGCCCGATAATTATGGCGCCTGAATCCTTCAATTTTTCAATGACTGTTGCATCATACGACGGCTTAAATCCTTTTAGAATATTAGAGCTGCAGGTAGTTTCTTGATCTAAAACACACATATTATCTTTAACCGCGATCGGGATCGGAAAAGGCTTATTCTCATCGATTGAAATTTCAGATCTTTCAGCCAAGTTGGCATATGCCTTAATAGCTTTTTCGGAATTATCTATTTGATCAAGGACTGATTTATACACCTTTTGTGCAGAGGTTTTGTTTTCTTTTATTAAGTCCAAAATTTCATGAGCTGTTAAATAATTGAGTTTCATTCGATTACCTTTGGCACCTTAAATGAGCCGTTTTGATTCTCAGTAGAAATTTTAAGGGCAGCGGATTGTCCCAATGAGGAATTAACCTTATCTTCACGATAAACGTTTTCAATCGGAAGCACATGGCTGGTAGGTTCAACATTTGAAACATCAAGTTTTTCCAGCTTGGCAATATATTCAAGAATATCTTCCAGATTTTTAGTTAGCTGGTCAATTTCATTGTCTTGCAGATGGATCCTTGAAAGACTTGCAATATTAAGAACATCTTCTTTTGAGATCATTATATCCCTGTATAATTAATAATATTATTTATAAGAAAACACATACTATCATTAATAAAAAAAAATGACAAGACAAAACTATTTATATGAATATTAAAGTTTTAGATAATCCGGAAGAGTTGTTGGCTTAAAATCCTGTGTTAGGCAAACCAGGCTCACTTCTGCTTCAACAAGCAATTTGCCAGTATCCTTATTAAAAATTTTTTGGTCAAAAATTAGCTGTGCAGCCGTTGTTTTCTTTAAATCTGCTGTACAAATAATAATATCACCATATCTTGCGGGGCTTTTATAGGTTAAATTACACTTTCTTACAGCATAAAGAAACTTTCTCTCGCGAAGAACTTTAATATCAAGCCCTTTTTTCTCGAGAAATTCTGTTCGAGCCTCTTCCAAAAATTTTAAATAGTTCCCATAATAAACTACCCCTCCAGCGTCAGTGTCGTGATAATATATTTGTCTTTCCATAAAATAGGTCCTTTTATTCAATGTTTTGTGATATTTTTTTTATAATTAACACTTTGTTTTTAGCATTTTGAATAGTTTATGTCAAGAACAGCAATTTAAAAAAAGCGCTACCATATCTTGTAACTTCAATGAATTCAATGCTTTAAAATTATTCAAAAAAACTTGCCATCTGTAATTTATGTGCTATACTTTTAATAGCCACGGGATCTTTTTTATAAAAGATTTAGTGGCTTTTTTTGTGTATTTAATGTTAACGTTTAGGGAGATGGGAAATGTTTACGCAAGTTAGCAAACAAAATGGTTATATTTATCCAGACGAAAAGAGATATGTGCCCCGATGGGAAGTAAAGAATCCAGTTACCGGCAGAATAGATAATAAGATCGATATGCAAGGTGAAACTGTTGATTTAAGTTGTGCGGGTACGTGTATCGCTCTAGACCAAGACCTTGGAGAAGTTAACCAGAATGTACAACTAACAGTTTATCTGTCAGACACGGCTAAGGTAGATTTACAGGGAAACATCGTTTGGACTAAGAATGTTGGTGACAAAAAAGAAGTTGGTGTCAAGTTCTTCAACACTAGTTCTAAGATTCAGCAGATGATTCTTGATTATTCCTATGAGGTGGATAGAAAAACTGTTGTTAATCATTGGTTTGAAGGTTGGAGTGATAGCGAAGAATAAATTCACGACATCCGAGAGATTTGAACCTTCCGCTTTATCCCTTCCCTTTTTACTGATTTATCCTCAGTTTACCCTCTCCTGAGCGAGTTTATTAGTTATAGCTACGTATTCTTTAAGAGTTATATTTTCTGCCCTTAATTTTGGACTTATATTTAATTTTTCAAGCAAATCAATAATATTAATTTTTCCAACTAAGCCAGCCAAAGAATTCACGATTGTTTTTCTTCTCTGAGAAAAAGCATTTTTAATTATACTAAAAAGCAAAGCTTCATTTTCAACCCTATATCTTGCATCTTTTAATATCTCAAGCTTCATAAAGCAAGATTGCACTTTAGGAACAGGCCAAAAGGCTTGACTGCCTATTTTGAACAAGATATTAGTATTTGAATAGAATTGAACAAAACAACTTAAAGATCCATAACTTTTTGAAGCTGGCTTTGCTACCATTCTTTGTGCGTGTTCTAGCTGAACGGTTATATAAACAAAGGTGAATAATGACCGGTTTTCTAATAATCTCTCAATTATTGGGGTTGCAACATTATATGGAAGATTTCCAATGACTTTTATGTCTCCCTCAAGCTCGTCAAATGAATATTTCAAGAAATCGGCACAAAGCACTTTAATATTAGACCCGTGATATTTCTCCTGCAGTTCTTTTGCGAGTGTCCTATCCTTTTCAACAGCAATTACGCTTTTTACTTGTCTAGCTATCTTCTCAGTTAATGCGCCTTGTCCCGGACCAATTTCAAGAACTATATCGTTCTCATGAAGGTCACAGGACGACACAATCCTGTTTTGTATTTCTGTGTCAATTAGAAAGTTTTGGCCAAGACGTTTTTTGGCTATAAAAGAATTTGTGATTAAGGGTTTATTTTGATTTTGTTTGTATCTATGATTCATTGGGATAAGTGTATTGCTAATTTTATTGATTCAATCATAGAGGAAGGGTCTGCTTTACCTTTGCCGGCTATATCAAAAGCCGTTCCGTGGGCAGGCGATGTTCGGATTATAGGCAAACCAATCGTAAAGTTAACTAGTTGGGTAAAGTATAAAGTTTTAATTGGAATAAGTCCCTGGTCATGGTACATGGCAATGATCATGTCGTATTTGGTTGAATTATCGATAAAGAAAGTGTCTGAAGGAAAGGGCCCTTTTACAATTATCTTACGACTTATAGCTTTATTCATCGCTGGAATAATAATGTCTTCTTCCTCCTTGCCCAGTATGCCGCCTTCTCCTGCATGGGGATTAAGACCCAATATAGCGATTGATGGTTTTTTGATCCTAAATGTGCTTTTTAAAGTCTTATCGGCGAGATCGATTGTTTCGTAAACGAGATCCGAAGTTAATATAGATGGTATTTTATTTATAGGGATATGTCTTGTTGCCAAAAGAAGCCTTAATCTTGGGCCTAAAAACATCATCCCGAAATTTTTTATATTAAAGGCGCTAGCAAGGAATTCTGTATGTCCGCAAAAATTGGGATAACTTAGGCTTATAGCTTCTTTGCATACTGGTGCCGTAACAATTGAGGTGATTTCACCGCTTTTTAATAATTCTACTGATTTTTCTAAATATGAAAAAGCCGCTTTTCCACTATGTTCGTTTATTGTCCCGATTTTAAAATGTTTTGGTTGGATCGTTTTGAGATCAATAAAATCACAGTTTTTGTATTCTGCTTGGGAATATCTTTTGTATATGCTTAGATCGCCAATGATCTTGAAGTTTGCAAGATCCCGTATTGCTCTATTTGACAGCGCCTTGGCAATGATCTCGGGGCCGATACCAGAAGGATCCCCTAAAGTGATCCCAATAGTTTTATTTTTTAATTTCGATATAGGCATTATTTTTTAACTCTTCAAGCCATGTTCGGAACTTTTCACTCAACTTATTCTGGTATACGTAATTATATATTTTATCTTTAACTTCAACCAAAGGGGCAATCTTAGGTTCTATAATTTTTGATATTCTGAATATATATATGCCAGTGTCAACTTCTACTTGTGATGACACTCCGCCCTCTTCCATGTTGAATATTATATCTTCAATAGAGGGCATTAACTGGCCTTTTTCTATTTCTCCTAATGAAGGGCTGTCTGAATATTCTTTTGCCGTTTCCAGGAAATCTTTTCCTGCCATTATTTTTGCAATAGCCTCGTTTGCTTTAGCTTGAGCAGCGGATTTGTCCTTGCCATATGAAATATATATCGAATCCAAAACAACTCGTTCCTTTTTTTGAAAAAGTTCTTTATTGCTTTCATAGAAATCTGTCACTTCTTGAGGATTAACATATATTTTTGATTTTACTTCATGCTCAATAACAAATTGTATCTTGAATTGGTCTTTGTATTTGCTTTTTAGCTCTGTTATGTTTGTCCCATTTTTAATTAATGCATCCAAGAATTCCTGCTCAGATGCGTATTTTGATTTGATTTCTTTCATTCTTTCATTCACTAATTTGTCCTGGACTTCTAACCCGATAACGTTCGCACGGCTTAAGATAAGTTTGTCCTCAATAAGCTTGTTTAGCCCATTTTTTTGAAGTTCTGCCATAATAACTTTAATTTTTTCTTCGGGAATACCCTCAGTCACCAGGCTTGCTTGAGTAGACAAGATATAGTTCTTTAAATCTTTAAGTGTCAGCAATTCATTGTTTACTACGGCGACAATTGCATCTTCAATTGCGTAACAGTTTATTATTAATATTAGTATTATCAGTAAAGATATAAAAATTGACTTTACTGCTTTAAATGTTTGCTGCATTAGCGGTCCCTTCGTTTAATAATTTTAGATTTTCAACAGATTCTTTTAATAGCCTGCAATATAAATCAAACCCAATGCTTGTAATATAGCCGTGCTGCTCTCCTCCAAGCAAATTACCAGCACCGCGAAGCTGCATGTCCTCAAATGCTATCTTGAATCCTGCGCCAAGTCCACAAAATTTTTCAATAGCTTCCAATCTTGCCTTTGCTATCGACGACAATATCTTTTTTGGAGGAACAATAAAATAGGCATATGATTTGACGTCTGATCTTCCTACTCTTCCGCGCAATTGATGAAGATCAGCCAATCCAAAATTATCCGCTCTATTAACGATAAGCGTGTTGGCATTTGGAATATCAATTCCAGAACCTATGATAGTTGTGCAAACTAAAACATCTATCGCTCCATCCAGGAATTTTATCATGATGTCTTCCAGCACTTTTGGAGACATTTGGCCATGAGCTATGCCAATTCGTGCAGATTCAGATAATCTATTTACTATTCTAGCAATTTGTTCAATATCTTCAACACGATTATGAAGAAAAAACACTTGGCCCTTTCTTTTTAACTCGCGCTGTATAGCTTTTTTAATAAGATCTTCATCAAACTCGACTATTTCGGTTTTAATCGGAATACGATTTTGAGGTGGAGTTGTAATGATAGACATATCCCTGGCACCAGTTAAGGCCATATGAAGAGTTCTTGGTATTGGTGTTGCTGTTAAAGTTAAAACATCAGCCAGAACACGCAAATGTTTAAGCCTCTCTTTTGCTTTTACTCCAAAGCGCTGTTCTTCATCTATAATTATCAATCCGAGATCCTTGAAAAAAATATCTTTTGAAATAAGCCGGTGGGTTCCTATAACAATATCGACTTTCCCGTCCTTTAAATCTTTTATTATGCCTACTTGCTCGCTTTTTGTCCTGAAACGGCTTAGCATAGCAACTTTTATAGGAAAATCTTTCATCCGGTGAGAAAAATTGTAAAAATGCTGTTCAGCTAAAATAGTTGTGGGAACTAAAACTGCCACTTGCTTATTATCCATTACTGCTTTAAAAGCCGCACGTAATGCCACCTCTGTTTTGCCATAACCGACATCACCACAAAGAAGCCTGTCCATTGGCTGTAAAGATTCCATATCCTGCTTTACTTCTAGAGTAGCTTTTATCTGGTCATCAGTTTCCGTATATGGAAAGGCGTTTTCAAATTCTTTCTGCCATTGAGTGTCCTCAGAAAACAGATGCCCTTTTAGACTTGCTCTGAGAGCCTGCGTGTGAAGTAGTTCAGCGGCAAGCATTTGAAGGCGCTTTTGAATCTTTATTCTCACTTTGTGCCACTCTTTGCTGCCTAGCTTAAATAGCCTCGGGGGTTTTTTGTTAAAACTTACATATTTTTGTACCAGGCGCATATCGTGCTTTGGAACGTAAAGTTTGTCGCCATCTTTATATTCGATTATTAGATGCTCTTTTTTGCTGTCGGATATATCAAATTCTTTTATCCCCAGGAATCTGCCGATCCCGTGGTTGTTGTGAACGACATAATCGCCTTTTTGGATATCAACAAAATTATTCAGGGGAATATCAGAGGTGAAAACATCTTCTTTTTTCTTTTTATGAAAGGGCAGGATGATTATGATCTTGTGCTGCCAGATAGATTTCTGACTTCTTAAATTGATGCTAGCGATTCTTGATATCTTCTCATCATCAAAATCAATACGTACAGGTCCGTCAAAGTTTACAGGATACACATCAAGGATCTCTCCTCTTTGGCTAAACTCTCCTTCAATAAGAGCTCTTTTTACATTTTTGTAGTTAAATGCGGCAAGGTTGTTAAGGAGGGTCTCAATATCTATAACCTGCCCGATAAAAAGTTCTAGTGATTCGAACATAATACATTTTTTAATATGAAATAGGGCAAGATCCAGAAGATTATCTTGCCCTATTTCGTATTTTGACCTATTTTTTCTGCCAAGCCAAAACCAGCGGGGATGCAATAAAAATTGTTGAATAAGTACCAGCGATAAACCCTATCATTAAACAAAGAGCAAAGGTGTTTAAAACTTCGCCTCCCTTTAAAAATAGAGTCACTACAACAAAAAGTGTAGTAATTGTTGTTAGTATAGTTCGCCCTAGGGTCTGGTTGACGCTTATATTAATAATATCAGCTAAAGGTTTCTTTCTTAACTTAACTGAATTTTCTCTTACTCTGTCATAAATTATGATGGTGTCATTTATTGAGTAACCGGCAATGGTCAGTAAAGCTGTGATAACGAGAAGGTCAATCTCCCGACCCATCATTACAACGATACCTAAAGACACAAAAACATCATGTATTAAAGCAATAACCCCTGCAGCCGCGAAATCAAAGTGCTTGAACCTGAATCCAACAAACACTAGAATGCCTGCTAAAGCAAAAATTATTGCCAGTACTGCCCTGTGTCTTAAGTTCTTTCCTACAACTGGCCCAACTTTTTCAATACGAAGGATTTCGAATACGTTGTCAGGGAAAACATTTTTAAAAGTACTGACGACATTATCATATGTGTCGCCTGATGTGCGAACAATAATGTTTTCCGGGTTTTTCTCGAATTGCTGAATTATTGCATCCTTGATGCCGTTTTGCTCCAAAGCAGCGCGCAGCACATCTGCTTCAATTGGTTTTTCGAATTTATACTCCTGAAACTGTCCTCCAGCAAAGTCTATTCCGTAAGCCGCATCTTTCTTTTTTGCTAAAATGAAGATGCTGCCAATGATCAAAATGGTGGAAAGAGCATAGCAGTAATATCTTTTTGCTACAAAATCGATATTTGTATCAGTGAAGAAGCTAAGCATGGTAAGCTTCTTTAGGAATTTTAATTCTAGAAGTATATTGAATAATGTTCTTGTAACAAAAATGGCTGTAAATAAGCTGGAAATTAGACCTAGCGTCAGTGTTACAGCAAAACCTTTAATGGGTCCTGATCCAAATTGAAATAACATAAAAGCTGCTATAAGTGTTGTTGCATTGGAGTCAATGATAGCCTTAAGAGCTTTGCTAAATCCATTATTGATAGCTGCCTTAATAGGTTGCCCGTTCTGGAGCTCTTCCCTAATTCTTTCATTTATAAGAACATTTGCATCAACAGCCATGCCGAGAGTTAGTATAATACCTGCAATGCCCGGCAATGTTAATACTAATGGACTATTGGGCAACATGACATTAAGAAAACCCATTATACCGAATATCATAAGTAGATTAAGCATAAGTGCAATGTTTGAAACAACGCCTGCGGTAAGATAGTATATCAGCATAAAAGCAAAAACTAAAATGCCACCGATTATTGCTGCTTTTATTCCTGAAACAATGGACTCTTTCCCTAATAATGGCCCTATGGTTCTTTCTTCTTCTATTATTATAGGTGCCGGAAGAGAACCATGTCTTAATGCTCGAGACAGAATAGATGCTTCCTCAAAAGTAAAGGTGCCTGTTATTTGTCCTTTTCCGCCAAGTATTGGCTCATTGATGTTTGGAGCTGACAGAACTTCATTATCAATAATAATAGCTAATCTGCGCCCGACATTGTCCCTTGTAAGCTTGGCAAAAGCTTTTGCTCCGTCAGTATTAAACTGTAAAGAGATATATGGCTGGCCAAATCCGGACGAATCAAAATCAACTCTTGCATCGCTTACTGCATCACCTTTTAATGCGATCGTGTCTTCAAGGATAATGGGCTCGTTTGCATCCCCTTTTAAGTTCTTTAAAATATATCCTGCAGGAATAGTGCCCTCTAAAGCCTTCCTAAGGTGATTTGGGTTGTCACTGACGAGCCTGAATTCAAGTTGAGCAACTCTTCCCAATAAAGCAAGCGCTTCGTCCCTGTTTGTTATTCCTGGAAGCTGAATAAGGATTTCGTTCTCTCCTTGCCTTTGAAGAACGGTTTCTCCAACACCCATGCTGTCAATTCTGTTCCTTAAAATATCAATGGCTTTAAGCACAGCATCATTTTTATCTTCTGATTTCAGATCACTGGTATTAACCTGAAGAACAAGATGCATGCCGCCTTTAAGGTCAAGGCCTAGATTTATTCTTTTTTGTGCTGGAAAGGCGAAATAAATAGATGCAACGACTACTCCCAAAACAAGAAGAACTCTATTTCTAAGATTTTTAGTCATAAATGCTCCTTTTGCAATTCGTATATGATTTTATCCTATATCAACGGTTTACTTTTTCGATCTTACAACAGAGGCTATTGCCTCTTTTTCAAACTCGATCTTAACATTATCATCAACACGAACGACAACAGTTTTTTCTTTTACATTAACAACTGTTCCATGTATGCCACCGGATGTCACTATTTCGTCATTCTTATTTAAAGCGGATTTCATTTCTGCCGCCTCTTTTTGCTTGTCTTTCTGTGGTTTAATGACAAGAAAATAGAAAATAAAAAATATCAATATATACGGAATGATTGGTAGTTGTGTCAGTAGTTGTGTCAATGGATTTACAGCTTGTTCGGCTCCCATATTTATCTCCTTTAATTGTGGCTGCTAAGATTTATTTCTTGTTTTCTTTTTTTACAAGGGTTCTAACAGTATTGCTCATGATAGCGCCACTTTCCAGCCACTTGTTTAGCTTTTCCTGGTCAATAGCAAAAACAGCCGGTTTTTTTGCGGGATCATAATGGCCCAATATCTCCACGTGCTTACCGTCTCTTGACCTTGATTTGCTGATTGCAACAACACGGTAATTGTATCTACCTTTAGCTGCTTGACCTGCTCTTTGTAATCTGATTTTTACTTCCATTTACTTTTTCTCCTTGTTATTCTGACAATTGAGTCATTATTTATTCTTGTTTATGCGCTAATTCAATAGCTTTTATTTGTGCCATGGCCTTGTTAATTGTCTCCTGATATTCCTTTTTCGGAACAGAATCAGCAACAATTCCTGCTCCAGCCTGAACATAGGCTTTACCACCAGTTGCTACGATCGTTCTTATAGTGATACATGTATCTAGATTTCCTGAGAAACTGAAATACCCAATGCATCCTGCGTAAGGCCCGCGGGAAACTTTCTCTAAATCCTCAATAATTTCCATTGCACGTATCTTTGGTGCACCAGATACGGTTCCTGCGGGAAAGGCAGCTTCAAGCACATCGATGTCATCTTTAGAAGGCATTAATTGCCCTCTGACATTGCTGACTATGTGCATTACATGAGAATATTTTTCAATGCTCATGAACTCAGATAAATGTACTGTCCCTTTTTCGCAAACCCTGCCTAGATCGTTTCTTCCCAGGTCAACCAGCATTATGTGCTCTGCTTTCTCTTTGGGATCATTTAATAGGTCTTTAGCAAGTTCCGCATCCTGTTCTTCATCTTTGCCTCTGGGCCTCGTTCCGGCTATAGGCCTTGTATCAACAATTTTGTCTTCACATCTTACTAAAAGTTCTGGTGATGATCCGATTATTTGGATCTTATCAAAATTTAGATAATACATGTAAGGCGACGGATTTAAAGCCCGAAGGGTCCTGTATATATTAAAAGGCGATGTTTTTAAATCAATTTCAAAACGTTGGGATAATACGACTTGAATGATTTCACCTGCTCTTATCTGCTTTTTGGCTTCTGTTACGATCTTTTTAAATTGGTCTTCAGTAAAGTTAGACTTTATCTTTAGCTTTTTGTTCTTTGCCAGGTCTTTTTTTGCGCCGATTATTTTTAGAGATCTATTAAGTTGTGAAATTAGGCCATCAATGTGTTTTGAGGCTTTCTGGTGCTTCTTCAATATTTGTTCTTTATTGTCTTCAGGGTCAATTTCAACACAGTTTACAATCTTGATCCTATGGTTGCGATGGTCAAATATTATAAAATCCTTTGCTAGTATTAAAAGCGAGTCGGGCAGTTTAAGGTCATTTGTGGTTTTGTTGGGAAGTTTTTCAAAAAATTTCACGATATCATAGCTTAGGTATCCGACAAGCCCACCGCAGAATCTAGGAAGTCCCGGAATGTTTACAAAATTGAATCTTTTTATGATCCTTCTTATCTCAGTAAGCGGCGATCTATCAACATCAATTATTTCGACAATGGGCTTTTTGTTCTTGAATCTTGTGATCTTGATCTGATCGTTTTTTGATTCAAATATCAGTTCAGGGTCTTTGGCAAGAAATGAGAACCTTGCGACCTTTTCTTCACCTTCAACAGATTCTAAAAGAAATGAATATTTAGAGTCGCTTGCGATCTTGAAATATGCAGATACAGGCGTCTCAAGATCGCCAAGTATTTCTTTATATACAGGTATCAGATTCCCTTTTTTTGTTAAATCTAGAAATTCTTTTTCTGAAGGTACAAAGCTCATTGTTTCTTTATCTCGATCTTTCTGTAAAAACAGCTTTTTTTCATTGTGTGGCATGCGTATCCAACTTGCCGAACTTTGATCAATAGAGTGTCGCAGTCACAATCATAGGCTACGCTCTTTACAAATTGAAAATGGCCAGATGTCATTCCCTTTACCCAGTATTCTTTTCGTGACCGTGACCAGAAGCATGTTTTGCCTATCTTTAAGGTCTCTTTTAGTGAATCAATATTCATGTACGCTAGCATTAAGACTTCATTTGATTTATAGTCCTGAACAATGGCTGGAATCAGTCCGTCGCTATTAAATTTCAGTTTCTTTATTGACCTTGGTGTTATTTGTATGGTTTCGGCTGCGTTCATAATCTGACATTTACTCCTTTTTCTTTTAAGTACTGCTTAACTTTTTCTACTGGAAGCTCGCCATAATGAAAAACTGATGCGGCAAGTGCTGCATCTGCAGATGTTCTGTTAAAAACATTATAAAAATCATTAAGGCTTCCTGCCCCGCCAGAAGCTATCACTGGAATATGGACTGCCTTACAAACGGCATCGGTCAGGTCAATATCGTAACCGTCCTTTGTTCCGTCAAAATCCATGCTGGTTAATAGTATTTCGCCAGCACCCAGGCTTTCAGCTTGTTTTACCCAAGCAATTGCATCTTTGCCTGTAGGGGTTCTGCCGCCGTGGATAAACACTTCCCATTTATGCTTTATTTTTTGTGCATCAATTGCAACTACAATACACTGGCTTCCAAATTTATCAGAAGCTTTCTTAATGAGATCGGGATCCTGTACCGCTGAAGTGTTAATTGAAACTTTATCAGCCCCAGCATTCAGGAGATTCCTGATATCATCAAGACCCTTAATCCCTCCACCAACTGTTAAAGGCATAAATACTTCTTCTGCTGTTTTTTTTACAATGTCTAAAATAATCGAACGTTTCTCGTGGCTGGCAGTAATGTCTAAAAAAACAATCTCATCGGCTTTATGCTCATTATATATTTTTGCAACCTCAACCGGGTCGCCTGCATCTCTAAGATCGACAAAATTGACACCTTTAACAACACGGCCGTCTTTAACGTCTAAACATGGGATAATTCTTTTAGTTAGCAACTTTAATAGCCTCTATAAGGTCAAGCTTTCCTTCATAAAGAGCTTTTCCGGTTATGACCCCAAGTATACCTTTTTTTTCCAGCGCCTTTAATTTTTTGATATCTTCAATTCCTGAAATACCTCCTGATGCGATAACAGGTATATTTGTTGAATCAAGAAGCTCTTCTAGGCTTTTTAAATTTGGGCCTGTAAGCATTCCGTCTCTGGCTATATCAGTGTAAATGATACATTCTACCCCAATATCCTCAAGGATTTTTACAAAATCTACAGCTTTTATATCTGTTGTCTGGACCCAGCCTTTAAGAGTTAGCATACCTTCTTTGCAATCCAGGCTTATTGCAATCTTGTCTCCCCATTTTGCAATGATATCCGTCAAGAATGCCTTGTCTTCAATCGCTTTTGTTCCAAGAATCACTCTTTGAACTCCGCCATTGATCAGCTTTTCTATATCTTCTTTAGTCCTGATCCCACCGCCGACCTCAACAGGAATATGAATGGCTTGTGCTATCTTTATTATAATATCTATATTTTGGGGCTCTCCTCTTTGAGCACCATCCAGGTCAACAATATGTATATATTCCGCGCCTTTGTTTTCCCAGATTTTAGCTATAGCTATGGGAGCGCAGGAATATTCTGTTACTTTGTCAAATTTGCCTTGCAGTAATCTGACGACATTACCGTCTTTTATATCGATTGCTGGAAAAACAATCATGATTGTATCTCCGTAAAATTCTTAAGTATCTTTAACCCCACATCCTGGCTCTTTTCAGGGTGAAATTGTACCCCGAATATATTGCCTTTCCATATTGATGATGCAAAATCGATGCCGTAGTTTGTTGTAGTTGCAACAATATCCTTATGCCTTGGGTTTACATAATAGGAATGACAAAAATATGTGTTTACTTTATTGTCAACGCCTTTAAAGATCGGACAATCAGTTAATCGAAAGTCCAGTTGATTCCAGCCCATTTGGGGCACTTTTAAAGAATTACTAGCAAACTTAAATTTATCAACGCTTCCTTCAAGTATTCCAAGTCCCTGAACTTCACCGCCTTCATCACTTCTTTCAAAAAGTAATTGATACCCAAGGCAGATGCCTAAAAATGGTTTGCCACTGGCAATAGATTCTTCAATACATGAAACCAGGCCAAGATCCCTGAGTTTGTCTATGGCTGGCCGAATAGCACCAACTCCCGGCAAAACCACTTTGCCAGCTTTTAGGATTTCATCTTTCTTCTGGGATATTAAAGCTCGAGCTCCGACTTTTTCAAACGCCTTCTGAACACTTCTAAGGTTTCCCATTCCGTAATCAATGATCGCGATCATAATTTTAAATTCCACGGTGATTTTTGCTCAATAAATGTCGCTAAAGCATGGGCGTTTATTGGTCATTGAAATCACCTTATTGTGATAACTCTGCGAGTTATCACTTAGTCAATTATCCCTTTAGTTGACGGCACTTCACCCTTTCTTCTTGGGTCAATAGCGGTCGCAATATCTAAAGCTAATCCAAGTGATTTAAAAACACTTTCTACGCAAGTATGAAGATCCTCATCGGGATTTTCAATCAG
Source organism: Omnitrophica WOR_2 bacterium RIFOXYA2_FULL_38_17 (assembly GCA_001805965.1). Classification (GTDB taxonomy): domain Bacteria; phylum Omnitrophota; class Gorgyraeia; order Zapsychrales; family Zapsychraceae; genus Zapsychrus_A; species Zapsychrus_A unditaenarius. Next base: position 13,817 of record MHHG01000050.1, on the reverse strand, counting down.
TACGTTTATTGTTGCGCCCAATCCTTTTGCGAATGATTCTAAAAAATGTTCTAAATATTTTATCGAATAGCTTTCCTGGTCTTTTATTATAAATAAAGCTTTTTCAGAGATCCCTAATTGCAAATGAGGCCTGCCGCAAATATCTATAATACAGCGTCCTAAGGTTGACTCCATTGGTGCAAAAGCGGAACCGAAGCGTTTTATTCCGGAAACATTTTCGCCTAAAGCTTTCTTAAATAGCTTTCCAAGAACTATACCAATATCTTCATTAGTGTGGTGTATATCAATATCGATATCAGACTTCTTTACATCTATATTAAGATCGAAATATCCGTGAAAAGCAAAAAGTTCAAGCATGTGATCCAAAAAGCCAATATTAGTATTTATCTTTGACAGGCCTTTGCCGTCAATATTTACCTCGGCTAAGATCTCTGTTTCTTTGCTTTTTCTTTCTAATTGCGCTTTTCTCTCCATGATTTTCTCCTCTGCACAAATGCAGAATAATTAGTTGAATCTAATTTTAATTGATTCGCAGTGCTTTGTTAATCCTTCCAGCATTGATATTTTTTCAATAGGGTCCCTGACTTTTTCTAATGCTTTTTTGCTATACGAGATAATGTGGCTCTTCTTTGTAAAATCTGAAAGGCAAAGTCCTGAAAAATATCTGGCAGATCCAAGCGTTGGTAAAACATGGCTTGGCCCTGCGGCATAATCGCCAAGGGCTGTTGGGCTATATTCTCCTAAAAAGATCGCCCCAGCATTAATGATCTTATTTGCAATGCTTGTTGCATTATTAGTCATTATTTGGAGATGTTCCGGAGCAATGTTGTTGACAATGTTAACTGCTTCATCAATATTCTTTGCGAAAATAGCATAGCCTTTAGGGACTCTATTTCGTACTTGGCGTATTAATTGCTTTGAAGTTGATATCAAAATAGCAAGTCCGCCTAAATGCTCTATTTGTCCTTCCATATCAGCTACAACAAAATTCGGGTTAGTATGACGGTTGGCTATAATGGCTAATTCAGAAGGTCCGGCGAGCATGTCGATATCAACAAAACCGAACAATTGTCTTTTTGCTTCGGTAACGAAAGAATTACCAGGACCAACGATTTTATCAACTTTTGGAACTGATTTTGTTCCTAGAGCTAAAGCTGCGATTGCCTGAGCGCCTCCGACTTTATATATCTCATCAACTTTTAAAAGATTTGCAACAGCCAAGATATATGGATTGACTCTTCCATTTTTATCGGGAGGCGTTGCAATTGCAATCCTTTTAACACCGGCAACTTTTGCAGGTATAACTGACATATATACTGATGACACTAAAGGGGCTGTACCCGCCGGCACATAGATGCCTACATTTTCTAAAGGAATTATGTTCTCTCTTAAAAGGACACCTTCCCCATCTTTGACCCTGCAAGGTTTTTGAACTTGTTTTTTATAAAACAAATAAACGTTATTGGTGACAATTTTCAGATTTGAAATAAAGTCTGATGTGATGTTCTGAAAAGCCCCGCTGATCTCACTTTCAGGCACGCGCAATTCCTTAGAGGTTAATTTTACGTTATCAAATTTTTTTGTGTATTTGATCACGGCCTCATCACCATTTTGGCGGATATCCTCAATGATCTTCCGGACTTTTTCGTCTACGTTTTTTTTGTGATTTAAAACATTCCGGTTGTATAGCTTTTGTAAGGATTCACTTTTATTTGTCAGGATTTTCATAATTTAATGATCCTTTTAATTATGCTGTTTGCTTTTTTAATGGCTTTTTCAACATTGTATGTCTCTTTGCTTCCAGCTTGAGCCATTTGAGGCCTTCCGCCCCCGCTACCGCCTATGAGAGGAGCAATCTCCTTTATCAGATCGTTAGCGCTTATATTCTTTTTAATTAAGTCATTTGAGACAGAAACGATTATAGATGCGTTCTCGTCAGTTGTGCCTCCCAGAACAATAATGGCTGATTCAATCTTATTTTTGATAAGGTCAGCAATCTTTCTTAGAGTGGCCATATCGGCTTCTTTTACGAAGTGGGATATCAAATTTGTTTTTTCAATCTTTTCGGCGCTTTCAATGATTGAATCAATTGAATTTTTAAAGGCATCAATCTTATATTTTTCCAGCTCTTTCTGTAGAAACTTTATCTTTGTGTTCTGCGCATTTATTCTTTCAGCGAGTTCATCTGTCGGAGATTTTAAAGTTTGGGCAATTGCATCTAACTGGTTTAGCAGTTCATTCGTATGCTCAAGTGCCCCTTGACCAGTTTTTGCTTCAATACGTCGGATTCCCTGCGCTATAGCATTTTCACTGACGATCTTAAAGAGGCCGATCTGACCAGTAGTATCTAAATGTGTTCCCCCGCAAAATTCTTTTGAATAGTTGCCAATTGAAACTACTCTGACTACTTCACCATACTTTTCTGCAAAAAATGCCAGTGCCCCGATGTTTTTTGCTTGGTCAGCGGTTAAGAACTCTTTTGTTACGGTTTCACAATCAATCACGTAATTATTAACAAGAGTTTCTACGTTAATAATCTCTTGTTTTGTTAATGCTTTATGATGCGTAAAATCAAAGCGCAACCTGTCCTGGGATACATATGATCCTTGTTGCTGAACGTGTTTTCCCAGGGCTTCTCTGAGAGCATTTTGAAGTAAATGAGTTGCTGTATGATTTCGCATTATTGACAACCGTCTTTCAATGTCTATCTCTGCCGTAATTGTCTCATTCACTTTAAATAAACCTTCTTCAACAGTGCCTATGTGAAGGAAGATATCATCAATCTTCTGTGTATCCTTGACCTTTATTGAGCCTGTTGGGTTTTTAATAAAACCTGTATCGCCAATTTGTCCCCCTGATTCGGCATAGAAGGGCGATTTATCCAAGATGACCATTACTTCATCACCTTTTGAGACCTCTGTAACCTTTTGGTTCCCGGAAACAAGACGCATAATTGTACTTGTACTGTTGGCATGCTTGTGTCCGACGAATTCAGTCTTTGGCGCACCGAGGTCGAGGTTGTTTCCTGTAAAGACGTCACCGGTCATTTTGCTTGATGCCCTCGACTGTTCTTGTTGCTTTGACATTAAGTTGTTAAATGCTGGTAAAGCTGCCTCATAAATTTCATCTGAATCAAAATTGCCAAATACTATATTGACTAAGGAGCGCATTGTTTCGAGAGTGAGGCCATGAGTGTCTTTAAATTCAAAAAGTATTTTTCCTACATCCAGGGCTATCTCGCCCTTTGATGAAGTTCTCTTGAGAATGTCCATTAGCTTTTCTTCGAGTGAAGGCAGCTTTTCTTTTCGAACTTTAATGTATGCTTTTTCAACGCTCTCGATCATTGTGGCAACTTCTTTGGATTTTTCTTTTATTTCAGGATATTGTTCGCCCATTGCAGTGCATACAGAAGGTACCAGTTTATAAACAGCAGGCTTATTGTTGCCATTACGGATCGAAATATCAGAACAGGTAATTATCAATTTCCTGATAACACTGCCTCTCTCTTTGTTCGAAGGAATTATCCCGTCAGAGATGCCGAAAACAATTGCCCTTATATGATCAGCGATGATCCTCTCTTCTCTTGTGACGAATTTTTTCTCGTGGTCAATCTGTATATTGTTCGCATCTATACCTAGCTCGCTTTTTATTGCAATTAAGATTGGAGCGAAAATATCAATATCAAAGTTGCAAGCTTTTCCCTGCATCACAGAAGCAAGCCTTTCTAATCCCATTCCAGTATCAATGTTCTTGTTCGGCAGGGGCGCGAGTAGCCCCCCGTCTTTTCTCTCGAATTGAGTAAAAACAAGATTCCATACCTCGGAAAATCTTCCTGGCTCATCATCAGGATCTTTCGGGTTGCCGCCTTTTTGGGGTTCGTAATCGTAGAAAATTTCTGAACAGGGCCCGCAGGGCCCGTTAGGCCCGTTTTCAACAGCATTTGAAGGCCAGTAATTGCTTTTTGGCCCTAATTTAAAGATCTTGTTCTTCGGTATGCCGATATCATTTAGCCATATTTTATAAGCTTCATTATCATCCTTGTAGACAGATACCCAAAGTCTATCTGCCGGGATCCCCATTGTTACTGTTAAGAATTCCCATCCCCAGGCAATAGCTTCTTTTTTGAAATAGTCGCCAAATGAAAAATTTCCAAGCATTTCGAAGAATGTATGATGAAAATTCGTTTTTCCCACTTCATCAAGGTCATCAGTTCTCATGCATTTCTGGGATGTTGTGGCTTTTGTGAAGTCGTCGATATTGCCTAAGAATTGACGTTTAAATTGTTGCATCCCGGCGGTTGTAAAAAGTACAGTAGGATCATTCTTCGGAACAAGAGAATCACTAGCTATGACTTTGTGTCCCTTTGATTCAAAGAACTCTAAAAATTTTTTTCTGATCTCATTTGTTGTCATCATGATTTTTGAACAATTCTTTAAGTGTTTTGCGGATCGAGTTCCCGCTAAACCCGCGTCTGGTTAAATATCCATAAAGCCGCTGCTGCGCTTTTTGATCGTCAATATTTTTGTACTTTTGCAGTCTTCTTTGGGCTAGTTCTATAACAGTACTGAGCTCATCGAAACTTTCTTGCGATTCTGTCAACTCTTCTTCAATAATGTCAGCCTTGATACCTTTTTGCTTAAGCTCCATTATGATTCTGCTGATCCCAAAAGGTTTGTTTAGCCGATAGTTTATCCATTTTTTTGTGAATTGCCTATCGTTTATAAGAGCAAGGTCCTTAAAATACTTTATACAGGCTTCGGCAGTGCTGTCTGATACCCCTTTTGTTTTTAATTTGTCCCTGATCTCTTTTTCGGAGCGCTCTCTAAGATTTAAAAGCTGGTAAACAGTATTCTTAGCTTTGAACAGCTCTTTTTTGTCGTCGCGCACCATTTTCATTTAGACAGCTTATTTAAGATTTTAAGCCAAATTGAACTTTTTTAATATTTGCTTTTCGATTTTATCTAAGATCTTAGGATTTTGTTTTAAGAACTGTCTGGAATTTTCTTTTCCTTGTCCGATCTTTTCACCTTCAAATGAAAACCAGGCGCCTGCTTTTAGAATAATGTCATTATTCACGGCAAGGTCCAATATGTCGGCCTCTTTTGAAATGCCCTCATTAAAATGAATTTCGAATAGAGCTTCTTTAAACGGGGCTGCCACTTTGTTTTTAACGATCTTGGCTTTAACTAAATTTCCGATAATAACTTCCCCCTGCTTCATGGACTCAACTCTTCTTAGGTCAATCCTTACTGAAGAGTAGAATTTAAGAGCGCGTCCGCCAGTTGTTGTTTCAGGTGAGCCGAACATAACGCCTATTTTCATTCTTATCTGGTTGATAAAAATCACACACGTCTTTGACTTGCTGATAATGGCTGTAAGCTTTCTAAGCGCTTGCGACATCAAACGAGCTTGTAATCCCATGTGAGAATCACCCATATCGCCTTCTATTTCAGCACGAGGGGTTAACGCGGCAACTGAGTCAATAATTATCAAGTCAACAGCGCTTGATCTGACCAATGTTTCCGCTATTTCGAGTGCTTGCTCCCCAGTATCAGGCTGAGATATCAAAAGTTCCTCCAGTTTAACGCCTATCTTTTGAGCATAAGCAGCATCAAAAGCATGTTCTGCGTCAATAAATGCAGCAGTGCCTCCGGTTTTTTGCAGCTGGTTGATCAGGCTAAGCGTCAGCGTTGTTTTGCCGGAAGATTCTGGTCCGTATATCTCAATAACACGACCTTTTGGCACTCCGCCAATACCTAATGCGATATCGAGAGCCAGTGAGCCTGTATGGATAGCCTCTATTCCTTTTGGAACGCTGCCATCAAGCTTCATTATTGATCCTTTTCCAAATTGCTTTTCAATTTGCGCTAAGGCAAGCTCAAGGGCTTTTTTCTTGTTTGGGTCTGCTTCAGGTGTTTTTTTCTGTTCAGCCATTTTAAACCTCTCATTTCATTGGGTAAAACGCGATCTTATTAAATAATATTAGGAATTTTATTTTTTTACCTAATAGAAAATAAAAAATCGGGGGATTTATTTGTTTAATTAAATTTCAGAATTGGGATTATACATTAGTAAAAATGCTATGTCAATACAATATGATTTGCCTGCAGCATGTAACATGTTGCAAAGCATGGGATTACAACTATAAAATGAATAATTTTATGGTTTTATATATTAAAAGAATTATATTACTTATAATTTTTTATATAGAAAACTATTACTACTTCCAGTAATACTGGTTTGCGCAGGCTATGGAACACAAAGCGGCGGTTTCAACTTTAAGAATAGTCCTGCCAAGAGAGATGCTAATACAGTTGTTATTGCGGGCAAAGAGGTATTCTTGTTCCGTGAAATCTCCCTCCGGGCCTATTAAAAAAGCGATTTTTTGCGGATTTTTATTTTTTTCAAAAGAGTCAAGAATGTTTTGTGTTGCGCCAATAAGGCTTGGGATAAAAATAACAGTATCTTTCATTAAATTTTTAACAGTTTCTTCCAGGCTGGATATCAGGGTGATCGTTGGAACAGTTGAGCGCTTTGATTGCTTTGCAGCATTGAGTGCCACAGTTTGATAGCGGGTTATTTTATTCTTTAATCTGTCGCCGGATAAAGTTACTTCTGTTCTTTTTGTGTTAAGTGGGATAATTGAAGAAACTCCTAATTCTGTGGCTTTTTCGATAATTGTTTCAAACTTGCTCTTTTTGGGAATAGCACATGCTAGGATTATATCAGGCTTGGGTAATCTGGCTGTTACGCAGGAAAGAATTTTAACTTCAGCAATCTTGGAATTTATGCTGATTATCTCGCCTTCTGCTTCCTGACCTGCACCGTTAAGAACGGATATCCTTGTTTCAGGCTTGGCACGAAGGACATTTTTTAAATGGTGAAGCTCTTGTTTGTCCGTAATTGTTATTACTTTTTTGGTTAAGTCCAGGTCAGGACAGTAAGATCTGTGCATTTAATTACCCCTAGCGTCCTAAAGACATCGGACTAACATTTGTTTCAAGGGTGAATTCAGGGTTCTCTATAGGATGAACAGCGTCTGTAGGGGCATTTCTGGTTGTCAGCTGTATATGTATATAATCGATTTTTGGCGGGCTGTTAGCATCGATAACATCAAAAAAATAATTTTGAGTAAGAGTTATTAAGTTTGCAAATTGCGGGGCTGTTGAGCTATCCTGACAGTTAACAAAATTCGGATCTATGCATTTGTGCAGCGTGTTAGTATTGTCTAGCAAATAGCAGACCCAGGTGTCGTCAGTGTAATCATCAGGAGTGTTGTTTGCTGTGCCCGCCCCGTCATTGTCCTGCCTAAAACAAAGGGATTGAGCAGGGCCCACGTCATCTTCTTCAACTCCGGGGTCGGTCGCGTCTCCGATAGCCAGGGATGCATCTTTTGATATTTCAAACATGACTGAAGCAAGCTTAACTGAAGGTATCGTGGAATTTGAGGTTGAGCCCTGAATGCTTTTTAAAGAGGAAGTAAAAGATATGACGCCAAGCATAACGATCCCTACAAGAATGGATGCAACTATCAACTCTGTCAACGACATCCCTTTTTTTGATTTAAAATTCATTTTATAAATGATCCGATAAGTTTTAAGAATAAATATACCATATATTTATTCTGGATAAGTTACGTTCATAAAAAGCTGTCTGACCCCACCGTTGGAACCAGGTACATCCTGCAGCCACCATATAACATTATAGATCCCAATTGTGTCGCTGAAAAGCACGCCGGTTTCAAGGTCACTGGATCCGGCAATGTTCCATGTATCGGCATCGACTTGTTCGCGCAGTTCATCGATAATACTTTTCCCAACATAGGCGGCTTCCAGTCTTCTTACAGATTGAGCGCTGTGCGGTTTCAGCATTGAAACTGTGGTCAAAATTCCTGCAGCAGCAATTGTGAAAATAATTGCGGTTACAATTACTTCTACCATTGAAGCAAACCCTTTATTTTTACGGATCCTCAACATGCCAACTTATCCTTTAAAAAGTTAATTACACTCAGTTCCGCCGCCGCGGTTACATCCCATTCTTGTGCAAATCCCAACAGTAACTTCATTTATGCATTTAATTGTGCCGTCAGTATCGATAGTTAAAGTATAATCACCGGTCCTGGTAATTGAAGCTACGGGATTCGCGGTCGAAATGTTTGCATCTGTTAAGGCATCAAAGTTATCAGGCGCACTGATCTCAACGTCCAGGTCAGCAAGGTCATCAGCGTAAGCGCCATTTTCAAATTCATAGATTCTCTGTGCATCCAGGAGTGCCTGTAATATTCTTGTGCCTTCTCCTGATTTTACTTTTTCAACTTGATTTGTGATCTTTGGTAAGGTTAAACCTGCGAGAGTTCCGATCACAACTACGGTGACGATGATCTCAGTTAAAGTAAATCCTGATTTTGAATTTAACTGCATAATATACCTCTTGCTGGATCTTTTCCGAGAAAAAACATTTCTTTCTCGTTCCCTCTCTCTTTATGGTTGTTAGCTGTACTTCTAGAAAACCTCCAATAGCGCTGGGCGCGACTGGAGGTTTTCTAAATGTAAATCACATTGCTGCGTGAATTTTGATGCTTACAGCTAATTATAATTGGCTGAATGCTCCAGCACCTGTTCTTGTCATGTCTAATTGATCATTTGACATATCAATTACATAGGTAATCGTGTCCGCACCTGCGCAGGCTGCTGTTTTAGTCTGATCTGCGATAATTGTAAGCTCATCTGTGCCTGCAGCATATGTTGCGCAATAATCAAATTCAGTGGTAGAGTAAGGGTCTGCGTAACCTATGGATGCTAGTGTACGGCAGTTAGTTGTATCCCAGGACCCGGTCATAACTGAACAGTTCTGAATGGCGCGTCTCATTGCGCCGATCATGTTCATGGCTTCAGCAGATTTTGAGAAAGTAATATTTTGAAAAAGTTTGGGCAATGCCAAGCTAGCCAAAACACCAACTATAATAATAACAATGATGATTTCCAGAAGTGTAAAACCGCTTTTGTTATTCCTTAATTTCATTATTTGTTCTCCTTTGTTTTCTGCTTCTTTTTTAGCTCTCATCTTTCATCAAAGACCTATTTTGTTGCAGTGTGATAAAAAGACACTGCAGAACAAAATATGCATTTATGCAATTGACGACAACACATACACACAGCTTTTCGGCTGATTAGCATTCGTTATCGACAATTTTCTCTTTTGAGGGGATTTTTCTGATTACCGTTATATGTCACGAGTATTCCAGGAGTCCCTTCGAAACTACCTATTTAAAAAAGGTTAGTTTTGGTTACTGTTATTTGTCACAAGTATCCCAAAAACTGACCTTATCGAAGGCAAAAAAATAAGCCTACTCTACTTCACGTAAAATAGGCTTCAACAATTTAATTGTTGTGCAACTGGCTATCCAGGCAACCTTGTTTTGCTTTGATAAAATATTGCTTGGACCCTATAGCTTTGTGTCCTACTCTTACGAGAAGTTTACCTTTTCTAAAATTATGATTCTATTCCACTTGAAGGATAACATATGCTAATTAAGTTGTCAAAGAGTCAAAGCTAAACTGTTTATTATTTAACTAAAATTATTAGAAACCTAACTTACATAATAGTTTATAATACATTTTTGGAAACACGAAAGGAAATATAAAGAATTTTAGTAGTATTATTTGTTGACGCCTCCACCTAACTGTCCAAGGTTGAACATTGGTAAAAACATAGATAAAACAATAGTTCCAATTATCGCACCCATGAAAATAAGCATAAAAGGCTCGATAATCGTAGCAAATCTTTTCATGAAGGTCTCAACTTTGTCCTGGTAGAACGCGGATACATGTTTGAGCATTTTGCTTAACTCTCCAGTTTCCTCCCCGACCATAATCATTTGAATGCACATTGGAGGAAAAAATCCGCTCCTTTCCATTGGCCCGACAAGAAGTTCGCCTTCGCGCACGGATTCTTTAATGTCCTTTATAATCAAGGCACAGTTGTTGTTATCTACAAGTCTTTCTGTAATATCCAACGCAAAAAGTATTGGTACGCCGGCATCTATTAATATTGCCATTTGAGAAGCAAAACGCTCAACTATGATCAGCCTGATGACTTCACCAAAAGTAGGAAGGCCGAATAAGAATCTTTCCCATACAAGCTTTCCGTTATAAGTGGCAATGTACCTTTTAAAAAGGAAAAAACCTGCAATAAGTGCCCCATTTATCAAAAAGAATTTAGCTTTAATAAATTTAAAAGTCGATAAAAGTACTGTGGTTATCAGAGGCAGGTCAGCACCCATCGATTGAAATATCGCTTCAAATCTGGGGCCAACGAACAGCGCGAAAAATACAACTGCTCCCATAGCAACAAAAAAAAGAATAGCCGGATAAATGACGCCTGAGATGATTGTTGAAGTAAAAGCAGCTTGCTGGGAAAGGTAAAAAGACAGTTTTTCTAAAACAGTCGGGATCGTTCCTGATGCCTCCCCGACCTCCATAAGGCTTATCCAAAACTGATTAAATACCTTCGGATGCTTTGAAATAGCAAGGCTCAAAGAGCTGCCCTGCTCAACATCATTTTTTATTTTTTCAATTATTCTCTCAAACTGTTCGCTTTCAATCTGTGTCTGAATAACATTAAGGGTCCTGATAAGGGTAACGCCTGCTTCCATCATAGTAGCAAGCTGGTGTGAAAAAGTTAAAAGATCGTCTAGTTTAACGTTTTTGTGGGTGAATTTCCTTTTTCTCTGGGCTACTGAGAACCTTGTTTTTTCACCATGCTTCGTTAGCTCTTTAATGCTAACGATGAAAAACTTCTGGTTTTGAAGCCTTTCAATGAGCGCGCCCTTGCTATCGACATCAACCTCTTTTGCAAAAGTCTTTCCATGTCTATCTTTGACAATGTACGAGAATGTTGGCAACTTAAGAACCTTTATATTTTATAAATACTGTTGTGATTTATTCTTTAAAACTTTTTCTTATTCGTTTTGGCAAATCCCAGCATTCAAGTTGCTGGAGAGAAAGTTTGAATTAAACATTGATTAATTATCAACGCTAATGCGGCAAATTTCATCGTAGCTGGTTATTCCTTGCTCGATTTTTTTTAATCCCGTCTCAAAAATAGTGTCCATGCCATTTTTTCTGGCAGTATCCTTTATTTCAGTTGAAGAGGCTTTGTTGGATATTAATTTTCGTATCTCATCGTCGACAGGCAGTACTTCTGCAACAACGACACGGCCTTTGTATCCTGTACTATTGCATTCATCACAGCCTTTTGCGCGGTAAATCAAATCACTTTTAAAAGTGATCCCACCGTGCTGTCCGGGATCAGGCTCATAAGGTTCTTTGCATTTTGTACACAATTTCTTTGCCAGCCTTTGTCCCATTATCATGACAAGTGAAGGCGTCAATAAATAGTTTTCTATTCCTATATCCATAAGTCGTGTTATTGCTGATGCTGCATCATTGGTATGCAAAGTGCTGAGAACAAAGTGTCCCGTTAAAGCAGCTCTAACGCAGATAGAAGCAGTTTCCAGATCCCTGGTTTCACCAACCATTATTATGTCGGGATCCTGTCTTAAAAAGGCTTTCAGCGTTGTCGCAAATGATAGGCCGATATCATTTTTTACTGCAACCTGGTTGATTCCATCAATCTTATATTCAACAGGGTCCTCTACGGTCAGGATATTTTTTTTTGGGTCTACCGTTTCATTTACAGCAGCATATAAAGAGGTTGATTTTCCGCTTCCTGTGGGTCCTGTAATATAGAAAAGCCCGTATGGCAATGATAGTGCGTTTCTTAAAAGGTCTATTTGGCGGGATTCAAAACCGAGCTTTGCTAATTCCAAAGGAACTGCACCTTTATCAAGAATACGCATAACAACCTTTTCGCCCCACACGGTTGGTATCGTGGAAATACGGATATCAACTGTTCTGTTTTCTAGCTTTGCAGAAATGGCCCCATCTTGAGGGAGCCTTTTTTCGGCTATATCAAGTTTTCCCAGAATCTTTATTCTTGAGACTATCGGAAGGATTAGATGAGGTGCAGGCGGTGGAATCTTATGAAGGCTTCCGTCAATACGATATCTAAGAATAATTTTGTTTTCAAAAGGTTCGATATGAATGTCACTAGCTCTTTCATCAATAGCCTGTCTGATGATAAGGTCTACAAGTTTAATGACTGGTGCTTCCTCGGCTTTTTCAATAAGTTTATTAAGGCTTAACTCTGCAGAGGCTTGTGTGTTTGGGGAAACAAAAGATTCCCCTGCCGGTTCACTGTAGGAGCTTTCAACGGCTTTATCTAAAAGAGAGATTTTTGCGTCTTCCTTTTCATTCGCAAAATAAAAATTTGCAATGGCTTCCTGGATCGTGAGCCTTGTTGCAATAACAAGATTGATTTCACAGTTGGAGATTTTTTTCAAATTATCAATAGTAAGGAAATCTAGAGGGTCATTTATTGCGCATGTAAGCGAATTCATGTTTTTTGATAAAGGGATTATGCAATTGTTTTTGGCAAACTCTCCCGTAAATATTTTTTCAAGGCCCTGTCCTTGAGCTGGGGTTAATAGGTCGGTGTTCTCAGAAGAATAAAAAGGAAGATTAAGCTGCTTTCCCAGCGCTTCGATCATTGCCTCTTCGTTTATGATGCCAAGTTTTATTAGTATCTCTCCGATACGCCCCTTCTCTTTTTTTTGCAGGGCTATAGCTCTTTGGAGCTGTTGCTCGGTGATCAATCCTTGTTTTATTAAGATTTCACCTAATCGTAAGTGAGCCATAATTAAAACCTTTGATGTTCAAATGTGGAAAGATCTTTATTAATGCTATCTAATCTTTTTGTAGGAATTTCTTGTTCTCGGACAATGTTTCCTGAGCCTGTCGATAATATGTTTGGGATATTGTTGTCTTCAACAATTCGGGGAGTTATGAAGATGATCAATTCGCGTTCCTCTTCTTCTGAATGTTTGTGCCTGAAAGCCATGCCCAAAATAGGTATTCTGCTGATTATTGGGACGGATGTTCCGGTTCTGACTTTATCTGTCCTCAATAAACCACCAATTATTACTGTATCGCCATTGTTTACCCTTAGGATTGATCGTGTTCCTCGTTCTTCAGGGTCTTTAAAAGTTTGCCTGTTTGATCCTTCCCCGAAAGTGCCTCCAGTTCTTGCCTGTACAACTTTTGGCTCAATTGCCATAGTAATTTCACCATTGGCTATATTTGCTTGTGGAGTTACAGTAAGAAAAACGCCTGTTTCAACTCTTTCTGCTTCAGATGTTGTTTCAGTTGTACTTGATGAAGCTTGGTCGTTGCTAGTTGAAGCTAAACCGATAGCTTCATCAGTTTTAATATGGATAACAGCTGTTTCATTGTTAAGGGTCAATATTCTTGGACGGGCCAAATTTCTTGTATCAGTTTTTGTTTTCAGGAAATCAACTGCCGCAGAAAATCCTGCAAAAGAAAGCGTGCTCAATGTATATTCGTTAGAAATTACTCCTTGACGGTTTGCCCCAACATTATCGTCAATAATATTGTCAGTATTGAAAGGAAAATATGAGTTTTTTGTTGAGCCTGTAAAGCTAACTGGTGTTTTTCCGAATTTTGCACCAAGGTCTTCAAGAACCTCAGTATTAATATCCAGCATTTCAGCTTCTATGAGAATCTGGGGGATTCTTACATCCAGCTTGGTAATTGTTTGCTCAATTATTGCAAATTGACTAGGTATGTCAGATACTATTAAGCTATTAGTTCTTGTGTCTTCAACAACGGCTCCGTCAGAAGAAAGTATAGCTTTTATTGCATCGAGAATTCCAGAAGAACTTCCTCCTCCGGTTTTTT
>MHHG01000049.1 GCA_001805965.1 Omnitrophica WOR_2 bacterium RIFOXYA2_FULL_38_17 | reverse complement strand
ATATGGCTTTGAAGATCAATGTCCTTATGGGTAAATTCTTTGCCAATTTAAATTTAGAGCTTATTGATTTTAAATTAGAGTTTGGCAGGTTCAAAGGGAACATTATTCTTGCCGACGAGATCTCTCCGGATACTTGCAGGCTTTGGGAAATTGGCACAGGAAAAAAACTTGACAAAGATCGTTTTAGGCATGACCTTGGCAATGTGGAGGAAGCATATCAGGAAGTTTTGAGCAGAGTCAGCAAATAAATACTATTTATAACAATATAATCAATGCTAAAGATCTTAAGTTTACGCCTTTTTTCCCGTCTAATGAAGAGGCCTTCCCTCTAAAATAAGGACGCGAGACTTTAAGATGTTTGTTTTTTAGCCGTTGATTTAAAATTAATCAAATATATGAACTGGCGAATAGAAATAAGACATAAAAAAGGGGTTTTTGATTCTTTGGGAGAATCAATAGAGAAGGCTATAGTTGACTTGGGTATTTCCACGGTATCGAAAGTTGAAGTTGCCCAAATATACAACATAAGCGGTAGTTTACTGAGATCTCAAATAGAGGCAATCTGCAATGAGTTGCTTGTAGATAAGATCACGCAGCAATACGAGTGTGCTGATCGTCAAAAACTTGCACATCAAAAAACACTTTCCGGTGAAAATATCATTGAAATAGCCTATAATCCTGGAGTTATGGACCCTGTTGAGCACTCTACCATGAAGGGTATTATTGATCTTGGTATTAAGGGTGTTGATTATGTTACCACGGCAAAAGAGTATATTATCAGCGGTAAGTTATCTGAGAAAGAATTAGACTTTATTGTAGAAAAGGTCTTGGCAAATAAACTGATCCAGCATGTTGTAAATTTTGAGGACCTGAAGAAGGCTTCGAAAAAGAAGGCACAAAGGGTTTTTGAACTTGTTACGCTTGACATCCTAGGCGCAAGTGACGACAAATTGATGAGGTTGAGCCAGGAAGGGCAGCTCTTTTTGAACTTGAATGAAATGAAGGCAATACAAAAGTATTTCAAGAAATTAAAAAGAAACCCAACTGATTGTGAGCTTGAGACAGTTGCCCAGACGTGGAGTGAACATTGCTATCATAAGACTTTCAGGGGGAATATAAAATATCAATATACGGTCAATGGGGTTAAAAAAACCAAAATAATCAAGAACCTCCTGAAATCGACGATCATAAAAGCAACAACTGAGATAAACAAGCCTTGGTGTGTTTCTGTTTTCCATGATAATGCTGGGGTAATAAGATTTGATGAGGATTCTAATATTTGTTTTAAGGCGGAAACGCACAATCATCCATCAGCTCTTGAGCCTTTTGGTGGTGCTAATACAGGTATTGGCGGGGTTATTCGCGATATTTTGGGAACTGGTTTGGGGGCAAAGCCGATCTGCTGTACAGATGTTTTTTGTTTTGCTCCTCCGGATACGGATTTCAAGGATCTTCCTCCCGGAACGCTGCATCCCAAAAGAGTTATGAAAGGTGTTGTTAGCGGGGTACGTGATTATGGCAACAAAATGGGTATTCCGACGGTAAATGGTGCGATATTGTTCGATAAGAAGTATGTGGGCAATCCTTTGGTTTATTGTGGCAATGTCGGGATAATGCCAAAAGATAAGGTGTTTAAAAAGGTACTCAAAGGCGATCTGGTTATTGTTGCGGGAGGAAAAACAGGGCGTGATGGTATTCATGGAGCAACATTTTCCTCTGGAGAACTTACAACGGAGTCTGAGGTCGTATCTTCAGGAGCTGTTCAGATCGGGGATCCGATCCAAGAAAAGAAATTGCTTGATGCCTTGATAAAGGCTAGAGATAAGAATCTTTATACTGCAGTCACAGATTGCGGGGCTGGAGGCTTGTCCAGTGCAGTTGGGGAGATGGGTGAAGTTTTGGGTGTCAAAGTTGATCTTGAAAAGGTTCCACTTAAATATGATGGTTTGAATTACGAGGAGATTTGGATATCTGAATCGCAGGAGAGAATGGTGTTTTCTGTCAGGCCTAAAAATGTGAAAAAGATCTTGGAGGTTTTTTCAGGAGAGAATGTTGAGGCTACGGTTATAGGTGAATTTACAGGCAGCAAGAAGCTTGAGCTTTTCTTTAAAGGAGATCAGGTTTGTGATATTGATATGGAATTTTTGTATGAAGGGACTCCAAAGATAACAAAAGAAGCAGTATGGGAGGAGCCTAGTATCAAAATTCCGGTGATACCTTTACAATCAAGCCTGAATGATAAACTGTTGGAAATTCTTTCTCATTATAATGTTTGTTCAAAAGAGTGGGTTATACGTCAGTATGATCATGAAGTTCAAGGCGGGAGCGTTATTAAGCCTTTAGTGGGAGTAAACTGCGACGGGCCTTCAGATGCAAGTGTTATAACCCCGAAGCTCGGAAGCCTGAAGGGGATTGCTATATCGAACGGGATAAATGCTCAGTATGGCAAGATCGATCCTTTTTGGATGGCGGCGTCCTGTATTGATGAAGCTGTTAGGCAAATTGTTTCTGTTGGCGGTGATGTTGAGAGAATAGCTATTTTGGATAATTTTTGCTGGGGTAATCCGGATAAGCCAGACCGTTTAGGTTCATTGGTCAGGGCGGCTGAAGGCTGCTACAAGACGGCAGTTGGATTTCAAGTGCCGTTTATTTCAGGCAAGGACAGTCTTTATAATGAATATGCTCAAGGTAATGAGTCTATTGCTATACCTGGCACTATATTGATATCTGCAATTGGTATTGTCGATGATGTTACTAAAACAGTAACAATGGATTTCAAGGAAAGAGGGAATTTGATCTACTGTATTGGAGAAACTCATGACGAGATGGGTGGATCAATATATCTTGATACATTTGATTGCCTGGGCAGTACGGTCCCTAAGGTCAATACCAAAAAAGCTATGAAAAGTTTCAAGGCATTGAATCAGGCTGTTTCTAAAGGTTTGGTGAAGTCAATACACGATTGTTCTGAAGGAGGGCTGGGTGTTGCGTTGGCAGAGATGGCTTTTAGCGGCATGTTAGGAGCGACCATACATCTCGATAAGGTTCCTTATAAGGGGGATGATGTTCGCAGCGACAAGGTTTTGTTCTCAGAATCAAATTCAAGATTTGTGGTGGAAGTTACAAAGGCAGATCAAATAGATTTTGAGAAGATTCTTGAGGGTATAACTTTTGGAGTTATCGGTCAGGTTGAAGAGACTCCAGAGTTTATAGTATATGGCAGGAAAGATGAGGTATGCGTAAATTTGTATATTCAGGATTTAAAAGAAGCCTGGCAAAAGCCATTACGATGGTAAAGAATATCCTGGACTCATATCTTTAATAGAGGAGCTTAAAAATGGGAGACAAATTCAGAGTGACGAAAGATGCTACAGAAGAAGAGTTGAAAATGGAAGATCTTAAGATGGAAGATCCTTGGCGGATTTTTCGTATTATGGCGGAATTTGTTGATGGCTTTCATGAATTATCTAAGATAGGCCCTGCTGTAACTATTTTTGGTTCTGCGAGAACACAGAGGACTCATAGATGGTATAAGGATTGTGAGGAAACAGCAAAACTGCTTTCCAAGCAAGGCTACGCAATTATTACCGGTGGCGGGCCTGGCGCAATGGAAGCTGGGAATAAAGGGGCCGCTCAGGCGGGCGGACTGTCAATAGGCCTGAATATTGAACTTCCTTTTGAACAAAAGCCAAATCCTTATATAAACAAGCTGGTAAATTTTCATTATTTTTTTTGCAGGAAAGTAATGTTCTTGAAATATGCAAAAGCTTTTGTTATCTTCCCAGGAGGATATGGAACATTAGATGAGCTTTTTGAAAGCATGACTTTGATACAGACAAGAAGAATAACAAAGCTTCCTGTTGTTTTTTATGGAAGCGAGTTTTGGACCGGGCTTGTTTCATGGCTAAGAGATTCAATGCTGAAAGCCGGCAATATTGATGTGGAGGATCTAGACCTCTTTCATATAGTTGATTCGCCAAATGATGCATTAAAGTTCATCAATGATTTTTATAAAACAGATAAAACAAGTAAAAAGAAAACAGTAAAAAAGAAGAAATAAATTCTTCCAAGCACTACGGGGTATTTACCAAGGCGATAGTTCATATGAAAAAAACACCTAAAGTAATAGTATTAAGAACTGCGGGAACAAATTGTGATGTTGAGACAGGGTTTGCTTTTGAGCATTTTGGGGCAAAAGTTGATGCTGTTCATATAAATAAACTTCTGGATCGAGAAGTAAATCTTTCTGATTATCATATCCTTGCAATACCAGGAGGCTTTACTTATGGAGACGACATTGAATCAGGCAGGATCCTGGCTAACGAGTTGCGTCTTCATTTAGGAAAGGATATAACAAAATTCATTAATCATAAAAAACTTATTATTGGTATCTGTAATGGTTTTCAGGTATTGGTAAAAGCTGGATTTCTTCCGGGAAAAATGAAGGGTTCTACTTTAAGCACAAAAGATATTTCCCAAAAGGCGACATTGATCTCTAATGATTCATCAAGGTTCGAAGACAGATGGACTTATCTTGAAGTTAAGGGTGACAGCGTTTGGACAAAGGGATTAAAGGAAATAGTTTATTTCCCTGTTGCTCATGCTGAGGGAAAGTTTGTTCCGCAAGATAGTGATGTCCTAAAAAGTCTGATTGATAATGGGCAGTTAGCATTTAGATATTGTTCTGCATATGGTGAAGCGCCTGTGTATCCGCAGAACCCTAATGGTTCAATTGAGAACATAGCAGGGATAACAGATATCACAGGTCGTGTTCTTGGGCTTATGCCTCATCCTGAGCGGCATTTTATTTTTGAAAATCATCCTTTCTGGACACGAAAGGAAAAAAACAGTATGTATGGAGATGGTGCGAAGATTTTTGAGAATGGTGTTAATTATGTTAAAGAGGTATTGCTATAAACTATGAAAAAAAAGATCTCATATAAAACAGCGGGTGTTGATATAACAAAGGCTAATGACTTTGTCTCAAGTATTAAGGGTCATGTTGCGAGCACGATGAGCTCTGCGGTATTGAACAGAAAAGGTTCTTTTGGGGCCCTTTTTGGGCTTGATGTTAAACAATATAAGAATCCAGTTCTGGTTTCTTCTACAGATGGAGTAGGAACAAAACTGCTGATTGCAAATGCAGTTGGAAAGCATGATACGGTGGGCATTGATCTTGTTGCGATGAATGTTAATGATATATTATGTGTCGGGGCAAAGCCGCTATTCTTTTTGGACTATATTGCTTGCGGGCAAATTGATACTAAAATACTTAATGATGTTGTTAAAGGTATTGCAGTGGGATGCAAACAATCCGGATGCGCGTTGATAGGCGGCGAGACTGCTGAGATGCCGGGCATGTATAAAAAAGATGATTATGATCTTGCGGGTTTTGCGGTTGGTGTTGTAGAGAAGTCCAAGATAATTGACGGATCATCTATTAAGTGCGGGGATAAGGTTATTGGTTTGCCTTCCAGCGGATTACATTCAAATGGTTACTCTTTGGTGCGCAAGGCCTTGTCTGCTTTACAGCAAAAAAAATACGCAAAAGAAATACTGGAGCCTACAAGGATATATGCAAAAGAGGTTTTAGCGATCTTAGAAAAGTTTGATAAAGCTGCAGATAGATCTTTAAAGAATATAAAGGCCATAGCGCATATTACAGGCGGAGCATTTTACGAGAAATTAACAAGGGTTCTTCCTGAAGGAAAATGTTTTTCCATTAATAAGGGCAGCTGGGATGTTCCCAAGATATTCGACATAGTGAGGGAATCCGGGAATATCGACGAAAAAGAAATGTATAGAACGTTCAACATGGGTATTGGCTTGGCAATTGTAGTTGATAAGAGAATTGTGGTTGAGCTGGAGGAGTTCTTGAAGAAGAAGAGAATAAAGTATTTTTGTATCGGTGAAGTCATTAATGATAATAAAAGAAAGATTGTTTTTAATGCATAACGGAGAGATTTTATGAAAGTGTTAGTGATAGGATCAGGCGGGCGTGAACATGTTTTAACTTGGAAAATTAGCCAAAGTCCTTTAGTTGAAAAGATATATTGTGCGCCCGGTAATGGAGGCATGTCTGAGATCGCAGAGTGTGTTGATATTAGCGCTAATGATATAGAGGCTTTAGCGCAATTTGCTAAGAAGAACGATATAGGGCTTACTGTCGTCGGCCCTGAAGGCCCGCTTGTTGAAGGAATAGTTGATGTATTCGAAGAAAAGGGATTAAAGGTCTTTGGTCCAAGTAAGTTGGCGGCCCAGCTTGAGGGTAGCAAGGTCTTTTCTAAAGAATTTATGTTCAGGAACAATATTCAGACAGCGCCATTTATCACGTTCGAAGATATTGAGGACGCAAAGGATTTTCTTGAAAATGCCCGATTCCCTATTGTTGTAAAAGCTGATGGGTTAGCTGCAGGTAAGGGCGTTATGATTTGTAACGATAAGGAAGCAGCAGTTAAAGCTGTTGACGATATAATGAAGGATAAGATCTTCAATGAAGCTGGAGAAAAAATAGTCATTGAAGAGTGTCTTATTGGTGAGGAAATTTCAATTTTAGCGATCAGTGATGGCAATGACAGTGTCCTTTTAGCGTCATCGCAAGATCATAAAAGGATCTTTGACGATGATATGGGGCCGAATACAGGCGGTATGGGCGCATACTCACCAGCACCTATTGTAACGAATTTTCTGATGAAAGAAATCGAGGCCTGTGTTATAGAGCCAACCATTAGAGGTATGCGGGCAGAAGGGATCCCGTTCAAAGGCGTTCTATATGCTGGATTAATGGTCACTGAAGAAGGTCCTGTGGTCTTGGAATATAATGTAAGGTTCGGTGATCCCGAAGCCCAAGCGGTTTTGCCTAGAATGAAAAATGATATAGTTGCGCTGATGCTTGCAAGCTGTGACGGCACTATTGCAAACATTGCTCTTAATTGGGACAGCAGAGATTGCGTGTGCGTTGTAATGAGCGCTGGAGGATACCCGGGAAAATATGAGAACGGTTTTGAGATAAAAGGCATTGATGAGGCACAAAAATATGGAGATACTGTTGTTTTTCATGCAGGGACAAAAAAAACAGGCGGTTCTCTTGTAACATGTGGCGGGCGGGTTTTAGGTGTCACTTGCTTAGGCCAAGGAATAGAGAAGGCTATCGACAATGCTTATAAAGCTGTTGAGGCCATTAAGTTTGACCATTGCTTTTTCCGCAGGGATATTGGTGCAAAAGCTATAAGGAAAATTAAGATATAATTAAATAAATTCTTTGAAAATGCTATACCACTTATTGGGAGAGTTGTTATGGAAAATATCAAAGTAGTAATAATTATGGGCAGTAAATCTGATCTGGCCGTAATGGAAGAAGCTGCCAAGGTATTAAAAGATTTTGGTGTTTTATATGAAATGAAAGTTTTGTCCGCACATCGTACCCCTGAAGAGACAGCTCAATATGCACAAGGGCTTAAAGGCCGCGGAGTACAGGCTGTTATTTGTGGAGCTGGAATGTCTGCTGCTTTGTCAGGGGTTGTTGCTGCGCATACTACTTTACCTGTAATCGGTGTTCCGTTAGAAGCATCGTCATTAGATGGTATTGATGCTCTGTTATCGACTGTTATGATGCCTCCAGGCGTTCCTGTTGGTGCTGTTGCAATTGGTATCCCAGGTGCAAAGAACGCAGCATATTTGGCTTTGAGAATAATGGGCGTCACTGATAAAGATATTGAAGGCAAGCTTGAAGATTTCAGAAAAGAGCAGGCCAGGAAGATATTGGACATTAAATTGTAAATTTTAGCAAGATAATCAGAAAACAAAAAATGCTTGTTTTCAAGATTATAAATCGAGCATAATTTAATGAAGACTGAAATTATAAAAGTTCATCCCGACCTTCCGGATAATAATAATAAGATAGTTTATTGCGCAAATGTAATTAGGCATGGCGGATTGGTTATTTTTCCTACTGAGACAGTTTATGGTATTGCAGCAGATTATTCAAATAAAGAAGCGGTAAACAAGCTTTACGAGGTTAAAAAGCGGTCACATGAAAAGCCGTTTTCCGTTTTGATATCTCAGAAGGAACTTATATCAAATTATACAAGGTCAACAAGCTCAAGCCTGTACAAGCTTATAAATGAATTCTGGCCGGGTCCTTTGACGGTTGTAGTCAGATCGAGGGAAGAAGGCAAGACTATCGGGATCAGGATGCCGGACAATATAGTTGCGCTGAGCTTGGTTAGGGAAGCAAGATGCACTTTAGCTGCGCCTTCGGCAAATCTGGAAGATTGTCCGCCTCCTTCTACGTGCGAGGAGGCTTTAAAGGATTTGGATGGTTTGGTTGATGTTGCACTAGACGGTGGGCCATCAAGGATAGGACAAGGTTCAACTGTTTTGGACCTTACTCAGGAAAATATGAATATTCTTAGAGAAGGTTCAATAACAAAGCTGCAGATAGAAAATGTCCTTAAAAGAAAGACGATAATTTTTATTTGTACAGGAAATAGCTGCCGTTCGGTCATGGCGGATTATTTAATGAAGGATATGGTCAAAGATAGAAGTGATGTTGATGTTTATTCTGCTGGCACGGGTGTTTTTCTTCATTCAACAGCTAGTCAAGAAACGATATCTGTTTTAAGGGAAAAAGGGATTGATGCATCTTCTCATATGTCTATGCCTCTTGATTCTTCATTGCTTAGGCAAGCTGATTTGATCTTTGTTATGACAAGAGGTCATAGGGCGCAAGTCTTGGAGCGTGTTCCTGAAGTTGAAACAAAAGTTTATCTGTTGAAAGAGTTTTATGATGATGGAAATGGTTTACAGTCAAATCTTGATATTCCCGATCCCATGGGAGGCAGTCATGATATGTATAAAGAATGCTTGGATGTTATAGAAGCATGTGTCAGGAAAGTATCAAAGCTGATTTAAAAAAAATAATTTAAGAAGGGAACTTTAATGAAAGTTTTTATTGGGGCAGATCACAGGGGATTTGATTTTAAATCCAAGATCGTTAAGATATTAGAGGATCAAGGTCATCAAGTTGTTGACGTAGGCACCGACAATAATAAGGAAAGCTGTGATTATCCATTGTTTGCTTATAAGGTAGCGACTTCTGTTGCAAGATCAAGAAATGCTAAAGGGATCCTGGTTTGCATGTCAGGTATTGGACAAGCGATAGCGGCTAATAAGATCAAAGGCGCATATGCTGCTTTATGTTACAATGTTGAGTCGGCAAAGTTTTCACGCTTACACAACAATGCTAATATACTTGTTCTGGGGGCAAAGAGCGTAAGGCAAAGAGAGCTTAACAGTATTATTGAGATTTGGCTTAATACTGAATTCGAAGGTGGTAGGCATAAAAGACGTTTTGAAATGGTCAAGAGGATTGAACAAGGCTTGGATATCAAGTAAATAAATTATTAATTAGCAGAGGTAAAATGATGAAATACTTAAAAGATGTTGATCCTGCAATATACAATGCGATCCAAGAAGAATTGGCTAGGCAAAAAAATAATCTAGAGCTTATTGCGTCAGAGAATATAGTTTCTGAGGCTGTTTTAGAGGCGCAGGGAAGCGTAATGACAAATAAATACGCTGAAGGATATCCTGCCGCGCGCTGGTATGGAGGATGTGAGTTTGTTGATGTTGCCGAAGCCCTTGCGATAGAGAGGGCAAAGAAACTTTTTGGTGCGGATTATGTTAATGTCCAGCCGCATTCTGGCTCACAAGCGAATATGGCTGTTTATTTGGCGGTGCTTGAATATGGTGATACTGTTCTGGCTTTAGATCTTGCTTGCGGGGGGCATTTGACGCATGGCCTGAATATCAATTTTAGCGGCAAATCATATAATTTTATTTCTTATAAAGTTAACAAAGAAACTGAGATGCTGGATTATGACGAGATAGAAAGGCTTGCAAAAGAACATAAGCCGAAGATGATAGTTGCAGGAGCTTCAGCATATTCAAGGACAATTGATTTTAAGAAATTCAGGGAAATTTGTGATTCTGTAGGGGCATATTTGTTCGTTGATATGGCTCATATTGCAGGACTGGTCGCAGCGGGATTACATCCAAATCCTGTCGAATACGCCGAATTTGTTACGACAACAACACATAAGACATTGCGCGGCCCAAGGGGCGGCATGATCCTTTGTAAAGAAAAATTCGCAAAGAAGATCGCATCAAGGATATTTCCCGGAATTCAGGGGGGGCCTTTGATGCATGTTATCGCGGCAAAGGCGGTTGCTTTTGGAGAAGCTTTAACAGGTGAATTTAAAACCTATCAAAAACAAGTCATTGACAATGCAAAAGTTTTTGCCAAGACATTGGAAGAATTAGGGTATAGAATAGTTACAGGCGGTACGGATAATCATCTTTTTATGGTGGACCTTACTTCTAAGGACATTTCAGGAAAAGATGCAGCAGCTGTTCTGGATAAGGTCAGGATCACTGTGAACAAGAATCTTATTCCTTTTGATACAAAGAGTCCGGTGGTAACAAGCGGTATCAGGATCGGGACACCTGCGGTCACGACAAGAGGGATGAAACAGGAAGAGATGAAAAGGATAGCGCACTTAATTGATCAGGCAATAATGAATAAAGAAAATGATGCTGATTTGGAAAAAATCAAGGCTGAAGTAGAAAAGCTTACTAAGGATTTCCCGATATATAAAGGCCTTTAATATGTTTTGAGTGGGTTTGTTTTGAGAAAGTTGATCTATTATGAAGTGTCCATCGTGTAATTTTGCAGAAACAAAAGTCATAGACTCGCGGCTGAGCGGCGATGGGTCTTCTATACGAAGAAGAAGAGAGTGCTTGAAGTGTGAACGGCGCTTCACTACTTATGAGTACGTGGAGCATGTGCCTTTAATGGTTGTTAAGAGGGATGGCCGAAGGCAGCCATTTGACAGAAAAAAGATAATTTCAGGTCTCGTCAAGGCTTGTGAGAAAAGGCCTGTAAGCATAGACACGATGGAAGAACTGACTTTGGATATAGAGCGCAGCATTCAGAAGAAATATGAGCGTGAAGTTGATTCAAAGGTTGTTGGTGAGCTTATTATGGAGAAGCTGGCTGCATTGGATGAAGTTGCATATGTGCGTTTTGCTTCGGTTTACCGCCAGTTCCGTGATGTGAATCAGTTCATGAGTGAGCTTAAAGGAATGCTGGAAAAAGAAAAGAACAGTTGAGAAAATGATACAAGTAGAGTTGAGCAAAATAATAATTGATGAGAAGCGGCAGGATCAGATCATAGTCTTAAAAGAAAAGTCTGGGTCGAGGCAGTTCCCTATTGTGATCGGATTTTTAGAGGCGTCAAGCATAAAAATAAAGCTCTCCGGGGTAGATCTTCCCCGGCCGATGACGCATGACCTGCTTGTTTCAGTTATTGATGGTTTAAATGCAACTGTCGAGAGATTGATAATTGATAAGATGCTTAATAACACATTTCATGCAAAGCTTGAACTAGTGACAGCTGATAATGATGTTGTCTCAGTAGATGCCAGGCCATCGGATGGAATAGCAGTAGCTGTTAGAACTGGCGCTCCAATGTATGTTGAAGATGATATTTTTGAAAAAGCAGCTTTTTATAAGCCAGAATAATCCCTGCCAAACGGCAGGCGTGATTGCTTTCAATTAATTTAAAAGTTAACTATAAGTCCATGTCCTTCCTAACTAGCTACCCTCAATTTAAAATAATAAAAGATATCTCAAAACGAAAAAAGGTCAAGGTTTATCTCGTAGGAGGATTTTTGCGGGATCATTTTCTTGGGATCAAAAAAAATGATTTTGATTTTGCTGTTTCAAAAGACGCGCTTAAAGTTGCCAAGTCTTTTGCGGAAAAGATCAAAGGCGCGTATGTTCTACTTGATGAAGAAAGAGAGTGTGCCCGTGTAGCGAAGAGGATTAAAGGCGCTCTTTTTACTTTTGATTTTGCCGGCTTTAGGGCTAAAACATTTTTTGGTGATCTTTCTCACCGGGATTTTACGATCAATACTTTTTCGGTTGACCTTGATGAAGTTGAAGATAACAGCGAGCTTGATGGTCTTATTTGCGATCTCAAAAAAGGTCTGAAAGATCTGGAAGATAAGATCATCAAGATGACCTCCATTGGAATATTTAAGGAAGATCCTCTTAGAATGCTAAGGGCTTTTAGCCTGCAGGCGACCTTGGGCTTTAAGATCGAAACTAAGACAAAGCGGCAGATCATAAAGGATGTTGCATTGATAAGAAATGTTTCCCCGGAGAGGATCAGAGAGGAACTGTTCAAGATTCTGGGATCATGTCGGGCAGCAAAGACATTAAAGCAAATGTATTCAATTAAACTTCTTGAGATCCTGATACCCCAGATCAGGGTTATGTTCGACTGTAAGCAGGGAGCTTACCACCACCTTGATGTCTGGCCGCATTCGCTTGAAACGGTTGTGCAATTCGAGAAATTGGCTGAAGAGCTGAAATCTGACCTGGAGATCCGGGATTACTTGACTAATGGTGATGAGGAGCAGGGGCTAAATTACAGGAACAGGATCGGTTTGATTAAATTAGCTGCACTGCTACATGATATCGGCAAGCCTGACACAAGGAAAAAAGAGGGGGAAAGGCTGACTTTTCATGCGCATGAACGTGTGGGGAAGAACCTGGTTAGAGATATCTCAAAAAATCTTAAGCTTTCAACAAAGGAAAGGTTTGTTTTGGAGGACCTGGTGTTCTTTCATCTGCGCCCCGGATATTTGTCGAATTTTAAAAAACCAAGTGATAAAATGATCTACAGGTTTTTTAGGGATACTAAAGAGGAGGCGGTAAGTGTATTGCTTTTATCATTGGCTGATCAAAGGTCAACCAGAGGTGCGCTGACGAGTGAGTCCGATCAAAAGCATCACGAAGAAATATGCTTCAATTTAATTAAGAAGTATTTTGAAAAGAAGAAAGAAAAGCCTTTTGCTCCGCTTATCAATGGAAACGATATTATGAAGGTTTTGAACATTCAATCCTCACCGCTAGTTGGCAAGATATTAAACGAGGTGATCGAGCTGCAGAATCTGGGTAAGGTCAAGACCAAAAAAGAAGCACTGGAAAAGGCAAAGTTAATTAAGAACAGGGAGTAAAATGAAAATAAAGAATACAGAGCTTTCAATAATCAAGGCGGATATTACTGATCTTAAGGTTGATGCGATCGTAAATGCAGCGAACAATAAAATGGAAATGGGCGGAGGTGTTGCTGGCGTGATCAGAAAAAAGGGAGGAAGATCAATCGAAGATGAAGCGATCAAAAAAGGCCCTGTTGAAATAGGCGGAGCACTTTGGACTTCTGCGGGAGGGCTCAATGCTAAGTATGTTATCCATGCAGCAACAATGGGAATGGATTTTAAAACTGATGAAAAGAAGATACGTGCTTCAGTTGCAAGCGCATTAAAGTGTGCGGAAGAACTAAAGATTGAATCGATCGCTTTTTGCGCATTGGGTTGTGGTGTCGGACATTTTCCTCTGGTAGGCTCAGCCAAAATAATGACACAGGAGATCCTCAAGCATGTCAAATATTCTGCAACGAGCTTAAAGAAAGTCATCTTCTGCCTTTACGATGAAAATGCTTTTAACACTTTTGATAAAACGGTTACAGGCTACGTTAACCACATACAGGATTCTTTGGGTGATGGCCCTTATGTCACAGTTGACATAATAATTGAATTGCCCGAAGGGGTTGTTATCATTGAGCGCTCAAATCCTCCTTACGGCTGGGCTCTTCCAGGAGGTTTTGTTGATGTAGGCGAAAGTATTGAAGAGGCAGCGATCAGAGAAGCAAGGGAAGAGACAGGTCTTGAGCTTGACGAACTTTATCAATTCCACACGTATTCCCAGCCTGATAGGGACCCGAGGTTTCACACTGTCAGCACTGTGTTTGTAGCTAAAGGCGTTGGTGTCCCTCAGTTCGGAGATGATGCCAAGGGATTGAGAGTTTTAAAACATGAGGACTTGCTAAAAGGCGAGTATGCATTTGACCACAAAGAGGTTATCCGGGATTATCTTGTTATGAAAGAAAAAGGAGCCTATTAAGATGAAAAGATCATTCACCTTGTTTGTCGTATTGTTTATGGTTGTTTGCTGTACTTTAGCGATAGCACAAGGGCCGATCAATCTTCTTGACCCAGATTTAAAAAGTGGAAAATTGCTGATGGAAGCGTTGAAGGAAAGAAAGAGTACGCGCAGTTTTGGCGATAGGCAACTTACTAAAGAAGTACTTTCCAATTTGTTGTGGGCAGCATTTGGTGCTAATCGAGAAGATGGAAAGCGAACTGCGCCATCGGCACTGAATTACAGAGAAATTGATGTTTATGTTGTCATGAAAGAGGGGGTTTTTATTTATGAGCCTGAAAACAAGGTTTTGACCCCAGTCTTAAATGAAGATATCAGGAATATTATTGGTATACAAGAATACACGAAAAATGCAGCATTAGGTCTTATTTACGTTGCTGATTATTCAAAGATGCTTTCTCCGGTGATGGATGATGATACTAAAGAAATACTGGCATCAGCAGATACAGGATTTATCAGTCAAAATGTATATCTTTTTTGCGCATCAGAAGGCTTAGCTACGGTTGTTATTGGAATGATCGATAAGCCAACACTAAGCGCAAAGCTTGGATTAAAGGAAACCCAAAAGATCATCTTTTCTCAACCCGTAGGATATTCAGAGTAGTTTTTAAAAAGGAGAGGATTTTATGCAAATTAATCTAACGTTGCCATTAGTGCTGCCTTTTATTTTTATTGCTGTTATTTCTGTTTTTATCTTTTCAATGACCAAGCTGGGATCTAAAAAGACGAGAGAGATTTTTCAGAGGCAGGCAGAAAAAAGAGGCGGATACGTCGAAGAAAAGTTCTATCATTTTTCCCCGAGGCTTGTTATTCCTTACATTGATCAAAAAATTATTGTTTATTCGACCCCCGGAAGCAGGAACTCTCCTCCATATACACATCTTAGATATAGGTTTTCTTCAATAAGAAATATCAATCTGACAGTTTACAAAGAAGGATTTTTCAGTAAATTGGGGAAAACCTTTGGGATGCAGGATATTATTGTTGATGACCCTGAGTTTGATGAGATTTTTATTATTCAAGGAAGAGATGAGATACTGGTTAGGGATATTTTATCATTAAGTGTTAAAGAAAAACTTCTAATCTTATCACGGCTTAACATGAGGCTTAAGATTAATAGAAGTATTATTTTGCTTAGCGTTCCTTCAAAGTTAAAAATAGATAATGATTTAGGGCAATTTATTGAAGCCGGAGTAGCTGTTGTTCAAAAAGTAACCCAAATAGGCTGAAGATTTTGCAGGGTTGTACAGGCTTAAAATATTTATATTCATGCAAATAACTTGCTTTTGGATGACAGCATGACTTTTTTATTTGACCATTTAACGATATTGATGTAATCTACTTTCCGTGTCCGCGATTTACCGAGGTGCAAAGAATGTTTCCTGCCAATAGTTTACGAATGATTGAAAGCTATAAAAACTTAACTTAATTAGGAGAAATGATGTCAGTTAATTCTTTTAAGAAGTTGTTTTGCTGTATTTCATTATCATTAACAATAATTCTCATAACCTGTGCAGTTGGCGCAGGTTTTTTTATGTCTGTTGCTTTTGCAGATAAAAGATAGGTGAAATGTTAGTAACGCGTGAAGAGCAAGGTATGATTCTCAGTTATTGTCCGGGAAAATGTAAGAAGAAGCAGTATTCTTTTAAAAAGGATATCGATGTAATATTATGTCATGAGTGTCTGGAGCTAGAAGATGTTAAAGTAATATGTGAGGGTGATGACTTTATCCCAGGAGGAGTATTATGAATAAGCATATGGTGTTTTTGGCTTTAATAATGGTGATGTTTGGAGTAACGGGATTTGTTTCGTTTCTGCAGGCAGGGGAGATCGTTTACCTAGAAGGAGGTGTGCAGGTAAAGCATGAAGGAGATAAAGACTGGCATAAGGGGAGCGCTGGGGAGCAGGTGGGGATTGGAGACAATATCAAGACTGCAAGGGGTTCAACTGCGGATATCGCGCTTGATGAGGGCAAGAAGAATCTGATACGGGTTGAAGAGAAGACGCTGGTAATCTTGAATTCTACGGTCCCCGGCGAGATAACTAAGCTGGATCTGTCTCAGGGGAAACTTTATGTCAATATAGAGGGAGCTCTGCAGGGTATTAATTATGAAGTAAGCACGCCCAGTTCTATTGTAGGGGTAAGAGGGACCGGTTTTAGTGTAAATAGCATGAATGACGGGGATGAGGCGGCTGTTTACGTGAACAATATTTATGTAAAGGGCTTTGATCAAAATAAAAAACTTCTCGGAGAGATTACATTAACCGGCGGGACAAAGACATATGTCGGCAGGTTTAAATCCCCTGGTGCCCCTGAGGGACTATCGCCGGAAGCAATTGACCGCTGGAAAAAGATCAAGGGGGAATTGCTTAACCATGCTGGCTTGACAGATTGTATTCGTGATGGCTTTTTTGACGGCGGGTGTCCAGGCACATGCAAAGAGGACCAGTCGTGCAGTGACCGTCCGGGACAGTGTCATGTTTGCGAGCCAGCAGAGGATCAGGTCAGATGTTATGATATGCAGCAGCAGGATGGACCTTGTACGCCAGGGGCTTGTGATAGTTCTGCAGAATGTAAAGAGTTTGATTACGATGGGACAAAATGTCATTGGTGTCAAGTGACTACTGGTTTAAGTGGTTGCCCAGATCTTGGCAAACCGGGTGCTTGCCATGGGACTTGTACTAGTAAGCAGCTTTGTATCAGCCGAAGAGGACCTTGTCATATGTGTATGGATGTAAAGAAGGTCGAGATTACTTATGCGATCATTATCATTGAAACTCCTCGCGGCAGGTATGTCCTAAAGAACAATATTGATTTTACAGGGCTAACTGGGTTTAGTCCGAAATCTATTATGGTTTTGGCAAAAGTTGATAATAAACAATTGCAAGAGTTGCAAAGACTTTCAGATTCAGAGGAAGGTGGTTTTACCGTAGGTAATGTAAAAGATATTTCAGGACTGATAAGCGAAAGACTAGGCAATAAACAGTCACGCTACAATGACGAATGTTTTAAAGAGTTTTCATCTAAGGAATCTTCGCAATCTGTACCAGCGTCCTTACCTTCTGGAGGTGGGTCAGGCGAGTATGGCTTGGATGAAAGCAAGGGAATAAATATCGACGGACCTATTCTTGCCTGTGGCCAAACACAGGGGGAAGATTCTCTTGCAGTCTTTGATGGGACTGGGGCATTAGTAGAAAATATACCAAAGAAGGAATTGATCAATGATCCCCAGCGTATTATTGATGCTTTGGAAAAAGCGGAAAGTGCGTATCAGAAATTTGAATCTTTGAAAAGCATGACTCCTCAGGGATTTATCAAAAAGCCAGCAAGTACGTTAGTAAGTGAACTTGCGACATCAAGACCATCTGAACAGGATTTTAAGAGTGCTATAAAGGAAAGAGCTGTAAAAGAAAAGAGAAACAAAAAGAAAGATATTGTTGAAGAAAGGTTAAACCCAAATGATCCACTTTATTTCAAGAAAAAAGAGGAAAAGCAAAAACTCTTGGGTATTCTTGGGAGCAGTACAAACATTGGCGGATCATTCGGTATCAGCAATACTGGCGGTTTCGGAAGCGTTTCTGTCGGGACACCGGCTAAGAAGAAGGGCCTGGAATTAGAAGATCAGTGGGGTATAAAGTATGTTGGTTACACCCTAAGATCGGACCCAAATTCTGCCTGGAACATTGTTGACGGAAAAGATCTGAATGTTGTTATAGCTGTAATTGATTCAGGCTTGGACATGACACATCCTGATTCTCCGCAATACATTTGGACAAACATGGCTGAGATTCCGGATAATGGAATAGATGATGATTCAAACGGTTATATTGATGATGTTCACGGCTGGAATTTCATTGACAATAATAATGACCTGAGGGATCTTAAAGGCCATGGGACTTTTGTTGCCGGGATTATTGCTGCAAAGACTGACAATGGAATTGGTATCGCGGGAATTAATCCAGGGGCTATAATAATGCCTTTAAAAGTTGCTCCGGAAGAAAGCGAGGCTTTAAGTTTGAATATTTACCGGGCCATTCGGTATGCGGTTGATCAAGGTGCACGGGTCATAAACCTAAGTCTTGGTGGACAGGGGAGATCCCAGCTTGAACAAGCGGCGATCAATTATGCGCATGAGAACAATGTGTTTGTAGCTGTTGCCAGCGGTAATACAGGGGATTATATGGGAAATGTTGGGCCGGCTTCAGCACACAGGGCTTTTGTAGTAGGGGCTTCAGATTATGATAACTTAAGGAGCACGATCTCAAGCTATGGGCCTAACAATGCGATCATGGCTCCAGGCGAAGAGATATATTCGTTAAGGTCTATTGATTCATTCAGTAAAAGGGCCTTTGGGGAAGAAAGCCTAGAAAGGCTTTATTTCAGGCAATCCGGAACATCTTTTTCTGCGCCAATGGTTGCAGCAACTGTATCGTTAATGCTTGTCAAGAATCCTGATCTTACTGATGTTGAGATCGCAGATATATTATATTCAACAGCAGTTGATATGGATGAAAAAGGTTGGGATGATCTGACAGGCGCAGGGATGTTAAACGCAACTGCAGCTTTGCGTGCCGTGGATCAAAAGAACTTTTTGATCGTTAAATTAATAGAAGTGAGGAAGAATCTGAATAAGGAAAAGGACCTCGAATCGGTTGATGTTTTTGCGACTGTGCGAGGAGCATTTAAAGAATTTGTTATTGAAGTTGGTAAAGGTAAATTTGCTAAGAGCTTTAGAACAGTTGCCGGGCCTTTTACCAAACCAGCTGATAATCAATGGATCACAAGAATTGATCAGGAAAATTTCAGAGGAAGCCAGGATTGGGTTCTTAGGCTTAAAGTTATTGATAATAATGGTAAGGATGTATATGCCAAAATGCTTTTATTGACGAGATAATAAATTTAATATTCATTGTAATCACATGATGGATATAATAGAATTAGCACATTATTTGTTCTTGGGCCTCATAATAGAAAGAAGCACTAACATCTGCCTGGTCGCTTTAGGTATCATTCAATATGTATTTATTATATTTTGTTGTTTTCATCTCAGCGTTTCTGTTGTTTCAGATCGAATTAATAATTGGGAAGATCTTTCTCCCGAATTATGGCGGTAGCTATTTTGTCTGGGGAGCATGTATTGTTTTTTTTCAGGCAGCTTTGTTTGCCGGTTATGCATTCTCCCATTTTGTGATCAGATGGCTAGGAATAACAAGATACAGATTTCTTCACTTGGCGATTATAGCCTCTTCGTTCCTGTTCTTTCCTGGTAGGAGCTTACCTTTAAGGTATTCACTCACAAATCTTCCAATTGTTATTGATGTCTTCCTGAAGCTGCTTGTGACCATCGGACCGGTGTTTTTTGTTCTGTCAACAATAAGTATCGTGACGCAGTCATGGGTTGCAAATTCTAAATTGCCGCAAAAGAATAATCCTTATATTCTTTTTGGGATATCTAATTTTGGTTCGTTTTTGGCATTGATGACATATCCATTTATTTTTGAGAATTATTATGATTTAAGTTTTCAGGTTAATATTTGGAGAATAGGTTATGTGGCGCTTGCTGTCTTTCAATTGATCGTATTCATTGTGATCAAGATTGAAAAGGAAGTTGTTGATCATACAAGGGCGATTGCTATCAGTAAGAGAGTTATTATTGAGTGGTGTTTGTATTCTGCAGCGGCAGTCATTTTATTCTTATCGGTTACAAATGTTCTGGTTTTGGAAATTGCCCCAATGCCGTTCTTGTGGATATTGCCGCTGGCGATATATTTACTTTCTTTTGTATTGAATTTTAAAGAAAGGCCTTTTTTTCCAAAATTTATTGATAAGTATGCTTATTTAAACATTGGCTTTGGGGTTTTATTTTATTTTGTTGTTTCGGCAAAAGCCTTTCCGGTCCTTATCGTTGGATTAGCTTCATTAGTGTTTTTATTCTTCATTTGTATGACCTGTCAAAGCAGGCTTTATCTTTCAAGGCCCAAAGATATCCGGGGGCTTACTTACTTTTATTTGATAATGTCTTTTGCTGGATTTCTGGGAGGCCTCTTTGCTACATGGATAGTTCCAGTTTTTGCGAATAGCCATCTGGAATTTTTAATAGGCCTGTTCATGTTGTGTCTAGCAATTAATATATCAAAGAAAGATTATGCTGTGCCTTTCGGTGTTTTGGTTTGGGTGTTTGCTTTGGCTTTATTATTGTATAGCGGCCGCATATTTTTATTAAAGTTCCAATATTGGGGCATCTTGTTGTTGCTGGGTGTTGTATGGGTAATATTTTTTGCATTGAAAAAACGTGCTTTTGGGCTTTCGATTGCTTTATCTGTTCTAATCATTCTCGCAAACAATATTGAGATGAACTGGCTTAAAGGAAACTGCATTTATCAAATGAGGAATTATTATGGGATTATTAGGGTTCTTGATATAGGTCAGGCAAGGTTTATGTTGAACGGCAAAACGATCCATGGAGCACAAGCTTTAGATGCCAAAGGAAGACAGGTCCCGATAGCATATTATAATCCAAGATCACCTGTGGTGAAGTTGTTGCTATCAGTGAATCAACTAAGGAAAATAGCGATTATTGGCTTGGGAACCGGTTCATTGGCTACTTATACAAATAAGGACCAATCCCTGGATTTTTATGAATTAGATAAAGATATTATTGAAGTAGCAAAGAAATATTTTGTATTTTTAAATATTGCTCATGGAAATATCAAATATTACGTTGGTGATGCAAGGAAATCTTTTGAGTCAGTGGATAATAAGGGGTACCAACTGATAGTAGTTGATGCGTTTAGCGGAGATTCAATTCCGACGCATTTATTAACAAAAGAAGGCATCAATGTTTTTAGAAACAATTTGGCAGAGAATGGTGTTATTGTTTTTCATGCGACTAATCAATATATTAATGTTGTTGATCCTTTAGTTAGCACAGCATTTTCGTTAGGGGCAAAAGTTCTTTATAAAACTGATGTGGATATAACGACAGGAAGGTTCTTTGCAGAGTGGGTTGCTGTGACTTGGAATGATGAGACAGCAAATCAGTTAAGATCAGTTTTTAATTGGGAAGAATTAGACAAAAATGATTTTAAAGACATAAGAGTATGGACTGATAATTACACGAACATATTGCCGCATTTGGACATAGAAAAGATTTTTAAAAGTGTTATGAGCGTTAAAATGTTCCCCAAGCCAGCATATATGAAATAACAATCCTGCATTTATTTTTTTTATTTTTGGTTACCCCCGCCCTTGTTTTTTTAAAAAAATATGGCATACTTTATCAGATTATCTTTCTTTATTATATTTTGAATATCAAAGTGTCTTGAATCTAAAGAAATAACCTCAATTAGACAAACCGCCTAAATGAGTCCTTAATTGTTTGTTTGATCAGAGGTTGTAAGTTTTTATTATCATTTTTAAAGGAGAACTGAGTTATGAAAAAACTAATTTTTGCAATTATTCTAGGCTCGCTGTTTTTTGCTGTTATACCTGCGCATGCAATTTATGATATTAATGGAGATATTAGCGATTGGGGTATTAATCTAAACGAGGCATATTTTAAGGGGTATTTAAATGATCATCTGCCTTCCGGCGGCAATGATATAGATTATGAAAGAGATGATATCACTGATGATGCAACTGGGGGCTATGTTGGGCCGGGTTATTCAACCGGGAATTTGTATGATGCTGAGGCCATGTATCTTGACAATGATGATGAGTTCTTGTATTTGGCCATTATAACAGGGTTACCACAGACTTCACCTTTTTCTGCATCTTCTAATACAAGGTTTTTTGGCCCAGGGGATATATTTATTGATACAGGCCTTTATCAAGACCCATTATCTGCAAGTTATGATATCAAAAAATTGTATCGTTATGGTTTTGGCATAGATATTTCTGAAAAAAAGCTATATTCGGTAAATGCTTGGAATCAGACTTTATACGCGCAACATAGAGCTGCATCTGACCCTTGGAGCATTGGAGGCGGAATAGATTTAGGTGCAATTGATTTTGCATATAGTACTGTTGCTATTAATTCACATTATGTTATGGAGGCAAAGATACCTGTTGCCAAGCTTGGAATTGGCCAAGGGGAATCTGATGTTTGGCTGAGTTGGACGATGGAATGCGGGAACGATTTTTTAAAGATGAAAGGTGATGTTGCCGTTACTCCTGAACCGATGACACTTGTTTTGTTTAGCGGTGGTCTGCTTGGTATTTTTTCAACTAGAAAAAATCGAAAAAAAAGTTAATTGCGAAAAAAAACAATATAATGTTTATGTCTGCGTTATAATATGATTATTAAAACAAAGACAGTTTATTTTTAGGTGATCAATTATATTGTTTAAAAAATCTTATATAAAATTCCTGCCGCTTTGCTTAGCAATAATCCTTATTGCGATATCATATATTCTTGACTTTTCTCACGATCATTTACTTAAGATACATTTTATAGATGTAGGATATGGCGACGCTATCTTTATCGAGATGCCCGACAAGACAAATTTGCTCATTGATTCTGGACATGAAAAGTATGCGAAAAAAGTAATGTCTTATTTGTCTTCACGATTACAGCTGTCAAGATCAAAGAAGATAAATACTGTCATTTTGACACACCCGCACAAAGATCATTTTGGCAATTTAGATAAGATTGTCGAAAAATTCCTAGTAGATAAATTTTACTATAATTCAGATGAAAGAATGCCGCATAGCGGTTACTTTGAAATTATAAATATTGTTCGCGAAATTATTAAGCCAGAAATTCTTAAGCGGGGGGATAAGCTTACTTTTTCATCCGGTGATGTTGAGCTGAGGATACTTGAGCCGGAAGAGATCGCCGGAATGACAAATGATAGCACTATTGTTGCATGGCTTAAATATGGTGAAACATCGATACTTATAAGTTCAGATATTCAGATGATAAGGCAAGATAAGATAATTCGTGATTTTGATTTTATAAAAGATTCTGATTTTGTTCAGATTCCTCATCATGGGGGATATGTCAGTCAAGAATTTGCCAGCTTTTTTAACACAAAGAATTTTGTCATGTCCGCAGGGACTGAGTATGGGAAGCCTTTTGAAGAAGAGGTAAGTAAGTTTAAGGGTAAAATTTATAGGACTGATAGAATGGGGACAATTGTTATTAAGAGTGACGGAAGGAAGATGTGGGTTGCTGATGAATGATTAAACAATTTGAAGCCATAGGAAAAAAACAATGAATAACAGAGTTGTCAGTATTTTATTTCTAGCGATTACAATAAGTGTTTTTTCTGTTGGGTTTGCTTGTTCCCAGGACAGTTATGAGTATAAAACCTATGAAAATAAAACAGGAGAGACAATAAATAGGTTTTGGATAGAAATTGGTTCAATTGATAAAGGAAGGATCATCGCGAGTTTTAGAAAGGAAGAAGGCGACAGGATTGAGATCGAGGAGTATGTTCTGGATGAGAAATTTGCTACTCTACAGTGGAAAGTTGAATGTAAGAATGATGATACTCTTTATGAAGGCGAAAGAATTGGCAATAAACTTATACTAAAGGGAAAGTTCATGGCTCAAGCAATTGATAAGGTTATCGATATCGGCAAAGAGCCGCTTTTTGTTAATCCGAAATTAGGATTGATTGGTTTTGTAAGATCAAACAAGAAATCCGAAACCTTTTGGGCTTTGCGTAATGATAATTTGGAAGCTTTTAAGATGATAGCAAATAACCAGGGCCGGGAAGTGATAAAGCTGAACAATGAAGATGTAAACACAGATAAAGTGTATTGGGCGCCAAAAGGTTTTGGATCGGTGTTCTTTAATCGTATTTATTGGTTCAGATTGTCAGACAACCTTTATGTAAGGCAAACCACTTCAAGAGATCGTATGCGTGAATTAGTGAAATAAGAACAAATTGTGATTCCGGACGGTTAGTTTTTTGTGGCTAAAATGTTTTCTTTATCGTCGAGGGGTTGTTTTGTCTCTTCAAAATTAAGATCTGTCCAGATTGGGATATGATCGCTTGCAGAACGATCTATGACCTTTCCTTTGGCGACAGTTTTCATGCCACGAATATATATATGATCCAATGTGTTCTTTCTGTTTAGAAGTGCCCAATTCTTATTTGTCCAGCCCAAGTCCGTTGTCGCAGATTTAAAGTCGGCCGCCATAAAAGCATCTTGAATGTTCTTGCGGTCCTTCTTTGTGAATGTATTAAAATCACCGCCAATAACACAATGTTCAATATCGGCAGGGATAGCTGAGATGATCCCATCCATGATTATTTTTCGTTGATCAGGTTTTACGAAAATACCTAAATGAAGTGAAAAAGCCATTACCTTTTTTCCGTCAATATCAATAGTTGCGCCAACTGCGATCCGTTGCTTATTGCTGTTAAAGTGAGGCAAAATGATCTTTTGGTCATTAATGATCGGCCATTTAGAAAGAATTGCATTGCCAAAATCTTTCTTGTGCAGAGGGTGAACAACTGCAGGATAATAAACATAATTATATTTAAGGGTATCAGCGATCTTTTGTACGCCCTCTTTGTCCATTTCTTGAAGTAGTATGATATCCGCGTCCTTGATAGTTTCATATTTTTTGAGTATTGTGATAGCTTTATCAATCCGCTTTGCGTACTTGATGTTGTATGAGAGGATCTTTATGTCTTCATTCTGGTAATTTCTTGTGGTAGTGAAGTTTTGAGAAGCATATCTTGGCTTGGTCAGATTTGTATAATTATACAAATAGCGATGCATAGAGCAGCCATTTAGGGTAATAGAAGATATCAGCAATAAGAAAATATATATTAAACTTATTTTGTCCACTAATTTATTTTGTCCAGATTTGTTCTTTTCCTGCTTTAATATTTGTACAAGAATGTATACAATGTAAATGTCTGAAATGCAAATAATTTTGGTTAACAAATTATAATGCTTGTAAGTAGCAATCACATAATGTGTTATGATCAATGTATAAGTAAGTGATAGGGATCTTTATTTTGTAACAAGGCTTGATTATCTTTGGGCTTTTCCTTCTTGCCATTGAATATTATGAGTATTAGAATACTGCATACTAAAGTTCTAGGATGGGAGGATATTATGAAGGTTCAAAAAGGGCGTGTTTTTGTCGGAAGGTTTGAAAGCAGATCGGATCTTTTGGATTCGCTGACCGGATTCTGTAAAAAAGAGAATATCCGTCTTGGTGCTTTTACGCTTATTGGAGCATTGTCATCAGCAAAGATGGGGTATTATAAACAAGATGAGCAGCAGTTTGTGGAATGTTTGGATTTAAAGAAGAAATTAGAGATAACATCTTGTGTCGGGAATGTTTCTTTAAAAGATGGAGAGGTTTTTGTTCATGCGCATATTACTTTGGCAGATCATGCAGGCCAGTGCTACGGGGGGCATTTAATGCCTGGTGCTACGATATTTGCAGTGGAGTATTATATGGAAGAGCTAGTAGGAGCAGAGCTTAATAGGATCTATGATGAAGAGACTGGTCTAAATTTATGGGTAAAAGAATAGCAGGAACAACTTGTATCTGGACAATTGTTTTCTATCTGTGTATTTTTTCTGCAGAAAAGTCGTTTTCTGATAATTATATCCTGGATAAGAATAACTCTGAAATAAGATGTAGCATAGGCTATTCATTAATTGGAAAGTATAAACCGGCTTTTGAAGGATTTAAAGCCAGGCTAATTTTTAACAAGGATGATCTTGATAGTAGTTTTGTCGAGATAATAATTGATATTGATAGCATTAAGTCAAAATATCCTGCACTCGACAGGCTTGCGCGCTCAAGCAGGCTTATGAATTCAGCAAAATACAATACGGCAATTTTTAAAGGAGAGAAAATAAGAAAAGCTACGAATCCGGATGAGTATTCTGTCGAGGGTACCTTTGACTTTCATGGAGTAAAGCGCGATATGTCATTTAGTTTTTATTTAAAAGAAATAGACCCCAAGGGCCCTAATATCAATGGAAAGAAGTTTTTGGAGGTTCTGGGAAGCTGGAAGATCAACCGGAAAGATTTTAATGTTATTTGGCATGATGTTCTTGATAAGGGTGGTATTATTGTGTCAGACCAAGTTTTAATAGATTGGAAATTAACAGCATTTGCGGGAAAAGATGAAAATAGATAAAGAGCAAAAAGGATGGGTACAGGATACCAGGTCCACCGGGGTTACTTGGTTTGGGATATTATTGGTAGTTGGTGCTCTGTTCAAAATATTTTTATTGTTTAACTATGATTACTACAGGTTTTTATTTCAGCCTCTTTCAGATAAAGCAATTTTTATCCGGTATGTTCTCTCAATGATTCATATATCTTTGGGGTTGATATGTGGGATCGGAATTCTTATGTTGAGGGATGTTTTTAGGAAACTTGCGCTTCTTCTGTGCTTTTTAACAGTTGTAACCATGTATTGGAAGCATCCTTCCTATGTTTTTAGGAATGTTGCTGTTTATGTTGAGCATCAATACAATGGAAAATCTTTTGGAGAGGAAGTTGAGATGTCTGAAGAGGGATATCCGCTTTTTAAAAAAGGATCAGGCATATATGAGCTCGAAAATGAGAGTTTGCCACTGATCTCCATGAGTATTTATTGTATTTATGACATTGTTTTTTGTTTAGCATTTATTTATTTTTTTAGTAACAAAAAGATCAAGGAGCAGTTTGTCTAGTAATGGTCGGATTCTTATTTAAAGATAATAAAACAGATCAATATTTGGATGATCCTGATGTTAAGCTCATGCTTAAATTTAAGGAGGAGGAAGATCCAAAGGTTTTTGAGGAATTGATGAGTAAGAATTTTAGCCGAATTATGAATTTTATATATCGTTTTGTTGCTGATAGAGAATTGGCAGAAGATCTCACCCAGGAAGTCTTCATAAAGATTTATAATAGCGCATCGAATTATTATCCACGATCCAAGTTCAAGACTTGGGCCTTTACTATAGCCAGGAATATAAGTTTAAATGAGCTAAGAAAAAATAAGGGGGCAACTGTTTCCCTGGATAAGCCTTTTAAATATGGTGAAGATGATATATCATTACAGGTTGAAGATAAGACAGTTACAAGGCCCGATGATGCAATTATTAAAGGCGAGTTAGTTGATGCGGTTGACAAAGCTATTAATGAGTTGCCTTCAAATCAAAGGACTGCGATATTGCTTATAAGATATGAAGGCTTTTCTTATGAAGAGGTAGCCCGGACAATGAATACTACAGTTTCTGCAGTTAAATCTTTATTAAGCAGGGCAAGGGAGACATTGAAAGAGAAATTGGCAGATATTGTATCTGGATAATATGTATTATTATATTTATATCGAAACTTTTTGTGTTTTTACGTGTTTATAATGTTAGGAGACAGGAAAAAATGGATTGCAAAAGATTAAAATCTCAAATATATGAATATTTAGATAATGAGCTGAAAGCTGATGATTTGCAGCATGTTACAGAGCATTTAAGCACCTGTGCGGAATGCCAGAAAATGTATGAGGAGATTAAAAAAAACTGGGATGCTCTAGGGGTTTTACCAAAAGTAGAGCCAAGCCCTAATTATATGTCACAATTCTGGTCTGAAGTTGCAACCCGGCAGAGTATTGTTGAAAAGATTTCTGAGAGATCGAGACAAATGTTTTTAACTTGGAAGATGGTGCCTGTATATGTCTCGCTTTGTATTGCAATAAGTGTTTTTTCCATAAGGAATTATGTTGAGTTTGACCAATCAAGGCGGATAATGGCTGAAATGTCACAAGATGAAATTGAGATGGTTGAATATATAGAACTGGCTGAAAATTATGAGCTGATAGATGAAATAGAGTTTTTTGAAGATTTTGAAATTATACAAAATATGGATGAATTAAAAGTTACACAGGGTTAGATCGTGCAAATGATAAAGAAAACAACATTAATATTAATGCTGGCAGCCCTGTTTTTGAATGGGCATTATTTTGTTGCTGCTAGTGATGTTTGGTCCGGGGAAGAAGAGATTACTGATGAAATGATAGAGATCATAAACAACTTGGATCTGTTGGAGAACTTAGAGATGTTGTCAGAAGACATGTCTTTTTTAGACGCATATGAAGAAGTTAAAGAATCTGATGAGTCAGAATTTACAGGAGGTAATGATGATCAATAGAAAAATAAACATTTTAATGTTTGCTTTAGTTATGGGAATATTAATTCTTCCTCTGGCAGCCTCAAGAAATTCATATGCTCAGGAAGAAGGGTCTGAACAGGAAAGGACCACCACGCGTAATAAGCATATACGTGAAAGGTGGGAGAGCCTGACTCCTCAGCAAAAACAGGAATTAAAGGCCCGATTGCAAAAATGGAATTCTTTAAGTCAGGAAGAAAAAGACAAGGTGTGGGAGAAATTCAAGAAATACAAAGATCTTTCTCCGGAAAAGAAAGAAAGGATAAGAAAGAATTGGGCAGAGGTTGGAAAGCTAAGTAAAGAACAAAAGCGTGATTTGATCAAAAAGCATGAAAGGTGGAAAAGCCTCAGCAGGGAGCAAAAAGATAAGATCCTGGAAAAGGTAAGGCGCTTTAAAGAGATGAGCCCTGAAGACCAGAGACAATTAATGGAAAAAAGAAAAAGATGGCAGTCTTTGTCTCCTGAGCAGAAGCAGGAATTAAGAGAGCGATTCAAAGGGCGACAGGAAGGATTTAAAGGGAGAGGAAGGAATGGTCCTGATAGGTTAAAAAGAAGGGATCAAATAAACGAGTATTTAAATAAAAATGATAACAGTTTCAGGGAGAAGGGTGATAGATTTGATTCGGATGGTGCTGGTAGAGGTAGCAATAATCAGTCAAAACCAGGCAAAAATGATTAAAGAATTCCTTTTCCCTGGTAATAAATCATTTGTAGAAAAAATGAATAGTTTTTGATACTATACTTCTGCTTGAAATTATAGCGTAACCAGGATTTCCAAACATGTTTAAATTAATCCATAAATTATTTATCCCCTTGTTTCTTGTTCTCTTGCTATGCGGTTTTTCGAATGATGACCTCGCAAACATTGAAACTGCAATAATCCAGCAGGACTATAAAAAAGCTGAAAAGCTGTCTGGAAAGCTGTTGTCTGAAAATCCTGACGAGAGAACAGAAAATCAGGCACGGTATTTTTTGGGATTGAGCGAGCTTCGTCTTGGCAGTTATGATGAAGCTAAAAAGATATTTGAGAGGTTAAGCAAATTAAAATCGGATCCAACATTACAAGATAAAGTTTATCTTGGCCTTTATGATGTGTATTATTTGCAAGAGAATTATTCTCAGGCCCAGGATGTTATTCATGAGCTAATAAAAGAGAACCCAAAATCAGAGTTTTTAAGTCTGGCATATCTTAAGTTGGCGCGAGTCAGTTTGAAGCAGGCTGATTGGAACGATGCACGGTCGTATTTAAAGAAAATAATCAATAATTATCCTGATAGCCTGGAAGCTTATTCTGCACAGCAGTTACTTGAAGAAAAGCAGTATTTTGCTGTTCAGGTCGGTTCATTTTTAGAAAGAGAAAGAGCCCAGCAGCTTGTTGATAAATTAACTAAGCGTAAAGAATATGCATATATAGTAGAAACAAAAGATAAGTCTGGAAAAAAGTTTTATAGAGTTAGGGTCGGCCAGCTGTCTTTGTTGAGCGAAGCAAAAGAGTTAAGAACGAAATTATCAGGCCAGGGATATCCT
The DNA here is from genome assembly GCA_001805965.1 of Omnitrophica WOR_2 bacterium RIFOXYA2_FULL_38_17. Taxonomy (GTDB): domain Bacteria; phylum Omnitrophota; class Gorgyraeia; order Zapsychrales; family Zapsychraceae; genus Zapsychrus_A; species Zapsychrus_A unditaenarius. The sequence goes on along the minus strand of MHHG01000049.1, from coordinate 5,539 downwards.
ACCGCAATATATCCTTAGATAAAGAAGTGCAATCCTAATGAGTGAATTAAAGAAAATAATTTTTATTGTTGGGCCAACTGCCATCGGTAAGTCTGAAGTCGGATTTCTTCTGGCCAAAAGGATTGGCGGAGAGATAGTTTCATGCGATTCTATGCAGATATATAAAGAGGTCACCATTGCAAGCAATAAGCCAAGCGTGCAAGAGATGAAAGACGTGGCGCATCATTTGGTTGACATTATTTCCGTCGAGGATGAGTTTGACGTATCTAAATTCAATGATCTGGCAATTTGTGCAATAAATGATGTTCACAAAAGGGGTTTTGTCCCTATTGTTGTCGGAGGTAGCGGATTATATATGCAGATATTGTTAGACGGGATCTTTGAAGGAGCTCCAAGGAATATGGAATTAAGAGGTGAGCTTATTTCAATTGCAAAAGAGAAAGGTAATGATTGTTTATATGGCTTGTTGAAAGAAAAAGACCCTGTCGCGGCTGAAAAAATACATCCGAATGACTTAAGAAGAATTGTTAGGATCTTGGAAGTGTGTATGGTGGAAAACCGAAAGCATTCTGAGTTAAAAGAGGACAGGAAAGGGCTTTGGGGAAGATATGATATTTCTATTTATTGCTTGAATTGTGATAGAGAAATGCTTTATGATAGGATAAATAAAAGGACTGATAAGATGTTTGATTCGGGTTTGGTTGATGAGATCAGGAGAATTGAATGTTTAAAGTTAAGCAAAACATCAAGAGGTTTAATAGGCATCAAGGAAGTATTGACCTATTTGTCGGGAGAATGTGAGCTTGGGTTTGCTAAAGATTTGATCAGGCAAAATACCAGAAGATTTGCAAAAAGACAGCTGACATGGTTTAGGAAAGAAAATAGGGTAAAGTGGATCAAAATTGATCAATATGGCTCTATAATAGATGTTGTAGATACAATTTATAAGGATGTTTATTCCAATGTGGAGTGAAATAGTAAAATTTATTTCAATAAAAAAGAAGGGTAAGAGCTTATGAAAAATAAACAAATAATTCCTGTTGTTTTTGTAATGTTTATAACTTTGGTATTATCATCTTGCGGTGTAACAAGTAAATTAGATAGAAGAGGAACGGTTTGTTTTAAAGATAAATGTATTAATGTTGAGGTTGCATCAAATTTTAGAGAAAGAAGTATTGGCCTGCAGTATAGAAGTTCTTTGGGCAAGAATGAAGGCATGTTGTTTGTTTTTGAAGAAAGCAGTTTTCAGGGTTTTTGGATGAAGGAAACATTTATTCCGCTTGATATAATCTGGATTGATAACAGCAAAGAAGTGGTTCATATAAAAAGACGTGTCCCTCCATGCGAGAAGGACCCTTGCAAGGTTTACAAGGCACCAAAAATAGCTAAGTATGTCTTAGAAATAAATTCAGGATATGCCGATACTCTGGGGTTGATGGAGGGTGATATTGCTGTGATAGATTATGAATAAATTATGTTTTCATGGTCATGCCTCTGACGATAGAGGTGGGTCACTTTATTTTCTTGGCCTGAATATATGAGTTGCTTGACCAAAAAATATCTCGGATGCTTCCATTATTGTTTCAGAAAGAGTTGGATGTGGATGTACAACAGATTTTAGGTCTGATACAGTTAATTCTTTTTCAATAGCAAGTGCACATTCTGCAATAAGTTCTCCGGCATGCTCTCCGACAATACCCGCCCCAAGTATTATTTGGGTTCCTTTATCAATAATCAGTTTTGTGACTCCATCAGATTTATGTGTTGTTTGCGCGCGTCCGGAAGCAGCCCATGGGAATTTTACAACAGTTACGTTTTTGTTTTCCTCTTTTGCCTGAGCTTCACTAATACCGCAGGTTGCAATTTCAGGGTCAGTATAAACTACCGAAGGTATTTTTGAAGAAACCTTGGAAAATGTTCCTGATATGTTCTCGACGGCAATTTTACCTTCATGTGAGGCTTTATGTGCCAGCATAGGCTGGCCTGTAACATCGCCAACAGCATAGATGTTTGAAGCAGATGTTTGTTTTTGATCATTTGTTTTGATCAGGCCCTTCTCATTGATAAGCACATTGGCTTTATCAAGGCATAAATTGTCTGTATTCGGTTTTCTCCCAATAGACAAAAGGACATTTGTGTAGTGTTCAGTCCAGGTATTTTCCTTCTTGTCTTTAAAAGAAACTGTAAGCCCCTGGTGATTTTCCGCGATCTTGGTTATTTGAGTGTTTAAAAATACATTTTTTAATGATGATTCTAATTTTGTGTAGAGAATATTTGATAAATCGCGGTCGATTCCTGGCAATATGTTTGGCATCATTTCAACAACAGATGTTTCTGAGCCCAGAGAAGAATAAATTGTTGCCGCTTCGAGGCCGATCACTCCGCCCCCGATAATAAGGACCGATTCAGGAATGTTTTTCAGGTCGACTGAATCAGCAGAATTAAGTATTTTTTCTGATAAAGGAAAACTATCTATTGTAATTGGCGATGAGCCTGTTGCAATTATTGCATTCTCGAACTTGATAGTTCGTTTAGAATTATCTTTGGATATTATTTCTGCAGAATTAGAGTTTACAAATGAGGCAGTGCCCTGAATGTAGTTTATTTTCCTGACTTTGACAAGCTGTCCAAGTCCTGTTGTAAGCCGTTCTATAACGCGGTCCTTCCATTCATTGATCCTGTTGATATTTATATCTGGCTTATCAAATGAAATGCCAATGTCCTTAGCATCTTTAGAATTATTTAATATTTTTGCGCAATGAAGAAGTGATTTATATGGAATGCAGCCCCTGTAAAGGCATGTTCCGCCAGGGTTGATCTCCTTGTCAATTAATGTGACATCCATGCCCAGGTCAGCTGCAAGGAAAGCCGCGGTATATCCGCCCGGCCCTGCGCCTATTATAAGTATCTTTTTGCCCATATAATATTCCTTTTGTTAATGCCGAAGGTGGGGGTCGAACCCACATGATTATTAATCACACGCCCCTGAAACGTGCGCGTCTACCAATTTCGCCACTTCGGCATATTGTTAATTCAGTATACTTACAATAATCATGGCTGTCAATGCAAAGGCAAAAAAGTAAAGACAGCGTCACAATTTGTGTTATAATCTTGCCCATGGGAGAAAAGATAGCGACAAATAAGAAGGCATACAGGGATTATTTCCTTTCAGATAATTGGGAATGCGGTATTGAGCTGAAAGGGGGAGAGGTTAAATCTGTACGGGCAGGCCATGTTAACTTTAAAGATAGCTTTGCTAGAATCGAGAATGGTGAGGTTATGTTATATAGTTTGCACATTGACCAATATGAGCAGGCAAGCTATATGAATGATGAGCCTGACAGGGTAAGAAGGCTTCTTCTTCACAAGCGCGAGATCAAAAAATTAAGTATCGCTTCTAATGAAAAGAAATTTGTGATTATCCCCACAAAAATATATTTTAATAATAGGGGACTTGTTAAGGTTGAGGTTGCATTGGGCAAGGGAAAGAAGCTTTATGATAAAAGAGAAACTATAAAAAAGCGATCTATTGATAAAGCTATTAGCAGGACAATAAGGTCGCACGTAAGATAACATTGAATAGTTTAGGCTTTTGATTATAATGATATTAGGGATTTATTGATCGTTCTTTTAAAAAATTTTAAACATGTAAACATGTATATTGAAGGTGACATGGTTTCCGTCTTGCTTTGTTCACGGAAGTCATATCTTTCCAGTACAAAATATGGGGGTGACATGGTTTCGACTTGAGTTGTTCCTGTATAGGTGGCATGCCGAGGATGCCTGGTTGGCCTCGTAAAAAATCTAGGCAACAAACAAATGCAGAAAATGACGCATTAATTGCGAGTGCTGAAAGCATTGCTAACAGCGCTCCTCAAACAGTCGCAGTCTAAATCAGATTGTGCCCTTTTATAAGATATGCCTGTAGTTTTATAAAAGGACCTTAACAGGCTAGTGTGGTCTTGGCCAGCAAGACCAATGCGAAATTATATGGCTGGTCATGTTAGATCCTGTTTGCCGGAGCTGATATGATGAGATCAAAAGACAATCTACGCATGTAGAGGCTTATGCAATACACTATAAGGACCGGGGTTCGATTCCCCGCACCTCCACCATTTATTTTACGCATGATTTTGGCAGTGCTTCATTTACTGCCAGAATCATCGTAAGTCTATGTGAATTAAATTGTTAAGGTATCAGTAAACGTAAGGTATCATCAGCCATCAATTCACGCCAAAACATGGTTTAATCCGTTTTTGGTGGTGGATTGGTGGTTTTTTTTGTTTTTGAATTAGCACTCTCACTAAAAGAGTGCTTGACTCTTGTTAAATCAGTGTTATATTAACAATTAACAATTTACAAGAGTGGTGCCGTTCAAGGGATAAATCCGCCACTTTAAAATAATAAAAACCTTCGCAACGCAGAAAGTGCATAGTGAAGGTTTTTTTATTTTATAAAAACAAAAAATGGAGGATTTGAATGCATAAGATTACCTTTTACCCGTTAGGGAATGCGGATAGTTATCTCGTAGATTTAGATAAAGGGAAAAAATTATTATTCGATTACGCACAATGCCGTGATGAAGAAGACGATAAAGATCGCCGTATCGACTTAGCCTCGGCATTAAAGAATGACCTTAAAGAAAGTGATCGAAATTATTATGATGTTGTGGCTTTCACTCATTGCGATGACGACCATATAGGTGGGTTTTCAGAATTTTTTTATTTGCAACATGCCGAGAAATATCAGGATGAAAAGCGGGTAAAAATTAACGAGTTGTGGGTGCCGGCAGCCATAGTAATCGAAGAAGGATTGACCGGAGAAGCAGCTATATTACGAGCAGAGGCGAGATACCGTCTGAAAGAAGGCAAAAACATTAGAGTATTCTCAAGGCCAGACAGACTAAAAGACTGGCTGAAAAAAGAGGGCATTGACATAGAACAGAGAAAAAATCTTATTACAGATGCTGGTAATGTCGTCCCCGGTTTTAGCAAAACCACCGATGGAGTTGAATTTTTCGTTCATTCTCCTTTTGCTGTGCGACATGAAGATAAACTTATTGATAGAAATGAAACGTGTTTGGTAATGCAAGCGACATTTCTTTTCGAAAATCGGGAGACGATGTTCCTTTTAACCGCAGACACTCATTACGATGTTTGGAAGGACATTGTGAATATAACTAAATATCATAAGAACGAGAAAAGATTGGAGTGGGATGTTTTCAAAATATCTCATCATTGCAGTTATACGGCGTTGAACGAGGAAAAAGGAAAAGACAAAACGGTTCCAATAGAGGAAGTAAAATGGCTTTTTAATAAAGGGAATAAAAAAGGGCTTTTGATTTCAACAAGTAAGCCAATTCCTAACAATGATGAAGATAAACAACCGCCGCATCGGCAAGCAGCAAATTATTATAAGGATGTTGCTTATGACATCGACGGAGAATTTAAAGTTACGATGGAGCATCCCAGCGAGATTAACCCAAAGCCGTTGGTTATAACCATTGATGGTTTTGGAGCGACTTTGAAAAAATCAATAA
>MHHG01000048.1:7510-16733 GCA_001805965.1 Omnitrophica WOR_2 bacterium RIFOXYA2_FULL_38_17 | reverse complement strand
GGCGTGGGTTGGTGCTTCAACCTCATCGGCGATATCTTTGATCACTTTACCTGTTGAGTCCTTATACTCTGAGGCGATCTTGCCGACCTCCCAATACCCCTTGACCATAGCCAGCTTGGCATCATCTTCCATAGAGTCATCGATGTTCGAGAGGATGGATCTTATTTTTTTTAGTGGGTTGATCATAAAAGTATTTACTTTATTTTTACGGGAATTTTTGTTCGAAGAAACTCATTAAAGCATTGAGATCTCTTCGAGGTTTGAAATTCCCTATTAGCAATAAGATCAAAAAATCTTATCGCTTTGTTGGCTGAGGTTAGAAACGTAACCTCTTCGAACCTTAGCGAACGTCAGCAAACCTTTTCTAACTGTCACCTACCTACAGTAACCTTAATTAAGTTAAGAATAACTTTGATCATTATATCTTTTTCTGACGGCTTGCTTGCTGCGACCATAAGAGTAAGCGCAACAAGCGCATTTTCATCTATACGGCATGATCCGTTCTTGTAATACAAAATCTCATTTTCATTAAGAAAATATACGAAAAGAGCTGCTGCAATACGTTTGTTTCCATCTACAAAGCTATGGTTTTTAGCAACAAAATATAACAAATTTGCAGCTTTTTCTTCCAGAGTTGGGTAAAGGTCCCGGCCTTCAAACGTCTGATAAATAGCACCCAGAGAACTTTTAAAACTATCATCCTTTTCCAATCCAACAAGGCCCGATGAACTAAACTCTTTTTTCATTGATTCAATTATAGTCAGTGCCTTTTCATAAGTGATCTTGTATCTTGAGCGCTTGGTTCCTTTAGGGGCCTCAAGTTTCTGGTGGTCAAAATCATCCAATATATCCAATGCCCGGCTATACTTGGAAATTACCCCTATAAGGCCTTTGGCTTCAGCAGACAGGTCTTCTACCTCAATAACATTCCCAATAAGAGAAACTGCATTCTGCAATTCTCTATACTTAGATTCAATACACTTTAACCTTTTTTCATTTATCGTATATCCATCAACTAAATGCTTTTTAAGGACATCTGTTGCCCAGATACGGAATTGTGTGCCTTGTTTGGAATTTACGCGATACCCTACAGAAATAATAGCATCAAGATTATAAAACTTTGTCTTATATAGCTTTCCATCAGAAGCAGTATGTGCAAAATTTGCACATACTGACTTTTGATCTAATTCCTTACTAGTAAAAATATTGCCAAGATGTTTTGTTATAACACTTCGTTCTGTATTAAAAAGCTCCGCCATTTGCTTCTGGTTTATCCAAACAGTATCATCCCTTAGTTGGACTTCAAGCCCTTTTTTGTATAAAACTACTTTTCCGCCTTCAATATTTTGTAGATTTTTTTTCATAATAAAATAGTCAATAGGGGGTCAAGTCTCGACTTGAGCCAAAGTGCTCAAGTCGAGACTTGACCCCGCTTCACGTTACAACATACCTATTAAAAAAAGAGGCCTTTTTATTCCTCTTACTTCTATTGAATGCGATAAAATAATTTTTTTATCAATTTGAATTCCTTTAAATTGTGTGCGCCCTTTAGTTTTTCCGCCAATCTCCAATACAATATTATTTTTAGATTTTAAAACATAATCTGGTGTTTTTGTTCCTCTGGTAGATTTTAAGTATGATAGATCCAATCCTAATGATCTTACCATTTCAATAAAAAAATCTTCTCTTAATCCTCCTAAAGAATCCTCAAATGATCTATACAAAAGGCGATACGGCAAAGCCATCACGATCTTCGGCTCTTTCATAAGATTTGTTCCTTTAGGAAAAATCCTATGAAGAATAAACGCTCTTTCCAAAAGAGAAACATATTGTTCAGATTTATATTTTGTGATCTTAAGATTACCTGAAATAGTAGAATAATTAATGCCGTCTACTGAAGATCGCCCAATAAAGGCCAATAATTTATCTATTGATTCTAATTCATCAAGCGTTAAGCGCGCAACTTTAGTGATATCTTTTTGAATAACCGTTTGAACAATGTTGGATAGTAATGGTAAAGGTGACGGCTCTTCTAATGCGAACGGCAGATTCCCGCCTCTTAAAAAATCATTAAAAAAATCAGCAGCTTGTAACAATTTTGTGTTCCAGCTTCCATCAATGATCTGGTCTAATTGAACTTCAGGGAAAGTTATATTATGTTTAAGATCTAAAAATTCTCTAAAAGAAAAAGGATAAAGAGTTTTAAGAATAACTCTTCGAGAAAGATCATAACTAGAGGCATACATCGAAAGCGCCATTGAACTCGTGAAAACAATTTTAATCTTTAAAAAATCATAAACTTTTTTTAATACCTCATCAAAATCTGAGTGAACATGAACTTCATCTAATAAAAAATTTTCTATCCCTAGTTCTCTATGGATAGATTGAATTACCGTAAATAGATCATCTTTAAAAGTATCTAATGATAAATAAAATGAATTATTGGTGCTTATCGCAATTTGTTTAAGAATGATCGTTTTGCCGCTTCCTCTAGGGCCTACAATACCCGTAAAATGTTTCCCTGCAGTAAGATCTAATTGATTAAGCAGGTAGCGTTTTTTAGAATATTTCTGCCCTTCTAACTTTGCTAAGCGATCTAATTCTATTAAATGGATTAATTCCATGGCAAATCCTTCCTTAAAAAGAATACCATATAGTATCATTTTGTCAAATAGTTAAACAAAATGATATACAATTAGTTTAACTATTAAACAAAAGCGCACTTTATGAATAACTAGTATCAAAACTCCCCAAAATTATATACATCAGATGTTTACAGAACAATTAAATGTTGGCTGAGGTTAGAAACGTACCTCTGCGAACCTTAGCTAACCTTAGCTAACGTTAGCAAACCTTTTTTTCAAACCTTTTTTCAAACCTTTTCCAACAACCACTGCCACACTGGTATGCAGTGGATCGTTCTTTCATTTTCCTTTATGTCTTTTCTTTCATCTCTGGTGATCATGACAAGATGGCCACACGATAATTCAGTTGATGCCGCTAAAAGTGCCCGAGTTTCACGTTTGTATGTTTGAGGGTCATTAATATCAAAACATACTTGCAGCAATGTTTCTATTTTGGTGCCGTTACGCACGATAAAATCAATTTCACCTTTTTTGCCGGGATAAAAAAAGATATCTTTTGACCGTCTTTTAAGCTCTAAGAATACAATATTTTCCATAAGCCTGCCACTGTCCAGAGTTGTTTTCGGTGCTAATGCATGTATCATGCCGGTATCAATACAATAAGTTTTTCGGGGGTGTTTGACCGACTCTGAGACTTTGAAAGAAAAAGGCTTTAATTGAAAAGCAAGGTAAACCTGCTCCAGATGATCTACATAATTCTGAACAGTATGCACGCTTTTGGCCTCTAAAATATTATTTATCCGGTTATAACTGAATCTATTGCCAAAATTTGATACAAGATATAACGCTACATTTTTAAGCTGGCTGACATTCTTTAAACCGTAGCGCGTAACAATATCGCGGGTAATAAGCTTATCGTACAACTCCCTTAAATACAGATAAACAGGGTCAAGGCCCAGGGTTTCCGGAAATCCGCCTCTTTGAATATATTGGTCAAGAAGATTTATTGTTTGGGCTTTTTGTTCGGTTGTCAGGCTTGAGCTTATCAGGTGGCCTTTGTTCAAATATGTAAGATATTCTTTGAACGAGAACGGGAAGATCTCGTAAGAAAGATGCCTCCCCGTAAGGTGTGTTGCCAATTCCTGGCTTAAAAGATTTGAATTGCTTCCTGTGATAATTATCTGCAGCCCTTTTCGTTTTAATCTGTTCACAAAAAGTTCCCACCCTTTTATATTCTGGATCTCATCAAAAATGACCGCCTTAACATCCGGATCTATCTCAAGGATAAGCTGATAAATATCATTTAATCCATCCGACTTCAAGCCTAGCAACCGCTCGTCATCAAAGTTTATATACCCATACAATTGGCCTTTCAACATGAGATGGCTAAAAACTGATTTACCGCTACGCCTGACACCCATAATAACTTTTATCAGGTCATTTTTCATATCTAATTCTGAAAATGACACAGCAGTCCGTTCTATGATATGCTTTTTCAATAAAATATCAATTTCAGCTTTTTGATCAATTATGATCTGTTTTAGGTCTATTTTGTTCATATTATGTTTCCTGTTGCATAAAATATACCATTTTTATGCATCAGAGTCAATTGTAATTGAATAAATGGTAAATAAATGGTATCAAAACTCCCCAAAATTATATACATCAGATGTTTACAGAACAATTAAATGTTGGCTGAGGCCGCAAGAAATAAGTAATTAATTATAAAGAGCTGTAAGCTTTAAGCTTTAAGCAAAAACATAAAGGCCTGTAAATAATTATTTTTAAATAACCGTAAGTCGTAAGACGTAAGCAAAAAGCTAAAAAGTTGTGAGCTTAAGGCTTATGGCTTAAGGCTTATAGATTTTAGTTTATCATCCCCAACAGATCGCTTTCCCTTATTCTATAATGGCCGCCGGGTGTCTTTAGGGTCTTGATCTTGCTGCTGTAAATGTACTTTTTTAAGGTCGAGACGCTGATGTTCAGAAATTCAGCCGCCTGAGCCGTCGTTAAAAATGTTTCTTTGTTTTTTGGTGGTTGTTTTTTTTTCATGTGAAAGGTTGGGGACAGAGCCACGGCTCTGTCCCCTATTAGCGCTTTAAAACATAGCGCTAATCCGTTAGGCAACGCCTTATCAGCGATAAACCTAAAAGGTTAATCGCCTATTTTCGACTAAAATCGTTTTTTATTAATTAAAAAAAAAGTAAATCACGTAAAACTGTTTAAATAGTTGTTGAATCAAATAGTAAAGGAAATATAACATGTAAATCGCAGAAATGCCAATTTATTTTTGTCGCCAAAAAGGGGGACAGAGCCATGGCTCTGTCCCCCTTTTCTTTATTCATCAGTTGACTACTTTTTTCCTTTATGAGAAAATACCTCACACTAATTAATCTGAGGAGAAAATCATGACAGAAAAATTACAGCCGCTTTCAATGAAAATGAAATTACCTGATGAAATAGTCAGGTTCCTGGATGAACAAAACATCGTCATTGTTTCAACCTTTGACGAGAACGAGAACATACATTGCTCTGTTAAAGGCATTATTGGCAGTGAAGAAGCCGAAAAGATATTCATCATCGACGTTTACAAGAAAAGGACATACAAAAACCTTAAAAGAAATCCGAAAGTCAGCATAACCGCAGTAGATGAACAAAAGTTTAAAGGGTACACTCTTCAAGGGAAAGCAAAACTTATATTACAAAAGAAAATAACCCAAGACGTACTTGAAAAATATGAAGAAAGGATCACAAGAAGGATTTCTAATAGAGTGATAAAAGGTATCCAAAAATGTACCAAGTCTGCAAAGCTCCACGAAGTAGAATTACCCCTTCGGCCTCAATATTTGATCGAGATAGAGGTTGAAAATATCATAGACCTATCGCCGCCTAAAGCGAAAAAGTAAAGTCAAAAAAAAGAGGGACTGAGCCATAGCTCTGTCCCCCTCTTTTTCAAATATAAAAATAATTATATTTTTCTTCGTCTAACGGCAAAACCTACCAAACCTGTTCCAAATAAAAGCATCGTTGCAGGTTCAGGGATAGTGGATGTATCATATGGGGCAAATCTTCCTGAAATGAACAATTCTTCGCCGCCAGCCTTTATTCCCTGAAGATTAAAATCAACAATTAACTGATAACCCTCACCCGAATATTCGCTAAGGTCCATAGATGGAGCGTAAGAAATAAAATCAAGCTTACCACCCCCTACATTATGTTCAAGGTCATAAGGCCCGGCTGTCATGACGCCAAAAGCAGTAACCCAGGCATCTGGATCGTACTCCTTAGCACCCCCATCATCATCAGAATCAAAGGACCAAAAAGCATTAGCAACAGGTGCACCCTGACAAATACCAGAAACTTCAACCGCACAAGGGTCCCATATGTAGGCCTTACCGGTTATATACAGATTTTGAGCCCCGTCAGAATCCTTGCCAGGCTCAGTCATATCAAAATTAAAGACAGGAATATTAAGATTTGGGTCAAATGTATGCAAATAGGCCAAAATATCATCAACTAAAGCACCATTTTGATGATCTGTTGTTGAAAATCCCCATTCTGTTGCTATAGAATTAGGAAGGCCAAAATCAGTTGTATTTCCTGTCGGAGCATCTAAAGGATCAGGAAAAGCAAAATCTTGTTTTGGAGTGCCATTACTGATAGGATCATTTTTTGTGCCATTAGCACCGGTAAAAACTATCAGATCCAATCCTCCTGTTCCTGTGGATCCATGATAAACAGATTGATTATAAGGATCATTCGGATCCATATGAGCCATTAAGTCAGCCGAAAATGAAATGAAATCATCATGAGTAGAAGCAACCGTACAATCGTATGTAAATGAACCCCCCGAAAAAGAAGGGTCATAAACAGTACACTGTCCACTTCCCGGTACAGGGGTCAAAGGATCCGGCAAATATGTAGATGTTATCGGTTTATAAGGATCGGCAAATGCCTGTGAGGCAATTATCATAGGAATAACAAATGCAATTGCAAAAACTAAAATTCTTTTAAACATTTTTTCTCCTTAATATGTTAGATATATAAAGTACAAAGAGATTAGCAGCAATTTCCATGCCAGAATATAAAGGAAATAAAAAGATATTTAGAAATGAATTGGAATAGGGGGAGAATAGGAGAATAGGGGTCGAGAATAGGGGTCAGCGCCCTACGTAGGGCGCTGACCCCTATTCTCGTAGGCCTCTGCCCCATATTCTGCCCCTTATTATGTCTATTATATTTAACATTATGTCGATAGAAATCAACAACTGATCATGGCCGGTTGACCGTTACTGTCAGGGTGTGTCTTATACAGGGACACAGCAAACTTCCATTAAACATAAATTTGCGTAATTGGAAAGCAATACAAATGAGCATATTATGTTTTGGCGGTCATTTCTTGATCTTTTTATTTATTATTTAAAAAACTGGCACGATTATTGCTTGTATTTAAGTATAAATAGATAACGAATTGGTGTGATCTAATAATTCACCCTTCACTATTATAAAAATATAAAACAAAGGCATAAATAACGAAAGGCAGCAAAAATGAAGAAAATACTTTTAACACTCGTAATTTTTAGTTTTGTATTAGCTGTTTCAACAAATGCTCAAGCCCTTATCATTCCCGGGCTGTATAACACGGGCGTGAACGATTCTGGTGTTGAATTAAGCATTGGAAGTGTGGACAACCATTATGCTTTAGTAGTCCCGCCAACTGGTTCATCTGCTCCTGCTTATGCAATAAATAACCATCCTGCATGGGCAGTTGCTCCGGCTGGTTCTGAGTGGATCGGCCCTCTTAACGGAAATTCTGTAGGTACAGACGGGGTATATTTTTATACAACAACCTTTGACCTAACCGGCTTGGACTATACAACTGCTTCGATATCGGGAAAATGGGCAGCAGATAATGATGTTAATTTATTTTTAAATGATATAGACACGGGATTAGGCGTTGTTGGTTTTGCCACATTGACAAGTTTTAACTTGACCAGTGGTTTTCAAGCTGGGGTGAACACATTGAAATATCGTGTGGATAATTATTATAATAGTGGTCATGCCAATCCTACAAGTTTATTGATATCAGGTTTAAGCGGTACTGCAGATGCAAATGCAGTCCCAGAACCAGCATCAATGTTGTTATTCGGTACTGGTTTAGTCGGTGCGGTTTTAAGAAGAAGGCGTAAATAGTAGAATAGTTTTGAAGGGGACAGAGCTGTGGCTCTGTCCCCCCTTTTTTTTCAGAATAGGGGTCAGCGCCCTACGTAGGGCGCTGACCCCTATTCTGTTATATTCTATATTCTGTTATGCTATAATACTTCCATGTTCCCAACCAAAAGACTTTTAAGCTTATTCTTTTCTGTGCTGATCCTGGCAGCGGGGGTTATTCCTGTTTATGGGCAGGGCGAGGTTTTGGCTTCTATTGAAAGGCGTATCGAGGGATTTCAGGCGCGTTACGGGATACCTTTTAAGTATGACGGCTTTCCTCCCGGGAAATATTATATTAAATTTTTAGAGGTGACGCCTGAAGAATATCGCGCCTTAAATAATTATCTGATCTTGTTCGAGGAAGAGATCAATAAATATCCGAGGGGATTTTTTAAAGGCCGGGATGTTCGCGGGATCGGGCTGGTCAATAATTTGTTTTCAGGAGAAACTCCGGCGCAAGGGCTATACAACTCATCCTCGCATATTATGTTCTTTGATATTTCCCGCTTCGGCGACAACAAAGCACAGCAAAGGCACAGCATTCATCATGAGATCTATCACATGATGTCGCAGCAGGACCAGGGCCTGCAGGTCTTATCCGACGAGAAATGGGCCTCCTTTAACAATGAAGGCTTCTCCTATGGCAAACAAACCAAGTCCCTGCGCAATACAAACCCTGTAAATCCATATGCCCCAAATCAACTGGGATTTGTTACATATTATGCAATGACGTCCATTGAAGAAGACCGCGCCGAAGTCTTCGCCTGCCTAATGCAAAAAAACCATAGAGACCTGATCGAAAAATGGATGCAAAAAGACCCCGCCCTTAAAAAGAAGATAGAAGCAATGAAAAATTTTGCAGCGGAGTATAATTATGAGATGGATGAGGGGTATTGGGAATAGAATAGGGGAGAATAGGGGTCAGCGCCCTATTCTCCCCTATTCTCCTAAAGCTTCAATATCTGCTTCGTCTTTCTTTCGGCCAATTGCTCTTTTATTAAACAAAAATAATTCTTTATTTATATAGAAAACTGGAACATTTCCATACTTCCCGCTCTCTTTTGATCTATATGCTTTCTCCCAAGAAACCCCGGATAAAGAAGTAAGGATGTCGACTCGAACTGGCGGAACACCTAATTGAATGACTTTCTCAGGCAGAATAAAATCTTGCAAAGTTAATCCAACATCACCAAAACCAAATTCACCCAAAGCCTGCATTATTCTTTGCGCATTTTGACTGTTTGTATCAATAAATAAATCTATATCTCCTGTCATACGAGGAGCACCGTGAAAAGCGAGCGCATATCCACCAACGATCAAGAACTTAACTTGATATTTGTTGAATAACTCGAGCAGATCTTTGAAGTCTGATTGAATATCCATAACTTTGAAACCTCAAATGGTCGACAGCCGCCACCCTCTCTTCA
>MHHG01000048.1:0-7462 GCA_001805965.1 Omnitrophica WOR_2 bacterium RIFOXYA2_FULL_38_17 | reverse complement strand
AGCCGCCACCCTCTCTTCAGGTTTAAGCCGCAACCAATATTGCAAATCTTCTTTGATCCCTTGTGAATCCTTTAGTCCTATTTTTTTTATAACTTTTTTTATCATAGTAAGAGTATATCAAACAAATATATCCTATTAAAGATTATTTTAAGAAAATAGGGGGTCAGGTCTCGACTTGACTACATGTTAAGGTGTAGTCAAGTCGAGACTTGACCCCTTCTCTTACTTAATGATCCTTAGCAAATTCTCTTTATTAAAAACCTTCATATCTAAAGGTTGCTCCAAAAAACTACGAACATCTTTATCTACAGAATCCCAATTAACACCCTCAACAACTTTTATTAGGAAATCCTTCCAGTCAGATTCTTGAGGCATTGGCTTATCCCAGCCAGATTGTTTCAATGCATTCTGAAGTAAAACAATATTAGGCTTAAGATCTTTCATTCGAGATAAATACCAAAAAACATCATAAAAATCTCTGCCTTTTGTATATTTACGATTTAAAATTGCATGCATTTTTCCTGCAAATAATGATGAAAGATCATAGGTCAAAAAAGAAAGCGGGAAAAATTTATTAATGATCTTAGTATCTAACTTTGCCCCATCAGGTGGATTAGTATCAATATCCAGCTTGATCGAGATCTTTTGATCTTTAAGTCCTGAAAGCCCTGCCTCATACATCAAATTGGAAAATTTGATCATCGCAGAATGAACAGCTCTATTATCTTTATAAGAGACTTCAACATTATAGCCGGACAGCTCCAATTCCTTTTTAATATGCTTGATCATTTCAACAAATGTTTTCTCTTGTTTATTAGCTAAAGAAAAATCAAGGTCCTCTGAAAACCTGGGAAGATCATACAAAAATCTCAACGCAGTTCCACCCAAGAATGCACAATAATGAAACGCTCCAAAATCCTGCATGATCCTTAAGATATAGGACTGCAGATATTCCCTGATCGTGTTGAATTTATCATCAGAAGTTTTTTTAGATGCCGCTAATTCTAAAACATAATCTTTCATAAAATTTTTTCTCCGCTTTTATAGTCATTCACATATTTTTCAATTGTTCTTGCATACTTTAACATGCTCGGCTTTTTAAAACGTTTGGCATATTCAAATAATCTATCAATATTGATATTTTCTACATTCTGTAGTCTAAGTTCTTCCAAATAATCTAATGTTACATTAATATTTTTCAAATAAAACATATCAAGCAATGCTTTTTCAGCAGTAGCCATGAATGCTGTTTGTTGTTTATTATTTACTGATTCATAACCCCAAAACAATGATCTTTGAATATGCCTAAAATCAAAATCACCAGCCGGATTGATAAATCTACCTGCTCTTTTAGTTGTTACACAAGTATAAACTTTGACCGCCTCGGGAATTAACCCATGAAACTCTAAAGACTTTTCTAAGCTGATATAAGATGGTTGTTTCAATACTGAAGCGACATGCGATGCCAAAGCCTCAACTTTAACAAATGGTTCAGCCAATAAGTACACACCTCGTTTAAGCTGGATCAACTTTCCAGATTTATGCCAACGAGAAATCTGAACCTTAATTCCAGATGGATTTGATACTCCACTAAAAAGCAACTCAGTATCAATAACCGGAAGATCTTTAACTAATTTTACAAATTCTTCATATTTCATAGCATTAGTTTAACATTTTTGTTAACTTAATGCAATAAATAACTGGGGTCAAGTCTCGACTTGACTACATCTCCTCTTTAACTCATCAAACAAACGTTTAAACCTTCCATCGCATTCACACCTTTGCTTAATTCGCTCACAATACTTCGCTGCACTTTTATAATTTATTCCCCCAAAGATCCGAGCGATCTTATCATAAGGCAACCCACTGCACTCCCTTGACAAACTGATAGCCATTATCCTTGGAATATTTTCCCTGCCCCTTACCGAACAATACAGATCTTTTTCTTTGATCTTAAAAACCTCAACCACCTCTTTTTTTATTTTTTTTATCTTTAACTCATCAGATATCTGTTTAGACTGAGGGATCTCTGAGGACAAACTGTTGCTATGCAGATACTTTATTTTTATTTCATCCATATACGCCTCGTCACCGTAAATAATCGCATGATCAGCTTTTTTGCTCTTTTGACTTAAAAATTCTTCCGCCTCATCATTGTTTTGTTCCATGAAATCAATATAAGCATTCCTGAAATCTTTTTTCTGCGCAAACTGATCTTTTAGCAGGTCCAAAAATATTAACCATTCAGCCTCTTCTTGCTTTATATAATTATTATGACTTGAATAAGCATAAAAGGTACGCTCCTTGACAATTCCGGCTTTAACAGGATTATTGTGAAAATATCTTATTAATTGCAGCAAATAACTCCCCTCCTGAACAACTATTGCTTTATATCGGCCCTTAAATAATGGGCCATCATGTTTATAGCGCCTGTTAAAATTCTGAGTATAAACACCGTTGAGCTGTCTCATAAAATCAGGCAGATTAGCATGCGGCGTGTGAACCAACAAATGATAATGGTTCGGCATCAAGCAATAAGACACAATCGTAACTTCATGCAATTCGCATGTTTCTTTTATTATTCTCAGAAATGTTTTATAATCATTATCGTCTAAGAAGATATCTCTTTTACCTTGTCCCCGATTTAAAACATGGTAATAAGCACCTTCAAACAATATTCGTATTTGTCTAACCATTTTTGATTTTATTATATTAGGATATAGAGGTCTACTGCGGTTTTCTTTGGGAGAAATATTAATCTACAAGAAATCATGTAAATTGTCAAGGGGGTCAAGTCTCGACTTGACTACATGTTTAAGACTTAATATAAAAATTACAGAATTAATTGGGTAATCTTTTCCGGAAAGCACAAAGGTGTAGTCAAGTCGAGACTTGACCCCCCTATTCAAACTGGTAAATATAGCCCGGGTTTTTGTCCTGGTAGATCCTTTCTATGGAAAGGATCTCTTCTTTTATGGCTAAAAAGCTGTCGCAGACTGTGGGGTCGAAATGGGTGCCACGTGATGCGGCGATTATTTCTATAGCGCTTGAATCTTCATAGGGCTCTTTATACGGCCGCCTGGAAACGAGCGCATCAAAGGCGTCAACAATGGCGACTATCCTTCCCTCCATCGGAATGTCCTCGCCCTTCAATCCCTGCGGATAACCGCTGCCGTCCCATCTTTCATGATGGGTCAGCGCGATAACGAAAGCCATTTGCAGGAACTCGGAGGATGAGCCGTTCAGGATCGCAGCACCTATCGACGTGTGCGTCTTTATTATCTCAAATTCCTCTTTTGAAAGCTTCCCGCGCTTTAACAGGATCTTTTCCGGGATACCGATCTTCCCTATATCATGCATCGGCGCGGCGTAAAAAATATCCTTTATGAACCTGCTGCTCATTTTCATTTTTTTTGCCAGTGCCTGGGCGTAATAACTTATACGAAGGATGTGCGAGCCTGTGTCCTGGTCCTTATATTCGGCTGTCTTGGAAAGCTTAAGGATGGTCTCAACAGAAATATTCTCGAGCTCCTTGACCCTTTCCTTTTCAAACGCCACTATTAATTTTGAGGCTGCATACTCTTTCTCATTGTCAATATGCTTTTGCAGCCGCTCCCCCATCTGGTTGAACGCTTCGGCGAGGTCGCCTATCTCATCTTTAGATCCCACATCCAATCGAAATGCAAGGTCACCCTTTGCGATCCTTTTGGTACCGTTTACCAGGTCGCGGATCGGCTTACTGAGCATCTTTGCGAATACCACAGAAACAAGGATAGCCGCTATTATCCCCGAGAATAATCCGATCAGGGATATGTTCTGGCTTTCCCTCAGGACATAAGACATCACTAAACGCGACGACTGTATATCCTCATAAACATCCTTTACGCTGACGGTCAGCGCCTGCTGGGTATCGCCCAGGGCCCCCTTCATCAATTTTTCCATCTCAATAACGCTGGCGCCTGAGGGGTCATATTTGATCTCTTCGACATAAGCCACGACCGCCACCTTGAATATCTTAGCGCTTTTTATAAAACTTTTTATCGCCTGCCTTCTTCTATTATTACCCTGATCGCTCTGCTTTTCTATTTCATTGGCATAGACAATAACTTTATCCAAAGACCTTAATATACTATCGATATCGCTGCTTTCCTCGATAACCAGGCCATCCAGCTGGTCAACCACTTCATAGAAAAGGCCGTTGATCTTGATTATCTTTAACAAGCTATCCAGCTCGTTCGATATCCTTGCTTCAGGCTTGGCGACCCTGACCAAACTTAACGTCGGCAAAATGCCCACCAAAAAAACGATCAGCATCATGACCCCAAGCCCGCTGTTTCGCACTGTACGAAAAGATACTGTCATATTAATTCCCTCTTAATTACCAAGATCATTTTTTATCGAACTGCAATATAAGCCTTTCAGATACATCGCCTGTCCCGTAAAGCGGCATGTCGGACTTTGGGTCCTCACCCCTCCCCGCTATCTCAAATTTAGAGATGCCGAACAGGTACTCCTTTTCTATATCAAATATAATATCGTCCTCATTTTCCGTGTCCAGAAGCCTTGCGAACTCTATGGTCCATTTACCGCCGGCCCATTGGCCCTTGGCCCTTACATCCGCCCTGCTTCCCGTCGGCTGGCCCTTCTTGAAATGGGGCATCACATCCCCCTCGTATTCGATATATACCAGGTCCTCAAAAGCAGCCCTGCCTTTATCTGCAGGGCGGCTTAAATATTTACTATACCCCAAACGGCTGGTCATATCTGCTGAATGCTTCTGCTCGCTTTCGCCGTAAATATGCATTTTATCATCGGCAAATCCCGAAGGGTCTGTCCTTGAGGCTTTCCAGAACCAGATATCCGCCTTATAATTATCATCGGAATAGACGCTCAGGTCAACAGGCCCCGGCTCCATGCTCCACTTCAGGACAAAAGAATCTTCGCGTGCAGGGCCTATCCTGTAGACCTCCATTTCCTTGTCCCATACCCATGATTTATGTTCCCTTGATTCATCTACATCCGGGTATTCAACTAGAAAAAATATCTCCCGGTCCGTATAAACCGCCTTAAGGGCAACATCGATATCAGCGACTTTGTCATGGGTTATTATTGGTCCGGCCCCGCGCCAAACAGCATCATTGCCGACCCCGTCGACCACAGGCGCCTCAGGGACCTTAGCCGCAACGATCGCCTGGTCTGCGAAGCAGTAATGGCAACAAAAAGTAACTGTTATTATAACTAATATAGTTTTCATATAGTCTAAATAGGGGGGTCAAGTCTCGACTTGACTACATGTTTAAAAGGTGTAGTCAAGTCGAGACTTGACCCCTTATAGATTCCCATACCACGCCACTGTCCGCTCGATTCCATCCTGAAAATCTACCAATGGCTTCCAATCCAGTTCATTCTTTATCTTTGTCGAATCAAGGGCGTATCTTCTGTCATGGCCAAGGCGGTCTTTTACATGCTCTATCAGAGAGTGCGGCTTATTTAAAATATCCAGTATCAGCTTGACCACATCAATGTTCGCCCATTCGCAATTACCGCCTATGTTATAGATCTCGCCGTTTCGTCCGGACATTAAGACCGCATCAAGCGCGCGGCATTGGTCCTCGACGTATATCCAGTCGCGTGACTGAAGGCCGTCGCCGTAAACTGGCAGAAGCTTGTCGTTCATTGCATTTGTAATAGTAAGCGGGATCAGTTTTTCGGTAAATTGATATGGGCCGTAATTGTTCGAGCAGCGGCATATAACAGCTGGCAGGCCGAAAGTATTGCAATATGACCTGACCAAAAGGTCGCTGCTTGCCTTGCTTGCGGAATAAGGGCTGTTGGGCAATAGCGGGCTATTTTCAGTAAAGCTTCCCTCTGCGCCCAAGCTCCCATAAACCTCATCTGTTGAAATATGGATGAGCTTCCTTACGCCGTTCTCCCTGGCGCATTCAAGCAGGTTATATGTGCCCGTGATATTGGTCTGGATAAATATTCCCGGGTCAATTATGCTGCGGTCAACATGGGATTCTGCGGCAAAATGCACGACGCTGTCTATGCCTTCCATTACCTCCTTGACCTGGCTCATCACCGCCACATCGCCTTTGACAAAGCTGTAGCGCCTGTCATCCTCGACATCAGACAGGTTCTTCTTTTTGCCGGCATAGGTCAGCTTGTCAAAATTAACTATTTCAACATCGTCATGCCGTTTTAAATAATAGCGGATAAAATTAGACCCGATAAACCCGCATCCCCCGGTAATAAGTATTTTTGCCATAATATTGTTAGTGTTGGGTGTTGGGGACAGAGCCACGGCTCTGTCCCCTGAAGAATAGGGGTCAGCGCCCTATTTAGGGCGCTGACCCCTATTCTTGACCCCTATTCTTCCTATTCTTATTTTTTTTTAAAATACTCCACCGTTCTTTCAAGCCCTTCCCTGAAATTAACTAGGGGCTTGTAACCGAGTTTTTGTTTTATGCTCTTGATATCCGCGTGGGTCTTATATACGTCTCCGGGGCGTTTATCAAGGAATTTGGGCTTTACGTTCTTGCCTAAAATGTCATTTACTTCCTTAACGATATTTAATACGGTATTGTTCGTGCCAACGGCCACGTTAAAGACCTCGCTTTTGATGCCGGGGGCCGTGGCAGCAAGGATATTTGCGCTGACAACATTATCTATGTATGTAAAATCCCTGGACTGAAGGCCGTCGCCGAAGACCGGCGGCTCTTTGTCCTTCATGATGCAATCAATGAACTTAGGTATTACGACGGCATATTCATCATCCAAGGCCTGCTTGGGCCCAAAGACGTTGAAATACCGCAATGAAACTGTCTCAACATTGAAGAACTCTGAGAATATCTTGCAGTAGTATTCGCCGGCGAGCTTGCTTAACGCATAAGGCGATTTTAAAAGTGGAAGCTGCGTTTCCTTCTGGGGGAACTGGTCGGTATCTCCGTAAACCGAGCTCGAGGAGGAGAACACCAGGCGCTTTACCCCGCACTGGGACGCTGCCTGGAGCATGCACAGCACGCCATTAATATTAACGTCATTATAGCTTGCCGGGTCTTTAAGGGATCTTGGGACAGACCTCAGGGCCGCCAAAAGCAGGACATGATCAATTCCGTCACAAGCCTTTAGGCAATCGGCCTTTTGCCGTATATCACCTTTGATAAGCTCATATTTATCAGCGCCCAAGCCTTTAGTGAATTCAAGATTAGCTTCCTTTCCGGAAGAAAAGTTATCCAGGACGCGGACCTTATCACCCTGCTTAACAAGCTTCTCAACAATGTTAGACCCGATAAACCCCGCCCCTCCGGCGACTAGATACTTGCTCATTTTGAATCCTTTCAAATTAATGTTTTGAACAGCAGTAAGCTATAAGCCTTAAGCCATAAGTGTCCTGAAATAGTTGACACTTTAATTTAAGTTAAAATGCACCTCATCAGGTGTTTTCAAATTTAATGCCATA
>MHHG01000047.1 GCA_001805965.1 Omnitrophica WOR_2 bacterium RIFOXYA2_FULL_38_17 | reverse complement strand
CCTGATAAAATATTGCACAGGCAATACAAACATAAACAAGAGGAATCCCGCCACAATTATTCTTAATATGCCCCTTATCATATAGCTTACCTCTCTTTTCAATCCGGTCCTATTCAACCGGAATAATAATTCTCTGACCCACTTTCAGTTTATTGGGATCGGTGATCACATCCTTATTTAATTCATAAAGATATTTCCATCGATGAGCAGCCCCAAGCTCCCTTTGCGTTATTCCAGACAAGCTGTCACCCTTTTTGATCACATATTCACGGGTTGATACTTTTGCAGGAGTCTCAACTTTCTCTTTGATCTCAATAGTATATTTTCCCTCTTCGATTTCTATAGCTTCTTGTAAACTTGCCTTGTCCATTTCAGGGATCAGTATCTCTTCAACCTCCGCGATCATAAACTGGGCATTTCTATCCTTCTGCATACCAGCTAGGTCGCTGATCGGAGCGATCGCATCAAGTTTTCCACGGCTTACAATAAGAACCCGGCCTTCAGGGACACCTTTTTCAATCATATATGCTTTGACATTCTCGCCTCTTGCCTTACCAAGCTTCAGGTTATATTCATCAGACCCCCTTTTATCACAATTGCCTGTTATCAAAATACTTGCATCTTGATTCCGCTTCAAGCTTTTGACGGCTCGATCCAGAATATCAAAATGATCTTCACGCAACTGGGCTTTGTTGTAATCAAAATAGATCTTTACGTTCTTTATTATTTTTTTAATAAGCAATGATGGTTTTAATTCCGGCACAGCTATAACAGGCTCAACTTTTGGCACCTCAACTATCGTCTCGACCTTGGGAAGCTCAACTTCGACCGTGACTTCTTCAGCCTTATAATCATAAATTATCTTATAAACGTAAATATACCCACGGTTACCCCATGGCCTGATCTTTCCCGGCTCCTTCGGCCACCACCAGTATCCGCCGCGGGCAAGGTCTTCGACCATACCCGGCTTCGCATCTGAAGGCCACCATTGAAACTTACTTTGCACGGCAGCAATATCCTGCTTTCTCTTTTCTTCTTTTTTCTCTTTCAATGTCATTGGTCTTTGTGCAAATGCAGGCTGAATCCAAAAACAAAGAACAATAATAATAATCCAATATTTATAATTTTTGTCGTGCATAAATATACTTACCTTTCTTATCGCAATTGCCAGTTAAGAAGAAGCTCTCATTGTTTCAGGCTTTTTACTTCCTAAAAGGCTTGAGACTTTGTTCAGAAGGATCTCGACGGATTGCGACTTGTCGAAATAATCTGTTGCCAAAGGCAAATATCTCTTTTGCTCTTCAATATTTCTCACGCTGAATATAAGGACTTTTAACTTATCGTTATATTCCTGAATAACGTCCCACATATAAACACCATCCACTTGCGGCATATTAATATCCAACATGATCAAATCAATGTCCCTGGCCGTTAGCATGGCCATATTACCTTCTGCCGCATTTTTTGCAGTTAAAACGGAATATCCCTCTGACTCCAATAATTTCTTGTAATATCGAATGACCCCTACCTCATCGTCAATGATCAATATCTTTCTCATCTGTTCTCCTTCTTATAAATACAGTACTATTTAAATATATCAAAAACATATTAAATAGACATTAGAAGAATATTAGATTATTCTAATAATTTAGGAGGCAGCATATATTGCTTCTTGGGTTCTTGTAGAAGAAGAAATTATGGGAAGCGTTACAGTAAAAGTGGTTCCCCTATCAACAATGCTTTGTACTTTTATCTTACCATTGTGAACCTTGGCCAGAGCCTGCGCAATACTTAGCCCTAACCCAATGCCTCGAGCCGGAAGGTCTGTGGGAACTTTTTGATAGAATTGATCAAAGATCTTATCTATATCTCCGGCAGAAATACCAATGCCTGTATCTGCAATCTCTACAATAAGATTGTTGTGATCAGCCTTAACACTTATATCGATCACGCCACCTTTTCTTGTGAACTTGATCGAATTATTAATAATATTTAAGAAAAGCCTCCTTAAGTGCAGCGCATCTCCTTTGAGGACCTTTGTTTTAGTAAGAAATTTTAGTTTTATATCAATTTCTTTTTCTAAAGATATTTTCCTCTCCTTTTCGCAAATTTCATCAAAAAATTCTTTCAGGTCGAATTCCTGAAAAACAAAGTTCTCAGGCACATAATCCGCTTTGGCCAAAAGAAGAAGGTCCTCGGTAATTTTTAACATTTTTTGGGATTCTTCAAATACCGCTTGCAATGTTTCCTTATATTCACTATTTGACTGCTCTTTTCTTAACGCAACTTCACATTCACCGTTAATAATCGCAATCGGAGTCTTTAATTCATGCGCTACATGCGAGTTGAACTCTGCAATATGGCCAAACGCCTTTTGAAGCCGGTCTATCATCTTGTTAAAGGCCCCGACCATTATCTTGATCTCTTCATCGTTATATCGGGTCTTGATTCTTTGGCTGAGGTCCTTGTGCGTGACTTGTTCGGCTACACTAGCAACTTCAACTATAGGCTTTACCAGCCGGTCAGAAAAATACTTGCTGATCAAGATAGCGAGTACAAGCACAATAGGAATGCTAAAAAATAGAACGTCCCTTCGCTCTTTAAGGACCGTTAACAGCGTTTTCTGAGAAGTAGCAATTAATATTATAAATTTCATTTTGCCATTAAAATAAAAAGGCTCTTGTATCATGCGGAAATACTCATTGTTTATCCGGATATTTTTTAATAATGTCTGCGCCGCATTCTTTTTGTCAACTGTGTTTAAAAATAATATCTTGATCTCGCCATTTACATTTTTTGTAAATGCAGGGACTTGGCTGTCTACATTCAGGAAATAAATAAAATCCTCGCTCAGATCCAAATAGTCGAAGCTCTTAAGCCAATCATTTCCTGTCTCCAGGAATATTTCTCCTTTTGACCTGTACTTATTTAGGTTAATGGTCATATCAATAACATCATCAAGATTCTTATCAACATTCTCACCAGCCTGAAATGTTTGCCTATTAAATTCCTCGATAAAATACTTTATCTGCCTGGTCTTGCCTTTTAGTTCAATATCCAGGTCTTCCCCCAAGCCCTTTGATAATGTCAGGTACAAATATGAGGAATACGCAACCAGCAAAGTACCTAATGCGATCGTATATAAAATAGTTATTTTGAATTTAATTGATTGTATTCTCATGGGGCTGTTTCGCTAAGCATATATCCTGTTCCATACATTGTATGCAAAAGAGGCTTGTCAAAATCCTTGTCTATCTTGTTTCTCAGATAATTTATATATACCTCAATGCTGTTGCTAGATGAGTCAAAATTCCTGTCCCAAACATGCTCTGTAAGCATCACTCTTGTAACAACACGATTGACATTCAGCATAAAATACTCCAGCAATGCGTACTCCTTTGATGTTAAGGATATTTTCCTGCCTTTTCTTTTTACTTCATGGGAAAGCTGGTCTAATTCCAGGTCAGCAATCTTCAGGGTCATTTGTTTTGCGTGGCTATTTCTTCTTGTCAGCGCCCTTATGCGCGCCAGAAATTCCTCAAAACAGAAAGGCTTTGTTATATAATCATCCGCTCCGCTGTCCAAGCCCTGCACTTTATCAGAAACGCTATCTCTGGCCGTTAGCATAAGGATCGGTGTATTAATGCCGTTTTTCCTCATTTCCCTGCATATATAAATACCATCTTTTCCAGGCAGCATTATATCCAAAATGACCAGGTCATATTCATTCGCATCCGCCAAATGCAAGCCTTCATCCCCATGATAAGCAACATCTACAATATACTTTTCCGCCTTTAATCCTTTTTGGATAAAATTGGCTATCTTCTTTTCGTCTTCAACTATAAGGATGCGCATGGCTTTATGTTCAATAAGTTTTTTAAAAAAATATTTATAAGTTAATTTATAATATTATTTTGAATGATGGGTATTATCGCAAGTTAAAAAAAGCATTAGAATCATCTAATATTTTCTTTCAAAGTGAGCAATTAATACATAAACTCCAAATAAGAGCTCTTTTGAATTAAACCACTATCTTTTATCTGGTTGATCAACTGCCTTCTTCCTGCAAAAGCTGAATGAAGACGTCAGCAATCATTGGATCAAATTGCTTTCTCTTGCCTTTATCCAACTCCGCCAAAGCTTCTTTTTTGTTTAATGCCTTGCGATATGCCCTGTCAGATGTCATTGCATCATAGGAGTCAGCTACAGAAATAATAGAAGCAAGCCTGTTAATATCTGCTCCTTTTAATTGGTCAGGATACCCTGTTCCATCATATCGCTCATGATGATACCTCACAACAGCCAGCATTTGCTTATCGAAAACAACTGGTTTTAGAATATCTTCCCCAATGACAGGATGTTCCTTGATAATATTCCATTCTTCCTCGGTAAGCTTGCCTTTTTTGTCCAAAACAGTTTTCTGTATCCCAAGTTTCCCGATATCATGAAGCCGGGAAGCATCCCTGATCAAATCAACCTCGTCTTCCGGCAACTGCATCTTCAAAGCTATCTTTTCAGCATA
Source organism: Omnitrophica WOR_2 bacterium RIFOXYA2_FULL_38_17 (assembly GCA_001805965.1). Classification (GTDB taxonomy): domain Bacteria; phylum Omnitrophota; class Gorgyraeia; order Zapsychrales; family Zapsychraceae; genus Zapsychrus_A; species Zapsychrus_A unditaenarius. The sequence continues at coordinate 32,401 of MHHG01000047.1, read as the reverse complement.
TTCCGCAACACGGTCAGAATGCCCCACAGTATAAGCATCCTTTGCTTCCAGGACCCTGATCAAAGCCTGCATGGCACGATAAAAATATTTGTGCATTTTCTTGTTGGAAAGATATAGGCTTTTAGCCATGATATTAAAATCATGCGCAAGCTCGCTGATCTCATCCCTGCCGCCTACTCTCACCTGATACTTAAAATCACCTGCCCGTATACGGTTAGTGCCCTCCACTAATTTCTGCATACGTCGCATGATCTTATCAGAAAACAACGTGCCGACGATCAATGAAAAAATAATACCCAAGATCAAAATTACTATTTCTCTTTCATGGAATCCTTTTTGCAATGCAAATACATCATCCGCCTTGATATCTACACCTATCATCGCGACCGCTTTTCCCTTTGAATTATAAATAGGCGCATAACCTGACAGCAGGACTCCCCATTCGTCTGTACCAAGCTTTTTATCAGCAGCAGGCCCATCAAAAGCCTTCATCATCTCAGAAAAACGAGATGCGTCATATTTATCCCCCGGGAATGAAACGATCTCTCCGCTTTGCTCTTTATGCCTGTCTGCATCAGCATCAACAATGAATTGCAAAATGCCCGGCTTATCAGTTTTCGCCATTGTATAAACATACTTTAATATGGGATCTACTTTTTTGATCTCCTGCAATCTCTTAAAAATTATTTTAAAAGGCTCGCTATTTACGCCCTCGCGTTCAAGCGGAATTTGACTGATCAAATCACCGTCAATAGACAAGGCTGTTGTTTGGGCAATGATCATAAGTTTTTCCCGCAGCTGATTAAACTGTGATTCAAGTGCATATTTATAAATCAGGAAATTGCAAAGCCCTGCGGAAAGGATCATGGCCAATATAAGAAGAAGAGTCACCTTAGTTTTGAAGCTATTCAAGATTTTTCGTTTTTTCTTCATTTAGGGCCAACAGAGGTAGAAAACAATCTTTGATTTACCGGCAACTGCTACAGTATTTATTCAAGCTGGTTGTAATTATATCCCAAACAGAGCACCTTCGCAACAGGTTAAGTCGCAAAGAAAAGAATTCGTATCGTTTTTCTACAAATGAATTAAATTCACAATACCTTTTCTTACCATCATAATAGCAATTGCTGCCAAAAGAAGCGCCATGACTTTTGATAAAGCGGTTGCTCCTGACTTACCTATGATCTTTATAACATTGTCAGAAAAAATAAAAAGGACAGCTGCGAACAACACATTTAACACTACAGACATTATTGTCGGCATTATGCCATACTGATCAATAATGATCAAACATGTCGTCAGGACAGCTGGGCCCACGATCAAAGGGGTACCCAATGGAACAACGCCTAACTCCTCAGTTGGCATCCTTCTTCTTTTTCCTGGAACAACTAAATCAATAATCGCAATACAGAACAAGACCAAACCTCCCGCAACCATAAAATCACCAATAGTTATCCCGAGAAGGGAGAACAGGCTTTTCCCGACTAAAATAAAAACAAATGCCACCGATATCGCGGTCCATACAGACTGAAAAACAATTCTTCTCTTCTCGTTAACCCCAAATTCCTTGGTTAAATTAATAAATATCGGTAAAACACCTATAGCATCAACTGCAACAAAAATCGGGACAAATGCTAATAAGATCTGTTTCATAGAACATTTTCCTTTCCTAATATTTATTCGTTCTGGGCAAACAATTTCCCAGAAATAAAATCCTTCCGGGCTTTTTCTTTACAATAACACTTCATTGGAAAAGACACCATCAATATTAATTAACTATATTATCACGCAAGAATTTTTTTAAAATATCAGCAATTACCTTATAAACCTTATATTTTTCTGACACAGCTATTTCTGCCAGGGCACTATCAGGCTTTTCTTCTAAATACTGGTGATAAAACATGGCTGCATGTGAATATATATCCTATATATTCTATTTATTCTTTATTTATGGTTCTTAAACTCCCCTGAAAGGCTTTTAATCCTTCATCACTAAGATGGTCAATATCTATAAAATAGCTCTTTTCTTGAAAAATATCCCGGTAATTTAAAATTTCTGACAATAAGAGTGACTTTCTAGCATCCTCGATCCTCTCTAATTGCATGATATCAGCATATTGATAAAAATCCGGCGATACAGGAAATTGTACGCCCACAACTTTAGCGCCTCTTTGACTGCAGAATTGGATCAACAACCGGTATGTTTCGATCGACTTCTGAGAGATCCCCCTGATCTGATCTTCAACCCGCTGCTTGGCCTTAAGCTGTATAGGTACGGCACTCTCTATTTCTTTATCTTTAGACACATACAAACCCTTTTTCTCAAATATATCATGAGCAAACCACTGAATTATATTTCGCCTGATAAAAACATAGACATTGCGATTGAATACCGGCCATTTCCGCATATTAAAAAGCCGGTTCTTAGTGATCTCAAATTTGGACTGGCGGATCTCATCAATGATCTCTTGATTATTGATCCCTTCACGATATAAAGAGAACATCTGGTCATCAACGCTCAAAAAAACCGTTTTAAGCCCCGGATTGTGATGAAACGCGAACTGGACTTTAACAAACATCTCCTGTATCCCGTCACTGCCATAACTCAGGTTGTAAACATCTGGCGGAAGATATTCCTGCGGAATAATTGCTGCATGGGAATCTCCGAGAAGAATAGCCGGCGATCTTGTCTCAACATATCCTTCCAATCGGATATAATAACCGCTCCTGAACTGCAGGTAAGGATTATGACGAAACACCGTTACATACAGCAAAAGGGCAAAACCAACGACAAACAGCATTATTTTTAAAATATAGGTCTTTTTCATCATTAAAACTGAAAGTAAATAAATTCTATTTGATTTTCTATCTTTCCAAAAACAAGAATGGACCAGATTATCCCATAATAGAACCCCCACCTTAAGATAATCGGACATTCTAATATGCGATCGGAAAACTTGAATCTTCTTTGAAGAAATTGCATTAACTCTAATATGAGGATCGCAAAAACAGCCAATATCGTTTCCGCTGACCCCAGCTCCAATCCATAGCTTCGCAAACTTATTTGCCAATCTACAAAAATGTGCTGAATGATATACAGGGCATCTGAAAGAGAATTCGCTCGAAAAACTATCCACCCCAAGCACACAAGATGAAAAGTTAAAATGCCCTTGCAAATATTTTTAACGGCTTGCGGTACGGCTAATGTTATTCTGCTTTTTGATAATATTTTGTTAATAATCAACATGAAGCCATGAAATGCGCCCCAAACAATAAAAGTCCAATTGGCGCCATGCCACAACCCGCTTAATACAAAAACGATCATTATGTTAATGCACCATCGCTTGGCCACAACGCGGTTTCCTCCCAATGGGATGTAAAGATAATCTTTGAACCACCGGCACAATGTCATATGCCACCTGCCCCAAAACTCTTCGATAGACCTGGAAAGATAGGGATAGTTAAAGTTCTCTGCTAGCTCTATACCTAATACCCGGCTGGCTCCAATTGCAATATCCGAATAACCCGAGAAATCACAATATATCTGATATGCAAAAAAATACGTCGCTATGATCAAGGCGATCCCCGTATAATCGTGAGGATTGTTGTAAACTTGATTGACCGCAACAGCAACGCGATCGGCAATGACCAGCTTTTTGAAAAAACCCCATGCCATCAACAAAAGTCCGCTCTTTATCCGCTTGTGTTCAAATCTGTGATCAGCCTTTAATTGCGGCAATAACTGTCCCGCCCGTTCAATGGGTCCTGCCACTAATTGCGGGAAAAATGCAACATAAAGCGCAAACTTTCCCCAATGACGCTCAGGATCTATCTTCTTGCGATAAACATCAATGGAGTAGCTTAATGACTGAAATGTATAAAAAGAGATGCCGATAGGAAGAGCGACTTTAAATAGCGTTTCATTATAGAGAACATTGAACTGGTTCAGAAACAGCCTTAATGATTCACTAAAAAAATTAAAATATTTGAATGCTACAAGGATACTCAAATTGCTGATTATGCTAAACAAAAGGAGTGCTTTGCGCTTGCGTTGATCTTCAACATTTTCCAGTTTGAGCCCTATAAAATAATCGATCGAAGTGGACAGGATGATCAAAAGAACATACTCGGCCTTCCAGCACATATAAAAATAATAGCTGGCAGATAAAAGAAATATCCAGCGCCATCTATTAGCGATTAAAAAATATAAGATGACGACAGCTGGAAAAAAGAAAAAGAATTGAAGTGAATTGAACAACATAGTTCTGCACCAGGGAACATTACCCTGTTCTTAATCCCGCGACTTGGCCATGAAGCAATTAACCAACTCTTCATTAAGATTAATACCTTGATATGCAACCGGCTGTGAAGCAAAAGAATAAACCTTATCTTTTTGCAAACATTCTTTTGTTTTCATATTTTTACAATTGTTTATCTATAAAAGCTAATGTGCCGGGCGGTACAACAGTTTATTTTATATAACATTTAGATCAAAAGCAAAAGGAAACAAGAAATAAGTGACACCTATTACTCATTGCTCCTTTCTTTACAAAGAAAAACCCTCATACAAGCGAGACTCAAATGAGACTCTTTTCGTATGAGGGTAATATCTGGGATGGGTATTCAGTATACCAACCCGCGCGCTTCTGAGCCACAAAAACTACTCCATGTTACTTTTGCCGATATTGCATTTCGAACAAAGAGTCTGCAAGTTTTCCAAAACCGTTTCCCCTCCACTCGCCCAAGCTTTGATATGGTCAACATGTAAAATAATACCGGTATCGGTTGCTAGTGAACTACCACACGCCTTACATTTAAAATTATCCCGTTTCAAAACTAAAAATCTTAATCTCCAATTAATATCGCGTTTGGTCTTGTGCCTTGTAGAAGATTCAGCCTTTAACTTTTTTATTCCTGCCTCTGAAAAAATATTTCCTTCTTCATTCATATATTCAACAACTGCCTCCAGGGCTTTGCGCCAAGAACCAAACCACCTACCTTATGTAGATGCAGCAAATTTTGAAAGTGGCTTATTGAACTCCTTATAATGCGGTTGTCTCGTCAGACGAATCCAGACCTCCTCAAGATTCTTAAAAAGATCTTCGTTTGTTGTATTAAAAGGCGTTCTATTTCTACTTAACTCTGCAATCTCAAGAACTTTAAACCAATTTCCGAAACGTCGACATAATGTACAACTATGATATTTACCATGCTTGTTGTATTCAACATAAGTGGTGCTTTTTTGTAATTGCTTTGCTACACATTTCAAATCACTTATAAGTTCTTCATTAGAAGTATTTCTATGATATTTATCTAACTCAAATTTCATGCCTTAACTCCAAACAACCCTTTCATCCCACCCAATATCTCATCAAACGGCACAACGTCGACTTGTTTATGAATTGAATAGCGACGTTGACCAGGATAAATGACAGCGATGCGTTCAAGTTTTAAATCCTCCAGCGCATGCTTAATCGATGGGGTCATTCGCGGGGCATCTTGTCGCTTGATTTCCACACCATACATTTGCCCGCCTTTATTAAACACCAAATCAATTTCTGCGCCCTGATGTGTCGCCCAGAAAAATACTTCGTGCGGTTCCACAGCACGGATAACTTCTTCCAAAACAAACCCTTCCCATGAAGCCCCATATTTCGGATGCCGAAGCAAATCCTTTTGATTCTGAATACCTAAAAGCGCATGCAAAATACCCGTGTCGTTAAAATAAATTTTAGGAGACTTTACCTGCCGCTTTTTAATATTTACATGCCAAGGCTGCAATTGGCGAATCATAAAAACACCCGTCATGATATCCAAGTATCGATTAACCGTCATAACACTGATCCCTAAGGAACGGGCTATTTCACTCGCGTTAAAAATCTGTCCGTGGTAATGCGCCAGCATTGTCCAAAACCTTATTAAAGTTACGGGCGGCAATGAGACTCCGTGTAAGGGAAGATCCCTTTCAACAAAACTTTGAGTATATTCTTTTAACCAGATGAAAGCATCTTTATCGCTATCCGCTAAGAAACTGCACGGCAAACCACCCCGCAACCAAAGCTGTTCCACATTTTTCTGACCAACTTCTTCCAGAGAAAATCCACCGATTCGAATGCGCTCTACTCGACCAGCTAAAGATTCGGATGCTTGTTTGATAAGGCTCGGTGAGGCACTTCCAAGAATAAGGAATTTAGCCGGCAATGGAATTCTGTCCGCCAAAACTCTCAACAGAGGAAATAATTCAGGTTGACGTTGAACTTCATCAATAACAACCGTTCCTTTAAGATTTTGCAAAGCATTCTGCGCCTCTGCTAATTTTGCGTTATCAATAGGATCTTCCAGATCAAAGTAAGAGGATGATCCAGGTTTGGCAAATTGACGAGCCAGCGTTGTTTTGCCGCATTGACGAGGACCTAATAGTGAAACAATCCGCCCTCTATTTAAAGCTTCGGTAATATTGTCTTGAATTTTCTTGCGCTTTATCATGCTCTAAATATACCATGAAATTTATATATTTCAAGTTAATTTTTCATGGTAATTATAAATTTTACATATACCATGAAAATCATACACCATCGTTTCAGATTTCATGATATGCTAAAATACACAAAAAACCTGCTTCAGTATTTTATTAACCAAAGCAGGCTTTTGATTTAATCCCCCCTATTTCGCCTGGGGGACAAAAATGGGGTGGGCATTCAGTATCCCAACCCGCACGCTTCTGATCCACAAAATATCAAATTACTCAGAATATCTATTACCTTTCCCTAAATTACATTTTTCACAAAGAGTCTGCAAATTATTCAATATTGTCCTCCCACCTTTTGAAAACGGAACTTTGTGATCAACATGAAGGCAACAAGAATGATCTGTTGCCGGGCTTGCGCCGCATCTAACACATTTAAACTTATCTCTATCAAGAACTTTATATCGTAAACCAAGCTTAATTTCGTATCTATCTTCACTTAAAACACTGTGCTTTTTAATGTCCTGCCGAATTTCTTTTTCAGTTGTTTTATCAGGCGTTGGCAATATTTTCTGCTTTTTCGGTTCATCGTCATCTTGGCTCATTTTATTAACAAAAGCCTCTAAGGCTTTTCTCCAACTTCCCCATCTACGGGCATAAACATTAGGACTAATATTCGAGGGAAGTTTTCGCATTTCTAAATAATAAGGAGGTCTTCCATAATGCGTCCAGATATTCAAAAGATTTTCAAAGCATTCTTCTTCTGAAAATTTGTCTTTAGCATGAGAGGAAGCTTTAAGACCGGCTTTTTCTAATGCGTCTTTCCAAGAGCCAAATCTTGTTCGAACAATAAAGCTAGAAATGATAATTGAATTCTCATTAAATTCTTGAGTTGTCAAAATACTACTTTTTAACATGCTAGCCACCCTTTTCATTTCATCTAAAATTTCTTGGTCCGCAAGCCGTTTGCCATCTTGTTTTTTCATCTTCCCAGTTACAGATTTCCCTGAATATTTATGTTCTATTCCGGCTAGCCGTAAAACTTCCTTCCAACTCTTTTTAAATTTTCTACACACCCCAGAAGAAGATATTTTTGCGTATCTGTCAAAATCTGCTCTAATTAATTTTTCTTTTCCGACTAAACTGTCAACCCGTAAAATCTCAGCAAGGACTTCTTCATCAGAACAATTTCTTGGCAAACTGTTTAATTCAAACTTCATATTACTCTCCATAAAAAGTTTTATTTATCCTTTACCAAATATCCGGTTCTCCCCCAGAACTAGGCAAACTCAATGAGCTTAAACCAAAGCTGCTACACCTTTTCCAAAATCACATTAAACCGTTCAAAGACTTTATCCAGATCGAATTCTTCTCCCGCGCGTATAACGGGTTTAAGCATACCGTCAATTTGCTTGCGCAGAAGAGCGATATTGTCATCGCTAAGCCCGAAATCTTTCGTATAATCTCCGCTGTATCCTTCATCGACCACTTTTCTCTTAAAAACCTTGATGAAATTCTTATCATAAAAATCAAATCCGGATTCCGAGATATACCAAAGGTCATAATAATCCCTGATAGCGACATCTTTTCTGGATATGGCCGCTTTAAGCTTTTCTGCAACAGCTTCTTTCCATGATAGTGACAAAACCTTTCTTGACGGAAATAAATCCTCACCCGTAAATGGGTCTTGATAGAAATGTTTTATCTGTGTATTTACCGGCTTTTCAATTGGGTACTGGCGAAGAGATATTTCGATTTTGATCATTTCATCTTTATTCATTAAAACAGACGGATATTTTACTTTGAATACATATTGCCTTGAATTATCAAAGCCTTCTCCTTCGGGATTATCGCTTTTCAGTCCCAACGCCTTTAGAAATGACGGCATTTTTTCTCTAATCGGTGTTATGGCCTTTGATCTTTGAGTCCGTGATGTAAACGGAGCGTTATATGTAAAATCCAAATCTTCACTCAAACGGTGATAATTCAGATGCGCTTTATTGATCAAAGTGCCGCCTTTAAACACAATTTTATCCGTGAGCGATTCTTCGATTTTATTCAATATAACCGTAAGGTGATAGTCCTTTTCAACAATAGCAGGCCTGAATTGCATCTTGCCTGCGATGGCCGGAATAATGTCTTTGAGTTTTTCTCTATCGATTAACAATGATTTTCCAATCGTTATTGATCTTTCCTTTGCGAGAAGCCTTATACGGATCAAGAGGCACTAGTACTCTTTTCTTCCCTATGGCCTTACGAAGCGGATTAAGAATATTTTCAGAACACCCGAATTGTTCTAAAAGAAATCCTGCCCGCTTTTTTACCGACACAACAGGAAATTTTATTAAATATCTAACAAATTTTTCGACATTGATGTTTTGAATATTTTCCTGTAAAGCGATCTCAAAATTCCGCATGGAACCTAAAGGGTTACTAGCAAAGTCAACCAATGTCCTTTCTTTATCGCTTATAAAAACATCCTTATCTTCCACTTTTATTTTCTGCACACCGTAATACTTCTCTTTTTTTATCTTTACAGCTTCATACCGTATTCCGTTGATGTCTTTCTTTGATGACTTTCCAGTATTTAAAACAAAAACCGTCCGCGGAATCTGTTCCGTAAACCCCCAGTAATTGTACATCGTGAAATATCCTATGTAGTAAGGAGTGTCGCCCATCCACAAAGACGCGACAATAAATTCGTTGGGCATCCACTGTTGATTCGGAGCCTTGATCGGAACAAGCACGTATTTGCCTTTTTCTATCCGGATAAGGCGTCCTTTTTTCGTAAGAAAAACAAGCACCCTTGAAGCCTTGTTCTTGTCCGGAAAAAGTTTCTGGGCAAACTCAGTTGTGATCAGATTTTGCTTTTCATATTCCGCGCGCGAAATAAGATAAAGTTCGTCTTTGGAAAGATTTTTATATTTATTTTTCACCTGTATTTCCTATTCTGCAATGTTGCAATATATGTAACTTCGATGAACAAGGAATACTATACTATTTGAAGATGATTTTGTCAATAAATCCCTGCCCGGCTTCATGACAACCCATTAGACTCTACAACATCACGAAAAAACCCTAGTTGCGCCTCTGCCTTGCCCTGCCGGACTATATCCAACAACTTTAAGAGGTTAAATATTCTTACTATTCCAGGATCTCTTTTATTATTCTGCAGAAATTCCTTTATCGGCTCCGGCAACTCTAGAAGCCTAAGAACCTTGGCAATATATGACCAGTCCTCGCCCGTAATTTTAGAAAGATCCCGAACGGAATTCACACCATGCGATTCTTTTAGCCTCAGATACAGCTCTGCCTTATCAAGAGGAAATCGCTCTAAACGATTAAGATAAATCTGATGCTTTTTCAATGCCTTTTTATGAATGGTATCAATATCGTCAAGATCTTCCGGACGATATCCAAAGCAGATACGCTTCCTATGGTTTTCCAGAACAAAATAGAAAGAAAATTCACACCAATATGTGCGGGGAAATGTTTTGGAATGTTTGCGGATAAACCGAATATACTCAAGCATCTCTTGAGGAGAAAATTCGAGGGCATCTTTGCCTTCTAAAGAAAAACTCCCACTCAAACCGTGGACTGGAATTGCCTCGGTTCGCGTGGGAGTTGTCCTTCCTGAGAGACAGGTTACACAATATACCGGAGACATAGGTAACACTTTTGTATAATAATGGCATAGAAAACACCTAAAAGGAGGTGCACCTATGCCATGGAAAGAGAGTGTTATCATGGATGAAAGAATGAAGTTTATTGGGAGATTACTTCAAGGAGAAAAAATGTCTGAAATTTGTCGGGAGTTTGGAATCTCAAGAAAGACAGGATACAAGTTCTGGCAACGCTATAAAGACATCGGGCTCCACGGTCTAACAGATCGGGCTAGAAGACCCATTAGATACGCTAATCAACTGCCCATTCAGCTGAAAAAAGAAATCTTAAGAATCAAACAAGATAAACCTTCTTGGGGTGCTCCTAAAATACGAGAAATAATTAAACGAAAATATCCAGAAGTGAAAACTCCCGCAAGAAGCACAATTCACTGCATCCTCGACAAACACGGATTAGTCAAACGCAGAAAAAGAAGACGTTTTAAAGCTCAGGGAACACTCCTTTCGACAACATATACCCCTAATGACTTGTGGTGTGCTGACTACAAAGGTGAATTTATGTTAGCTAATAAACGATACTGTTACCCTCTCACAATTACAGATTTTGCTAGTCGCTTCTTGCTCACATGTGAAGGGTTAGAAAACAACTCAGAGAAATACGCCTTTAGCATCTTTGAACAAACTTTTCAGAAATATGGTCTTCCAAAGACTATCCGCACAGATAACGGCGTCCCTTTCTCTTCTCCCTGTGCTCTGTTCGGATTAAGCAAACTCTCCGTATGGTGGTTGCGTCTTGGCATTTGCATTGAAAGAATAAAACCCGGCAATCCGCAACAGAACGGCAGGCATGAAAGAATGCATTTAACGCTCAAAAAAGAAGCAACAAAGCCACCTGGAATAAACTTATTGCAACAACAAGAAAAATTCGATAGTTTTATTGAAGAGTTTAATACTCAAAGACCTCATCAAGCTCTTGACATGAAGTACCCAAATGAGTTATACAGATATTCAACAAGACCTTATAAAGGCATTCAGGAGCTAAACTATCCTTTTCATGACCGAACAGTCACGGTTACAAATTGTGGAAGACTTTGCTTCAAGAAAAAGAAAATTAATTTAAGTAGGGCTCTAGCTGGTCAGGATGTTGGCATTAAAGAAGTGAGTGATGGTATTTGGCTGGTGACTTTTATGGATTATGATCTGGGATTTTTTGATCTGGAAAATAGAAAACTTGAACCTTTAGAGTATCCGTTCGCACCGGAGGTGGTGTAACAAAAGTGTTACCCATGTCTCCGGTACGAACTGTTACCTATGTGTCCGGTATGGACCGGTAACATATGGGGTGGCTGACGGGGCTCGAACCCGCGACCACAAGAACCACAATCTCGTGCGCTACCAACTGCGCTACAGCCACCACAAATCTTCTTTAAATTGTTCGGTATTTTACCACAAATTCTTATCTGAGCAAGCATTAAAAAAACATGCCGCTACTTCTCGCCAATACCAACTTTACCGGTAAGCACAATATTATTCAACCTAATATCATCCATTTTTGTTTCAAAAGAATAGTGTGCCCCAACCTGAACGCCCATTGACAATAAAGCCCCTAAGACCTTCTCCGAAACATTGTTATTAGAGGAATCATTGGGATCAAATCCTATTGAAAAATTATCGACGCTTATATCACCCTGCACAAACATATCATTTTTCTTTGAAATAAAGTTTGCCGTCAGTCCAGCCTGCCCATCCGATTCAAACAATTCCAGCATCGCCTCCATATCCTTGTTGACAATATCGATCCAGCCTTTTCCTTTGGCCTTGCTTCCTGCAAGCGGACCATTAGCTTTTGTCACAATTGCCTGAAAATCAAAAAACACCTGTGAAGCCCTAAGCGGAAAATATAAGTTACCTGATTTTAAATAAAAATCTTTAAGCGTAAAAAATATATTCTTCTCAGAAACGCTATCATTATATTCAATCACGCCATTTCTGACATACATCTTCTCTATATAAACCTCCAGCGACTTCGGCGTTTTTACTTCTTGAGAAACACCTCCATCTTGTTTTTTAGCTATAGGCTCTTCACTATTACTTTTAATAGCAGCTGACCTCTCCACACTTCCGGGCTTCAGATTCTTTTCAATAAAAACATGAGGGTTGATCAAGATTATTTCCTTTACCTTGATCTTTTTATTGAAAAGTCCACGCAATTCAAGCTGAACATTGATCTTCTTTGCTTCAAGCACATTTTCACCTTTGGTCGTATTGGAACCTGCAATTATCAATTCCCGTATACTCACACCCAACGGGAAATGAATAGAAAGCGAACCCACAGTAACATCCCTATTCAAAGCGATCTTTAAAGTGTCTTCCAGAAGATATTTCCCGTGATATTGCAAATAAAATGAGAGGCTTATTAAGGAAAAGGCAACAAAAAGAAGGACTACTACAACTATAACTTGCGGTAATTTCATAGTTTAATTAATGAATAGAACGCGCCCGGCACGACTTGAACGTGCGACCACCGGCTTAGAAGACAGACGCTCTATTTTTTTTGAGCACACGTGATTTATCAGTAACTTATTACATTACAACATATTACGAGAATAACAAATATTGTCAACCTGACTCAAAAGAATACAAGTGTCGTTTTAGTGTCTATTTTGTGAAATGGCGCGCCTGACACGACTCGAACGTGTTACCCTCGCCTTAGAAGGGCGATGCTCTATCCAGATGAGCTACAGGCGCATAAATCTCTACAAATTTGAATATAAGTTATAACAAATATTATGATATTTGTAAAGTCGTTTCGTGGGGATATACAACAATTAAAACTAAGTGTCATAAAATACCCCCTCCCCCCAGTTTTTTCTTTGATTCTGCCTAATACAATCCTTTTAAAAACAGTGATGGTTGTCTTCGATTTCTACTCACCACGAACAAGCCTTTTAAAAATCATTCTTTACTCTCACTGATAAAATAATTTTTGTATAAAGCATTTCCTTTTCTTCCTTTTTCTCCCCCAATTGTTCATCAATAAATTTAATCATCGCCTTAATATCAGATTTGTTTTCTACAATAATGTATTCAATTTTATCAATATCAAATTTTAAATAATTATCAACCTTTTTATTTTTAACATACCGTTCCTTTTTTGCCTTCGATTCTTCTTGGAACAACTGAACCCAACCCTTTGGAGCGTACCTCCATTCTCGTTCATTGTAAAATCTAACTTCTCCATTCTTTTTTAAGTCCCTTCCATAATATTTTTTAACATACGGAATAATTTTATTTTGACTTATCTCTTTCTCTTCCATCTTAAACAGTTCATTAAACACTCTTGTGTTATGCATATAAAAAACAGGGTTAATATTTTCACTTTTGCAAAATGTTTTATGCACACCCAAACCATAATTACCATATCTTGCCAAATGTGATTTTATTCCTCCTAGAGGAATATCACAAAAACAAACCATTGGAGCAAGATAAAAATTCTTTGCAGGTAATTGTTCTACAACATAAGTAACCTTAAACCCCTCAGTCAAAATACTTTGCAATTTCTTAGAAGAATCAGTGAAATGAAACAAAACATTTGAACTTATGTTTTCGGAAAGCAATTGTGTATTTCTTTTCTTTATCACAACAACTCACTTATACAATTCCCACTTATTAACATAAAATCATTTTTATTCTTCTAATATTTCATTCAACAAATTTTCTTTAACATCTAGCACCAACATGATTTCTTCAATTATCACAACCACAATTTTACTCAATCACACAAAAAAGGCATATTCAAAATATTCTCAGAAATATATTACTTAAGGTAAATTAACTCAAAATAAACAAAACCTAGCACACCAAAAGAAATAAATAACGAAAGAAAAAACCATCTTTTAACATTAACCAACTGTTGATGCACTGTGCGAAGAACCTTAGTTGCATCATGCATTCTATTACTTTTATCTTCAAGCTTCTCCAACAATGATGCTCTAAAGAGACCTGCAAGTTCCTTTGCCTCAATTGTTCTCACACTATTAGCTATCGCATAACGATTTAAAACAGTCCTATAAGTTAAAAATAATAATACAGTAATAACAGTTAACCCTATCAGAACATACACACTCAGCAATAAAAACGAAGAGGCTAACATCTCTGAGATACTCAAAAAATACTGCCCAAAAAAAACAACGCCAGATATTAAAAGACTCGTAAGCCAAAACAAATTATTCAGAAGTTCCTTTTCTCCACTTAATAATGTTTCAGCTAAATACCTATCGTTTTCAAACATTGTCTCAAATCCAGATATTTTATCCTCAAATTCTTTAAAAGTTGTCTCTTTATTTTTCCTTACCATATTATTTATCTAATCAACCCTTGATTGTTCATTATAAATTTTTCTAGCTTCTTTTAAATCTATTCTAGTTTTATGTCCATGTTTCTCAAGTAAATGCAACAAATTGTTTCCATTTAATAGTGTAATAGGCTTATCCTTTGCAAATTTATATGCATCTGGGCATAATCAACAGTAGAAACTAATATCCCCTTCGTTGTGTATTTCACCATACAAATCTCTTACGGCTGAGACTTCAACAGTATTGATATACCTTTTAGATTGTATAATAATCTTGCCCCCTCTTATTTTAGTTTAAATATCTTGTTTAGTCTTGCATCTTTACTGTCCGTAATAATAAGTAATAAAGTATACCCAAGGAATTAACTATGTTATCTGTCATTATCCATTTTATTTTTTCTTTACTATCATCAAAATAACAATACTCTCTAACTTCACTTAATGTATACTCTATATGTAATCTCCAGATAGGTTCTTTATAAAATACACGATTCCATTTTTCTAATTTTTCGTTTATCAATATTATTAAATTACCTGTAGTTAATATTATTTCTGGATGAACCGTGGATATATCATCTTTTATTTTATAAAACTTAGGCTCTTTCAACGCAAACAACTCTTCATTCAGATTTTTTAACATTATTTACTCCTACTTATCACAATCTTAGTTAGAACAACTAAATAAACAACCTTTTTTTATTTTCTTAGCATTTGAACTAATCGGCACAACCGTAGCTCTAAGGGCTACGATTAGATCCGCGTGGAATAATTTGTTATGAAAAATTATCTTTATTTTTTAAGAAATATTGTAAAAGCAGGTAATATCTTTGAGCTAGTTTCACATTCTTTTCTTTAGAAAATCTTTTATTCTCAGATGCCACAAAAATTGATGCTAATTCAGCTATTTCTTTGAATTTCTCTTTCCCCAATGCTTCTTTAGCTCCTCTAGTAAATTCTTTTCCCAGATAATCCAATATCATACATCCATCAATGTCTTCAGTAATCATATTTAAACAATTTTCCGCCATAATCTTACATAATGATATATCTAAAGACTCTTGATTTTCTTCTTGAGGAGTTCCACTAGACAAATTATTTAAATAGTCTATCAATATATTACCCACAACAATTCTTGGATATTGAGCTATTTTACTTTCTAATCTATAAGCCTCAAAAAGAGCAGGACCATAGACTTCACTTTTTTCAATTTCTATTCCAATGCCAATTTCTATTCCCGCACGAAAAGCACTCTTTTCAGACAACGAAAACAACATCATCTCCCCCGATGTCATCAACATACCAAATATAGAATTAGCCACTACAGTATAAGATTTTACAACTTGTAGCGGTGTAAATATTTGCATACAATCTGAAAAACTTTTGTATTTAATATTGGCTCTTCTTAATTCTTTAAATGTCTCAATTTTCTCTGCTGGAACACTTGGCGGGACTGGTCTTTCCTCTATAATCGCATTAAAAAACACTTCAAAATCCTCGCGAAATTTGTTCACACGATATGCAGTATTAATATCTACTTTAGCTAAAACCTCTTCTAAGCCATCTTGTTTAGCTATGATTTTGAATTCTTTTAGTGGACGAAAATATTCTTGTTGCCCTAAGACATCAATAAAAGCAACTACATAATTTCTATATACGATATCTTCTTCTTTTTTATTCATAACAATTAATAAAAATCCTTCCGCGTTTTCAACACTAAATAAACCTCCGTTTATTTACTTCAAAATCTTTCAACATAGGCAATTAATTGTATTATAGGTGAGGATTACATTATTTACCTCTGCCTGCCCTAGTACATATTTAATCAATCTGCCTATACAACAGTTGCCCTATTGACTTTGGTTAATTAACGCTTAATCATTCAAACTATTCAAACAAACGACCATTTGTTTATTTTTTTAAAATTTGTGGTAAAAATTTTAAAAACGTCAAAAATACTAATGAAATAGATGAAATAACAAACATTTTAATTATTAAAAAGTAATCATTTTGAATTCCTTTAAAATCTTGTTCGAGAAATGTAATTGAACTCGAACACCTGCTAACATCTAACCCATCAATTTTGTTATACATAAAAACATAAGTCATTACAATCGAAACAAATGAGCCACAAAGAATAATTCCTGATAAAAAGTAATTAATTCTTTTATATCCATTGGGATATTTTATTGAACAAAAAGTTAACGCGGATATTAAAGTAATTATCAGAGGTGCAATTAAATTATCAAGTATGTTCATATTTTCCTTCCTATTTTATTATAAAAAACCATTCGTTTATTCACTTCAAAATCTTCCCACATGGGTAATTAATTGTATTATCAGGGAGGATTATTTACCTCTGCTTACCTTATTTTAAATTTTTATCAATCTGCCTGTATAGCAGATGCTCTATCGCTATTTATTTATTAATCTTAAGGTAGAATTGGTTGCAAGTCAAACAGTTATGAAACTTGGGGATTTCAGTTCTTTCTCTGCGTCATCGCTAAATGTCCAAGCAGTGTCTCTATTGCTACATAGAACATTAACTGCTTGTTTTTTATGGTCTTGAGAAAGATGGGAGTATATTAACGTTGTTTTTAAATCTGCGTGTCCTAATAATTCTCTTACAGTATTTAAATCAATTCCATTCATTACTAATTGTGAAGCAAAGGTATGACGAAGGTCATGAAATCTCATTTTACTAATACCCGCATTACGTAAAACAGTATTAAATTGTGTTCTTATATCTTTATAAGGCTGACCATCTTGTTTACAAAAAACATATTCACTTTTAGGATGTTTTCTAATACTAATCAACTTATTCTTTAGAAATTCATTTATCGGTATCATTCTCTTATCACCACTTTTAGTCTTCAACAAAGAAATAATATCTCTTTTAAAATCAATATCTCTCCATTTGAGATTAAAGATTTCGCCTCTCCTCATTCCCGTGTTAAGAGCAATAATAATAATTCCCCCTATGCTCCCTTTACAAAATTGTAAAATTCTATTAATTTCATGCTTTTCTAAAAAACGGAGATTTTTATTATTTTCTTTATAATATTTAATTTTTGATACAGGGTTTACTCCTTCAAATTGACCCCAATTGATAGCCTTGTAAAACATAGCTTTTAAAAAACTTAGCGATCTATTAACTGTTGAAGTAGATACTTCTTTTAATCTCTCAGCTTTAAACTTTTCAATAACTAACGGTGTGATTTCTTGCAAACATTTACCTGAAAAATAACGTTTCAACAATTTCACATGAACATCAGCACATTTTTCTAGAGAACGATGATTTACCTTACAGTGATTTTCATAATATTGTTCTATAAAGTCATCAAATTTTACATTCAGCTCTTTTTTTATATCTAAAAACTTGCTTTCAGCAATTTCAACCTTCCTTTTTCTTAAGACATTTTCCGCTAAGATTTTACTATTGCCTATTTTTTCTCTTATTCTTTTACTTTCGCAATAATATTCAATGTAATAGTTACAATTATGCGATGTAATTTTTATATAATTCCCACAGTGCTTACAAAACAACTGTCTTCCACTTTTTTTCATGCGAACATCATAACTTTTATGACAATTTGGACATTTGATTCTGTTAAATAATCCCACATTTTTCTCCTTATACATTTTATTCTCAGCGAAAATAAGCAATTTATTTTTATAGTTTAATGTTAGCAGGCCTCCTAAGGTGGTCAACTAAAACACCTTGTTTGGCACTTTACACTCTTTTTTCTTAAGCCACTTATTTATTGAAAGTAAATCAAACCTTACAGCACTTCCCAATTTAGAAAATGGAATACACCCCCTCCTTACCCAAGCACGAATAGTGTCTTGTGACAATCCAAGATAGAATGCTATCTCTTTTGTTGTTAAGAAGCGTTTTTCCATTAATATTTTCCAAATTTTAATAAGTATTGTTATAGTTCTCAATTTTGCTCGTTTTTCTGTATAAAGGCTATTTCATTTAATAAGTAGTATGTTTACTCAAATATCTTTAAAAAATTCAAGGAGACTCATTTAAAGTATTATTACCATGTGTAAAGGGTATACTGTTTTTCTTGTTTTTAACTTTTGACAAAAAATGAGGACAACGCACTATTATGATGCTTGAAAACTGCTTACATTCATTAGCACATTGTCTACATTTAGCATTAATGCCCTTTAATAATTTCTCGGGTCTCATAATTATTTCTCCTAATCATAGTTACAAAAAACAATCAAGTATTTACTAATAAGTAATTAAATGTACCCGAAAAAAAATTATACTTGTCAAAATTATAATTTTTGTGAGGGTATAAAACATTTAATGTTTTATATTAGTCTTTCTTATTATTAATTGTTACTGGGTCATACTTTTTACAGTGTTATTGATGTACTTTTGTTTTTTAACAGCTTTTATCATTTATTTTTACATTGAACATTTAGTATAGTATTCATCCCAATTTATTAAAATCCTATATTCAGTAGCTCTATGTGAATTACCTAATTTAAAATCAATTAATCCCTTTCCCTTAAGACTACGTCTTGCATTTACTAATGTCTTACTTGAAACAAGACCTGTTTTGCATATATCATAATCTGTACGAAAAAAAATGCTCAATGGTTTTCGAGTGAATCTATTTTCCAAATGAAAAAGTATATCTAAAAGCGTATATTCTGCCTTAGTTATCGCTTTTTCCTGAACTAACTCTATTAAATAATGTGGTTTCGGATACCATCCTTTTTCACGACCCAAATCAACATCATCATAAAATAATGGTGTTTGCATTTTCTTCTCCTTTTCCAATAAAAAACTCATCATAGATAGACACACAAAAAAAAGAGAACTAAACAGTATTAGCTCTCTTACTTTGCGACTCCATCTTGCGATGAGTTTGCTTTGTTGATTAAACTTTCTTACTATTTATTCTTTAGTTTTACCTCCTCGATACTTAAAAACATGAACACTTACATAACTAGACATAGTTGTCATAATAGAAAATAAGATTTCTTATTTCTTATTTCTTATTCCTTATTCCTGTTTTCTCGTCGTCATTTCTATTTAATAAGTATATACTACATATTAAATTTTGTCAAGCAGCCACGAGTTTGATGTCAAGGCAAAGCAAGAATGTCCGCTTTTTAGCAAAACAAGAATGTCCGGTTTTTAATAGAATGACAATTCTCTTGATCTTGCCTTATAAGTTCCAAAAGAGCTATTCATAGGTAAAACTCTTATTGAACCTTTCTGTGTCATTCGGTTTCTTTTATTTTTTACTGGCAACCTTTCAATTTCTTTGTAATTTATCTTCTGACCTTTTACTACAACTTCCATATTACCATTAACTAAATCACGGACTTCTACTTCCTTTGCTCCTGTATATTTCAATATCTGATACAATCGCTTTTTATGCACTATTGTAAAATCATTCCTAACTGGATGTTTTGTCTTCACACAAAGGATCTTATCCAAATCTACAGCTTTTGGCGCCCGCCTATGTAAATTTGCCTTTCTTACTGGCTCAACCATAAACTGACTATTATGATCCTGTAAATACTTATCTAAAACCTCATTTGCCTCTTCCAGTGTCGCTGACCCTGACAATCTCAACTCTTTTACCAATCTATCCTGCAGTGTCCTAAATAATCGCTCTATACGCCCTTTTGCTGGCGCTGAATTTGCATGTATGACTTTTACACCCAACTCTTTTAATGCTCGCTCAAACTGACTCAAGGGGTCTTCTTTCCCATAAACTTTTGCCTTCCATTCGTCATAATGCGTCACTTTATACGTACTATGCCGGTCTAAATACACGCTCTGCGGCACTCCATACTTCCTTGCGTATCTCTTAAAACTATCCATTGCTGGAATCGTTCCTTCATACTCATAAAATCGTCCATACACTCGATTCGTTGCATCATCTATATATCCCATCATCACCATCCTTGCTCCTCGTCCTTCTAGCCAATCGTGATGACTTCCATCCATCTGGATCATTTGACCATAATACTCTTTTCGTTCTCGCCAACTCCTATGCTTTTTATTCTTTCGTTTTCTTTGCTGATATCCTTCTACAATTAACTTCTTCCTCAAAGTTTCTTTGCTTATCTTTACTTCCTCATTCTTCTCCAACTTCTCACTAAATAATTGCGCTCCAAAGCCATAATACTTGCGCTCATAAACCTTTAATACTTTGCTCCATTTGCTATCCTCTATCTTATTATGTGCTTTACATCCTCGTAGTCTATGCGTCAATCCCTTTACGCCTTCTTCTTTTACTCGCTTTACTATTCTTCTTATCTGTCGATCACTAAGTCCTAACAGCTCTGCTGCTTCTCTTTGCTTTATTTCTTTTCCTGTTACTTTATTGATCACCCCCAAACGCTTCAACTCTTTTTGACTCATTGCTATTATCTCCCGTTGATCCATAATGTCTCCTTTCGAAAACATTATGACAGGACATTCTTGCTTTGCCTAAATAGGACATTATCACTTTGCCGTTACAGCAGCCACGAGTTTGACCCTTTTTTGTATAGTCTATTTAAGACTTATACATAAAATATACAAAGTAATATAAAAATCTTGAGTGGTCTGCTATAAAGCAAGGTTCACTGCGTGGTAAGCATCCTCCGTTGATTAGAATGCTATCTAGAAGCAAAAAATTGATTCTTTAAGGCAATAAATCAATCGAAATCATTGCGGATTCTAAGATTTATTTGTTTTCCTCTTTCGATTTAACATCCCAGTCATGTAAAATATCAAATAACCCACTTACATTATTTAGAATTTCAATAGCATCTTGCTAATGTCTTTTTTATTTCCAAGCCTTCTAAACATAAAACCAACTAATCCTGTCCCGAATAAAAACATTGTGGTTGGTTCTGGAACAACTCCACTGACATCGCGAATCTCTTCACCAGTTAGAACATGATTGTAAATGCGAACTTCATCTAATGTATAACCTTGGGCTCCCATCAATAATGGGGAGAATCCATATTTACTAATTATTGTTTGAGCAGAGACAGGAGTACTCGGCACGCCATTTAAATAAAATTGAGCAATATTTCCATCCCAAGTGACAGCAGTATGAAACCATTCACCTAATGGGATACTCTGATATTCAAAAGAGAAATTTTCTTCATCAGTCCCAGCATTAAAACATAAATGAAAAGCTGTTTCTAAATCCATATTAGGCGGATTAAATAGAAACCCATAACTTGGCACCATTTCAACAATACGCCTTTGAAGACCATTGAATTCATCAATCTTTGCCCATGCCATAATAGTTAAATTGGATTCTAATAAAAGGGATTCATCTTGCGGAACAATAATATTATAGTTTGTTGTAGCATAGCCGTTTTTGCCTGCAACCCAGCCACCATTTAAACCAGTTGCATCATTACTAAAACCTGAATTGTCATAGGCTATATTACCTGCTCCTTCATTAAAATCCCATTGTCCAATCAATACTGCATCTGCTATTGATACGAAACTAAAAATTAGTACTACTAGAGAAAAAACTAATAAATAACTTCTCATTCTCACCTCCTGTTCATTATTAATACCCACTCATTTTAGAAGCACCATATAGTGCAAGTGATTCACGAAGATTCGTATCTGCCCTTGAGTCCCTAACAAAATTCTTCAATCCTAAAGTAAATTCATATAATCCCAAAGACGGTATTGTTTCTTGAAGTATTTCATGAGTTCCTGAAATAAAATAGCATATATCGAAGTATGTTTCCTCTGGAAAATAACTTTGCAACACATTCAATACAGATTCAAATTGCTTTTCTGAGAACCTTCCTCCATCAATCACAGACATTTTGTAAGCCATTTCTTTGTTGCTTGGAACTTGTTGAGCTTCAGCAGAACTAAACAACACTAACAATAATACTACAACTATGAACCTTTTAGAAAAATTTTTCATTCTTTCCCCTTTCCTTAGATTAATTTATCAATTATTTGGGATATTATAGCATTTTTTATTTTAAATTGCTACTTATAGGTAGTCGACCTATTGGTAGCATTATCCTATAATTTATTCACAACAAAAACGAACTAATTATGGCAGAAATCAATAAAAAAGTTGGATTAAATATAAAGAAATACCGCCAAAAATGCGGATTTACACAAGAAGAACTTGCATTTAATGCTGACCTTCACAGAGCTTACATAGGACAAATAGAACGAGGCGAGAAAAACATAGGGATTCAAAACTTAGAGAAAATTGCAAAAGCACTAAGAGTTACATCTTCAAAATTACTAAACTTTTAGTACATACAAGAAAAGTCACTTGCTACTTTTTGACTGATCTTACAAATCGTCCAAATTAATACTTTCAAACCTTCAAACTTCTGAAATTTCGCTACTAGCAACTCTTATTGGTACTTCCCAAACAGCGTCTTCTTCTCCCGCAAATTGAACTGAATCTTGACTAATTGCATGCGCTCTCAAATTAGATACTTGTTTGTCTTCGAAATAATTTATACATCCATAATATCCTTCAACACAGTTATATTCGACAATAATTCTGGAAACATTTTATTCGCCATAATCTTATTAGTAGTATTTAAATCTAACTCAGAGGGAGGAACAGTAGATACAGAGTAGAGAAAAATTAATAATTAGCGAAACTTGACGCACCCCACTTAGTGTCTTGGCAGTGTCTACTTTTTGACTAAAACATACTAACCCATACTAAAAAGTACCAATAAAAAAATCCTCTAAGTTGTTTAGAGGATTGTATTTCCATTAATTTCAATTAGTTATGAATTTCGATGAATACTGTTTAGAAGGCAGGTGCTCTATCCACTGAGCTACGGGCGCAAAATCTATAATACATTTAAAATAGGGATAACACTATTGATTGAGATACGTAAAAGCTTAAAAATAGCATCTATCCCTATTTAGAGAATCTTTTTTGATTATATATTTCAAATGCATCCGCTAAACGAATGGCGGAATGCTCTAAAACCCCATCTTTTGAAGCTTTAAATTTACTTTCCTGAACAGACCCGGATATACAAACTATCAGAAATCCTACCGATATAGAGAACAAAAATATTACAGAATTAAAAAGTGTTATACTTTTTTTTATTTTAGACTTAAGTCTTTTATTTCTTTTTCTGGGCATATAAGGAACATTATTGTTTATATATTATTATGCTGGCGAGGATCAAATTTACCATCAAAATCACTATAACACAGTAAAACACAAACAAAAAGAATTAATGAAATCTTCTATGCTTATTTTCTGGGAATGAACTTACTCTTCTTTTCTTGACTGATCAACCACGCATTTATCCTTCAGGCACGAAAAAGCGAATCTGGCAACAGCAAAAGCCTCCTTACGGCTAAACTCAATCCCTTCAATCTCAGATCTTGTAAAACCTTTTTTTTCCACCAAGGTCAGGACAGCTTTAACATTAACAATCTCATCAATCAAGAATCTTCTTTCAAATTCAGGGATATACTCAAGCAGGCCTTTATGATACGCCATCGCAAGCTCTTCAAAAGACACTAAAAAACTAAAACTCTGTTTTTCATGGGTCAACAAAACATCGCTTTCTAATTCAACGATCTTTAGCTGAACATAACCTATTGATTCCAATACTAATTTCAGCTTATATCTGTCGGATGACCTCCCGAGAATCTCGACTGCAATGCCTAAATTATCATCAACCTGAGAAAGCTGGACACTATTGATCTCTAAAATCTCCGCCTTCAATTTCTGCAGGGATCTTTGTTTTTCAAGATCATGGTTGATCTTGATCTTTAAAACAATAGCTGTGGCTAAAAAGCCAAAAACCATGATACCAGCAATCCATCTGATCAATAATTTATTTTTCATTTATCTTCCAATAAAAAAGCTGTATTTCTCGACTGACATATTCATACTTAAAAGACATATTGCCAATTTCCAAATACAGCCAGCAAAAACTATTAGTTTCATTGGTCGGGGAGCCGGGATTCGAACCCGGGACCCCATGCTCCCAAAGCATGTGCGCTAGCCAGCTGCGCTACTCCCCGAAAAAAGTGTTTTAATATATCACAGGGATTAAAAGAATGCAACGGTTTTAAAAAATTGACAATAACTTTTGTCAATGCTATATTTAATGGCATTTGCAGGGCTGATTTATTCCTTTATAGGCAAACCAAAGGTAATGATATTTTTATAATATCGCAAAACTGGTATTGTTCAAAACGCTGCTAATTTGTTTTAGGGGCTATAGCTCAGCTGGGAGAGCGCTTGCATGGCATGCAAGAGGTCAGGAGTTCGATCCTCCTTAGCTCCATTTTTTTTGCAGATGAATATATGTTGAAATAAAATATATGCTGGAGTGGTGGAACTGGTATACACGCCGGTCTCAAAAACCGGTGGCGTCACAGCCGCAAGGGTTCGAATCCCTTCTCCAGCATTATTTCGTTCCTTTTCTCGTATGTAAAACCTCCTTTTCCTACCTTTTTGGCACAAAATATAGCACAAAAACTTCTTGTACCTTCAAAATAAATGTAAAGGAACTATAATGGAACTGTTAGTCATCCGAACTTGCAGAAAGAAGATAATAATGTTTCTTTTTTATTGGATCAGCAATAAATATTGAATATGTATTGTTTGAATTGAAAAATAAAAGATGCTATATTCAGAGTGAAAATAATAGATCCCCATTTGCTTGTCCAACAGAATAAAGAGATAAGAACTTCTGAAGATTTTATGAAACCACCAACGGAAAAAAAAGGAATTATAAAGCACATATGGTTATTTTTCTGGCGCAGGCTTGATTGCGCTTTTTTAGCCTTATTAACATATTGCTTTAAATGTGATTCCTGGCATGCCAGTGCTCCTTATTCAAACCGACCATATAAAAAAACCGTTGTTAATTTGGTTAACAGCTTAGCTCCTAGATGTGTTGTGGAGTTGGGATGTGGTTTTGGTGACATAATATATCGAGTAAAAGCTGAGCACCGGTATGGTTATGATATTGACGAAGGTGCTATTAGGATAGCTAGGCTGCTTCACGGCAGAAGAGTTAATTTTATTTGTGGGGAAGCATCAAGCATTGAGCAAAAAGCCATTGATGTTTTAATACTGGTCAACTGGATTCACGTGTTAAGCCCAACGGAGCTGGAAAGCTTGCTGCTGCCACTATTGCCAAAGACGCAGTTTTTGGTTCTTGACGCGAAAGATCCCGGAGGGTCTTCAATATGTCCATATAAGCATGATTTTGCATTCCTAAGAAACCGCGCAGAGCGAACATCGATTACACCGGCCCCAGATGAGCAAAGAAAATTTCATTTATTCAAGGTAACAATATGAAAGCACGTTATTTAATTAGAATTGATGATGCCTGTCATACGATGGATAGGACTAAATGGCAATTAATGGAGGACATTCTTGATGAGTTTAATATAAAGCCGATCGTTTCTGTTATACCAGAAAGCCGAGATCCAGGCTTTATGCTTGATGAACCGGATGAAGGATTTTGGAACAAAGTCCGTGCGTGGCAGTCAAAAGGCTGGACGATAGCTCTTCATGGTTATACACATCAACTGCACGAGACTGAAAGTCCTATGATACTTCCATATTACAAAAGAACTGAATTCGCAGGACTTCCCTATGAGAAACAGGCCGCTAAAATACGCGCTTCATGGAATATTTTTAATGAACATCGTGTTACTCCTAAGATATGGGTTGCCCCAGCCCATACCTTCGACAAGATAACGTTGCATGCCATCCGAAATGAAACCGATATTAAATTTATCAGTGATGGTATCGCACTTGATGTGTACTATGAATATGATTTCTATTGGATCCCTCAGCAGCTTTGGAATTTAACTGAACGATTTTCTGGCCTGTGGACCGTGTGCTTACATCCTAATTCCATGTCAAATGAGGAAATGCAGACTTTTCGCCAATTAGTTCGAAACAAGTTTTCAGAACGGATCATTTCTTTTTCTGATGTAACATTTAACAAAACCCCGAAAACCATATTGAGCCGCCTTTTTCATATGCATGTTTGGCTGCAAAGAAAGAAAATCAGATATGCTTTAAGTATTTTCAATAATTGCAAAAAATAAGTATTTGAGATCTGCATGATAATTTAAATAATTTCTAATAAATCTGCTTCATCCAAAGATGTTAGTTCCGGACATTCAGAGACGTTACTGCAAGTTTGTCTTTGGAAAAACAATAACCCCCAAACCGTATCGGTCTTAGTTTGATTTATATGCCTCCAAAACAAGAGGTCAAAAAAGGCGGTTCGACAAATTGGCACAAAAACGAAAGACTTTTGTTTGAATAGAAGAACAATCCCCTCTCCAGCACCAAATTTATTTATTGACCTCACCCAAGAGGACGACTTTCGCAACTTTTGGGAGGAGTTTAGAGCATATTGCCTATCGGAAGAAGCTAAAATATTATCTGATGCCTTTACGGTTACATACGGTTTATAGCGTTCAAAACCGCTTTAATTGAAGCTATACTTATATTAACATCAATACCAACACCAAATAAAATTTTGCTGTTTTCAGTATTTATCCCAATGTAAGCAACAGCTTCTGCATCCGCTCCCTGCGAAAGAGAATGTTCTGCATAATACGCAACATCAAAAAGAATGTTGAAATGTTCTTTAACACCACAAACAAAAGCATCAACTGGACCATTGCCCTTTGCCCTTATTGATATTTCTGTTTGTTCATCTTGTATTAAAGCACAGACAATAGTTTCCTTTGAATTTTTATTTTCAGAATGAATTGCACAGGATTTTAGCTGGAATCTTCCTTGTCGCTTTATATATTCCTGCTCAAAACAATTCTTTATCTCGTTGGACGACAATTCATTACTAACACTTTCTGTTCTTCCCTGTATGAGGCGTGCAAACTCAGGTTGCATCTCATTAGGAATCTTAAATCCCCAATCATTTTCCATAACATAAGCGACTCCCCCTTTTCCGGATTGACTATTGATACGGATAATGGCATCATAAGTTCGACCAACATCTTTAGGGTCAATCGGAAGATAAGGGACATCCCAAATATCACTTTCTTTTTTCTTTTGAGCTTTCATTCCCTTGTTAATCGCATCTTGATGTGACCCAGAAAAAGCGGTATAGACCAACTCTCCTGCATATGGATGTCGAGAATGAATGTCCATTCGTGTACATTTTTTGTACACTTCCGCAATTTTATTGATATCTGAGAAATCAAGTTCAGGATTCACCCCTTGACTAAAAAGATTCAAAGCCATTGTAACAATATCCATATTACCACTTCGCTCTCCATTACCAAACAAAGCGCCCTCAACACGCTCTGCTCCTGCCATAACAGCCAATTCAGCAGAAGCCACACCTGTTCCTCTGTCATTGTGCGTATGGACGCTGATAATGACTGATTCTCTTTTCTTGATATGCCGACAAAACAACTCAATGCGGTCAGCATAAACGTTGGGAGTTGACATCTCCACAGTTGTGGGCAAATTTATAATGATTTTCTCTTCGGGTGATGGGGCCCACGCATCAATTACTGCTGAGCAAATTTCAAGCGCATAATCCAACTCCGTAGCAGGAAAACTTTCTGGCGTATATTCAAAACGTATGCTGCTATTCTTTGACGCACCTCTTAATGACTTGATTAATTTCGTTCCTTCGACAGCAATAGCTTTTATCTCTTCCTTATTCTTTTTAAAAACAACTTCTCGTTGAACTTTTGAAGTTGAGTTGTATAAGTGGATAATTGCTTTATTTGTATCTCTAACGGAATCAAAAGTTTTTCTGATTAAATGCTCCCGAGCCTGTGTCAGCACTTGAATCGTAACATCATCGGGTATCCTTTGTTCTTTTATAAGCCTTCTGATAAATTGATACTCGACATCAGATGCAGAAGGAAAACCAATTTCAATTTCCTTAAATCCTATTGCCACCAAAAGCTCAAACATAATTATTTTTTCTTCAACATTCATCGGTATGCTTAAAGCCTGATTGCCATCCCTCAGGTCAATACTGCACCAGATAGGTGCTTTAGTGATTGTCTTATCTGGCCATTCACGGTCTGGAAGAAAAACATTAGGATACTGTCGGTAACGTTTGAATGGCATTTTACCTTTTTCCATAATACACCACCTTTCTTTTACGCCAACGGCTCCTTAAAGATGCGGTGGTCAATTATTCAAAAAAAACGCCACCGGCCTCTTTAAGAAGCGGTGGCTTTACTTTTTTTAATTATTTATTTTCTGTTCAATGATTAAAAACACACCCCTCCTCACGGCCTATCTTAGTAAAGATAGGAGTAATCCAGGAAGTAGGTTGTTTAATTTCATTGAATAATCTTGCATAGTGTTAAAAGTTTATCATACACCTCAAAAATCGTCAAGCAAGTAAAAGAAAACCCATTGCAAACAGTTTGTTCACAGCGGGTTATATAACTCACCTCAAAAGAATAGATCTTTTCTTTTATTATCCGATAATTGATATAAACACAAATAATCTCCTACTCTATTGACCCTTAAGGAAATATGCAATACACTTAAGTGAATGGAGGATATAAAATAATGAAAAAGCACACAATTCTTACAATTTTGGCAGCTTGTCTTCTCTTAACAAGTACCGTTCTCGCTCAAAATTCACAAAAAACCATCACATTGAAAGATGGATCCGTTATAAAGGGAACAATAGTATCTATTGAAGATCAAAAATACATAATAGATACGGACAAACTTGGTAAAGTTGAGGTTGAAGATTCTGATATTGTCAGCATTACCACCTCTACTGCAACACAGAATGCTCAAGCACCTGTAGCTCAAAATGCTTTGCTGGGAAACCTCGGCGGCCTTGGTAATGCAGGATTGCCGGAACAAATGCAACAAATGCAAAACAGCCTGCTGTCCGACCCCAAAATGCTAGCAGAGATGCAGACAATGCTCCAGGATGAAGAAATAATGGCGCTCATTTCTGACCCTAGCCTTATGAAAGACCTGTTAAGCAACGACCCTAATGTTATTCAGAATAATCCCAAGATAATGCAGCTTATGAACAATCCTCAAATGCAGGCATTATTGCAAATGATGATGAGCAAGGGGATAGGAAAATAATATTATCAAGTGAATATATGCGCGGATCACCTAGGCTTATTTAAAGCCCCAAAAAGTGTAAAAAGCCTCAATTAATTTCTCGGCCTCATCAGGCCTATTGCTCTCCATGAATAATTTAATAGATCTATGAAGATATGTACTGGCCTCTTCCTGCCTTCCAAGAAAAGCATATATACCGGCTAAATTGTAATAGCTCTCGGCAAAGTTTGGATCTATCTCTATTGCCTTCTCAAAATTCAGCATGGCCTTCTTAAAATTCTTTATCTCCATATAACTTTCACCCAATATAAAATGCGCGTCCGGGTCAGATGGCCTTAACTTGATAACCGTCTCAAGCTGCTCAATAGCTTTTTTGGGCTCCCCGTTTCTAAGGTAAAGAAATCCCAGCTTTCTATGCATAATTGGGTGCCGGGGATTAACCTTCACCTCAGCCTCGTATAAAGACAATTCATTCTTTATCTGGCCGTTACGCATCAATGTCTGCCTAAAAAAGAACCCTATATAAAATACAAGGACAAAAACGCCAAAGTATCTAAGGATATTTTTTTGATTAACCAGGCTTAATATCATAATTGACAATAACAAACAAAAAGCTAACGAGCCGGGATAAAGGTACCTCTCGGCGAAATAACATTCGGTCGGGATAATATTCATTACAGGCAAAAGGCTTATGTAAAACCACCCCACGCAGAACGTAACTACCTTGTTTATTTTATAAAATCTTATCCCAATAAAAACCATTGCCGCTGTAAAAAGCATCGAGAGTATTACCTGAGGGTCGAGGATCGACTGCATTAAAACTTCTGCTTTATCAAAATAATACCAATTAACCGAAAATATTCCCGGTGATATCTCATGATTTGATGTCAACGCCATTGGATAGAACAATATCAGGACATACTTTGCCAATGCCTTTATGACGATCAGCATAGTAAGATAGAAGCTGCCATAAATATATTTCCCTCTCGCCAGTGACCCGGCAATATTAAGCTTCAAAAACGCGTATGTAAAAGAAATAATAAAGAAAGGCAATGTCCTCCGGAACAGGTTTTTTTTGTCAGAATTCCTGCCATTAAAGCAAAACTCGTAGAACAAAAAGAACAAAGGCAAAGTTATTACCAGCTCGTGCGTAAAGATCGCAAGCAATGCAAAGAATATTGCAATGTAGTAATCCTTGCCCGGCCTGGCTTTAAGGCCTGCCGCTTTTGTATAAAAATAAAATGAAGCAAAAAACCAGACAACTCCCGAAGTATCAACGCTTCCGGTCGGCGGTGTTATCGCTTCAACATGGACAGGATGTATACCAAAAAACAATCCACATAAGAAAGATGCCGGCATATTGGATGTCAGCCGCAATGCGATCTTAAAAACAAAAACCGTCCCTATCAAATGTATGAGCAGTCCAAATAGATGATGCCCGAAAACATTCATTCCCCACAAATTATAATTTAAGGCATGCAGGCATGTTTTTAACGGCGAGTAAACCCCTTCTTCCCCGACAGGCTGATTATGCTGGCCAAAAAATTCAGTAAAGTTGTGAAGGTCCTGGATCAACGGCCAATCAACAATAAAGATAAGATCATCAACAATGAACTCATTACCCAAAGAATTACTGAACGCGGCTATTGCCGCTAAAACAATAATAAAGATGCAAATGAACTGATTGCTGAGAACTGAATTAAAATTTAGTTTTGACATTAACTTTATAACCTGTTGAACTTTAATTTTAATGTATCTATGACCGTTGGCAATCCATGCCTTATAATACCAAAGCTTCCTCTCTGCCAACCCCTCGCCTCAAAAGGTATCTCTTTGATCGAAAAGCCTTTATCTAAAGCTTTCTTGAATACTTCTATATGAAAGACAAATCCCTCTCCTTTTAAACTTATATCATCCAAAACACTTTTTTTAAAAGCTACCGATCCCGAACCAATGTCATTAATACCGACATTAAAGAGCGATTTGCAAAGAAGATTATAAACTCTGCTGGTAATTTTGCGCAGTATCCCAACCTGGTTTTTTTTCCCCATATATCTGGAGGCGACAACAATATCGCTTTTCTCCAGTTCTTTTAAAAGAACTTTAATGACCTTTTCGCCAAAAGGAAGATCGCAATCGCAGTAAATAATACTGTCTCCCTTTGCCTCTTCAAACAATCTTTTCAATGTAAAGCCAAGGCCCCTGTTTTTTACATTTTCGGAATATTTAACCTTTTCAAACCCTTGTGACAGGTGTTTTAACATCTCACGAGACCCGTCAGTGCTCCCATCATCTCTTAACAATATTTCATAATCAACACAAATAGACTCCATGTACCTGACAACCGAGCGCACTGCCTGTTCAGCCAGGTCTTTTGCATTATATATCGGGATAACTATTGATACTTCCATAAGGCACCTTACTTTTCTGTCGAATTGAAATAGCCCCTGAAAGCCTTTTCAAGCTCTAAGGCTTCCTCTGTCCGACCCTGTTCCCTAAAAAGATCCAACGACATTTTCAAGCTCTCTTCCGAAGGAACAGTATGGCCCAAAAAAGCATAGATGCCCGCTAAATTATAGTAAGCGTCAGCAAACTCACGGTCCAACTCTATCGCTTTGTTAAAATTTTTAATAGCGTTCTTATACTGCCCGACTTCCTGATAAGCATTACCTAAAGAGAAGAAAGTCACCGGATCATCATTTTTCAACTTAATTGAGCTCTGAAAACTAGCTATTGCATCGTCAGGCCTTCCTGCCTTAGAATAAACCAATCCCAGATCATGCCTCATCAGCGCACTAGCAGGATTTGCCCTTACTGCTGACTCATAAAGGGAAACTTCATCGCGCCAATCCTTGTTCCTGATCAAAGATCTCACAGAAAAAAAAGATACTGCGATAAC
>MHHG01000046.1 GCA_001805965.1 Omnitrophica WOR_2 bacterium RIFOXYA2_FULL_38_17 | reverse complement strand
TCTTTGCAAGAAGATTCCCGTATAATATTTTCGCCGGATGAAGATTATATGTATTATATCGGCCTGTCTGAAGCGGATGAAAGTGTGGTGTATGGCATGAACCTTTCTAGCCAGGAAAGCTTTGTTTTCAATGCAGCTGATGATTTTCAATTAATGGAATGTGGGGGCAGGGGTAATTATTTTGTTCTATTAAAAGATAATGAGGATGCAAGAGTTATTGTGTATGATTCAGAAGGGACTCAGGATAATATTTTGAATTATACGGGAGATTTGTTGGATCTGAATGAATTGATCTGTAATTAACCTGGTTTTATTAATTTATATAAGTATAACAAGGAGGAAACATGAGCAAGAAAATGATATTAATGTTTATGCTAGTTTGTTTAAGTTTTGCTGGCTTAGTGGAACAAAGTGATGCAAAAAATGTCAAAAAGACTGTGGCAGTTTTTGATTTTACCAATGATTCAGGATACAAGTCAAAGCTCGATCTTGGTAATGATTTCTCAACCCAATTATCTGATGCGCTTGTTCAAAGCAATAAATTCGTTGTTCTATCGAGAAAAGACCTGGATGTAGTGATCGCGGAGCAGGACTTGGCACAAAGTGACCGCTTTGCTAAGTCGAACACTGCAAAAGTAGGCAAGATAATCCCAGCCCAGATTTTGGTCAAAGGGCAGATAACAGAATTTGAAGAAAATACTTCAAGCGGTGGCCAAGGCCTGTCTGTTAAGGGTTTTACTATTGGATCAAAAAAGGCTTCGGCGCATGTAGCGGTTATAATCCAGTTAATAAATTCTACAACAGGTGAAATTATTGAATCTAAGCGGGTAGAAGGTGAAGCCCAGGGCGGGGGATTGTCTTTAGGCTATAGTGGTGATTTCAGTATAAATTCATCAAACTTCAGAAAGACACCTTTAGGCAAGGCTGTGCAGATAGCTATTGATAATGCGGTCGATTTTATTGGCAAGAAAATGGACGATATTCCCTGGACCGGTAAAGTGATTTTGTCAAAGGATGTAGAAGTTTTTATTAATGCCGGAAGTGCCTCTGGGATCACTGAAGGTGATACTTTTTCAATTCTTCGTGAAGGCGAGGCCTTAATTGATCCAGATACCGGTATGGAATTGGGTCGAGATGCTACAAAGATAGCTGAGATTAGTGTGTCAAAAGTAGAAGTTAAGTTCTCAAAAGCTAAGGTTGTTGGGACACCAACAGATCCTATTGTTATAGGGGATGTTGTTCAAGAATAAAAAGGAGAAAAAGAGATGAATATCAAGGCAAATACGTATTTTCTTTTGATCATTTCATTATTTATAGTTATAGGTTGTGAATCGATGAACAAAGGTGCTAGTAAAGTTGGAGAAGGTGTTGGCAAGGCAACAAAGGTCGGAGATAGTGTTACTGAGGGTGCTGTAGGTGGATATCTTGGAAAAGATCAGCAGAATAATCCTTATGGGAGATAAGGGGGGTTTTATGAAAATCGGTGGAAAAAGCGTTACAATATTTAAAATGAAGAACAGAAAAGGCTATGCAGCAATTTGCGATGATCATCTAACAGAAGGAATCACACAAAATCAGGCTATCGACAGAATGGAAAAAGCAGTAAATCGGACAATGAAAAAGCTACTGAGGCAAAAGAAGAATTAGTTTTCAGCATAGGAAAGTCCACAAAAATTAAAAGAACAGCTCATGAGAGAAAAACTTTCAGTAATAGTAATAACAAAAAACGAAGAAAAAAGAGTAGAGCGTTTTTTCAATAGTGTTAAATGGGCAGATGAAGTGCTTGTTATCGACGATAATAGTGATGACAAAACGGCTGAAAATTTTGTAAAATTGGGTGCAAAGGTCATAAAAAACGATTCAAAGGGCTGTTTTGATGCGCAAAGGAACTTAGGAACTCAGGAAGCCAAGGGTGGTTGGGTTCTTCAAATGGATGCTGATGAAATCGTTCCTGATGATTTGCGTGAAGAAATCTTGCAGGTTCTAGAAAATCCATTAAAATTTTCCGCATACAATATAAAGAGAAAGAATTTCTTTCTTGGGCATTTCATGAGATACGGAGGTTGGTATCAGGAGCGTTCGCCTAAGCTATTCAAGAAGGGGAAAGCAAAATATGTAGGAAAAGTTCATGAAGTGCTTCAAGTAGAGGGTGATATCGGTATAATTAACGCAGATATAGAGCACTATCCTTTTGACTCAATAGCCCAATTTGTAGAAAGACAAAACTTTTACACCACGATCTTTGCAAAAGAGATCTTTGAGAAAAGGGGTTCCTTAAACCCTAAAGAGATAAAATACAATATAAAAACGAGGCCTCTTAAGCTTTTCTGGAAATTCTATGTTAAAAAACAAGGATACAAAGAGGGAATTTATGGTTTTGTTTTCTGTTTGCTGTTTGCCTGGGTTCATTTTATGTCTTGGTCTAAATATTGGGAGATAAGCGAAAAACGATGAGTCTTTTGCTTATTTATGCACATTAAAAATAATCTGAAAGGATTGATTTATATGAGTATTCTAAATGATATTTTAGGAATTTTTAATCGCAAACGGCCATCCTCTGAGATCATTTCAAACTATTTGAAGGTTGAAACATCGGCAAACTGTAATGCCCGCTGTGTATGGTGCTGGATGTTTAAATCGGAGAACAAGCCTGCTGGTTTGATGAAACTGGATAATTTTAATAGATTTATTGACCTCAATAAGGACTATTTTAGGGCTCACAATACAGGAATAATGCCTTTTTTTAATGGAGAATGCTTGATCCATCCGGAAATCTTTGCGATTCTTGACAATATAGTCAAAAACAAGATAAAGCTTATGGACCTGGATACAAATTTTGGGGTGAAAATAGATATCGCTAAGCTAATGTCTTATCCTTTTAAGCATATTCGAGTCAATATCGGTGGAATAACAAAAGATGTTCATGAGCATACAATGAAAACAGATTTTGATCTTGTTATAAGTAATCTTAAGAAGGCATTGAAAATAAACTGCAAAAGAATATATGTCAAAATGGTTATGACAAAAGATAATTTTAAGCAAAAAGACCAATTAGGGGATTTTGTTAAGGATTTGGGCGGGATGCCTGAACATGCTATTATTGCTCCGACAAACTTTACAGCTCCGACTTTGGCCTCAAATGAACAAAAGAAAGCATACTTTGATGATGTAGTATCATCTGAAATTGACGAATATTTAAAGTTTGATTATGACCTTCAAAAGCCTGGATACGATATTCGATCACGGGAAAATTGCTGCAAATATATGCTAAATTGTGTAAGGTCAGATGGTTCGTTTACAATATGCAGCCAGGATCAGCTTGGTCAACTAAATCTGGGAAATGCTTTTGAAGTTCCGGTTATTGACCTTGTAACTTCACCTAAATATAAAATCGCATTAGAAAAAGCAAAGAACATGGGGTTTGATTTCTGCCGAGAATGCAATTAGGTTAGTTTTTAATTTAGATCAAGTTTATATTTACAGGATTTGTTAAAATAGGTGTGTTTCAATATGCAGTAAAAAATCCAAAGTTAAAAATAATTTGAAAAAATATTTGACAGTGTATCATAAGTGTGTGAGAATAACGATGTTATTATTTCATCCAGTGATGATTCTAATATGACAAAAGAAAGGGGGGATGAAAATAGTTACGTCAGGGATCGTCAAAATACTGGTCTATTATTGTTAAGTTTCTAGGCCAAATTCACCTAGTTATATATAAATTAAAAAAAGAAAAACTTAGCCGGCTAAAAAAGATTTCGCAAATGAGATCAAATGGGGTTTTTTACTGGCTTTTTAGGGGAGAAAAAAATGAGAAAATTACTACTTGCTTTGTTGGTTGTTGCTTTTGTGGCAATGCCAGCATTTGCTAGCGTTCAAAACATCAAAGTAAGCGGAAGTATTGATTCTGCTGCTCTTTACAGAGAAAACTTTGAATTAGGCTTAATCACATCAGCTGGTGAAGATGAAGTTCAAAACCTATTCTTCACGATCACAAAAGTTGGTATTGATGCAGACCTTACAGATAATGTAGCTGCAACAGTTGAGTTGATCGATGAAAGACCATGGGGAACTGGTAGTACTGTCGCAGTAGAAGTGAATTTAGCATATGTTACTTTAAGAGAAATGCTTTATTCACCTTTGACAGTTGTTATTGGTCGTCAACCAATAGTGTGGGGCAATGGTTTTATCATTGGGCAAAATTCAACAACTGATTCAAGTTTAAATAATGTTGCAACAGACCTTAGTGAACAATATGGTTTTGATGCAATTAAGATAGTTTTAGATTATAATCCATTGACAATTCAGGGTATTTTCTCTCGTATTACTGATACCACTACAGGACTTACAGGAGAAGTAACTGATGTAAATCTTTATGGTGTCAACGCTACTTATGAATTTGGTGATGATATGGATTCATTAGCTGAAGCATATGTTGTCAAGTCAGTTAATAATTCTGATCAAAATTCAAGAGCAGAAGAGATCCTTATTAAAGGTATCCGTGGAAGCATGAATCCTCTTGAAGGATTAAACCTTCAGGCAGAAGCTGCTCTTCAATCAGGTACTACAATCACTGGAGCAGATAGCCAGACATTAAAAGCAAAAGCAATTCAACTTATGTCAAATTACAAGATTCCTGCTTTAGAAGATTATAACCCTGTTGTAGCTTATACTTTCAGCTATTTTTCAGGGGATGAAAATTCAGCTAATACGGGTTTAGCAGCTGGACAATTATCTGATAACACAGCATGGAATTCAGGCTTTATGCGCCAAAATATTGGAAAGATCTATAATGCTATACTTGATAACTCAAACTTGATCATTCACCAATTAGCATTATCAGCTAATCCAATGGAAGATGTACTAGCAACTCTATCTTATGCTAAGCTTTATACAGCAAATGGAGATGCTTCTACTATTTCACTTCTTCAGCCAGATTCAGCAAGCATTACACGTAATGTAGCTAATGGCAGCGAAACAATTGGTCAAGAAATTGATCTAGACTTAGCTTACAATTATACAGAAGATGTTCAAATCTTAGGCACACTTGGTTTCTTCAAGCCAGGCCAATATTTTGGTGCTTATGATGATAGAACCCCAGCTAAACAAGCTATGGTTCGTGTTAATGTTGGATTCTAATTATATTTAGAAGTAGCGATAAGAAACCCCCACTGCCTTTGGCGGTGGGGGTTTCTTATTTGTGTTTCTTGTTTACTTTGCATATGTGAGCTATTAGAATGTAGAAAATTAGGGGATTTAGTAAAGAAAGGAAAAAAGATGAAGAGAAGCAATGCTTTAGCCGGAATGATTTTATTTTTCGCCTTTTTATTGATGTTCAGCAGTTCTGTTTTTGCTGACGAAGCCCAGGAGTTTAAGAATGCTTTTCGAGATGGTAAATTCTCTGGTGAAATAGGCTCTTATTTTGAATACAAGGACAATGAGGCAAGTGATTCGAATACCGGCTGGGCTACTGCTTATTTAACTTTTAAATATGAAACATTAAAGTGGAATGATCTTCAATTCGGTGTCCGATTTTTTGGCCACGGGCAATTATACAATGAGACTCAAAATAGTTCAGATCCCTTTGGCGCAGACATTGAAACGGAATTCACATTGCCTGAATTATATTTTAATTATGCTTTTGGTGAGGCATCAAATTTCAGGATCGGACATTGGGAACATGGTAAAGTATCTCATATTGATGATAATCAAAGTGAAGGTCTATATGTTCAATACAAAGAAATTGAGAAGCTTGAACTGATTGCAGGCTTGATGAATCGTTTTGCAGAAATTGACTATGATGATGGTGAGGATTTTGGGCGTACAAATGATTCGCAAGACCTTGACGATGAGCCTACTTATGGATCGGATTCAAAGCCTAACTTGTACTTTTTTGAAGCTAGGTATCAGCCGGCTGACCTTATCGGATTAAATCCGTTTTTTATGATACAAAATGATTATGCCAGTGTTTTTGGATTAGAAACAAATGTTAAATCAGAATGGGAGAAATATAAAATCAAGTATGGGGCGAATATTTTATATGAAAATATTAATGCTGAGATCGCTGGTAGCGGGGATGCCAATGTTTTTGCGATTATGCCTTTTGTACAAAAAGGGCCTGTAAAGCTGGATTTATGCTATTCAACGTTCAGCGACGGCAGTGCGTTGAACAAGCCTCAATGGCTTGCTGATATTAACAATATTGTTGATCAGGATAATGCTGACGGCATGGCTGGTGCCGAGTTTTTTGAGACCAGGATAAAGTATTCTTTTGAAAAGTTGTGGTTATCCTATGCTTTTGGCATCGCTAATTATGACACAAGTGCTAGCGCAGGTAATGGTTTTAATGATAATGAATTTCAGGTTGGCTACAAAATTACAGATTCTTTTGACGTCAATGTCCGTTATTTTATTGTCTCTTATGATGATATTGCAAATAAAGACTATAACAAAGTTGAAACGGTCCTCAAATTCAAGTTTTAAGCAATAAGGTCAAATAATTAGATGCAGAAAAAAACGGGACAGTGCTATTTGAAAAAAATAGTACTGTCCTTATTTTTTTATCAGATCTTTTACTTTTTCTGCAATTGAAAGGCATGATGTAAGCCCGGGGGATTCAATTCCGAGGAGATTTATAAAATTAGGGAAACCTTTATCTTCTTCGTTCGTAATTACAAAAT
>MHHG01000045.1 GCA_001805965.1 Omnitrophica WOR_2 bacterium RIFOXYA2_FULL_38_17 | reverse complement strand
GTATCGTAAAACTTTCCTGTCCTGACCCATTGATTGACCCCTTTCTGTCAACCTATTTCAGGACAATACATCTTTAGCTTACAGCTTATGGCTTATCACTATATGTATAGGTCCCGCTCTCCTGCTTTAGTTCTCTCATAATAATCTTTGAACATATCAAATACTTGTGGATATTTAACGCGTACTTCCTCGATCTCCCTATCAATGATCGGCTCGACCTTTATTCTTGTCTCTTCTGTCGCAAAATCATCAAGCCACTCCCTAAATGTAATGATCGCATTTAGCTTGCAGAATTTACCCTCTTCGCCTTTCCTGAGCAGGTCCATTATGCATTTACCCGTCCTGCCGCAGCGGTATCCGGCGGTACAAAATGATGTTATATA
Organism: Omnitrophica WOR_2 bacterium RIFOXYA2_FULL_38_17; assembly: GCA_001805965.1. Classification (GTDB taxonomy): domain Bacteria; phylum Omnitrophota; class Gorgyraeia; order Zapsychrales; family Zapsychraceae; genus Zapsychrus_A; species Zapsychrus_A unditaenarius. The sequence continues at coordinate 34,903 of MHHG01000045.1, read as the reverse complement.
TCCTTTTTCGACAAACTCACATATCAGCTCATCAAGCGAACGCGTATCGCCCAAAATGAACTGCTGCTTTTCCTTGTCCTGTGCTATATCCTCTTTCTGATAACTTCCTACCCCGATCTTTGTCGATGCGTCCATTTGTGTAACCCCCAGGTCGATAGACTCGCGCCTGATCTTCGCAGTTTCACGAGCGCTGATTATCATCCCTGTGTGAGGTATAGCCAGCCTAAGTACCAGTATTATTTTTTTAAAATCCTCATCACTGACGCGGTACTTTTCATACTTCTCCATATTTGCATTTAACGCCGGCTCAAGCCTTGGGAAAGATACCGTATGGGGCCCGATCCCGAATCTCGCCTCTAATTCCAAAGAATGTTTTACCAAAGCCAATAGATCGAACCTCCAGTCATACAGGCCGAACAAGACGCCGATGCCCACATCATCAATACCGGCTTCAAAAGCCCTGTGCATCGAATACAAGCGCCAATCATAATTGCCTTTTATTGTATCCTTTGGATGGACCCTGTTATAAGTTTCTTTATGATAAGTCTCCTGAAAGACCTGATAGGTGCCAATGCCAACGCCATTCATTCTCTTTAGGTCTTCAATTGAAAAAGGCGGCGCATTGACATTTACGCGGCGTATATTCCCATATCCTTTTCTTGTCCTGACCTTCACATCATATATCGTCCTGATACTTTCAATGATGTAATCAATATCATTTTTTGGATGCTCGCCATAAACCACTATCAACCGTTTATGGCCGATCTTGCCTGCAAGCACCTCGACCTCTTTTATTATCTCTTGGGAATCAAGCACTTTTCTCTGTGCATCTGCATTCTGCTCCTTAAATCCGCAGTACAAACAATTGTTCACACAATAATTTCCCAAATAAAGCGGCGCGAACGTAACAATGCGGTTATCGTAGACCTTCTTCTTGACCTTAAGTGCAGTTTCTTTCATCTCGCTTAATAACTGCGGATCATTAACAGCGATCAGTGCTGCTGTTTCCTCAAGTGTTAGGTTCTCAATACGCAATGATTTTTGCAGTAACCCCCTGATATACTCCGCATCACATTGTTTGCCGCTCTCTAAGGTTTTATTGATCTCATCCTCATCAATAAAATCCTTACCCCCGGTCTTATATTTATCGATCTCGTCTTGTCTTATCCTTTGGCTGATCCAATCATTTTTTTTATCTGTGCATATTGTCATATAGCTACTCCATTTTTCGAACATTCTTCTAAATAAGCATCTAAAGCAGCTTCAAAAGGCTCCAATACACGTTCCAAAACCCCTTGAGTATAAGAGATGCACACACCATAATTTGTGATCGGGACACCATTTGCCTTAGCTTGTTCTATACGGCAGATGCACTCTTTCCTATTTAGCATACAGCTCCCGCATTGGATTATTAATTTGTATTCTTTTATATTCTCAGGAAGGTCTCTTCCTGAGAACATATCTATTTCAAGGTCCGCCCCAGTATATTGCTTTAACCATCTAGGTATTTTTACCCTTCCAATATCGTCTTCTATGGGATGATGAGTACAGCCTTCAAGCATTAATACTTTATCCTTTGGCTTCAGGTTCTCAATTGCAACCGCACCTTTTGCCATTTCAACAAGGTCAGATTTATATCTCGCGAACAAGATAGAGAAAGTCGTACACTTGATATCCCTTGGCGTGTCTGCCACCATTTTTAGTACAACCTGTGAATCGCAAATAACAATATCAGGCGGATACTTTAAGCTATCAAGGATATGGACATATTCCCTTTCTTTAACTACTAATGCTGCTGCATCATTATCAAGGGCATCCCTTATGGTCTGTACTTGCGGCAATATTATTCTTCCCTTTGGAGCCTCTAAGTCTATCGGTACGATCAACACTGCTATTCCTCCGCTTGGCAGCAGGTCGCCGATCAATGCAGGCGGCATCAAATGATCATTTGGGGTTGCCTCAATAATAAATTTCTTGAAGCAATTAACATACTCATCCCTGTTGTTCTTATTGATACTGCTTGCCAAAACTATACTTTTTGAATAAACTTTTATCTCTTCGAGGAACGCCTGTGTTGGCACTTCAACATCGATCTTATTTATAATAATGACAAGGGGTGTTTTTCTATCATTAGCCTCATTTGCAATATTTATCTCAAAGTCCGTCCATTTATTCGGCTCAATAATAAGCAAAACTATGTCTGCTCTGTTAAATACGTTCTTTGTCTTTTCGACCCTCTTTTTGGAAAGCACAGATATATCATCAATACCTGCAGTATCTAAGAACACTACCGGGCCTATTGGCAGCAATTCCATGACCTTTTCAACAACATCAGTTGTCGTTCCAGGATAATGCGATGTTATAGAAACATCCTGGCCCGTCACCATGTTCAAAAAAGAGGACTTTCCAACATTGGTCCGTCCCAAAAGGCCTATATGCAAACGCAATGATCTTGGTGTTTTATCCATTGTCTTTTAACCCCTTTTCTTTATGTCCAAGCGCCATTAAGTACTGCGAAGAAAGTACATTTTCAACGAGATCTTTGCCCAATTTATCAATTAAGAATCTTCTTAAATTATCCCCTTGTGTACCTTCAAATTCTTTTATGTATTTTTCACACCTTTCATAACCAATTTCAGGGACAAATGCCGTTATTATGGCCTTTGAACGCTCAAGATAATAAGAGCACTGTCCTCTATCTGCTTCTATATCTTTTACATGATCACTGAGCATTTTATTGGCATTCTTTAATATCATCAATGATCCGAGCAATGCATCAGCCAATAATGGCAAAAATTCATTGATCTGCAGAGCCCCCCTTTGTGCAACACTAGTAATAATACTATCATTTGCTACCGCCTTTAAACCTACCTGTATTACCGACTCGAGTATTACAGGATTTACCTTTGACGGCATAATGGATGAACCGGCTTGTTTCTTTGGCAACTTTATTTCCTTTAAAGCAGACAATAAACGCAGGTCATTTGATATCTTGATCAAATTGCAAGCATGCGCCTTTAAAATACCTGAAACCTCTACAAATGAATCAGCATTTGCAGTCTCTCCCATCAAATTTTCAGCCCTGGCCAAACCTAATCCTGTTAATTCACGTAGTTTTTCAATAACAAGGAATATATATTTTCTAGGAGCGCATAACCCTGTGCCTACAGCTGTCCCCCCGATATTGACCGAACGCAAACGCTCTTCACATTTAAATATACGCCATCTGTCTCTCGACAAACATTCCGCAAAAGTAGAAAATTCCTGCCCCATTGTAATTGGAACAGCTTCCTGCATTTGCGTTCTTGCAACTTTTACAATATCAGTAAATTCTTTTTCCTTCTTTTCAAATACTCCCTGCAATCCTGCCACAGATCCGCTTAATTCTTTAAAACATAGTATCGATGCGACCTTTAATGCCGTCGGATAAACATCATTAGTAGATTGATGCATATTCACATGGTCTATCGGGCTTACTATTATATATTCTCCCTTATTATGCCCAAGTATCTCAAGTGCCCTATTAGCAACGACCTCATTAACGTTCATGTTCGTTGAAGTCCCTGCGCCTCCCTGCAAAGCATCCAGGGGAAATTGATCATCAAATTCTCCAGCAAGTATCTCATCAAATGCCCTCAGCATTGCAGGGCCTATCTTGTTATTTAAGTATTTAAGTTCGATATTAGCAATAGCCGCGGCCTTTTTCGTCAAAACAATAGCCTTAATAAGCTTTAATGAAACAATATTCGACCCAACAGGAAAATTATCAATAGCACGCTGTGTATGAACTCCCCAATATGCATCAATAGGGATATTAACCATCCCCAATGAGTCCTGTTCTATTCTGAAACATTCTTCTTTTTTCATATATTTCCTTAATTTAAAACAATACTTTGAGCCATTATCTTATCGCTTAGCTAATGCTGATCTGACCTCTATCCCGTCAATTGCCCCCAATTTACCCGTAAGGCCGCCAAGTTCATCCGTCGTCATATCAACTACCAATGTAATAACGCTGCAGTGTCTTTCTTTATACGGCATACCGACACGTGCCCTAATATGATCACCATATTCCGATAGAACATGATTGACCGCATCCGCGCTCTTATGCCTGTTCTCAATAACGATACCAACAAAACCTAATCTTCTTTCCATATTGTCCCCCCCCTTATAATCCTATATGATTTAAGATACTAATTAACATTAAACAAAAAATCCGGCTATTTTCCCTTACCCATGATCAAGGAACATAGCCGGTTTATAATTAAACATTATATCAACTTATATTCCCTTGATCTCAGAAGATACTTTCCTTAACCGTAGGTAGTGTACTTGCAGCGCAAGTACTGGGCCGTATTAAGCAAAGATATGTTCGTTTAATACGACAGAGCTTTTTTTATTTGCTAATATGCTTCTCAATAATTTTCAAGAACTTTTCCGGTTCGATCGGCTTCTCAACAAATGCCTTTGCAGGAATAAGCTTTTCACCGGTCTCATAATTATATGCGGCATCGCCGATCTTCTTTACGCCAGAAACAATAATGATAGGGATCTTGTTAAGGTCTTTATCTTGCTTGAATTTCTTGCTTACATCCAGGCCTTCACTGTCATTAGTCATCATAACATCTAATGTTATGAGATCAGGCTTCTCTTTCTTGGCCTTGGCAATACCTTCCTGGCCGTCAGATGCCGTTACCACTGCATAACCTTTCGACTCCAGCAAAGTTTGCACTGCATCAATAAAATCCGGATCATCATCTATCATTAAGATTTTCTTGCTCATTTTATGCCTCCTTAAAGGTTAAACAATTAACTCTCATAATTTATTTTCATACATTTTACTACTTTATGTAATATTTTACTGCATTTAAATTATTTTTTATATTCAGGCCTTGGCACATACTTTGTGTGTAGCAAATGATGCGCCTTTTCACTTAATGGCGCACCCAAAAATTCCTTGTATAATTCTTTAACAAAAGGATTATCGTGTGAGCATCTTATCTCAGAGGCTTCATCATCTTGATAAAGGCCTTTAGCCCTGATCATCCTTACCTCATCAGTTACGCCATAAGGCTGGCCGCCGCCTCCGATACAGCCGCCCGGGCACGCCATAACTTCTACAAAATGATAAGGCAATGGCTCATCATTTTCTTTTGCCTTCTTTATCTTGTTTAGAACATATTCAACATTTCCTAACCCATGAGCAACAGCTATCTTGATCTCAATATCATTGATCATTACAGATGTTTCTTTTACGCCCTTTAATCCCCTTACATTCTCAAATTCTACTTTTGGGAGATTTTTTTTAGTGACAAAATTGTACGCCGTTCTCAAAGCCGCTTCCATGACACCGCCTGTTGTACCGAATATCGTACCTGCTCCGGAATAATCACCCATCATATGATCAGATTCTTCTTCAGGGATCGAATTAAAATCAATGCCTGCCTGCTTGATCATCCTTATGATCTCCCTTGTTGTAAGGACATAATCTGTCCCCTGATAGCCGGAAGAGAACATATCTTCTGACCTTGAGATCTCATACTTTTTCGCCGTGCAAGGCATTATAGAGACCACTTTCATTTTTGCAGGGTCAATATCATTCTTTTCTGCAAAATAGGTCTTGCACAAAGTGCTCATCATTTCCTGAGGGGATTTTGCAGATGAGAAATGCTCGATCATGTCTGGATGGTACTTTTCCATAAAATCAACCCAAGAGGGGCAGCAAGTTGTGATCAGCGGCAAGGCGCCTTTTTTATTCACAAACCTTTCAACGAACTCGCTGGCTTCTTCCATTATGGTCACATCAGCTGAAAAGTTTGTATCAAAGACAGTGTTGAACCCCAGCCTTCTTAAAGCTGCATATATCTTCTTTGTAAGGTTTGTCCCGACCGGATACCCAAATCCTTCTCCGATCGCAACCCTCACTGAAGGTGCTATCTGTACGACACAGTAAGTTTCAGGGTCCTGTAGCAGTTTCCAGACATTCCTTGTCTGGTCAAACTCGAATATAGCTCCCGTAGGGCAATGCGCAGAGCACTGGCCGCAGCGCACGCACGGGGATTCGCCCAATTTAATATCCCCCGCCGGTGCCATTCTTGTGTTAATACCCCTTTCAAGAAATGACAGGGCCCATACGTTCTGGACATTTTGGCATACTTCGATGCACCTTCCGCAGCCTATACATTTTGAAGGGTCCAATTCGATCGTTTTCGTCGAGGAATCCTTAGGTATCTCTTTTACGATCTTGTTAAACAATTCTTCCCTTATCCCGAAATCAGCCATGATCGTCTGAAGCTCGCAATCATTGTTGCGCCCGCAGGTCAGGCAGTCATTAGGATGGTTCGACAGTATGAGCTCGATAACCGTTCTTCTTATTTCAACCAATTCAGGGTCATGCGTATTTATCTTCATACCTTCATCCATTACAGTACAGCAAGCCCTTAACATTTTGTTCGAGCCTTCAAGTTTAACGACGCATATGCCGCAGGCACCGGTCGCACACAGGTCCTTATGCTTGCAAAGAGTAGGTATCTTCACTTGAACTTGCTGGGCAACTTCCAGGATCGTCCTGCCCCTTTCAAATTCAACTTCTATGTTATTTATAAATGCCTTTGCCATTTTAATTACTCCTTAATATTTTATCTGTCTTTCCAGAAGCTATCTCGCCACTGCTTCAAATTTACAAGCCTCAAAACATTTTCCGCACTTGATGCATTTTTTCTGATCTACAGCATACCCTTTATCCCTGTCGCCGGGAATAGCTTCGGCGGGACAGTTCCTCTGGCACAGGCTGCAGCGTTTGCATTTTTCCTGAATGATCCTGTATACGAACAATGATTCGCACTTTCCTGAAGCGCATTTCTTGTCCTTGATGTGATCAATATATTCCTGCTCAAAATATTTCAATGTTGATAAGACCGGGTTAGGGGCGGTCTGCCCTAATCCGCATAGTGATGCTCTTTGCATCGCTTTGGAGATCAGCTTCAGCTTATCTACCTGTTCAAAAGTCGCTTTTCCTTCGGATATCTCCGTTAAAAGCTCCAGCATCTGCCTGCCGCCGATCCTGCATGGAGCGCATTTACCGCAAGATTCATCAACGCAGAATTTTAGGTAGAACTTCGCGATATCCACCATGCAGTCATCCTCATCCATGACGATCATGCCGCCTGACCCCATTATAGACCCGAGGTTCTGCAGGCTTTCATAGTCAATTGATGTGTCAAAGAACTTTTCCGGTATAACTCCCCCTGAAGGGCCCCCGGTCTGGACAGCCTTTATTTTTTTATTGTTCAATACCCCGCCGCCAATTTCAAAAACGATCTCTTTTATGGTTATACCCATCGGGACCTCAATAAGGCTTGAGTTCTCGACCTTGCCAGTCAAAGCAAAGACCTTTGTCCCCTTTGACCTTTTTGTACCTATTTCTGAGAACCATACTCCGCCTTTATAGATAATAGGCGAAATATTTGCCAGTGTTTCGACATTATTAATAACTGTCGGCTTTCCCCACAGGCCACAGACAGAAGGATATGGAGGCCTCGGGCTGGGGCATCCCCTTTTGCCTTCGATAGATGCGATCAGCGCAGTTTCCTCCCCGCAAACGAACGCCCCTGCTCCTAACCTTACATCCAGGTCAAAAGAGAATTGTGTGCCTAAAATATTATTGCCCAGCAATCCTTTTTCACGCGCCTGCTTGATAGCTAATTCCACACGTTTGATAGCAAGAGGGTACTCTGCCCTTATATAGAAATAACCTTTCTTTGCCCCAACCGCAAAACCTGCGATTATCATGCCTTCCAATACTGAATGAGGGTCACCCTCTAGGACACTGCGGTCCATGTAAGCGCCAGGGTCACCTTCGTCACCATTACAAATAATGAATTTGGTATCATTCTTTTGGGATTTGGCAAAATCCCATTTCATCCATGTAGGGAAACCCCCGCCGCCACGGCCGCGCAAACCGCTTATTTTCATTTCCTGGATAACATTGTCCCTATTATTTTCTTCTAATACTTTCTTTAACGCCCTATAGCCATCCACAGCAATATAATCATCAATATTCTCAGGGTCAATATTTCCGCAGTTCCTGAGAACGATCCTTACCTGCTTGTCTTTCGGGTCGATCTGGATCTCCTTTACAGCTTCTTCCTTCTTAATTGACTTGCGGACGATCAGGTCGATATCCTTTTCCTCAACTTTTGAATAAGTGATATTTCCGGGCATTACCTTCACAACTATGCCCTGATCATAAACATTTATATCAGCAGGCCTGACGACCTGGACTTCTCCGTCCAGCCCACGGTCACGCAAAGCAGAGTTGAACAGTTCAGAGAACCTGACAGTCTCTTTTCCGGTATCTGTATCTTTCACAAGAATCACTTTTTTATATTTCCACATTTTATGCATCCTTTAATAAGTAAATATGATCGTTTATTAATTGTTTACCCAACACATGTTTCTGAACTATTTTGGTAGCCACCTCTTCGTTGACCTTACCGTAAACAACCTGAGGCATTCCCTCTATCTTCACTTCGACCAAGGGCTCCGCATAACACTTGCCTGCACATCCTACTCTTATTACCTCTACATCAGACTGGTTTTCCTGAAGGACTTTTTTTATCGTATCAAAAGCTACATCCGCTCCTGCGGCGATACCACAGGTGCTCAGCCCCACCTTGATCCAATTATTGTTGTGGCTCTTGCCTTTCTTTGCCTCTTCATCAAAATTATTTAATGTTAATTTCATTATGAGATCACTCCTTCTTATGAAACACTCACTTTTTTATTTGTATACTTTGAGATTATATCTATCAGATCATTAGGCTTTAAATTGCCGTAGATCTTGTCGTCGATCATGATAACAGGCGCCAGGCCGCAGCATCCAAGGCACCTGACCCCCTGGAGCTGGAACATCCCGTCCTGTGTGATCTGGCCCTCTTCGATATTAAGAAGGTTCTTTATCTCTTTTAGCAGCTGGGGCGCGCCTTTTAAATAGCATGCAGTACCGATACAAATTGAGATAATGTGCTTGCCGGGCTCCTGAAGCTTAAAATAATGATAGAACGATATGACCTCATAGATCCTTGCCAAAGGGATATCCAAATGGCGTGAAAGGTCAAAAGCTACATTGCGCGGGACATAGCCATAATGGTTCTGGACCTCATGCAGGATCATAATAAGGTTGCCTTCTTTGCCTTTCCATTTACTTATCAGTTTTTCTGTCATCGACATGCTCTCATAATGCTCTTTTCCTCTTTTAGATAAGAATATGCTTACATTCTTCAGAAGATTTTCAGGGTCGACAGGCTTTTCTAAGATAGCTTTAATAGGCAAATTATCCTGGTCAGCTTTTAATTCGAAAGGAAAGGAATATTCCTTTTTCGCGCCGGTTATCATAATAATAGGGACATCCTTGACCGCGGCATCTGCGGTAATGGCCTTGGCTGTTTCAGCCCCCTCGGTCTTATAGGTCATCATCATATCCAGAAGTATCAGGTCGGGAGATTCCTTTTTGACCTTTTGAAAACCTTCCTGGCCGTTATTTGCAGTGATGACCTGATAATCATTGGCTTCAAGCAGCAATTTTGTTGCGTCGACAAAATCGTTATCATCATCAATTACTAGAATTTTATATTGCATCCCTTTGCCCTCTCTTCTTTCCTTTTTTAAGATATCCGTTAAGACTTCCCGTCATTTTTCAATTTCAAATATAAACGAGTTCCCGTTCTGCCTCGGGACCACCTTTACCGACCCGTTATGCTGCTTAACGATCTCATTAGTTATGAATAATCCTATCCCCGTGCCTTTAACGCTTTCCATTCCGCGGTAAATAACACGTGAAAATTTCTTGAACAATTTTTCAATATCCACATCAGCGATAGGAGTGCCGTCATTGTACACTTCGACCTCAACTATATTCTTTCGTTCCCTTGAATCGATACGCACCTCCCCTTTTTGCTTTCCATACTTTACCGCATTGCTTATAAGGTTATTGGCAACGATCTGCAAAAGGCCCGCATCCGCAACAACTTTAAGTTGAGGGTCTATATTATTTTTAATACACATTCCTTTTTCAAGCGCCTGCTGGGCAAAGGCATCGACCGCCCCGTCAAAAACATGTTCCTTGAGCATAAGCTCATTCTTTGCTATATGCAGTTCATCTTTTTCAATACGGCTAAGGTTAAGGAAATTCTTGACTGTGACTGTCAGGTAATCCAGGTTCCTTGCCATGGACTTCATTGCATTAGCCTGTTTCTCGTTGATCGGGCCTAATATTCCCTTATTAAAAAGATAAGTATTTAACACTATGGATGATAGGACCCCTTTGAACTCGTGTGCAACAAATCCTATCAGGTCCAAATATCGCTTATTTAATATCTCCAGCTTTTCATTTGAGACATCTAACCTCTCATCCCGCTCAGCCAGTTTCTCTGACATTTTATTGATCGATTCCATCAACTCATTTAATTCTTTCACATCGGTATTCTCATTTATTCTTGACTCAAGGTCTCCGTCAGATATCTGGCCTGTTGCTTTAAGTATCTTATTTAAGGGGACTACCATGGAATTTGTAATAAAATATGAGAATAGTGCCGTGATCAGCAATGTTGCGGCAATAATGGATAGTAATGTTAAGAACAGGTCCTTTTGAAGCTCCAGAAATGGCTTCTCTAAAACACCTACATAAAGAATGCCTATAATATCGCCGTCAATGTTAAAGATCGGTTCATATGCAGTAAAATACCAATCCGTTACTACAAACGCCTTGTCCAGCCATTTTTTTCCCTGGCCAATAACAGTGCTGTAAACAACATCAGAGACTCTCGTGCCTATCGCCCTTTGCCCTGATTCATCAAGGACGTTTGTCGCGACCCTGACATCTTCCTGAAATATAGTGATCGTCCCTACAGGCTTTCCTGCATATAATCGTTTTTCATAAACAGTATCAGCAATATCATCAACAAGATCATAATTCCTGTTCAGGAACTTGCCGCCGACAAGGATCTTGTCTATGTGCCCGGTATTTGTCATAAATGGCTTTGCATACTCCAAGGCCATAACGCTATTTAAATGAGTTTTATTGGTTGGACGGGCTTTATGAGTGGACCTGATCTGTATCCCGTCTATTTTGCCTTTTATAAGCTCAACTTGTCCTTCAGGGATAATTCTTGTGGCACCGACATCCTGTGCCGTTCGATCTACTCTCTTAACGATCTCACTTGCTTCCTGACCGATCTTCTCTTTAGGGACCCAATACAAATAATCAAGGCCCAGGTACTTTCGCAATAATCCAAGGTCATCATCCGAGTCAACCAGGTTGAATGCTAGCTGCATCAGCTCGAATTGATGTTCATATATCTGGTGAACTATCTCAAGGTCCTTACTTACTTTGTCCTGGGCAGTTTCAAAGATGTTCTTCTTGACGACAAAAAAGCCAAAAACAGTCATACACAATCCCAGGATCAATATAACATTTAGGAGCGTAAACAATATTTTGGACCTTAATTTCAGGATCATCTTCTTTAGCTTTCTCTTATATTATGGATATGCGAACACGATATGGACTTTTCGACATTATCCACATTATACATCATTTTTTGTACGATCTCTTTTTAATGCGTTCACAAAATAAGCTACCGATTCCAATTCAAGTTTCAGGTTCACATCATTTATATAGAGATCCTTTGGTGCCCTTAGTGCGATCGGCGCAAAGTTCATTACACCTTTTATGCCTGCTAATATCATAATGTCCAATACCTGCTGTGCTGCATGATAAGGCACTGCGATAACGCCTACCTCTATCTTATTCCTATTTACAAATTCATATAAATGCTCAAGGGGTAAAACAGGCGGCGTTGCTGTTTCATTATACACATTAGGGTCACTGTCAAAAAGAGCTACTATCTCAAGGCCATCCTTATAGAACCCCTCGTACTTCATCAGTGCACGGCCTATATTACCGGCGCCTACGATAACCACTCTTTGTTTCTCATTTTTTCCTAAAAGCTCATTCAACTGCGCAAGAAGGTCATCGAGCTTATATCCTGCTCTTTTGTTCCCTGACAAGCCAAATAGTGAAAAATCTTTTCTCACCTGTGTTGAGGTTGTTCCCATAGCTTCTGCAAGGTCATCAGAAAAAAGATTTTTGATCCCAATACTTTTTGCCCTTATCAAAAATTCCTTGTATTGGAATAACCTCATTACGCTTAATTTTGCCAACTTCATTATTGTACCTTTCTTTCACATTACTAAATAAATAATAACATAAGGCAACAATTTGTCAATAGTTTTTGTGAATCTTTTCACGTATAATCGGCTTAATTTATTTAAACTATTGCAATCAAATGCATTACAATCATTATGTATTTTAAATATTTATTGAGTTATTGTGAAAACAATGCACTTAATTGACAAAAAAAAGCGTAAATCTTATTTGATCATTAAGATTTACGCTCTTAAAAAATTTTCAAATTATACAGTAACTTCTCTTCTTGACCTTAAAGACATACCCAGAGTTGAAATGTCAGCAAACTCTACTGAACTTCCCATCGGCAAACCTAATCCAATGCGGCTGATTTTAACGCCCATCGGCTTCAATTGCTTGGTAATGTACAACGCGGTCATTTCGCCTTCATTATCAGGGTCGGTAGCGATGACAACTTCTCTTATATCTTCGCCATGGACCCTGTTGATCAGCTGCTGTATCCTGATATTATCAGGCCCCCTGCCTTCTGTCGGGGAAATATTCCCAAGCAAAACATGATATATGCCGTTGAACGAGCCCGAGCGCTCAATGGCCAAAAGGTCTTTGGGGTCCTCCACTACACAAACCATGGAACTGTCCCGCGACGTGTCGCTGCAGACCATGCATACTTCAGTCTCACAAAGGTTATTACATATCCTACAGAACTTTAACCCTTCTTTTAAGCTCATTATGGAATCAGACAAGCCTTTGGCGTCATCATATGAATGGTTCAAAAGCCAGAAGACCATCCTTTCAGCGCTTCGCCTGCCTACGCCGGGAAGCTTGACGAACCTGTCTATCATCTCTTCTATTAATTTCGGATAACCCATATAAATTAACCCTTACACAATAGTCTACTTTTTCATTCCTGATGCCATCGGCTGATAATTTTTCCTTCAAAAACATCTATCGCAGTCTTAACTTCTTCGTCTTCTTTTCTTTCTTCGTTTATTTTATCATCAGAAGACACATATTTTATAACAATTTGTGTTTTTAATTTTTCAGAAAAAACCTCTTCAACCAAAGCAATATTCTCTTTTGTCTCCAAAGACTCCTTATGAAAAATATGCTTATTGCTAAAACCGACAGTCAAAGTGTTCTTCGTAAAAATAATAGGAGCACCCTCCTGCAAATAAGTAGCGGCCGACATCTTTCTTCTGCTCAATGCATATGTAAGGGAATCCCAGATCCTGACTATGCTGCGGATATCTAGATCGGGGCCGTTGAAGGCTATGTCATCTTCAATATCAATGACATCCCCGCCATCCTCTGCATCAGGCACTTCATTAAACTCAGCCTCTGTATCAATGCCGTCGCCTGTATCGCTTGTTGGCCTGCTGCCTTCTATATCAATATAGCCCCTGTTATTGCTTATTATCTTAGCCGGCGAGAATTTTCGTTCAGCCTTGCCATCCTTGTCTTCAGCCTTATCATCCTTGGCCTTAACATTAGCGCTGGCCTGGCCGGCATCTTCTCCCTTATATGTTAATTTTGCAAATGCGACCTCTATTGACATTCTTATTGATTCAGTGATGCGCGCCGACTCCTGCGTCTCTATGAACATATCTATTGACCTTAATATGTCCTTCAAAGAAAAGCTCTTTGACTGCTCATAGATCCTTTCTTTTATATTTCCCGAATAATCAACAAGCTTCTGAAGATCAACTCCGCCGACCTTCATGATCATCAAGTTCCTGAAATGCTCGAGAAGGTCTTTCAGCAGCTGCCTGAGGTCCTTGCCTTTGTCAATTATATCGTCAAGGTCCTTGAGGACAGCGACACAGTCATTCCTGCCAAGAGCATCTGCCATTGAGAACAACAGCTCGGACTCGACCAATCCGAGCATCGAATAAACATCCCCGACATTTACGTTCTTATCGCTGATAGAGCTTATCTGATCTAGGACGCTCAAAGCATCCCTCAAACTGCCCGCAGATGCCTTTGCTATCGCGTACATGGCATCCTCGCATATCTTAAAGTTCTCTTTCTTGCTTATTTCATTTATCACGCCGACGATCGTCTTTGAGGATATCCTTTTAAAGTCAAACCTCTGGCACCTGGATATTATCGTCGCAGGGACCTTGTTCGGCTCTGTTGTCGCAAATATGAATTTCACGTGAGGAGGCGGCTCTTCAAGGGTCTTTAACAGCGCGTTAAAGGCCTCCGCTGTAAGCATGTGCACTTCATCTACAATGTATATCTTGTATTTTCCATAGCTTGGCGCGAACTTGACGTTCTCCCTTAAAGCCCTTATTTCATCAATGCCCCTGTTTGAAGCGCCGTCTATCTCGAGGACATCAAAGCTGTTGCCTTTTAATATCTCTGTGCATGCCGAGCATTTGTCGCACGGTCTGTCGGCCGGGCCTTTTTCACAATTTAATGTTTTTGCGAGGATCCTCGCGCATGAGGTCTTGCCGATGCCTCTGGGGCCGCAAAAAAGATAGGAATGCGCCACCCTGTTGGCCTTGATCGCCTTTTTCAGGATATCCGTTATGTGCTCTTGCCCCACCACATCATCAAAGTTCTGAGGCCTGAATTTTCTGGCAAGCACTAAATATGACATTTATCTATTCCTTCACTATTCTATAAGTCGGGTAAGCAAAATTAATAGTTGGCTCTTTTGCAAAATCCTCTAACAGGCTCTGGCAAAGCTTATCCTGGGTCGAACGTCTCATTTTTGCTTCAGTTAAATATCTTATCGTCAGTTCAACCCCGCTATCCTTTATATTTACATAAACAATAGGGGTTACCGTTTCATAATAGATCATGTACCTGTTCTTCATCGCGTCGATCTTTCTTCGGACCGTCATCTCCATGCCCTCGGCCAGCTTATCAACATGCCTCATCATGATCTCTTTGGCTTTCTTCCAATCGCTTTCGAACGTGACCAAAATAGGGATCTCATTCCATATGAACTCAAACCCGCGGCTGTAATTGAAATTCTCAGCCTTAAAGACAAAGCTGTTGGGCACATTGACTATCCTTCCGGTGCTCTGGTCGGCATCTACCCAGTTGCCGATCTCAAGCAGTGAGGTCTGGAACAATCTTATGTCAATGATATCGCCCTTGATGCCCTTTATCTCGATACGGTCACCTACCTCGAAGGGGTGCCTCACCATTATCAGGGCCCAGCCGGCGACACAAAGGATTACCTCCTGCAGCGCCAAAGCAAGCCCCGCAGAAGCAACTCCGAGAAAGATCGTTATTGAGCTCAGGCTCTGCATCCATATAAAGAAGGTCAGGACAAAGATCAACCCGTGCACGACATAAACAACATTTCTCCTGAAGATATGCCTGACCTTGATATTTGTCAGCTTGCGGTTCCCAAACTTGATCAAAATTATCATTAACAAATAGCCGACAATAATAACAAAAGCTGTTTGAAGGGCCTTCCTTTGAGCAGGGATCTGCTGCCTCGTTACAGCGTTAACAACGACTTCCCTCATCGCGCCAGGTTCAATTACAATGTTCTGGCTCGGATCAAAATTCTGCCTTCTTGCCCTTACAGCAGAAGCATCTGCTACGCCTGAAATTAGCGTGAACGCTAATAAAACAAATACGGCAACAATAACTGTTCTTTTATTATTCATTTATCTGCACTTTATTATATTAATTGATGAGCCAGACCTTAAACATCAGAAGTGCGGGCGGCCATGCTAAACCTTGAGATCCGATCACGAGATTATGTTACAGTTTGCCAATATAAATGTCAATCGAATAACCTTAAAATATTCCCATTTACCTCACTTGATATTAACAGGCAAGGCCTATCGGGCTTATTGAACAAATCTCCTTATTTCCTCAGCAATGACCTTATTTGTCCTTTTCCCAAAATGACTTCCATCATATGACCTATCAAATGAGCTTTCGGGCAGGTCCTTAAAAACCTTCATAAGATCAAGGCATTTGATATCGGGGCCGCACATCTTCAATGCCATCATATCCCATTTGCGGGCATATTCCTTGTCGCTCTTATATTCCTGGATATTTGCCTTATCGGGCAAGATCGTCAGGATAAAGGTTTTGCCGGTCTTTTTTGCCTCTTCATTGACCTTGTCAAATATCGCTTTGGTTATCTTAAAAGCTTCAGAGTCAGGTCTCATAAAATTCGAGTTCAGCGCGGCTATTTTTCTTTCGTAATAAATAGCAGCGATCACTTTATATAGAACGGACTTCCCAAAGAGCTTATTGCCTTCATATCTTTCATGGGAATAATAGCGGTCATATTTACTTAGATAATTACGGAACCTGTCGCTGTATTCCTTATCGTTCTCAGCATAGAAACTTTTCATGTCGGGATACAGGCTATCTATCAGCACCAATTCATCATCTTTCAATATATAACGAGGCACGGGCCGGCAGCCGACCCATTTACGGAGGCAGCGCGCAATATTGACCTCCCTTACAAGATCCATAGGAAGAAAAACAAATAGGACAGTATCGTAGTCGATCTCTGAGGTCACTTCCTGGAACCTAAGGTGACTCTGCGTCATGCTGTATCCATTGACACCAAAGTTCAGCACTTGGGAATCCTTAAGCCCCTCATCCAGAAAATAAGGCCAGGTTTCTTCCTGCGGGACCCCCCTGCAGTTCGTGTAAGATTCGCCAAAAACCAATATACGCCTGTACCCTTTGGGAACTTCAGGTGAAACATCCTTGCGGTAACGTGCGCCGACATTATTGGATTGCCACCATTTATTGGCCGATATGTAATTCTTTTCATAGGTATAGCCGCACTTTGGGTCCTCTTTAAATGCGCCTACAATATCGCCGATAGTAAGTTCTATGCCGTTAACAGTTACGCCGAACAGCATGTCATGATCAATTTGTATAACATCTCCCACAGCCTCAACTTTCTTATCATAATACTTCATATTGCAGGGAGCCAGTTCAAGCTGATTGAATACCCCATAACAATGCTTAGACGGCTTAACGAAAAAGAACCGCAGGATCACCTCTAAGGCAAGAAATACGAACAGGAACATGATCAAGGACCTGATTATAAGTTTACGTGTTTTCATTTTCAGCAGTTATTAATCAAATTAGTTGGGAAATTAGTGACAGACTCTTTTTTAAAAAAAAGAGTCTGTCACTAATTTCAATAATTACATTTTTTTCATTGTAAGGGCGATCCTTTTTCTGTCGCGGTCGACCTCGAGCACCGTGACATCGACCTTCTGATGGACCTTGATAATATCATGAGGGTCCTTTACGAACCTGTCAGAAAGCTGGCTTATATGGACCAAGCCGTCATGATGAACGCCAATGTCAACAAAAGCCCCAAAAGCCGTGATATTAGTTATGACCCCGGGAAGCTTCATGCCAGGGCTAAGGTCTTCGATCCTTTCAACGCCTTCTTTAAAGGAAAATATCTGGAACGGCTCGCGGGGGTCGCGCCCTGGTTTGGCAAGCTCGCTTTTTATATCCTGAAGAGTGGGCAGGCCGGTCGAATCTGTAACATATTTCCTAAGGTCTATCTTCTTGTGGTATTTCTCATTGACGATAAGGTCCCTGACGGTGCAGTTCAGGTCCCTGGCCATAGCCTCGACAATATAATATGATTCAGGATGAACCGCGCTTGAATCAAGCGGGTCTTCACCGTCATTGATCCTTAAAAACCCTGCCGCCTGCTCATAAGCCTTCGCACCGAGGCCTGTAACAGCGCTTATCTGGCTTCGCAGCTTGAACGGCCCGTTCGCATTCCTGAAGTCGATTATAGCCTGGGCCCTGCTGGGGCCCAATCCTGAAACGTACATTAATAGCTGCTTGCTGGCAGTATTTACCTCAACACCGACCTGGTTAACGCAGCTGATAACGGTATCAGAAAGGCATTCCTTTAAAAGGGCCTGGTCAACGTCATGCTGATACTGCCCAACGCCGATCGACTTTGGGTCGATCTTAACAAGCTCGGCAAGCGGGTCCATCAATCTTCGGCCGATAGAAACAGCGCCCCTGACAGTGACGTCATGATCAGGGAATTCCTCCCTGGCAACATCTGAAGCCGAATAAATGGACGCGCCGCTCTCTGAGACCATCACAACGCTGATCTCTTTAGGCAGTCCGATACTTTTAATAAAGGCCTCAGTCTCCCTGCTGGCCGTCCCGTTCCCGATGGCGATCACTTCCGTGTTATATTTTTTGCAAAGGCTTTTTATCGTCTCAGCAGATTCTTCCTTCTGGCTTTCCGACATGACCAGATAGATCGTTTCATTCTTAAGGAGCTTTCCCTGCCTGTCGAGGCAGACAACCTTACAGCCTGTCCTCAGGCCCGGGTCAATAGCCAGCACGTTCTTTTGCCCCAACGGCGAGGACATCAGAAGCTGCCTTAAGTTATTCTTGAAGATATCGATCGCGTCCTTGTCCGCCCGCTTCTTGAGCTCTAATCTTATTTCCGTCTCTAGCGACGGGGACAGCAGCCTTTTATAACTGTCCTCCAGCGCTGTCTGCACATGCCCTGAATCCTCACCTTTTCCCTTAATGAACATCGTCCCCAATATCTCGACCGCGGGCTCTTCGGGAGGAAGTATCCTGACCATCAAGAATGTTTCTTTCTCGCCTCTTCTTACTGCGAGTATCCTGTGTGACGGCGCATTCTTTGCAGGCTCTTCCCATTCAAAATAATCCTTATATTTGTTCCCTTCCGCCTCTTTGCCGCGCACGACCTTTGACCGCATGACCGCCTGTTCCTGGAACAGGAGCCTTAACTGTGCACGGGCCTGTGCATTCTCATTTATCCACTCCGCGATTATGTCCCTTGCCCCTGCAATGGCAGCCTCGGCCGAATCGACCTTTAGCTTTGCGTTGACATATTTGACAGCTTCTTTCCCGACATCGATACCTTTTTGTTCAAAGATCGATTTTGCCAGTGGCTCAAGCCCTTTTTCCTTAGCAACCGTTGCCTTTGTCCTTCTCTTGGGCTTGTACGGCAGATAAATATCTTCAATCACCGCCATTGTCTTTGCAGCGATTATCTTTGCTTCAAGCTCTTTGGTAAGCTTGCCCTGCTCTTTTATTGAAGCAAGTATCGCCGCTCTTCGTTTGTCAAGGTCCCTTAGCTGTGTCAGTCGGTCCCTTATGTTAGTGATCTCAACTTCATCCAGGTTCCCGGTTATCTCCTTACGGTAACGGGATATAAAAGGCACCGTTGACCCGTCGTCAAGAAGCCCGGTCGTTGCCGCGACCTTTGATGGCGCTATTTTCAGTTCTTCTGCTATTTGTACGCTGTAGTCTTTGCTCATGAAGATATCGCTCCCTATCGTTTTAAATGTTTTTTAAAGACAAGATCCACGCCAGGCCCATTGGATCTTGACAGGCCCGATAATCCTCGTTTAGAGGAATTCGATAAATATTTAAGGATTTTGTTCCCTGACAGAAACCTCTTCGCCAGCCCGCACATCATCGTAAGACCGCGGTAAAACAACACCCTGATCAAGAGCAGGCGACGTGCTTTTGTAGCACTGGGACCGGTCGGTGGAGATCTTTTTTACTTTTCCCGAACTTGCTGGCCCCTCCTTATCTTTTTCTTTAATGCGGAAGGTCTTTATCTTGATATTTGTGTTCACCGCGCTCAGAAGAAGAAGAAAATCAAAACTGATGTCGCTCGATTTGATCAACAATATATTTTTAAGCAAAGCAGCTGGCAACAACTTCAGGTTTGTCCTTAGATCAAACAGCTTCTTGCCCGTGATAAGCCTGAATGCAAGGCATTCCAGCCTTTTCCAGGACCTTAATATGATCGAGCCCTCGCTTCTGTTATAATGCGACACCAAAAAGACCCTGTCATTGTTACCGCTGGCATAAGCGCAGAGCTCAAGGACCTCTTTTGCATCAAACCTTAAATTGGCCTCAGCTGTCACGACAGCGCAGCCTTCAAAATTAAAAAGTATGTAATTTATGCCTGTTTTTATAGCATCCCATTTGCCCTGGTTAATCGCATGGGACAGGACCTTTACATTTGGCATAGTCTCCAATTGAAAGAACAGGTCATTATATTCTTTTTCTGACCCGTCATTGACCACAACGATCCTTTTAAAAGGATGTTTTGAAAGATCATTGCACAAAGTGATCAGCTCTTTGGGGGGATTATATGCAGGGATTAAAACTGTTAGATTGTTCATAAGTTAAAACTGTTCGGATTAATGCTTCAAGAGGCATCTTGTCTCTTAGAATAGCGATTTAATGATATAGCACCAGATATTCTTATTCAATATAAATGTAAAAAATTATTAAGATCCCAGGATCGCTTCGATGACAATATTTCCAGCTTCTTTGGCTATTAGCTCTCTGTCAATGAATACCAGGCCTGCAGCGGTGGATTGACGATCGATCTTTTTGCCGTTCAAGGTTACTTTAGCTATTTTATATTTACCATCATCCAGCTTCTCAGCCCTCATGTACGATACTTTAATTCTTTTTCCTGCGAAATAGCATGAAACCTGCGCGACCCCATTGGTATCAAACTCGGAGGAAACAAGCTTCGGGTCCAAAGCAAGGTTGCCCCATGAACCCCTGACCCCGAAAACCTGTGTAAGGTGTGTCAGGACCAGCCAGCTTGCAGCGCCTGTCAGATAATGGTACATGCCCCTGCCTTCAGCGTCGAAATATTCACATATGCCCGGATATATCTTGCTTTTTGCGGTATCCTGGCTCATTTTAAATATCGACTGAAGGACCTCATGGCCTTCGAGAGAAAAACCCCTTTTGTACAAAGCATAGGCATACATAACGATCATGTGGCTGAAGAATGCCCCGTTCTCCTTATTGCCGTATGCAAAACCAAAAGCCCTTCCAAGATCCAGATAGTTCTTTACGCCAAAATCCGTATTAAGCCTTACTCCCCCCAGGTCCTTGTCCACAAGAAACTCATTAACACTTTTAATGATGTTCATGGACTCTTCTTCATTGGTCAAGCCGCTCATAACAGGGAACACCTGGCCTGTAAGCGTCATATAAACCTTGCCACCCCTTACGCCTTCCACTCTTTTTGCAACATTGTCATAATAGCCGTTGACCCAGGAATATCTCTTATCATCAAGCTCAACATTTATGATCTCGTTCTTTCTTATGAAATCAAATGCCCACCTGGATTTGCTCCTTAGGTCAGAAACAATATCTTTAATCGGGATCTCGACGGTTTTTCCGCTGATAGCAGGCTCAACAGATCTAAAATACTTGCTGAACAGAAGGTATTTCTTGGCATGTACCGACCCGTAATCACATTTATCCCTTGTTAAAGTATCAAGGAGCTTCCTTATCTCGGAGGCAATGCATAGCTTTTCTACACCTTTTACGCGCGATAATTCTTCAAGCATGTCCGCGATGTCATTGAGGTTGCCCGCATAAAAGCTCATGAAGGCGACGCTTTCGCCATTGTCAAATGCCATGTCAAGCCCGTCATTCCAGTCGGCGCTTTCAAGCCGCGTTATATTATGCTCCCCTACGTTAAAGAACTGCACGAGATTTTGCAGAAGGATGTGCTCAATGAGCGTGCCTGTGTAAATTTTTCCCTTACGGTCCTTTAACTTATTTCCAAGTTCAGGCTTCCATTTAGTGTCTTTACTGAATGACCTGGACCGCTGCACATCCTTAAAATAGGTCTTCTTCTCAAAAAGGATATCAAAATCGCCTGTCTGATTGATATAAAGAAGTATCGTGGCGAACGGCCAGACGCCGTGGTCCATCCAGACCCGCGTGATCGCGTTCCTGTCAGCGATGAATTCGCCGGGCCTCGCGCCGATAATTGTCGCATTAGAGCCGTCGATCCTGACGCCGCCAAAATTATCTATCAATGTGCTGCGGACATTCTCAGGCTCTATCAAAATTAAGGATAAGAGGTCCTGCCAAATATCCCGCCACCCTTTTCCGCCCTTGCCATAATCATGGTCAGGCAAAAATGAACACCCGAATATTCTCCTTAAGACCGGCTGTATGGTAACCCAATGCATCCATGAGTTAAAGCTAGGGTCGCCTGTTTTAAAAGTTATTGAACTTGTTATCTCTGACCAAAAGTTCCTGCACGATTCAAGTGCCGAATCCAGCTTTTCAACAGTGTTGAATTTCTCAAAATCAAGTATCGCCTGTGCGCCGCTCTCAGCAATTCCCACAGCAACTATATATGTCCTGGTTTCGCCTTGCGCCAGGTCTGCCTTGTCGAACCTTAGCGCGCCCACTGCTTCTTTCCCCTGCATTTGTCCATCAGAAAGCTTTCGTGGCTGCAGGTTATCAACAACTGCCCCCGGCTCAGATAAGATCGAATTGTCGCCTAAAAAACTATCTATAGTAGGAAAAGACCCCGCAGGATGCTTCTTTTCTGTTGCCCCAAAAACATAATAAACATTATTACAGGGCTTATGCCCCTCTTCGTTGAACATCATCGTCGGCTCAACAACGACCCCCTGGTCAAACTGCCTGATGCGGTTAAGCAGGCTGGTCACATGTTCATGGTCATGCTTGTTTGCCAGCGACCTCGCGAACAGCGGAATTGAAGCTGTGGGTGTTATCGTTATCTTCTCTTTGGATATGTTCTTTACGGTAATTCGCATTAATTCTGTATTCTCGCCGGTTGACGGGATAAAGTTCAAAGCCTCGATCTCGATCCCAACAGCATTATGGGCCCTGGTCAGTTTATGCCACAGCTGTCCGATCTCAACCATTGATGTATCCCTGGAGGTTTCTCTCGCTGCTGAAACAACACCTTTGCCTTCAACATGAACGAAGAAATTACGCAGGTCTTGACGAAGGTCCTGTGTTGAAGCCGGCATCGTCAGGTACTGGCCCTTATCAACTTTGATATCCCCGCTAAGAGCCGGCGTGATCGATGATTTGATATTTTGAGCTGCCGGACCGCACAATGGCATGTATATTGTCCTGAACTGGGTGGCCTTTTTTGATGTGAAGCTGATCCCGTCCTGCAGGTATTCATACAGATCATTTTTTAGGGTCATGGTTTGTCTTCCTACTTATTTAAATTTTGGTATTCTGATTTTAATTGATCGATATATTTGGTTTCGCGTTTGAAGCCTAATGACCGTGCCATTTCCGCGCTTTTTAATGCACCTATAATATCACTTTTGCCGTAATAAGCAAAGGATCTGTTAATATAAGGAATAGGGTTTTTAGGGTCCATCTTTATGACGGCATTCTGGTCCGCAATGGCGAGGTCATACAGCCCTTTTTTAAAATAAACAACGCCCCTGTTGCCATATGCCTCCTTGATGCGCGGGTCAAGGGCAATTGCTTTATTGTAGTCATCAAGGGCAAGGTCATACTGGCCTCGGTTCTTATAAATAATGCCTCTGTTCGAATAGACTTTCGCGATCTTCGGGTCTGCCTTCAGGGCCTCTTCGTAATCAGCAAGGGCAAGGTCATATTTCTTAAGCCTGTCATAAATGAACCCCCTGTTACCGTACGCCTTAGCATATTGCGGCCTCAGCTCTATCGCTTTTGTGTAATCGGCCAAAGCGCTTAAATAGTCCTGTTTGTTCTCGTGGGCAACACCCATGTTCAGGTAAGCTTTATAATGCTTCGGGTCTTGAGCAACCGCCTCGTTCAGGATCTTCAATGCCTTGTCATACTGCCCGTCAAGGACATAGGCGTCGCCCAGATTGACCTTAGGGCTCAGCTTGTTCGGAGACTTTTTAAGGACATCAGTCCACAATGTTATTTCATTCTCCCATACCTTGTTCCTCTGGAATGTCAGGAACGCGAAGGCCGCTATTATCACCGAGAGAATATTGACATACAGCTTCTTATCTTTACATTTTTGGAACAGCCAGAAATTAAAGAATATGCAAAATCCCGCAGACAGCAAATATACCTTGTGCTCAAATATAACGAACCTTCTCGGGACAAGGTTCGGGGCAAATGTGACAAAGACCCATGCTATCCCAAAGAACGCTATTTTATTTTTCCCTTTGACCTTTAGTGCAAAAAAGATGACCGCCGCAACGACCGAGATGCTAAGCATTGCAGCAGGCTCAAGAATGCTTTTTGACAAAGCAAAATCATAGTCAAGGTTCTGCCCGTAAGGGATGATCAGAAGCCTGATAAATGTCACAAACACCCTGAATTGCGTTAGTAGATATGCCGGCAACGTGATCATATCCCCTATGTGGGATGCTGAAGCCTTGTGTTCAAGGAACAGCTGCCTGACCCCCAGGCTGAACATGACAGGGATAATTATCATGCTCATCAATACCAGGGCCATCGATATCCAATAAACTTTCCCCTGCCTGCCTTTTGAGATGAATGCCCGGTCAACGGTCAATATCATGATCGGTAAGGTTATCGCGATCTCTTTTGTGTACATCGCAAGCATCATTGCTGCGACCGATAAGGCAAGGAGCATGCCTCCTCTCGCTTTATTCATTTCAAAAATAAGCCTGCCTTTAATATAGAAGCAGACACATGCAAGGTAAAACAAGGTGGCCAGCGAGGCGAACCTTTGGGATATGTAAGAGACAGCCTGGGTCTGGACGGGATGGGCGACAAAAAGCAATGCGCTAAACAATGCCAAAAGTCCTTCTTCCTCTTCGGTAAGCTTTGAATTTGATCTTTGAGATGAGCACAAAAGCAGGACAAGCCACCAGACAAGGACCGCGCTAACCAGGTGGATCATCAGGTTAGTCAAATGGTATCCGAACACATCCAGTCCGTGGACCTTGTAATTTAAAGCGAATGTAAGAAAGCAAACGAACCTTGAGGACTGGGGAAGTATCGTTTTAAATATGGACTGGATATCATCAATATTTTTTATACTGGGGTTCTCAACAATAAAAGTGAAGTCGTCAAAATGAAAAGAATCGTTAAAAGTGTTGGAATATGAAAGCATGCCTAGCAGCATTATCAAAACGACTGAAAATAAACGATATCTCAAGAAAGCGACTTTCATTCAGGCGGCCCTTCTTTAATAATAAAATATTTTACAAATGACAATGTTTATGTATAATTAGTATTCATTTCAATGGAGAGGTGCCAGAGTGGTTGAATGGAGCTGACTGCTAATCAGTTGAACGGTGCAAATCGTTCCTCGGGTTCGAATCCCGGCCTCTCCGTTAAAATAAGCTGAGCTTATTATTTACGGCAACGAAATCATCCTGAAAGGAAGAAGACCCGTTAACCGTTTTGATCCCCGCATCAAAGAACAAAAATAAATACCCTAACCATTCATAAAAAAGAAAATTCCTTAACCTCAAAATAATATCTCAACTCTTAAGATCCCAAAACAAGATCATTCAACATCCGCCATCTGCATTCTATCTTCTGCCATCTGTTGTCTGTCATTAGCATTTTGTGTTCAGCGATCGTCTTCTGGCTGCAAACCACTTACACCCAGATGCCATCATGAAAGCACTTCAGGCATACGGCCTTCGTACTTTTGCTTTTATCTTTTTGATCTGAAAAACCCGCTGATGATCTGCGCGCATTCCCTGTTTAACACACCGGACGTTATTTCTATCTTGTGGTTCAGGATGCCGCTTTGCGCTATATTAAAAACCGAGCCGCACGCGCCTGTCTTTTCATCATGAGCACCGAAACAAACTCTCTTGATCCTTGCCAGAACAAGCGCCCCGACGCACATGCTGCATGGCTCGATCGTAACGAACATCTCACAGTCATTGAGCCACTTATTCCCAAGATGGCTCGCCGCCTGAGTGATAGCTATCATCTCCGCGTGAGCGGTTGGGTCCTTTAATGTCTCGACCTGGTTATGCGCCCTGGCGATAATTTTGCCTTCGTGCGTTATAACAGCGCCGACAGGGACCTCATCCTGCTCTTTGGCTGCCTTCGCGAGCTTTAAAGCCTCGCTCATGTAGAACTGGTCCAGGTCAAAACTCTCGTCGAAATATGCCATAATTTTCTTCTTTTCTAAATAAAAAAACAGACCCAAAAATAAATTTGGGCCCGTAACTGAACCAGATTTGAAAACGCGCCCGGGGGGATTTGAACCTCCAACTCCGTGCTCCGTAGGCACGTACTCTATCCAATTGAGCTACGGGCGCATATCTTCATCAATTCTTAGGTTTTTTCTCTCCTAGCAGCTCGCTGCGGTTATATCCCAGCGCCTCAATTGTCTCTACCGGCCTTCTGTTGTAAGCACGGCACAAAGTCGTGACTTCCTTGATAGTATTGATATCTTTCTCATCCATAACCTTTAGGACAAATGCCCTTATCATGTGCTCCTGCATAACGTCTTTTGGCGTCAAGCCTGATTGTGATGCAAGCCGGTCGCGGAATATGGTGCTGGGATTGACCTGCTTTTGCGTCATTGAATCTTTATGAAATTTATAAACCTGGGACAATAATATCTTAAGCTGCTCCATCCCGCTGGTCTCGCTTATCTCCTCGACCACCCTGAAGATCTTATCATTCGTGTGGTATCTTTTTAAGACAATAAAAACGTCGATCAGATTGACCAGCATATCCGGTATGTTCATCGGCTCGTTCTGAAGCCTGATGATCGCTTCCCTTGAGGTCAGGGCATGGATCGTTCCCATGCAGTACTTCCCGACGTTACACGCAGTGATCATATCTTTTGCTTCCTCGCCCCTAACCTCGCCGATAATGATCCTTTCAGGGCGCATTCTCAGGCTGTTCCTGACAAGGTCCGCGAGCGTAGTATCGGCATCACTTTCAAGCCGCGAGCAGCTGTCTTCGAGAAAGGTATTAAGCTCTAAAGTATCCTCAATGATGACCATCCTGTCAGTCTCAGGTATAAAGCTGAACAGCGCATTCATAAGTGTTGTCTTACCTACACCCGGGCCGCCTGCGATTATTATGTTTGCCGGCCTGATAGTCAGCCCTTCCATGTAGATCCACAGCTGGGCAGCGACCTCGTGGCTCATGCTGCCTTTACGTATAAGGTCTATAATGCTCAAAGGGTTCACTTTTGCCTTGGTAATAGTGACTTGGGGGCCAAAACTTGAAAGGGCGATATTCACACGGCCCTCCAGATTATGCAGCTCAATATCCATTATCTTTTTAAGCTTTGTTTTTCCCGCAAAAAGAAGGAGCTTTCCTATGAAAAGGTCAACCTCCCTTTGAGAAGAGAATTTCTTGCCCGTAGAAATAAAGCCTTTTTTAGCATGGTGTATATATATCGGCCTTAAATTATTGATGATAATATCTTCAGCGTCATAATCACATAATATCTCCGTGATAATACCGTACGTAAGAAAACCCTCAATAAAGCCGACCTTATTTTCTTCATTTTCAAAAAACGGCTTAAGATAGGAAAATTCGCCCTTGCTGACCAGATCTTTGACCGCCAGGCCAACTATTATCTCTCTATCTGCCTGCGACTGCATAAGATTCATATGCCCGCTGAGCTTTTCCAGCAACTTGAATTCCAGGTCTATAAACTTATTTCTATCCATCTTGCCTCTTAATAATAATATTCTTATATAGAATAATAACTGTTCTCTGCTTCAAAAGTATTTTTTAATCTACCATTCTTTTATAATCATGTAAACTAAAACTTCAAAATTGAGTTGCTTCCTTATCATTAAACTATTTAACAACCTCTTCTTTTTTGGGTCTTACCGTAACAACCGCCATTTTCTCTGGCTCCAAATATTTGACGGCCAATTCCTTGATCTGGCCGGGCGTAATAGCGTTGATCCTTTCATCATATTTCTCATAATAATCATATCCAAATCCGTAGAGCTGATCTAACAAACTTACAAAGCTCAGATCATAGCTTGTTTCCAGGTTCCTTTTATAAACCCCTTTTAAATGCATCTTAATGTCCGAAAGCTCCTTATCCTTCACAACATTCATTCTAAGGTCATTGACCTGCCCTAAAACCAGGCCCTTGACCTTCTCAACATTGTCAGGTGAAGTTTTTACATAGAGGCTTATATACCCGGCATCTTTGCTTGGAAGATAATCTCCTCCCAGCGTATATGCCTTGCCGAACTGTTCCCTTACAACATTAAAGATCCTGCCATTAAAAGAAGACCCTAATATTTCAGTTAAGACCTCAACCCCAAACCTGTCTTCACCATCAAGTAATGGCCCCTGAAATCCGAACAATACAATAGCCTCATTTTTGTCCAGCTCGAGGTCGTTCTCCTTTGCCCCAGGCATCTCCTTTTCATACGTATATTTAAGGTCAACGCTTCCTTTATTTATAAAGCCAAAATCCCTTTTGATATCCTTAAGGACCTGCTGTTCGTCGATGTCACCAAACACCGCGATCACAAGGTTGCCGCCTTTGAGGAACCCTTCATAGAATCCAAGGATATCATCTCTTTTAATAGCATCCAAAGTCTCAACGGTACCCAATGAATCATATTTAAAAGTGTTTTCCTTAAAAAGCTCTTCTCTCAAAGCCTGATCAGCGTAACTGTATATATTGTCTTTCTTGGAACGTATGCTTGCCTTCATGCCTTCCTTGATCTGCGGCATTTCTTCCTCAGGGAAGACCGGGCTCTTGATAGTATCCTTAAAAAGCCCGAACGCCTTATTAAGATCCTGCGGCAGGAACCTCAGGCTTATCCCAAAACTGTTCCTTCCAGAGAACGAATTATACTCAATGCCTAATGACTCGCTTAGCTCGGCGATCTTGCTTGACCCGAAAGACTTGGTCCCTTTTGTCCACAAGCTTGTCATCATGCTGGATATGCCTCTTAGGCCTTCTTGTTCCTGGCGTAATCCCCCGTTAAAAGCAGCCCTTATAGTTGCGACGTTAAACGAGTGGTCTTCTCTTAACAGGACAGTTATGCCATTATCCAAAACATATTTGTTTGTTTGAGGGACTTTTACTTCCTGTGAATCCACAACATCCTGCGCCTTTTCTATCTGAGGCTTAAGGATCGAAACGCTCATTTTGTCCCTATTTAAATATTCCCGTGCAACCCTCAAAACATCTTCGGTCGTTACTTTCTCTATGCCCTCAACATACCTCTTTGAGAACTGGTAATCACCGGCAAAAGCCTCATCATAAGCATTTGTACCGGCCAACTGCGAGGACTGTTGCCGCCCGAAAATATAATCCTTTAAAACCCATCTCTTGGCTTTTTCGAGCTCCTTCTTGCTGATACCTTTTTCCTTAAGTGTCTCGATCACACCAACGATCTCTTCGATCGTTTCCTCAGCATTCTTTTCCTCTAAAACACATTCGACCTCAAATACACCCTTATCAACAGGCGTATAATTTGACGAATTTATGCTATAAACTAAATTTTTCTCATCATATAACTTGCTGTACAATCGCGAACTTCTTCCATATCCGAGTATTATTGCAAGAACATCCAGAGGAAAAAGGTCCTTATCCAGAAGCCTGACGCCGGTAAAACCGACCGACATTCTTGCTACAGCCACAGGATACGCCATCTCCATGCGCCTTTCGCCTATCTGCTCCGGCTCTTGAGCCACATTTCTTTGAATATATCTTTGCCTTTCAAAATTCTCAAAGGCCTTTTGGGCCTTTTCTATGACTTCATCTGTTTTTACATTTCCAGCAATTGAAAGGATCATATTATTGGGGGAATAATGGGTCTTATAATAATCTTTCATGTCCTCATTCGAGACCTTCCTGAACAAAGATTCCTCTCCGATGATCTCATATTTATAAGGATGGAACCTATAAACATTCTCAAAAGACATACGCGCCAATTCCCTTTCCGGATTATCCTTATGCATCCTCATCTCAGCGATTATCACCTTTCTTTCTTTCTCCATATCCTCCGAGCCCATCCGGGGATTAACGATCATGTCCGACAGGACATCAAGCGCGACATCAAATTCCTCATAAGGAAGTGTTATCGTATATATCGTATGGTCTTTTCCTGTTTGCGCATTTATACTTCCGCCGGCTGAATTCACCTGCGCAGGTATCTCTCCTACCGCTCTTTTATCCGTGCCCTTAAAAAGCATATGCTCTACAAAATGAGTGATACCGCTCCCAAGATATTTACCTTCTGTAACGGAACCGGTCTTTACTAAAACAAAAACTGATGCGAACGGGCTCGTCGGGATCTCAGAAACAAGAACAGTAAGCCCATTATCAAAAACTGTTCTTGTTGTTTTTATTTCCCCGATCAGATCCTCACCTCTAAGAGCGGGAACACTAGAAGGCTTCTTTTCAGAAGCAAAAACTGGATTACAGCTGGTTAAGATAAGTAATAATATAAATGCCGGTAAGAACTTCTTCATGTTTCCCCCCAATTAATACAGTGTGTGCCTGGAATTATTTTCCCCCGGAGTTATTCCGGTAATCATCCAGCAGTTTTCTGATATCGCTATTAACATCTTTTAAAATTTGAGAGCAAATAAAGATCAGCAATGAAATCTGCCAACAATCTTCAGGGGCAGCAATAAGGCCGGTCTTAATATTCTCTTTCCTTTGAAGGCTCTTCTCATAATATTTAATGGCTTCCGACAGCCTGCCCTCATAAATGTCCAAGGAGCTTGTTTTATTGTCATATCTCATAGATGGCAAAGTAATTCCCCTGACTATCAGAAAATTTATCAATGAATCCTCACCTATGTTCTGTGCTTCCTGAAAGTCAAAACCTTTAAATTGAGGATTTAGCGGCGGGACAAATAAGGAAGGCTTCTGCACAACAACTTCACCTGTTCTTACAACAGTATCACCCATATTAATAGTGCTTTCAGACAAAAGCACATACGGCACATGTGTATCACCATATAAGTTCAAAGATTTGATCCTTGCGCGGATTATTTCAGTATTCTTTAATGCCCTGTTCCAGGCCTTCTCAATATCCATAAACACCCCATTAGATCATATATATTAATCTTAATAAAAATCCTAATTTAAACAATTTGAAGGGCATTATACAGAATATTTAGGATTTTTCCAATATTTTTACTCAATAGATGAATCATGCTTTCGCGAAAATGAACCACTACTATTCCTGTTTGATGCATTTACACAGAATTAAAATTTTTATTGAAATTTAAATTTTTACCGTTAAGCTTGTTAACATGATCTTTTGTGTTATTATTAATTTATAAATCAATCTCAAAAAAGGAGTAAATAATGGCCCATAAAATTACCAGCAAATGCACCGCTTGCGGAACATGCCTTCCAGAATGCCCAGTAGAATGTATCAGTGAAGGGAATATTTATGTGATCAATGCTGACGCCTGCATAGATTGCGGCGCTTGTGCTAATGTATGTCCTGTTGATGCAATAGTTGCTGAATAGCACATCTTTTCAATAGAGCGTTTTAGGACAGGCTTCTCCAATAGCCTGTCCTAAATTTTATAAGTTATTAATCCTGCATTATTTTAAAGTATTTCCGGAGAGGTGGCCGAGTGGTTGAAGGCGCACGCTTGGAAAGCGTGTGTATAGAAATGTACCGAGAGTTCGAATCTCTCCCTCTCCGCCAGTTTTTATTCAAAGAAAAGCCCTATTAAACAAAATCATAAAAACAAGTTTAATAGGGCTTTAAAAATTACTTCAGGTTATTCATCGCAAAATCCAAGAACTCAACAGGCACTAAAGGCTTGCTAAAATAAAATCCCTGGACGAAATCACATCCTTTAAAACGTAAAAACTCTAATTGCTCCTCTGTCTCGACACCTTCGCCTATAACTTCAAGGCCAAGGCTATGGGCCATTGCTATTATAGCAGTAGAAAGCGCCGCATCCTCAACATCAATCGTAATATCACGAACAAAAGCCCTGTCTATTTTAAGAGTATGGAACGGATATTTCTTCAAATAGCTCAAAGCAGAATATCCCGTACCAAAATCATCAATAGAAAGCCTTACCCCAACTTCATTTAACTGATTAAGTATCCTGCTGGTCCTTGGCGCATCCTCGATCAACATTCGCTCTGTAACTTCTAGCTCAAGGCAACTCGGCTCAAGGCCGGTAGCTCTAAGATTATCAATGACCGACTTGACAATATCATTTCCTTTAAACTGTCTTGATGAAACATTGACAGATATCTTGAATTTCACTCCCATTTCATCCATCCAGACTTTCGCCTGTTTACACGCAGTTTCCAGGACCCAATTTCCTATCGGAACGATCAATCCCGTTTCTTCAGCTAAAGAAATAAACTTGTCTGGCATAACTAACCCTGACACAGGATTATTCCATCTCAGCAGGGCCTCTGTACCGACAAACCTTCCGGACATGTCCACGAGCGGCTGATAGACCAAAAACAGCTCATCCTTTTCAATAGCATGGCGCAGGCTACTTTCAATATTCATCCTATCAACAATTCTTTCATTCATTACAGGAGTAAAGAATCTAAAAGTATTTCGCGTATCTTCTTTTGCACGATACATAGCTGCATCAGCATTCCTTAAAAGAGCATAAGGGTCGATCCCGTCTTCAGGAAAAACCGTCATACCGATACTTGCAGTCACAAAATGTTCCTTTCCATCTAAAACGAACGGCGAGGAAAATGATTCTAATATCTTGTTAGCCACCATTACCGAATTTCTCACATCATCAAGGTCTGGTAATATAACTAAGAACTCATCTCCTCCGAGCCTTGCAACCGTGTCAGTACCTCTAACTGCAAATAATAGCCTGCGGGCAGCCTCAACAAGCAATTCATCGCCAAACATATGGCCCAAAGTATCGTTAACGACCTTAAATTGATCCAGGTCTATTACCATGACCATAACAAGCTTTTTTTCTCTTTGCGCTCTTGAAATTGCCTGAGATAAGCGGTCAACTGCGAGCATCCTGTTGGGAAGCTCTGTAAGAGAATCAAAATTAGCCTGCCTTACGATCTTTTTCTCATATTCTTTGTTTATGGTAACATCCTCTTTAACAGCAACGTAATGTGTTATTTCACCATTATCCTCTTTAATTGAGGAAACAGTCACATGCTCCCAGAAATAATCCCCATTTTTCCTTTTATTGTAAAGCTCGCCGCGCCACACTTCACCAGAAGAAATTGTGTCCCATAGGTCTTTATATTGTTCCTCTGCAGTATACCCGGATTTCAATATATTCGGCTTTTGGCCAACAGCTTCAGCATGAGAATATCCAGAGACTTCTACAAACCTTGGATTTACATATTCAATAATCCCGTTCTTATCAGTTATGAAAACTGAAGCCGTACTTTGTTCAACAGCCATTGACAGTTTCTTCAATTTTTCTTCATTCTTCTTTCTGGCAGTAATATCCTGAAAGATAGTAGCAAATTCATTTTTTTTCACTTTAAAGATATTATAATGCCACCATTTTCCATTCTCAGGCTTATCAAAATCACAAGCCTCTCCGGTATTAATAACATCTTCGAATATCTTTATCCAGGAGCTGTCTAATTTTGGATTTATCTCTAATAAGGTTTTCCCCGTAGGATCTGCACAGTTCATCAGCTTCATAAACATAGGATTAACTTCATTTATCCTGCAATCATAACCTGAACCCGTACTATCAAAGAGCATTTCATATATAGCATAACCGCTTACCATATTATCAAGGACAAGCTGTTTCTCTTTCTCTCTCTCTTTTAAAATTCTTTCAGATTTTACTCTTTGGATTGAATACAGGATAGATTTTGACAGGAATCTGCCATCAACATCACCTTTGACAATATAATCCTGAGCGCCCATACTTACAGCTCTTATGGCAATTTCCCTATCATCCAATCCGGATAGAATTATTGTTGGAATATCATTACTCTTGGCTTGCAAGGCTATAAATGTTTCTAACCCATTAGAGTCAGGCAGGATAAGATCGAGGATAATAACATCAACTTTATTGTTCTGAATATGCTCTATTGAATCGGCTAGATTATCGATCAAGACAAGCTCAAATTCCTGGCGCATACTACGCCGAAGCATTACCTCGATAAGCTTTGCATCTGTAGTATTGTCTTCAACTAATAGACAACGAATTATTTCATCCATTTTTAAAGCCCAGAAGTTAAGGTTTTTAGAAATGTTTAAAGTATTATATTCCGTTTGTTTATATATTCAAGATTAATTAAGACCTGCTATTTTCCAGACTTTTGATCTTTCAAATACTTCGTAAAATCTTCAACATTCAAAGGCTTGCTAAAATAATATCCTTGAACATAATCACAATCTTTTAACTTCAAAAAATCTAACTGTTCCTTAGTTTCAACCCCTTCCCCAACAACCTCCAAGCCTAAACCGTGCGCCATTCCAATGATAGCAGTACATAAAGCAGCATCCTCATTATTTGAAAGAACATCATTAACAAAGGACCGGTCGATCTTAAGCGTGCTAAATGGATAGTGCTTTAAATAGCTTAAAGCAGAATACCCCTTACCAAAATCATCAATTGACAAGCTAATACCCGACTTGTTGATCTCATCAAAGATCAATGCGATCTTTTCTGAATACTCCAAGATCAAACCTTCCGTGATTTCCACATCCAGATCAGTATAAGCTATACCACTATTCGCTATCGAATCATTGATAGTCTTAACAATATCATTGTCCCTGAACTGCCTTGATGAAACATTGATCATGATCCTTAATGGGATCTTAAACATATCTTGCCATTTTTTTATTTGCTTACATGCCGTTTCCATTATCCATGCACCTATTGGAATAATAATCCCTGTTTCTTCTGCTAAAGGAATAAATTGATCCGGAAAAACATTGCCTAATTCACAGTTCTTCCATCTAACCAGAGCTTCAGCCGCTACAGTCTTACCGGACATGTCAAGTACCGGCTGATATACGACAGATAATT
>MHHG01000044.1 GCA_001805965.1 Omnitrophica WOR_2 bacterium RIFOXYA2_FULL_38_17 | reverse complement strand
ATCGATGAAACACTTATGAAAGTAGAGTGGGCTGTGATCTTTTTCTTTATTGGACTGTTTATTGTAATAGCAGGATTAGAGCATAACGGCGTTCTTGGGGTTTTAGCAAATTCAGCAATGGCATTATCCGGCAACAATTTATTCCTAATGTGTGCCATTATACTTTGTGTAAGCGCCTTAATCTCTGCATTTTTAGATAACATTCCATTCGTAATAACAATGATCCCTATCATAAAGGAGATTATTGTTCAGTTTTCCCAAAGTGCAGCTATTGTGGATCCTGCATTGGTCCAAGCGCAAATAGCATATCCTTTATGGTGGTCTTTGGCCTTAGGCGCTTGTCTTGGAGGCAATGGAACTTTGATAGGGGCTTCTGCCAACATAATAGTTTCTAAGATCGGGGACAAAAATAACAGCCACATCAGCTTTATTAAATTTTTCACATACGGATTCCCATTAATGATCCAATCTATATTAATATGTTTAGCGTATATTTGGATAAGGTATTTCTATTTAGCGTAAAAATCAAAGCTTCTATTGTATAAAACCATAAAAAAAGCTATTATCTTTTTTGAAAAAGCTCTATCGCTTTATTTTAAACTGCCATAATTATCATCCATATCTATTTAGAATTCTTTTAAAAAGCATTAAATAACTCGTTCGTTTTTTATTTGCATGAAAGATAGAATATTGTATAATTATGCCTTGTTTATATCTTTGTAATGTAATAGTATGCTATATAGAGTTTGGAATAATAATATGATTATTATTATGAAGCTCTTTATTCTTTAAACGGAGCGTAGCGCAGTTGGCTAGCGCACTTGTATGGGGTACAAGAGGTCGCAGGTTCAAGCCCTGCCGCTCCGATTTTTGCACCCTAGATATATTTAAAAATATTTTTACCATATAAGAAAGGAATCTTTATGGTTTATAATCAACCGAATAACCCGAGTGAAGGCAGTTTTGAAGAGCGCAGAAGATATAAAAGGATAAACAAAAATTTTATCCTTTCTTATTTCATTAAGAACCTTCCCGAGAAAAGATTCGAAATAACACAGCTAAAGAATATCAGCTTAGGAGGGATGTGCTTTATTACCTCTCAAGCGTTCGAGCCAGGCACTGAAATGGGCATAGAGCTTAAAACCCCTTACATGTCCGATGTAACCTATCTGGAAGGCAAAATACTTCAATCACACGTAAAAGTAAAAAATATGATATATGAAACAAGGTTTGAATTTGAACATATTCAGCCGCAGGCAGAATTCTTGATCTCAAAACTTATTGAATTTTTTATAAAAGAAGAAAAGAACAGAAATGCATAAAATAACTATTGGATTAATTGGATTCGGGACTGTTGGATCAGGAGTAGTTGAACTGCTTCAGAAAAGAAAGAATTTTATAAAAAACAGATTCAACACGGAATTTGTCATAAAAACGGTCTGTGACCTTGAAATTAAAAAAAGAGATACCACGGGGCTTAATAAAACCCTCCTTACAACAAATATAAATGATGTCGTTGATGATAAGGATATTGACGTTGTAATTGAGCTTATTGGAGGATTGTCACCAGCTAAAGATATTGTTGTCAATTCCTTAAATAACGGCAAACATGTTGTTACAGCAAATAAAGCCTTGATATCAAACTACGGCAAAGAGCTATTCAAGATAGCGCAAAAGAACAAATGCCATCTTTATTTTGAATCATCTGTGGGCGCAGGAATACCGATCATAAAAAGCATCACAGAGGGGCTCGTAGGGAACAAATTTAATGCTGTTTACGGGATAATAAACGGAACCTGCAACTTTATTCTTTCAGAAATGACAGAGAAAAATTTTTCATTTGAAGATGCCCTTAAAGAAGCTCAAAGGCTGGGGTATGCTGAAAGCGATCCTACTTTAGATATAAACGGCATGGATTCTGCCCATAAGCTCGCTATCTTGGCTCAGCTTACTTTCGGGAAATTCCTCAATGTAAAAGATATTTATACCGAAGGCATTACCCAAATATCCCATGACGATATTGAATATGCAAAAAGCCTCAATTTAACAATAAAACTTCTTGCGATCGCAAAAAAACATAATAACAAAATTGAAGCCCGTGTTCATCCAACTCTAATATCGAATAATCACCCGCTTGCTTCGATCAATTCCGTATATAATGCGGTATATCTCGATGCCGACCCTCTTGGAAAAATACTTCTCTCAGGTGAAGGCGCAGGAAGAATGGCAGCAGCTTCAGGTGTTGTTAGCGATCTTATAAATTATGCATCAAAAGGTGCTGACAGGCGCTTAATATGCAACCTTTATGATGAGAATACAAAATTACGCCTAGGCAGCATCGACGATGTTGAAACAAAATTCTATATCAGGTTCTTGGCCGGGGACAAGCCCGGAGTATTATCAAAGATATCCGGTATACTTGGAAAGCAGGGAATTAGCATAAACTCTGTTACTCAGAAAGTTCACAACAAAACATCTTCTGTGCCGGTTGTAATGCTAACTGATTACACATCCGAGAAAAAATTACGTATCGCCTTAAAAATGATCAAGAAACTTTCTACAGTAAAGGGCACTCCGGTTGCCATCAGAATGGAGAAATTGTGGTGATCTGGAGAGGTATAATCAATAAATATAGAGAATTCCTTCCTGTAAACGATAGTACAGATATCGTTACTCTCAACGAGGGAAACACGCCTTTAATACCTTCTGAATATTTGTCAGACATTATCGGCCTAAATGTTTTTTTAAAGTATGAGGGCTTGAACCCTACCGGTTCTTTCAAGGATCGCGGCATGACAATGGCGATCACGAAAGCAAAAGAAGAGGGAGCAAAAGCCGTCATGTGCGCATCAACAGGGAACACATCTGCATCTGCTGCTGCATATTCTGCAAGGTCTTCCTTAAAGTGCATAGTCCTTATACCTGATGGGAATATAGCATTGGGAAAACTGGCGCAAGCCATGATCCATAATGCACAAGTAATAGCTGTTCAAGGCAACTTTGATGATGCTTTAAATTTAGTCAAAGAAATAACTTCAAAATATCCTATTGCTCTTGTGAATTCTTTAAATCCTTATCGTATAGAAGGGCAGAAAACCGCTTCTTTTGAGATCTGCGATTCTCTTAAAGATGCTCCAGAGTTCCATGCTATTCCCGTAGGAAATGCAGGGAATATCACTGCTTACTGGAAAGGTTACAAGGAATATAAAGAGTCCGGCAAGACCTCCAAATTGCCTAAAATGCTCGGATTCCAGGCAGCTGGAGCGGCCCCGATAGTAAAAGGACGGATCGTTGAAAAACCTGAAACACTGGCAACTGCTATCAGGATCGGCAATCCTGCAAGCTGGAAATCCGCCGAAGCCGCACGGGATGAATCCGGAGGATTGATCGACTCTGTCACAGATGATCAAATAATTGAAGCATATAAATTGCTGGCTCAAAAGGATGGAGTATTTGTAGAACCTGCATCAGCAGCATCAGTAGCAGGCATTATTAAGCTACAAAAAAGCGGTTACTTTCAAAGCTTCTCTGGAAATATCGTCTGTACTTTAACCGGCCACGGCTTAAAAGATCCCAACATTGCAATTAAAAATATCAAAGATCCGGTTACATTGAAAGCCGATTTAAAAACTATTCTCAATGAAATTGGACTCTAAAAACCCACTAAAGAACAAAAAAGTACTGATAACCTGCGGGCCGACCTGGACGCCGGTTGATGACATGCGCATTATCAGCAACCGGTCTTCCGGCGAAATGGGCCAAACAATAGCTTTGGACTTTGCCGAGAATGGTGCTAAAGTGACGCTGTTAGAAGGCCCGGTCCTTGTGCCGCTTTCAGGCAAGACCATAAAGATCATAAAATTCTGTTTTTTCGACGAGTTTCTAGACCTAATAAAGATAGAGCTAAACAAAAAGTATGACATTATAGTTCACGCGGCTGCAGTTTCTGATTACAAATGCAAAAAGAAATTTAATGTGAAGATCAGCTCAAAACTGAAAAGCATTGCTTTGGAGCTGATCCCAACCAAAAAAATAATCACATTGATCAAAAAGAAATGCCCTGAGACTTTTTTAGTCGGCTTTAAATTAGAATCAAAAATGAACGAGAAGCTGGCTGTAAGCAAGACGAAGGACCTCTTTACAAAGTCAAAATGCGACCTGGCTATAGCCAATAGCGTTAAAAACGGAAAATATACCGGTTATATTTTAGGCCCTAAGAATAATTTCATAGAACACAAAACATCAAAAAAAGATATTTCCAAAGCGCTTATTGGAATATTAAAGGACAGATCATGAAATATATCTTCATAGTCCCAGATGGGATGCATGACAGGCCTTTAGAGGAACTCGGAAACAAAACACCTCTTGAAGTAGCAAGGACCACTAATATGGATTTTTTGGCTAGCAACGGAATTACAGGCCTGGTCAGAACAATACCTGAAAAAATGAAGCCCGGCTCTGATACAGGCAACATGTCATTGCTGGGATATGATCCGAGCATTTATTTGTCCGGCAGGGCCGCACTTGAAGCAGCTAACATGAACATTGAGCTGCAAAAAAATGAAGTCGCATTCCGCTGCAACCTTGTGACTGTGATGGATGATAAAATGTCCGATTACAGCGCAGGACATATTTCATCAAGTGAGGCAGCTGTATTAATAGACTCTCTTAATGAAGAGATCAACCTTAATGAGATCATTTTCTATCCAGGTAAAAGTTACAGGCATATCCTTGTTTTAAAAGTAAGGGCCCCTGCTGACTACTTAAAGATCCAAACCACACCGCCTCATGATATTCTAGGAAAACATATTAACCAGCATTTACCAAAGGGCCCGGAGGCAAAAATGCTCCTTAGGCTGATGGAACAGTCAAAAGAGATATTCGAACAACACCCCATAAATAATGTGCGTGTTGACCTTGGAGAAAATCCCGCTAATATGATCTGGCTTTGGGGGCAAGGCTCTAAGCCAAACCTTCCATTGTTCGCTGATAAATTCGGGGTTAAGGGTTCTATTATTTCTGCTGTTGATCTAGTTAACGGCATCGGCAAGCTTGCCGGGCTGGAAATTATTGACGTGCCGGGAATTACAGGTTATTATGATACAAATTATTTGGGTAAGGCCGAATATGCGATAGAATCCTTAAAAAGGAATGATTTTGTTTTTATTCATATTGAAGCCCCGGATGAAGCCGGCCACAACGGTGATGTTCATGCAAAAATTGATGCCATAGAGAACATAGATAAGCATGTGGTCGGAACTATCTTGAATAATTTCAGTAAACATGATAATGTACGCATTCTAGTCGCGTCTGATCACGCAACGCCAATATCGCTTAGAACACATTCCTCTGAGCCAGTCGGATTTGTCATGTTCGGCAAAGGCATTGCTCATGATGGATCTACTGAGTTTTCTGAAACATCAACACAACAAAAGGGCGTTAAGTTTGAGAACGGCGAAGATATGATGGACCATTTTATCAATAAATTCTTATAAGAGGCAAAACATGAAAAAACATATTATAGTTCAAAAATTTGGAGGATCCTCTGTCGCGAATGTGGACAGGATCAAAACTGTTGCAAAAAGGATATTTGAGACAAAAACAAAGAATAATAATGTCGTCGTCGTAGTCTCCGCTTTAGGCGATACGACAGATGAGCTTGAAGAGCTGGCCTTTAATATCACAAAAAACCCGTCAGAGAGAGAAATGGACATGCTTATGTCCACCGGCGAACAGATCTCTTGCGCACTTTTAGCAATGGCGGTCAAAGAACTTGGGCATGATGCGATCTCTTTTACCGGTAACCAGGTTGGAATAAAGACTGACAGCTCGCACACGAAAGCAAGAATTGAAACTATCTGCGGAAAAAGGATTAAAGCGGCCCTTAAACAGAACAAGATAGTTATTGTTGCAGGATTTCAGGGAGTATCAGACGAAGATGAGATCACAACACTCGGAAGAGGCGGATCTGACCTTACGGCAGTTGCACTCGCAGTTGCACTTAAAGCAAATGTCTGTGAAATATTCACGGATGTAAAAGGAATATACACGACAGATCCACGAGTTGTAAAGCAGGCTAGAAAGATACAAAATATCACTTTTGATGAGATGCTCGAAATGGCTTCATTAGGTGCACAGGTCATGCAGGCACGGTCTATTGAAGTAGCTAAAAGATTTAATATACCTATTCATGTACGTTCAAGTTTTTCTAAGGAGGAAGGGACAATGATAGTAAAAAAAGATGAGAAATTAGAGGAAATATCCGTCAGGGGCGTAACAAGCAATAAAAAAGAGTCAAAGATAACAATTTGTTCAGTTCCGGACCAGCCTGGAATAGCTGCACAGATCTTCACGGAAATTTCAAAATCAGGCGCAAATGTTGATATTATCGTACAGAACGTCAGCCATACAAAATTGACAGATATTTCCTTTACAATCCCGACATCTGATTTCAATAAAGCTCTTGATGCAACGACCAAGATCGCGAAAAAGATCCGTGCCGGAGAAATACTTACAGACAAGAATATCTCCAGGATCTCGATAGTCGGCTCAGGAATGAGATCTCACCACGGTATCGCAGCAAAGATGTTCCAAGCACTTGCAAAGAACAAGATCAACATTGACATGATATCGACTTCTGAGATCAGTATCTCTTGCATCATTGACCAAAAACAAACTGATGAAGCTGTCAAGATTTTACATAAGGCCTTTCAATTAGACAAGATCTAACACAGGAGAATATGATGTCGAAAATAATAATCTTTGATACGACATTAAGGGACGGCTCGCAAACTGAAGGGATATCTTTCTCTGTCAACGATAAGATCAAAATAGCCAACAAGCTTGATGATTTTGGAGTACATTACATCGAAGGCGGCTGGCCGGGCTCCAATCCGAAAGATAAGGTGTTCTTCAAGGCATTCAAGGGAAAAAAACTTAAAAATGCGACTATTGCTGCTTTCGGATCCACGAGAAGGGCGAACATAAAACCTGGCGAAGATATCAATCTGTGCGAATTAGTCAAGGCAAGTACTGATAATGTGACTATCTTCGGTAAAAGCTGGGACCTTCATGTGACCGCGGTAATTAAGACGACGCTGGCAGAAAACCTGAACATGATCTATGATTCTGTCAGCTTTCTTAAGAATAAGAAAAAAGAGGTCTTTTATGACGCTGAACACTTTTTTGATGCTTATAAAAGCAACCCGGAATATGCGCTGAGAACTATTCTCGAAGCACAGCGGGCAAAAGCTGATTTTGTTGTTCTTTGCGACACCAATGGCGGGACATTGCCTGAGGATATCAAAAGGATCATCATCGAGATAAAAGATAAGGTGACCGTGCCTCTTGGGATACATGCCCACAATGACCTGGGACTTGGGGTTGCGAACAGCATCGCAGCTGTTGAAGCAGGCTGCACGCAAGTACAGGGGACTTTCAATGGCATCGGTGAAAGATGCGGTAACGCAAACCTTTCAAGCATTATCG
This sequence comes from Omnitrophica WOR_2 bacterium RIFOXYA2_FULL_38_17, assembly GCA_001805965.1. Classification (GTDB taxonomy): domain Bacteria; phylum Omnitrophota; class Gorgyraeia; order Zapsychrales; family Zapsychraceae; genus Zapsychrus_A; species Zapsychrus_A unditaenarius. The sequence goes on along the minus strand of MHHG01000044.1, from coordinate 28,848 downwards.
CGATCCTTCATACAAAAATGCACCTTAAATCTGTGCCGGAAAAAAGCATCAGCAGCCTAATGAGCACTGCATACTATATCAGCGAGATAAGCAATTTTAAATTACCTGACAATTCCGCTTTTGTCGGACATTCGGCATTTGCCCATAAAGGCGGCGTTCATATTGATGCAATGATAAAGAACAACCTTGCTTATGAACACTGCGACCCGGCCATTGTAGGCAACCACAGGAGGTTCATTACTTCCGAACTGGCTGGAAAAATGCCTTTTGTCATGAAAGCGGCTCAGATGAACTTGCATCTTGATAAAAAATCGCCGGAGGCAATGAAGCTTTTAAAAGATCTGCAGATAAAGGAACACCAGGGATATCAATATGAAGCCGCAGATGCGTCTTTTGAGCTTTTTATGAAAAGGTCGCTAAAAAAATACAAACCGTTCTTTAAGCTTGAAGGCTTTAAAGTTTCTACAGAAAAACGTTTTGACGGAAAGATATTTGCTGAGGCCTCCATTAGACTGGCTGTAAATAATGAAGAATTGTTTTCCGCCTCCGAAGGTGATGGCCCTGTAGATGCCCTTGACAAGGCTTTAAGAAACGCTTTAAGCAAGTTCTATCCAAATCTGGAGCACATGCATTTAAGGGATTATAAAGTACGCGTTCTTGATACAACAAGCGGTACAGCGGCGAAAGTCCGCGTGCTGATCGAGTCTCAGGACGAAAAGGATTCCTGGACAACCGTCGGCGTACATGAAAACATAATCGAAGCAAGCTGGGAAGCACTGATAGACAGCATCGAATATAAATTATTAAAAGATCAGAAGAAGTAACACCTCTAATAAGATGGATACTTGTTCATTTAAGCGAACTGGAGCCCGAAGGGTGAGTGAGCGTAATGAGCAAGTATCCGTCCTAATTGAAAATATCACTGATACGATCTTTAATTTGTTGAACATTTAACGACAAAAAATAGGGGCCAAATCCCAATTACACAAACATTTACGACAAAGAATAACTGATAACGCTCACTCACCCTTCGGGCTTTAGTTCGCTAATATCAGCTATTCCTTATCGTTTGATTATCTTAAAAACAAAACTGAAAATTTTATCAAAAAGATTTTATTGTACAAAAACAGGTGACAGCTTCCTATTAGACAAACATTTGACAACAAAGAACAGCTGATAACGCTCACTCACCCTTCACCAACAGGCAGGGGCTCAAGTTCGCTAACATCAGGTATTCTTCATAAGTTTGATCGTTCAAAAGAACAAAAGTGAAATAATAATGAAAGAACTATCCAAAAGATTTGATTTTATAAACATTGATGAAAAGTGGTGCAAGTATTGGCAAGAGAATAATACTTTCTCGGCAAAGGCCAATCCTGACAAAGAGCCCTACACGATCGTCATTCCGCCTCCGAACGTTACCGGCATCCTTCACATGGGCCATGCCCTGAACAACACTTTGCAGGACATTATCATCCGTTACAAAAGAATGAAAGGCTTCGAGACCTTGTGGATGCCAGGGACTGACCACGCTGGAATAGCCACGCAGAACGTTGTTGAAAAGCAGCTGGCAAAAGAGGGCAAGAGCCGTCAGGACGTGGGGAGAGATGCATTTTTAAAAAGGCTTTGGGAATGGAAGAAAGAATACGGCAACACGATCATCCATCAGCTTAAGAAGCTCGGTTCATCCTGCGACTGGCAGAGGACACGCTTTACAATGGACGAAGGATATTCAGAAGCAGTCAAAACAGTTTTTATCAGGCTTTACGAAAAAGGTCTGATCTATCAGGGTGAGCGTATCATTAACTGGTGCCCGAGGTGCCACACTGCGCTCTCAGATGAAGAGGCCGAGCACCAGGAGACACAAGGCCATCTCTACCACATTAAATACCCCTACAGGGACAACCCTAAAGAACATATTATCGTTGCTACGACGCGTCCGGAAACAATGCTCGGGGACACCGCAATTGCAGTAAATCCTAACGATGACAGGTACAAAGCCCTTATAGGCAAAAAGGCCATTCTGCCTTTGATCGAAAGGGAGATAGAGATAATCGCTGACGAATTTGTTGATACCCAATTCGGTACCGGAGCTGTAAAGGTAACCCCTGCGCACGACCCTAATGACTTTGAAATAGGCAAGCGCCACGACCTTGAATTCATCAATGTAATGCACCCTGACGGCCGCATCAATAAACTCGGCGGCAAGTTCAACGGGCTTGACCGCTTTGAGGCGCGCAAGCTAATAGTGCAAGAACTGAAAGAACTGGACCTTCTTGTCCGGATTGACACGCATTCTCATTCAGTAGGGCATTGCTACCGCTGCAGCACTGTCGTTGAGCCTTATTTATCAAGGCAATGGTTCGTCAAGATGAAGCCTTTGGCTGAGCCTGCGATTGAAGCAGTCAACAACGGGAAGATCAAATTCCACCCGCAAAGATGGACCAAAGTTTACATGAACTGGATGGAGAACATCCGCGACTGGTGTATTTCCCGTCAGATCTGGTGGGGGCACAGGATCCCTATTTGGTATTGCCAGGATTGTAACGAGATCATTGCTTCTTCACAAGACCCTGAAAAATGCCCCAAATGCAGTTCGTCCAAATTAAGGCAGGACCCTGACGTTATGGACACGTGGTTCTCATCCTGGCTCTGGCCTTTTGCGACCCTTGACTGGCCACAGGAGAATGAGGACCTCAAATACTTTTACCCGACCTCATCCTTGTTCACCGCGCCCGAGATCATTTTCTTCTGGGTAGCCAGAATGATAATGGCCGGCATTGAGTTCATGGGGGATATTCCTTTTTCGGATGTTTATTTGCACGGCACCGTGCGCGATGCCAAAGGCAGGAAGATGTCCAAATCCCTAGGCAACGCACTTGACCCGCTTGAAATAATCAGCGAGTACGGGGCTGACGCGCTTCGGTTCAGCTTGATAATGAATTCAGGGCAGGACCTTTTTATTTCAAAAGAAAAATTCGAGATCGGAAGGAACTTCGCCAACAAGATCTGGAACGCCTCAAGACTGATCCTGATGAACGCAAAGGAAATTGACCCTGACTTTGACCTGGGAAAAACCTCAGCTAGCGAAACTGTTGCTCTACCAACCCGCTGGATCATCGCCAAATACTTCGAAACATTGAAGCAAGTCGGGGCTGCCATCGAAGATTATAAATATTCCGAGGCTGAATCGCACATTTACGAGTTCTTCTGGAACAATTTTTGCGACTGGTACCTAGAGATCATTAAAGACCAGTGGCAGGACACAACAGTGCAGAACGTTGCCGTCAAGATCCTGGAGAATTCCCTTAAGTTCATTCACCCGTTCATGCCTTTTGTTACCGAAGAGATCTGGAGCATTATTAAGGAAGGCGAGGACCCGTTAAGCATTCAGTCCTGGCCAAAGGACATTGAGAACATTGACAGCGCTAAAACCCTCAGCTCAATGCAGACACTGATCGATCTGATAACCTCAATAAGGAACATCCGCTCGCAGTGGAAAATAAAACCCAATGAAATGATCAAATGCATTTTGGTCACGACATCCGAAGAAAGCATTGACCTGATCGAAATAAATTCATCGATCATCAAAGCCCTTGCCAAGGCCAAGTCATTGATGATCTCCAAAGAACTGGAAAGTGCAAAGAACAATGCAGTGGCAGTTGTTGAGAACATCAAGTGCATCGTTCCTCTTGGCGACTTGCTGGATATTGAGCAGGAAAAGAAAAAGATCCTAGCTCAGATAGAGCAGCAGCAAAATGCATCATCAAGCCTCTCAACTCGCCTCAATAATGAAAAGTTCGTTAACAACGCTCCGGCAGAAGTAATTGAGAAGGAAAAGGCCCGCCTTGAAACGATAGATCTCAACATCAAAGAACTTAAAGATGTCATCAGCAGCCTAGAATAAATCAATTGCCCAATCCTGAATAATAGGTATAATTATTCAAATATTATTAGGCTGTAAATTAAAAGAGTGTTGCTAAAGTTTGGTTAGGTTAATTATTTTTTCAGTTCCCAGAATTTACAACTTCTTTTATTTAAACATGAAAAAGGAACAAATTTCAGAACAAGAAGATCCGGTAAATATTTGCTGTTTAAGCGAAGTGAGGCTTGCCGATGAGCGAGGACAGAAAATATCTTACAATTAATAAATAGTCTATATCTCCATTATGAACGAACACAAAGAGTTGTCATTTACTGAGCATCTAGACGAATTCAGGGGCGTACTGATCAAGTCAATCATAGCTGTTCTTATCACCACGTGCTTTTCTTTTTCATTTGCAAATGCGTTCATTGAAGGGCTTATCAGGCCGATCGGTAAAATAGTCTTTATCGCCCCTCAGGAGGCCTTTGTTTCTAATGTTCTGATCGCCTTGCTAGCAGGCTTATTGCTGGCTTCACCTTTTGTTTTTTACCAAGCATGGAACTTCATTTCCTCCGGGCTTCAAGAGAACGAGAAGAAATATATTTTTATCTATGGCCCGGTTTCCTTTGTGCTTTTTATTGCCGGTGCATGCTTCGGTTATTTCGCGATCGTTCCAATCGGGCTCAAATTCCTGCTTGGGTTCGGGTCAGAATCGCTAGTGCCGATGATAACACTAAGCAAATATATTTCATTTATCGGAATGCTGACATTAAGCTTTGGACTGTCTTTTGAGCTCCCGATCGTTATTCTTTTCTTGACAAAGCTGGGGCTGATCACCCCGGACTTTTTGTCAGATAACCGGAAAATAGCGATCGTGCTCATATTTATTGTCGCGGCGCTGATCACCCCGCCTGATGTTGTAACACAATGCTTAATGGCAGTACCTTTATTGATTTTATACGAGATCGGGATCTTTTGTTCAAGAATAGCTTCCCGAAAAAGAGATATTTAAAAATGAGAAATTTCACAAAAACAGCCAGCCAGATAAATGGAAGAATAGGCAAAGCGATCAACCTTCACCAGCTAATCGAAGACGGCGACAGGATCCTTATCGCTGTATCTGGCGGGAAAGACAGCCTGACCCTGCTTTATTTCCTAAAGCAGATACAGGCCTGGGCCCCGATAAAATTCGAGATTTATTGTGCACACATAAAAACAGACTTTTCATGCGGCGGATGCATGCACGATAAAGTCCTAACAGATATATTCGAGAAGCTCGGTGTCAAACATGTTTTCAGGAACGTAAAGGTCCTTGATGAGAACAAACAAACGACCTGTTTCTGGTGCTCCTGGAACAAGAGAAAGGCCCTGTTCGAAATAGCTGACGAACTTAACTGCAACAAGCTGGCCTTAGGCCATCACAAGGATGATATTGTCGAGACCGTACTCTTAAACCAGTTCTGCAATGGCGATATCTCGACCATGAATCCCAAGCAGCCCATGTTCAAGGGAAAGATATCAATTATCAGGCCGATGTGCCTTGTTGAGGAGGACATGATAAAGACCTACGCCAAAGAATATGAATTGCCCAATCAATTATGCAAATGCCCTTTTGGCAAGGATTCAAAAAGAAAATACATGAAAGACCTGCTCAAGGAGATAGAAAAGAACATACCCGGCTACAACGTTAAATCAAACATTTATAACAGCTTGGCCAGGATAAAAAAACAATATATAGACCTCGAAGAAGTATCGGATCTTGATCTCTCCATCTTTGATAATAAAGATGAGAAAGGAGAATATGATGTCAAAAAATATTAAAAAAGTTAACATAGATACAACCTGCCTGCACGGCGGGCAAACTCCGGACACCGCAACAGGCGCAAGAGCCGTCCCAATATACCAAACAACTTCATACGTTTTTAGGGATACTGACCATGCAGCAAATCTTTTCGCCCTGAAAGAAGCCGGCAATATTTATACTCGAATAATGAACCCGACAACGGATGTCCTAGAGAAAAGAATAGCCGCTATCGATGGCGGCATAGGCGCCCTCGCAACGGCAAGCGGACAGGCAGCGATCTCTCTCGCATTGCTTAATATCGCACAGGCAGGCGACGAGATCGTTTCTGCTGATAACCTTTATGGCGGGACCTATACTTTATTCAGATACACTTTTAAGCGTTTCGGCATAAAGGTAAACTTTGTACCCTCCGATGACCTGAGTGCATTTGAGAAAGCAATTACGCCCAAGACAAAAGCAATTTATGCTGAATCTATCGGTAATCCTAAACTAAATGTAACTGATATAGAAGCACTGGCACAGATCGCGCATAAAAAAGGACTTCCCTTGATCCTTGATAATACCGTCTCACCATACATTCTCAGGCCGATAGAGCACGGCGTTGATATCGTCGTATACTCGGCAACCAAGTTCATTGGCGGACACGGGACATCAATAGGAGGGCTTATCGTTGATTCAGGCAACTTTGACTGGAAAAGCGGAAAATACCCCACTATTGCAGGCCCTGATGCAAGTTATCACGACCTTGATTTTTCAAAAGAACTTGGTAAATTAGCTTACATTACAAAAGCCAGATTATTGCTTCTTAGAGACTTAGGCCCGTCAATGTCGCCGTTCAATGCATTCCTTTTTCTGCAAGGATTAGAAACCCTTCATTTAAGAATGCCGAGGCATACAGAGAACGCCTTACAGGTCGCTAATTTCCTTGAAGGACATAAGAAGGTAACCTGGGTAAATTATCCCGGGCTTGATTCAAGCCCTGAAAAGCAAAAAGCTGATAAATATCTTCCGAAGGGAGCCGGTGCCGTAATAGGCTTTGGCATCAAAGGCGGGGCTGCTGCGGGCAAGAAATTCATTAACTCGCTTGAATTGATATCCCATCTTGCGAACATAGGAGATGCAAAAACATTGGCCATACATCCAGCAAGCACAACTCACCAGCAACTTTCCGAGAAAGAACAGCTTGCAACCGGAACAACACCTGACTTCATAAGGCTATCAATAGGGATTGAGAATATTGATGACATCATTGAAGATATCAACCAGGCATTAAAGAAAGTATAAATTGAACTTAATATGCCTGCAGGGCCGGCTCTTAAAGACTATTTGGCAAGATATTATAAACATCTTCCACAATCAATAAAAATGATACAAATGCTTGAAAGAACCTTGTCTCAAGCCTATAATTACATAAATTAAGATTAAGATAAATATTAAAAAGGGGCCAGCAATTATTAAAGACATTGTAAAAAAAGCGCTTAAAGAGGACATTGGCAGCAAGGATATTACCACTGATTTTCTCATTTCTGCAAAAGATAAGTCAGCCGCTTACATAATATTTAAGGAAAAGGGTGTTATCTGCGGATCAAAATTAGCACAAGAAGCCTTTCATGAGCTCGATCCGGAAATGAAGATCACCTTTTACCATAAAGACGGTGACCTGGTCCCCAAAAACACCAAAATAGCAAAGATCGAAGGTAAAACAAGGGCGATATTTACCGTAGAAAGGACCGCCCTGAACTTTTTAGGATTTCTATCAGGAGTTGCTACATATACTCATGAGTTTGTTGAAAAAGCCGCCCCTTATAAAGCAAAGATACTCGACACCAGAAAAACAACGCCTGGGCTGAGGAACCTTGAAAAATATGCGGTAAAATGCGGAGGAGGGACCAATCACAGGTTCGGCCTATATGATATGGCCCTTATAAAAGACAATCACAGGCACGCATGCCACCCTGAGATATCCATTCAGGAAGCAGTAAGGCTCATAAGAAAAAGAACAAATAAACAGATCCAGGTTGAAGTGGATACTCTTGACCAATTCATGCAGGCCCTTGAAGCAAAGCCGGATTTGATATTGCTGGATAATATGACAACCAGGCAGCTGAAAAAAGCCGTAGATATCAGAAAAAAAATGAAAATAAAAAAGCCTCTTCTGGAAGCATCCGGAGGGGTTTCCTTGAGGAACGTCCAGTCAATTGCCAAGACCGGAGTTGACCGCATATCTATCGGGTCCTTGACGCATAGCCCGAGATCTATTGATATTTCATTGGATGCAATATAATAAATGAACAAAGATCATTTAACATTATTATTGGCTTTCTTTATCCTGACATTATCCAATTATGCCTTCTGCCAGGAAATTGAGCCTAGTGAGCTTTCAGGGCAGATCATTACTGATGGCAAATCAATAACATATTCTGTCTTTGACGACAGAATGCTCCTTGATAGCTACAGCCAGAAGTATGCCGAGCTTCCCCAGGAAATACTGATCGAAATGATCAAGGACGATAATTTAAGTTCTTATAAAACTGCTGCCGCCGTAAGGGTATTTAACAATAATTTTGCCACCGAGGTCGTCTCAAGAGAAAAAAAGATAATTGAGAAGTTCCTGCTTAGAAGGCTAAACAGAACGGATTCACCCTTTGTTCAGGTAGAGATCATGTTCGCCCTGTGCCGAATGGACCGCTACAGGTATTACAATTCAATGATACCTTCATTGATCCAGAAGCTGAACCATTATAATTCTATCGTAAATGAGTTGGCTGCCAGCAGCCTAGACACATTAATCAAAGAAGGAAGCAACAGGCCGAGAGAAGCAAGGGTAGTTTTCAATACTTTAAGGAACATCCTGTTCTTATCAAGAAAGCGTTTGGAGAAAGTCACAGAACCTGATCCAAAACTAAGCAGGAAACTCAAGCTGTTAAGATGGTCGATAAAAGTGCTTGGGACTCAAGAACTCAAAAGGCTACCCAAAGAAGTTGTCAACCTTTTATAAGATAAAATTTAAAGCCAATGCGCCTGACTAAAAAATCACAATTCTCGTTTTTTTTACTTTCGCTTATAAGCCTGGCAATATGGTTCAAGCTAAGCTACCCTCAGCTTGCATTTGTAAAACTGTCTGTCGATAGACCAAAGGCCGTTCAAATTGCAAAAAACTACCTGGGTGAACTTGGTGTCAACCCCTCTGATTTCAGCAATGCAGCAGTATTCGGAGTAAAAAACAGCACGAGTCAATACCTGCAAAAGAATCTCGGATTTGCCAGAATGAAGGAATTCATTAAAGAGCATAATATCGATATGTTCTACTGGTCAGTACGCTTCTTTAAAGAAGGGGAGAAGGAAGCCTACAAGTTCGCTATAAGCTCCTCCTCCGGAGAGATTGTCTCTTTTTCTCATGAAATAGACAGCATGGCAAAAAGAGAAACAATAACCAAAGAACAGGCAAAGGAAAGATCGGTCGAGTTCTTAAGATCTGTTTATAACTTCAATCCCGATGAATATAAAATAAAGGGTGACCATGAGTTTAAGCTCGACAACCGGACTGATTATGCCTTTTCCTGGGAAAAGAACAGCGTTAGCATCCCCTGGAGCGATGAGAAAGATTCCGGCACCGGGAAGCTTCTGATAGGAACAGTTGTATCCGGCGAAGAAATGCTATCCTTTTCCAAGAACGTTTTTGAAGCGCCTGAAAAATATGGCAGGGCCCTTGCAAAAAAACAGGTAACAGGCAAAAACATTTTAACAATTGTCAGGTTGATCTATTATATCCTGTTCATAGCTTCAATTTATTTTCTGGCCGCTAAACACAACCATTTATCAATGCACACGACAAAGAGATTCTATATATGGGTCATGATGATCTCTTTTTCATTATCGTTGATAGCTAACTTAAATCAGTACCAATCCATCCTCATTCATTACAGCACAACGTCGCCATTTGATTCTTATTTGTTCAGACTGATAATAAATACAATAATGGGCTCTTTATTTCTAACAGTTGCTATTTTAATGCCGAGCCTGTCCGGAGAATGCATTCATTACGAGCAGTTAAACAATAAGCCCAGCGGCTCTTTTCTTTATTACATAAGAACGACTTTCTTTTCGCGCGAAGTTTTCGACCTGATCGTATTAGGTTATTTTATCTGCATAATACTTCTCGGATTACAGGCTTTATTGTTCAAGATAGGCCAGACATACTGGGGCGTATGGTCGGATTTCGGGTGGATGACCCAGCTTACTACCGCCTACCTGCCGTTCATTGCCGCCTTTACCATCGGATATAAAGCCAGCGTCAGCGAGGAGCTTATGTACCGTCTATTTGCTATAAGCTGGGGCAAAAAGCTTTTCAACAGCACAATAGCGGCTGCTATAGTATCGTCGCTAATCTGGGGTTTTTCTCATAGCGGATATCCTGTTTTCCCAATGTGGTTCAGAGGCATTGAGGTATCCTGCTTAGGGTTCTTTTTGGCATTCGTTTATCTCCGCTACGGTATCATTCCCGTGATCATCGGACATTATCTGTTTGATGTGTTCTGGAACACCGCAGAATACCTGTTTGGAAGCGTTAAGCCTTTTTATTTCTACAGCTCTTTGTCAGTTTTATTATTGCCGCTTGCGTTCGGATTAATAGCCTACTTTGTCAACAAGATGCCTGAATTAAAAGAAATGAAATGGCGACTTAGCAAGCATCAGGAATTTAACTTGAACATCCTGAGATCATTCCTTGAAAAGAACAAAAACATGTTTGAGAACAAAACAAAGGACGAAGTCAAAAAAGAAATAGCTTCACACGGATGGGACATGGCGGTTGTTGAGGTTGCGTTGAATGAAGAGAATATTGAGAAATAAACTTTAAGCAGGCCATAAGCTGTAAGCTTTAAGCTAAAAGAAAATATTTTGCCTGAGTTAACAGTACAAAGCTGATAGATATTTAACATTCAATATGGTGAAAAACTATTAGGTGAAATTCGGACGCAGCTCCTGCCTTGAGGCAGGAGACCGTTCGTTGAGCCGAACAGTTTTTCACCATATTGAATAATTAAGATTACCGGCATGCTGTATGTGTTTGAGAATTATAATATGTTAATAAACCCGATTAAATTTTACAGGCCCAAAACAGTTAAAGAAGCTGCGGAGCTTTATTCTTCGCTGGAGAGCGTTAAGCTTCTGGCTGGCGGGACTTTTGTTGTAAATAACCTTAAGGCCTCCAAAAGAGCCGGGCGAAAAACGAATGCCAATCTGATCAGCTTAAAAGGCATCGATGCGCTCAAGGGCTTGGTTTTGTCAAAGGACGTATTAACTATAAATTCAATGGCGACGATTACTGAAATATTTGAAAGTTCTTATCTGAAAGACAATCTTTCTGTCCTGAAAAATGCCTGCAGCACGATCGGTACGACCCAAATAAGGAACATGGCAACTATCGGAGGGAACATTGCCTGCAGGTACACGTGGACAGAGCTGCCGGCGGTCTTGATCGCGCTTGAAGCAACTCTGAACTTTACCGGCAAAAACAACAAGCCCCAATCAATATCAGCTGAGGAATTCTTTTTAAATTCTGCCAAAACTGAAGATATACTTACAAGCATCACAATAAAACACAAGCCTGGTTCATCCTGCTCATACCAAAGGTTCACCAAATCATCTGCCATAGGCATACCTTTAGGGGCTTTATGTATCAGGACAGATCTCAGATCGGGATCTTTCTCCAATACAAAAGTGGTTTTGAATACAACGAATTCATTCCCACAAAGAGACAGGATGCTTGAAGAGTTTTTGAATGGACAAAAGGCTTCAGATGGGGTCGCAGAAAGCTCTTTGAATAATATTGATAATGATCTTTTTGAAAAATTTATCAATGACTATCAAAAGCATATGTTCAAGATAAGCATTAAAAACGCGGTTAAGCAAATCATAAAAGGCCTTAAAGTAAAATGAGAATAAAGCTAACATTAAACAGCAAGCAGCAGGAACTTGACCTCAACGGGAACGAAACGCTTCTCGAAGTGATCAGGGACCATTTAAAATTAACCGGGACAAAATCAAGCTGTGATGAAGCCGAATGCGGTTCATGCACCGTAATAATTAACGGCCGATCAGCATTATCATGCATCACCATGGCATGCGATTGTGACGGAGCTTCAGTGGAAACAATTGAAGGGCTCTCGTCAGGTGATGAACTTCATCCAATACAGCAGGCCTTCCTGGACAAAGGCGCAGTTCAATGCGGTTTTTGTACCCCCGGAATGATAATGTCATCGAAAGCACTGCTGGACAATAACCCAAAGCCTTCACACGAAGAGATCAAAAGATCTTTGGACGGCAATTTGTGCAGGTGCGCATGTTATCAGAAAATATTTGAAGCTGTTGATACAGCCGCTAAGAAAATGGCATAATAATGGAAGACAACAGAAATATTAATATATTTTTAAACCCCGTCGGTAAAAATGTCCCGCGCATTGATGGCAGGGGGCTCGTTACAGGACAGACAAAGTTCACGTACGACATTAATCTGCCGAACATGCTTTATGGGAAAATGATACGCAGCCCGCATCCTCATGCAATAATAAAAAATATTGATACTTCAAAAGCTGAAAAACTGACTGGGGTGAAAGCTATTGTGACTGCGGCTGACACACACAAGATCAAGTTCGGCTCAAACGAATTCTTCTTTCCCCATACAGTGGACCAGATGCCATTCGAGTCGGAAAAAGTAAGGTATATAGGTGACGAGATCGGGGCTGTTGCCGCAATTAATGAAGAGACCGCTGTTGAAGCCGTAAAATTAATCGATGTTGAATACGAGATACTTCCGGCTGTCTTTGACGCACAAGAAGCTATGAAGCCATCAGCGCCGTCAATCCACAGCCATGTCAGGAACAATATAGGGCTTATCCTGCCGGTCAATTTCGGGAACTGTGAAAGGGCTTTAAGAGAATCAGATTATGTAAGGGAGGATATTTTTTACAGCCAATCAGCTGTACATGCCTGCATGGAGCCCCATGTTTGCATCGGACAGTGGGAAGAATTTTCAAAAAAGATAACTCTCTGGATATCACATCAGGCTCCTTTCAAGGTGCGTGAAGCTCTTGCGAAATGTTTAAAAATGGAGCTCAACAATATTCGAGTTATCAAAATGGCCTCCGGTGGCGGGTTTGGCGGTAAGCTGGAAATGCTACCTATGGATTTTGCAGCATGCCTGTTATCAAAAAAGGCCTCTGGCCTCCCGGTAAAAATGTGTTATACCAGAGAAGAAGAATTCTCTTTTTCAAGGCGCAAACACAATATGATATACAAATTAAAGTCTGGAGTTAAAAAAGACGGGACATTAATGGCCGTTACCGGAGAGGTCATAGCAGACGGAGGCGCATACTGCAGTTACGGCCCGACCGTACTTGCAGCTGCGACCATGAGAATATTCATGGTTTACAATATTAAGAATTTAAAGATATCAGGCTACAGGGTCTACACCAATACCCCGATCAGTGGCGCCATAAGAGGCTTCGGAGGGGTTCAGTCAGGCTTCTCGATCGAATCTCATATGGACATGCTTGCCGACGGGATCGAAATGGACCCAATAGAGTTCCGCCTAAAGAACATTACCGGGCCGAATATGGTTACGACCAATAAAATGATAATATCAAGCAACGGGCTGCGGGAATGCATTGAAAAAGTCACTGAAGCCAGCGGCTGGAAGAAAAAATACAGAAAACAGTCAAATTTATGCAGAGGCATAGGCATAGGTATTGCTGCCGACGTTATGGGTTCAAAAATGTACAAATCCCACGAATCAGCAGGCTCGATCATAAAGATCGAGGAAGACGGGTCGGTTTATCTATTTACAGGTGCCGCAGATACTGGGCAAGGCTCAAATACCGTTCTATCGCAAATAGCCGCGCATGAGCTTGGAGTGGATTTCAACAGGATAAAATGTACCTCTGCCGATACTGAGATCACGCCTTTTGACACGGGAAGTTTTGCAAGCAGGGTGACATTCATATCAGGGAACGCAACCTTAAATGCGGCAAAAGATGCAAAAAAACAAATACTTGAGATAGTTGCCGATGAACATAAGTTAGATGCTGAAATTCTTGACATTCAGGCAGAAGAAGTTATAAATAAAGATAGCGGTTCAGTGGTAATGTCTTTTTCTAAAGCACTTGAGCTTTGTTATTCATTTAATTACGGAAAACAAATTATCGGAAGAGGGAGCTACAATCCAAAGACAACTCCTATAGATTTCAGAACAGGAGAGGGCAACGTTTCTGGCAGCTACGGATTTGAGGCTCAAGTCGCTGAAGTAGAGGTCAACAAAGATACTGGTGAGATATCTGTCCTTAAATTATGGGATGCACATGACATCGGCAAAGCAATTAATCCCCAGTCAGTGGAAGGCCAGATAGAAGGATCGCTGATCATGGGTCTGGGCTACACCTTTTTTGAAGACCTCAAAATGCAGAATGGGAAAGTAATGAACTCGAATTTTACAAACTATAAAGTCCCTAGATCCGTCAATATCCCGAAAATGGAATCAATATTTATTGAAACAAAAGACCCTCAGGGTCCTTATGGAGCAAAAGGAATGGGAGAAGCAGCTTTACTTCCGACAGCAGCGGCAATAGCAAATGCAGTGTTCGACGCTGTTGGAATTCGCTTAAAAGAACTCCCCTTTACTCCTGATAAAGTCATTAAAGCTTTAAAAGAGCAAGAGCTAAACGATATTTAGATAACCAATCTTTCACTAAAAAAGGCAAAGATCATGAAAAAAACCATTTCCCTAATTTTACCAGTAGTTCTAATTGCAATAACAATTATATTTTCCGCGTGCAGCTTATATCGAGTTGATTCAAAAGATATCACCACCAATTACTACCCATCAAAAACGTCTATTAATGATGTGGTCTATCTTGAATCCATTGACAAACCTCATGAGATCATAGGAATTGTCACCGTTAACGCTGAAAGAAGGCAAAGTATAGACAATGTCATGGATAAAATAAAGCGTGAAGCTGCCATACTCGGCGGCGATGTCATTACCGATATTAAGACAGACGCTACTGGTTACTGGAAGAAACTACCTGCCCAGAAACTGATTGGAAATGGCTACATAAGGGCTAATTTTACAGCAGTTGTTGCGGTATTTAAATAAGAACACACCTTAACTAGCCTGTGCCTTTAAATTCTCAAATTCTTCTTTTGTGTTAAAGCTCATTATTACACCCTTGTCATCGACATTAAGTATATTCACATTTTCTCTATGATTATTTGCAACTGTGTTTAACCCGGCATCATTGCCCAGTTGAAGAAATTCATTCTTTAGCTCACAACTAAATAGGGGAGGGTGGCCCTTCTGGCCTTTATATGCCGGGATCATTATAAGAGGGCTTTTCTTATCAAACTCCGCTGTAATAGCTTGTAACGTGGCGCTGGATATAAAGGGATAATCAACCGGTAAAAGCATCATGCCCTTTGACTGTTGAGAAATGCAGTTTAATCCACATTTGAATGAAGACGTCTGGCTAAAATTATTATCTTTATTGTAGACAAACTTAACTCTTTTATGGTTTAATACAAACGGTTCGATCTTATCAGCTTTGTTGCCTAATACTATTATTATTTCTTCTATTAAAGTGTTAAGAAGAGATCTTTGAATATGCTCGATCACAGTTTCTCCGTTGAGCTTTGCCAAAGCCTTTGGCGAGCCAAAGCGTGAACTAAAACCGGCTGACAAAAGAATACAGGAAATCATACGATCATTATATATTTTCAAAACATTATTTGTAAAATATTAATTTTTAATAAAACGTAAGGGAGGCTAACCTTGGGCGGATTTATTGTTATTTTAATAATCGTCATAGCAGGTCTGGGTGGAATATTCTGGATCATTAAGAACGACAAAGAGGCCGATTCAATATTTGCTGTAGAGAAACTTGAGCCCGAGGATATTCTTGGCGTGATATCCCCCACCCAAGAACCGGATGAATCAATAATGCCCCCGCCGCCACCTGAACAAATATTGGCAGGCCCAGCATTAACAGAAGATGGTCAGGTTGTTTCAAAAGTAAAAAGCAGCCCTTTAACTGCAATAACAGCAAAGTTAGGCGAACTTACAGAAAAGCTCAAAGGCCTTAAAATCCCCAAGATACCTGAGATAAATGCGCTAAAAAGCAAATTTGGAAAGAAGAAAATTGATGATGCTGTTTCAACCGACTCTTCAGGCGATAAAGATCAAATGGCGGCTCTTCGTGACCAATTACACTTAACTGACAATTTCAGCATCCCGGACGAAGACAATAGCGAAGCCCCCAAAGATGAGGGACCCTTAACCGGAACAGCCTCTTTAAAAACAAGCCCATCTTTTGAAATGCCTCAAATCCAGGGAGCAACAGATCCTTTTAATGAAGAGCCACAGATATATGCTCCCGCACAACCGCCTGCACAATCCGAAACATCTGATAAAACAAATGAGCTAAGAGAGAAGTATGATAAACTCCAGGCATTGTTTGAAGAAAAATCGGCTGAACTTGAAAACACAAAAAAACAGATACAGAACGAAACACAGAACAGAAAAGAATTTGAGAAAATAAAATCTCTTCTGGAATCTGAGCTTAACAATACAAAGGAAAAAACCCGCAATATTCAGGTTAAATTAAATTCACTTAACGCTGAGAATGAAAGCTATAAAACCCAGATAGTCCATCTTGAAGAAAAGAATTCTTTGCTTGAAAGAAACATTAATGTAACTGATCCCGAATTTGAGCCATTGCCTTCTGAAGCTATTCCCGAAGAAAACCCTTATGATCCTGTTGTACAAGAATTACATGTTGACGATATCCCTGTTATCGAAGCTACTTTAGAACAGGTTATTTCTCATACACATGGTCCAGCCGCATATCAACAAGATAATAGTGTTCAAGCTGAAAATAAACCTGCTGCAAAGCCAGTTGTGCCCGACACTCCACAAGAGGAAAAGGCAGAGCCTCCCTTAGAAGCGCCTTCCCTGGAAGCTTCTGCCGACGTGACGCCGGATATAAACTTAGATACCCAAGATACAGCAGAGGAAGCAATTAAAAATCCCGAAATTGAAGAATCTTCATTGATGCCCGATAATGAAGTTTCTGTTCAGATGACATCGCCGGAGACTGAGAGATCCGAGCCTGCTGCTGAATCTCTCCCGGAAGAAATGATTGAAGAAAGCCCTTCTGAAGGAGATATTCCTTTGCCCGTAGCCTCAATTGAGGAAGAACCTATTGAAGTGTCGACATTTCCGGAAGCACCCGAACCATTATCTGAAAGGGCCTTTACTAAAACAACTTCTCCGATAGCCCCTCAGGATGAGACTAAAGAAAAGCCTGCTAATCCTAAAATGAAGATCTTTGAAGAGCTTGCAAAGCCTGCAGACCATAGCAGCACATATGACTCGACACCATCAAAAAAAGCATCTGCAGGCGAAAAACGCTCTGGTGATAAAACAGGAACTAAAATCTCCAAAGAAGACATTTTTGAATCTATTGAGAACACCTCTCCGTCAGAACAACCTGAAGAGCCTGCTGAAGACCCAAATTACGATGAATCTGATGATGATAATGATGAAGAAGAGACAGAATTCCTTTCTTTACCCCCGGATCCATTTGCCGAACCAAAACAAAATGAGGAAAATAATTTTTAGCGACATTTCAATGTTATCTAAATCAAACAAAGGGAGAAATAAAATGATCAAAAAATTATTATTAATTATTTTTGCTCTGCTACTAATATCAAACATAACAATTTTTAACGCTAAAGCTCAAGAAGGAGATATTACAATGTCAGATACTACAAAGGTAATTCTGGAAACCAACCAAGGCGATATAGAAATACAGCTGTTCACAAGTATTGCTCCAAAAACCTGCGAAAACTTCCTCGGCCTTATCGAAAAAGGCTACTATGATGGAATAATCTTTCACAGGGTCATAAAGAATTTCATGATCCAGGGTGGAGACCCCACAGGAACAGGAAGGGGAGGGGAAAGCCTTTGGGGAGGAAAATTCAAGGACGAAGTCACCCAGAAAGTGACTTTTGACAAAAAAGGCCTTCTTGCTATGGCTAACGCAGGACCTAACACTAACGGAAGCCAATTCTTTATTACCACAGTACCAACACCATGGCTAAACATGAAACACACCATTTTCGGCGAAGTTATTAGCGGCTATGAAGCTGTTGATGCCATTGAAAATACCCAAGTTGGCAGAGGTGACAAACCTGTTGAAGATCAAAAGATCATCAGGGCATACGTTGTAAAATAAAGATAACTAAAGGGGACAGTCCCCGATTGGGGACTGTCCCCCCTTTTTTTTATTATGGATAATGAACTTTTAATTAAGGCTTTTGAAGCTGCTCAAAAGGGCAGAAGTTTTGCTTTTGCCACTGTAGTTGAAACTACTGGAAAAGGCACTCCAAGAAAAACAGGCGCTAAAATGATCGTGCTTGAAGATGGCTCCTTGTTTGGAACGATCGGAGGGGGCTCTAATGAAAAAAAAGCCCGGGAAGA
The DNA here is from genome assembly GCA_001805965.1 of Omnitrophica WOR_2 bacterium RIFOXYA2_FULL_38_17. Lineage (GTDB taxonomy): Bacteria > Omnitrophota > Gorgyraeia > Zapsychrales > Zapsychraceae > Zapsychrus_A > Zapsychrus_A unditaenarius. The sequence goes on along the minus strand of MHHG01000044.1, from coordinate 10,647 downwards.
GTGCCTAAAAGCCATAAAACAAAAAAGATCAACTCTCTTTACATATGATCTTTTGGGCAAAAAAGGCCAGCCGATCTGCGGTGGCCAGATAAAGGTCTTTATTGAACCTTTTACAAAGAAGAACAAGCTTGTTATTTGCGGTGGCGGCCATATTGCCCTGCCACTTTCTGCGATAGGGAAAATGCTGAATTTTGAAGTTTCTGTAATAGATGCACGAAAAGAATTTTCAAGAAAAAAACGATTTCCGCATATAGATAAGGTAATTTTCTCTGATCAGGCAAAATATTTAGCAAAACTTCCTATTGATCAAAACACTTTCATTATAATAGTTACGCATGGCCACGAATTTGATTATGATTGCTTGAAAGCTGTAGTAAGGTCGAACGCAGCATACATCGGAGTAATATCAAGCAAGCTCAAACGTACAAAATTTCTTGCTCAATTAAAAAAAGAAGGTGTTGACCAGAAATATTTAAAGAAGATCAAAATACCTGTAGGCATAGATATCGGAGCTCAAACACCAGAAGAAATCGCTATTTCAATTGCCGCGGAAATCATTTCAGTTACCAATAAAGATTCAATTGGAACTGCAAAATTCAAAAGAAATCCTTAATATATCCAAAGGAGAGGTCATGACAAAAGATGATATTTTAGACATTATCAGTGATTCAGGCTATTGCCTTTTTTCAACAGTTGAAGGAAGCCAGCCCAGGGTTCGTCCTTTAGCACCTTACTACAATGCTGATAACAACAATCTTCTTGTTGCATTGGTTCCAGGTTCAAGGACATTGGAACAGATAAAAATAAACCCCCTAGTTGAAATGTGCTTCGTTGATAGAAAAATGTCATTTTGCAGGCTTTCCGGAAAAGCCAAACAAAGCGATGTTCTGGCAAAAAAAGAACTGCTCTGGAACAATGTGCCAAATTTAAGACAATATTTTGATGGCCCAAAAGACCCCAATTTTTCATTAATTGAAATTGATGTACAAACCGTTGAAGCCATGTCAATGGAACTTCAAAACCCGGTTAAGGTTGATTTCTAAGCATTTTAAAAACATATAAAAATATAAGACCCTCCCTTAAGTATTCACAAGAAAAAAAAGGGGGGGCCTCTTTTTAATTATTATTAAAACAACAGAACATTTCCCCTAATATTCCAATCAACTTTAACCTTAACCATTCAAGTTAAAACCCACAAGCTACAAACTATTAACTATACAAAAACAAGATATATATCAACAAATGTATAAAAATGTAAAAAAGGGCAACGGATAGTAAAACTGTTATATTAGAAGTAAGTTTGAGGCATGTTTTCCACAGGAAATAAAATAATAGCGTAAATGCATAATAAAACTAGGCTTACAGCCATATTTCACTATTTGTCTAGTTAACATAACGTATATTATAGGAAGTTGATAAAGAGGAGAAAATTTGATACAAAATCAGTCTTTACTGGGATACTTTCTGCGTTAACGGCTGGACAGGATTGCTTATTTCGCTCTTTCTTGCTGTAAACTTGATAATGCTTTTCCTTATTGTTTCCTCTATCAGCATATCCTCGCTAACAATATCATTCTTTAACGGCATGTTCTTTTGCCTTACACCAACCTGAACATCACCGATCCTGATCCTTATAATTTTTCCATTTACCAAAGCATCAGCAATAATTTTTCTGCCATTGCGCAATATCCTGCCAAAACTAGGCCTTGAGATGCCCATGATCTGTGCGCCTTGCGACTGGTCATAGCCCTGATAGTCAGCCAGCTTTATCGCTTCATATTCGTCGATCTTCAGCTCAACTTCGTCGGGACGTCCCGGTTTGCCCCTCGGTGAAAACTGCGATGTTTGCGGCATCTTTTGTATATAACGTACTTTTTTTCTTCGACCTTTTTGCATTTTTCTCCCCCAAGAATTTGCATTTATCGCTTATGTTACTTTGAGCATATGCTCATATGTACTCAGCCTTTATTTTGAGCATATGCTTATTATAAGGTGTATGTTCCGCATTTCAAGCAATATTTTTACTTTTTAAATCCCTATCCCATTAAAATGTCTGTATAAAAACAAGCGATTTACATTAATGATCACACGATAAAAAACCCCAAATCCCAAGCAATAAAGAACATTTATTCTTACATCAGAACTTATCTGTGATCTGTTATTTATGAAGAATTTTCATGATTTGAAATTTACAGCCAGGAAAGAGATCAAACAAAAAAGCACCTGCCCCATTGATCTTAAAATGTTGGAATTTATTTGGTATTTGTTATTTGGTATTTGGTTTTTAATATTTGATATTTCGGATCTGGGATTTATAACCTGCTGCCTTTTGATCTTTGGCCTATATCCTATTATCTATTGCCTGCAGATTGCAGTTATGCGGATCTTGCGAATAGTTCAGAAAAATAATTAATACTGTCCAGATTTGCGGATATCAGGTCTGATGACCTTTTAGTATGAAGGTTCAAAACGCCGCAAACCCTGTCTTCATCAAGCAGCGGTAAAACCAGTGACCGCTTTATATCACTTCTTTTTAATAAGTGAGCAATTCGATTATCCTCACTTTTTGATCCTATCAAGAATGTCTCTCTCTCACTTGCAGCTATTCCCGCGATGCCATTACCCATCCTGACGCTTTGCCCAACAATACAATTGTCCATTCCTTCAACAGCCTTAACGGTCAACTGCTCGCCATCTTTATCAAGCGCCATAATTGAGCCGCACTCAACATTTGCAAACTTCAGGATACCCTTAAGGAACCCTTTAAAATTAGCATCAACTTCTTTCCCGATCCTGTCTGCCTTCCCAAAAACATGATCATACCCAACAATGCTCAGGGCAATATTATTTGCGGCAATTGCATCAATAAGCCCCAGCATTGAGCTGACATCCATATTGGAAACGACCCTTATATCATTAATATTGCTTATCAAACATGAAGCATCCAGGCCATACTCTTTAGACAATGAAACATATCTCTCAGGACTTAATCTCTTATTTATCACTACCGGCCCCAGAATAACATTCCCTATCTCTAGGTCATCAGAGTAAACAGGCAGCCCGAAACAATGCAGATTAAAACGGTTCCGCAGCTCAAAATATTTACCGCCAAATTGCGACCTGACTGACAGAGAACTATCATCATCCTGAAGAACGAAACCCATTGCCGGATCCAGAAGAATGCAGCCGCCATAACGCCTTTTCTCAGGTGAAATCACTATATTCCCTCTGCAATCAACGATATAAACATTAACTTTTAAAGCATCCCTGACCTTGCACAAAATATCCCAGCTCTTGTGCGAAAAGACACTCTTTGATATTTTATCCATCTTTCCCCCGAAATAAACAAACAAGGCCGTTCACCAATTGTCATGGCAAACAACGGCCATTATTTTTTTAAATTCAATAATCCATACTTCTTCATTTTGTTGTATAAAGTCGTACGATTTATACCCAGAGCTACAGCAGCATTACTGCGGTTCCATCCACATCTGTCAAGAACAGATATTATATGTTCTTTTTCAGGTTCTTCAACCGCTTTTTTCAAAAGATCACCAACCTTGACCTGGCCATTAGATTCACCGTCCTTGATAAACTTACTTAATCCAATAACGTCGCCAAGCTCAATGATGTTTCCTTTAGCCATGATAACCGAGCCTTCAACGGCATTTTCCAACTCACGCACATTGCCTGGCCACTGATAATCCTTAAACACTTTTATTACATCTTCAGAAAATCCTTTGATATTTTTTTTGTTGATGCTGCAATACTTTTCCCTAAAATGCTCCATTAAAGCCTCGACGTCAGTATCACGCCCCCTCAAAGGCGGCATTTGAATCGCGATAACATTGACCCTGTAATACAAATCCTCCCTGAACTCGCCTTTTTCCACAAGGTCGGTTAGATGCTGATTAGTCGCGACGATGATCCTTGCATCAGCTTTTCTTGTGATATTATCCCCGACCCTCTCAAAAATTCCGTCCTGCAAGACCTTTAGAAGCTTAACCTGCAAATTCGGGGAAAAAGCATCAATTTCATCAAGGAAAATGGTCCCTCCTTTTGCAAATTCAAAACGGCCTTCCTTGTCCTTGATCGCACCGGTAAATGCGCCTTTTACATGGCCAAATAATTCGCTCTCTAATAATGTCTCGGTCAAAGCCCCGCAGCTTACCTCAACAAACGGCTTATCAGCCCTTGAAAGGTCAGCATCATGAAGCGCTCTTGCAAGCACACCCTTGCCTGTACCGCTCTCGCCGGTGATCAGTATAGTTGCGTTCGTGCTGGCAACAGAATCTATCATGTGATACACCTTCTGCATTTTTTCACTGCCGCCTATCAGCATGCCGAATGAACTGCGCCTCTCCTGTGCAAGTATCCTTTTAAGCTCTTCATTCTCGAGGATTATCTTCTTTTTATCGATTATCTTATCGATGATTATCTTGATCTCATTATCATTGATCGGCTTGGTGATATAATCATACGCGCCCTTCTTCATCGCATCAACGGCCGTCCCTATAGAGCCATATCCCGTCATAAGGATCACTTCTGTCTTTTCATACTGCTCCTTTATCCTCAGCAGCAGGTCCAGGCCCGACATTAAAGGAAGCTTGAAATCAGTCACAACAATATCGAACACCACCTTCTTCATTATCTGCAATGCATCTTCAGCGGTAGCTGCCATCTGGACATTGTATCCCTCGATCCTGAATATCTCGTATAGAGACTCCCTGATAAGCGGCTCATCGTCCACTATCAAAAGCTTAAACTCGTTCTTGTTGATCTTATCCATTATTCCCCTCTACCGGTATCTCAATTGTGAAAACAGTGCCCTCGGATATGGTACTTTCCACATTTATACGTCCATTATAGCTTTTGACCACCTCATCAACTATCGTCAACCCCAGGCCGCAACCTTTGCTTATATCCTTAGTCGTAAAGAACGGCTCAAATATGCTCTTTATATCCTTTTCCGGTATCCCCCTGCCGGTGTCGCTAACAACTATCTCGAGCACTCCGTCAGTCACAGCTGCCCTGATCTTGATCTGGCCTTTATTTTCAACAGCATAAATAGCGTTCCTAAGAAGATTGTCAAAAACCCTTTCCAATCCAAAATTAGGAAGAATCGGAATATCATCAGCTATTTCTTCGATAATAGCAATATCTTTATTAAATATTTCAGGCCTGACATTCTTTATCGAGTTGCTAACTGCCGACTTGAACTCGATCTTCTCGTTTCCCAGCAGCTCGTTTCTTGAGCAGGCTATAAGGCTCCTGACAATATCAACCATTCTATTTAGCCCGTGCTTTATTTCAAGAAGATATCCCCTGACAACTTCATCATCTTTGGTATTCTCAAGGCATAGATTTGTATAGCGTAAAACACCGTCCAGGGGGTTATTAAATTCATGCGCAATACCTCCGGCCAGCTTTCCTATACTTGCAAATTTTTCCTGAACACGTATCTGCTTTTTAAGGGTCTTCTTTTCTGTATCTATTTGTCCAAGCCGGCTTTTCAACTCATTTGATTCATCGACCATAGAATCAAACTTCTTATACAGATTGACCCGCTTATAGTTCAGGGCTATCTGGCTTGCCAAAAAATCAATAAGGGTCAGCTCGTTATCATAGAACATATCATCTGACTCTTTGTCCGCAAGGCATATTACGCCGACTAGCTCATCTTTAATGATCAAAGGAGAACATAAAAAGGAAGGCGTTTTATAGCTTTTCCTTGCCTTAAAGTCCTTAAAACGTTTGTCTTTGGATATATTCCCGACGATAATAGGCCTCTTTAACTCCGCGACCTTTCCGACAATGCCGGACCCCAGGGCCTTTTCCAGTACATCCTGATCCGACATTTCAATCCCAAAGGAAGCCTTCATGCCAAGGCTCTGTTTCTCTTCGTCATATATAAAGATCGAACCCCTGCGAGCCCCGAAAAGCTTCATGGTCTTTTGAAGCGAGCTCAACAGCAATCCCTCCTCATCATTGATATCATCAACCAACGAACAAACACCATTTACTTTTTCGAGAAATTCCTCTTTTGATAAATCTTCTAAAAACGATCTTGATAGTACCATTATTTACTTTGTGCCGCCTCACTGCTCTTGGCCTTAGCCTCTTTTATCTTTGCAATAACCTGCTCAAAAACCTGGCGATAAGGATGCTCAGGGTACTTTTGCACAAACTCACTATATATCTCAACCGGCCTGTCATAATTTTTCAGCCTGCCTGCCGACATGGCATTTATCGTCGATATTAACCACCTTGCCCTCGCAACGGTCAAATATTCCGTTTCAGGAAAACCGATCAAGATATCCCTTAACGTATCAACCCCTTCTTTCCACATCCCCAAAGCAAAATAACATTCTGACTCAAACCTCATGATCATCATCTTGGCTATCGGCTCCATATCTTTCTTTAAAAGCTCTTTATAATAAGTAAGCGCTGAATTTATTGCAGCGGTCTTTCTGAGCTCTTCTTTACGGACAGCATACATCCTTGCAATATCCAAAGGCGCCCTGATACCGATCTCTGTCAGAGGGTAATTCTTTTTTATCTCTTCATATATCTTGACAACATTCACAAAATCCTCTTCGGCAGCAAATGTCTGGATAATATGCTTATATGCCATAGAGATCATTATCATATTGTTCGCATTTTCGCCTATAACCTCTTCAAAGACCTTTCGGGCAGCCTTATAGTCGCCCCTGACAGCATAGACCCTTCCGATATATATCCTTGCGATAGGGACCACCTTTGAGGCATTATATCTTTTTACGAACTTCCCGTATTTAGCGATCAGTCCGTCAAAAGATGCCGGGGGCGCAGCCTTAGGGTCTTTTGCTATCTCGTGATATTGTTTATTTAATTTCCAGAGAGATCTCTCGGCGGAATAATCATCGTTGCGGTTAATGACGCCAATTACCAGCACAGGCAAAAGCAGTATGACCAAAAATATCAGTAGGGCCTTTTTCATTTGCTCTCTCCCTTCTTCATAATGTAGAAAATAGTCAATGAAGTATAAACAACGGCATCTATTGCGACCATGACCAGCACATCGATTACAAGCAGCCAGAACTTCACTTCAGGGTAATCATTCCCGAGAAAATTAATATATTTTAAAAGCAGCCCCGGGACCAGGAACAGATATGGGATCGCAACAATGCAGAACGTGAACCATGGCGACTTGAACAGCAGCTTAAAGTTCTCCCAGATCGCCGCAAATATCTTCTTTTTATCGACGACAATAATAGGGACAACATAAGCGAACAATACGGTCGCGATCGCGTTAAGCAATAAATAGAAGAACGGTTTGCCGTAAATTATCACGGCCTTAATAGCGAACTTGATGCCGCCGGTCGCGCTTATCAGAACTGCCCTTGCATAAACCTTATCGAACAGCTTGAACGAAAGCAAGATAACGGCGAGGACAACCAAAGCCGCAAGAACAAGGCTCACATAAGATGACAGGGTCTTTTTTACAAGAGAGCCAAAATCCAGGCCCTTTTCATTCCCGCTCTCGAGCTCAACTACCGCTTTGATAGCAACTGCAACAAGGAACGTGCTGACAAGAACATAAAAAACAATCTGCACATATTGGAACAATTGCGGAAGCAAAGTGAAATTCAGCGGATAATGAAGGTATATCTCTCCATACAATTTTCTGATGACCGGGGCAAAAAAGGAATTAAGCGGCGCCCTGTGAACAATGTTCAGGAACTCAAGGGAAAAAAGCTGGATAAAACAAATCACCATGTACGGGAACAATATCTCTTTATTACCCAACAAGGTACTGATCGCTGAGGCCAAGGTAGGAAAGATCTTTTTAAGCACAAGCTTTTCTTTTTTCATAAAAATTTCTCCGGGCAGTTATGTTAGATACAAATATAATGAATATAATTAATATTATATATAATAATATATATGCGATAGTATCATGTCATCGTTTCTAAGTCAAACACAAAAAGAAGGAAATTTTTAATAATCACAGCAGGAAATTTGTTGCAACTATATTAATACCAATTGTTTACAAATTTTTAAATCTTGCTCCCAACAAGGCAAATATCAGTCATTCAAAATAAAAACATCTTAAAACCCTACATGCTTTCCTTCAGGTCAACAAGCTTCTTTCTCAGGCCCTCAACGATATCATCCGTCGAGAGATCAGATATTTTTTCGCCATGAGCCAGGCCTGACGGCAGGCATGGTTTCGCGAATTTCACCCTGATCCTGCTTAGCCGCGGGAACGTTTTTAACCTTGGCCAGGCCTTAAAAGAGCCGTCAATTATCACCGGAACCACCTCAACATTCGCCTCTTTGATAAGGATCCCTATCCCTCTTCTTATAACACCGATGCCTCCATCTATCGACCTTTCGCCTTGCGGAAAAACACAGACTGTTCTGGATTTCCTCAGGACATAAGAACAGCACCTAAGCGCATTTACCATATTATAAGTGAACTCTATAGGGATAAGCCTCATGCCCCTGATAAAATACCTTAGCGGGAAACGGTCTAAATATTTGCTGTCCCCAAGAAAAAACGTATTTAACAATACCTTAAACGGCAGGGCGCATGCTATTATCGGGCCATCCAAAAAAGACGCATGGTTAGGGCATATCAGATACGGGCCATCTTTTATATTTTCCTTTCCCTCAACGCGCATAAGAAAAAACACTTTGAAGATCATTTTCAGCAACAATACCAGAAGTAAATTTAACAGTTTAACAATGGCCCCCACATTCTTAACATTGATCTTTTTAAGCACTGCTTGCGGAGGGTCCTCCCTTAATATCTCGTTCCACGAAACCTCTTCTTCAATATCCGCCGGGACCTCTCTGCCCGGGGCATGATATTTTTCCAGCTTTTCAAGAAGCTCGCCGACAGTGCTCGACATAAAGAACTCCATCGCCTGGTCATCATTAAGCTCGATCTTGAGGTTGTTCTGTATCGTCATGAACACTTCCATCCTGCCCAATGAATCAAGCCCGAGGTCGATCTCGAGATGGTCTTTCTGCCCGACCTCTCTTCCTACCATCTGTGAAAGTATCTTAAGCGCGCCTTTTGAGACCGAAGAGAGGCAGACCGAGTCGATGCCATCTACCGCAACCTCCTTGCCCTGTACCTTAAGGGACTGATAGATATCCGCCAGCTTATAGCGTATGATCTTGCCCAGCCGTGTCCTTTCAAGCGGCTCTTTACTGATCTCAAAACCCTTAAGCCTCTTATACGTCGGAAGCTCGGCAGATATATTCTCGAACTCCCACTTTAATCTCTTTCTGACATTTGTCTCTTTTTTCTTCCTGAAATATTCTTCGTCGATAACTACGACCGCAGCCAGCTGCGTTGAGCCCACTGACATTGCCGACACGTTCGCAAAAACAGCGATCTCTTTTACATAAGGCGACTTGCTGTACCAGCCCTCGATCTCTTCAGGGTCGATATTCTCACCATTGCTAAGGACTATCCCTTCGCTCTTTCTTCCCCAGAGCTTAATGAACCCATCTTTATCAATAGACCCTCGGTCCCCCGTATAGAACCATCCATCACGTATAACTTTATCCGTCTCATCCTTGAGCTTATAATATCCCGCCATTATATTCGGGCCCCTTACAGCGACCTCTCCTATCCCGTCCTCTTTAACATCGCATACCCTGACCTCGACCCCGGGCAAAGCACGCCCAACATACCCGAACTTGATATTCCCGGGGGTTGAAAGGGAAACCACAGGGGACGTCTCCGTCAGCCCGTATCCCTCAAGCAGATCAAATCCCCAGCTGTAAAAATCTTTCGCAACTACAGGGTCAAGCCTCGCTCCCCCTGAGACCATGAACCTTAGGCTGTTGCCGAATTTTTTATGCACCGCCGAGTACAGCCCTTTTAAAGCATTGACCTTTGATCTGTCGCGCAAGAACAAAAATGCCGTGCCTACACCGCCAAGAACAAACTTTGCCGCCCGCCCCTTCGCCTGGATCTTTTCTTTAATGGACGCGTGCATCAAAGAAAATATCTGCGGGACGCCAATGAAGATAGTGGTCTTTGTTTTCTTTATGCATTCCAGGATATCTGTTGATAATAAGCTCTTGGGGTATGATATCGCCCCCCCTAAATACAGAGGCAATAAAAGCGTGCTTGTAAATGCATATGTGTGATGCAAGGGAAGGACCGATAATATAATATCTTTTTCATCCGCAATGTTGAGCCCGGCAATAGCCTCGACATTTGAAAGCAGGTTCTTATGTGTAAGCATGACCGCCTTGGGAACTCCCGTCGTTCCGGAAGTATAGAAAAGCGCAGCAAGGTCATTATCATCAATGGATCCAGCATAAGGCCCTGCATCATCACGGTAAGCTTTCAATTTCTTTACAAAGCTTTTATTATCCGCGACCACGCAAAGTTTTACGCCTGCCTTATCAGCCAGCTTGTATAAAGAGTCCTGGGTAATAATGGCTTTTGCCCCGCAATGGAATATAAGCTTTTTTATTTGCGCGGCGGGATATTGGATATCCAAGGAAACTGCAACTGCCCCCAGATACATTATGGATAGAAATGACCACACAAATTCCGGCCTGTTCTCCATAAGGATAGCGACCCTATCCCCCTTGTTGACCCCGTTCTCTTTTAAATAGCCGGCAAGTGAAACTGCA